>NZ_JAQJCK010000031.1:0-31818 GCF_030182455.1 Rhizobium cerradonense
CATGGTGATAGGGAAGAAACCGACGTAAAAACGCCAGGTTATCCTCCCCCCATTCGACGATCTCGTCAAAATCGTCGCATGCGCCGATCGTCCCGCAAACGACCAGAAGAAGCACCTCGGGTAACGGATGGGCGACCCGCCATTGCTCCCGCTCATCCTCAACGAGACTAAAATGGTCCAGCAAAACCCGCAGCCGCGGGCGATCGTCTTCAAACATGTCGGCCTCCAAATCACCGACACTCTTGAATCACACCCAAACCGTTCAGGGAAGAAACGTTAACCCGAGTTCAGAGCCGTGGGCAAAGAACGACGTTGTTTGAGTTCCGACGCGCCGCCGATCACGACTCATCGCCGGAACCAGCTTAGGGTTTGCGCGAGACCCAATCAGACTGTCGTGTGCTCTCTCGTTCCACCACTTCAAATCCCACGTCGATGATCTGGCAGGAACGGTCGTTACTGACTGCCGATGCCGCAACAACGCATATTTTCGAGGCGTAGTCACATGCATATGCCTGTCCCGCCAAATCAGCCTTATACCAAACCCCAACTGTCGCAGGGTCAACGCGATTCTCGGCCGCATCCGCGACAAATGGACCATCCTGAAGATCACGATGCTTGCCGACCGGCCGCGGCGCTTCAATGAGTTGAAACGCGTGATAGGCGAGATTTCCCAACAAATGCTCACCCGCAACCTGAAGTCTCTGGAAGCGGACGGGATGGTGACCCGCAAGGTCTATGCGACCGTGCCGCCTCAGGTCGAGTATGGCGTGACAGATCTCGGCAGGTCTCTTGCCGCACCGATCATGCAACTGGCGACCTGGGTGCTGGATCATCTGGGCGAAATTGAAGCCTGTCGCGCGCTGGTTCGTGCATGAGCTCTAAGAAGACTAGGCTACCGATTCAACGATGTTCTGCAGTTTTCCGGCGTCCTGCCGGGGTGGTGCGCCGAACAGCCGTTTGTATTCGCGACTGAACTGCGAAACGCTCTCGTAGCCGACAGCGTAGGCGACGCTTGCTGCTTCTGAGCGCTCCGCGATCAGGCGCCGACGCGCCTCGTGCAGGCGGATTTGCTTCTGGTACTGGAGCGGGCTCAAGCCGCTAATCGCCTTGAAGCGGCGATGGAACACCGACACGCTCATGCCGGCCACAGTGGCCATGGCTGCGATGCTGAGATGCTCCGTGTAATGCTCGCGAATCCATGCCATTGCCCGCCGGACATGGGACAGGCGGCTACCGTTGCCGGCAATCTGCCGGAGCAACGCCCCTTGAGGTCCCATGAGCAAGCGAAACATGAGTTCGTGCTCCCTGTGACGCGCCATGATCGGGATTTCATCCTGGCGGTCGAGAAGTTCAACGAGGCGCCGCCAGGCGTCGATCAATGCCGGCCCTGCGGGGCTGAAGCCGAATCCTTTATTCATTGGGGGTTCCGGCATGCTGCCCATCTCCAGGAGCAGTGCGGATATTACCTCCGGATCGATGTAGAGGTTGAGAGCGACATAGGGCTCCTCGGGTGACGCTTCGCTGATCTGTCCCATGGCGGCGAGTTCGGCCGCCACGACCATGCAGTGGCCGGCGCCATACTCAAGCACCTGGTCGCCGATGAAGACCTGCTTGGATCCTTGCAGCACGAAGCAGACAACCGGGTTGTAGACCGCCAGCCCGGCTCCGACGGTCGATCGAAGGTGCTGACGCTGACCCGCGGCATCTTCGGTTGGGGCTTGCCTGCATGGCGCAAGACAATGGCTTTGAGCTGGGCAAGATCGGTCATGGGGCCATCTGCCCTCGTTAGCCTGCAAACGTCAAGCGATCAGCAGGATCAGGCAATGAAACGGTAGGATCGGACATCGTCAATCGAAGTGTCAAACTCAAAATGGGCGCATCGGATAAGAAAGGACATTCACGATGCAGCAACGCAAGCTTGGCCGACACGGCCTTACGGTCGGCGCCATTGGTTACGGTGCCACGGGCACCGCCATCGGTTACGGCCCCAGCGACGATCAGGAATCGATCACGGCCATCCGCCGCGCCCATGAGCTCGGCGTCACCCACTTCGACACCGCACGCATGTACGGCTGGGGTGAAGGTGAGAAGCTGCTCGGCATTGCGCTGCGGCCAATTCGTGATCAGGTGACGATCGCAACGAAATTCGGCTTGACGGAAAGCTACTCCCCTGACTCCCGGCCGGAGACCATCCGTGACGTTGTGGACTCCAGACTCAAGAATCTGAACATCGACACCATCGATCTGCTTTACCAGCACATTCCCGACCCAAACGTCCCGATCGAAGACGTGGTCGGCGTGATGCAGGAGTTTGTCCACGCGGGTAAGGTGAAATGCCTCGGTCCTCTCCAACTCGGATGAGGACACCATCCGTCGCGCCAGTGCCGTTGCCCCTATCTCGATTCAGCAATACCAGTATTCCATCCTCGCCAGGGACGTGGAGCCGCTGCTGCCGGTCCTTGAAGAATTAGGCATCGGACTGGTTGCCTATTCCCCGTTGGCGCGTGGTTTCCTGACTGGCCACGTAGCATCTCGCGATCAATACGCCGCCGACGATTTCCGGCAGAACCTCGGGTGGTGGGCGCCGGCGAATTTCGCCAAGAACGTCGAGATTGCAAAAGAGCTCACCTCGCTCGCCGCGGCGAAAGGCGTCAGCCTCTCCCAGCTTGCGTTGGCTTGGCTGCTCACGCGAAAGGACTACATCGTGCCGATCCCAGGTGCTCGCAATCAGCAACGTGTGTCGGAGAACATTTCCGCCGCGGAACTGGTACTGACGGACGCGGACCTCAAGCGTATCGACGAGATCGCTCCAAATGGGGGCATCGGCGGACGAATTTGGGGTGAGTAATGTCAGCAGGTGATTTGCTCGGCCCGCCGCGCGCGATCGTCCAGGTTCGATAGGGCGCTCCTCGAAAGGGTCGAGCGCCCTCGCAGGCCGCTCGGCGATGTCGAAGACAGCGGCATTATCCTGGTTTTCGCGCAAACCCTTGTAGGAGGCATGACGAAGGTTGCCGTCATGTGTCCAGCCGCGGAGCTCGATTTCGGCAATCACAACTGCATATTTACAAACTTCTCACCAGCCGAGGAAAACTTGTCGACCGCCGCCTGTTTACCTCTTGTACGACGCGTGGGAGCGCGTTCTGTTCGAGATCAAGGTGACTCATCAATGCTGATTCCACCGCGCCCGTTGCCTTGCTCAATAACCGCATCGCGTCGATCAGCCTTGCAAGGCTTTGTTCGTAGGAAGGGCCAAGCTCCGAGATAATTATTTCCATCCGGACGGGATGTGAGCAAAAACAGAATTTGTCGACAATTCGGCAGATTTCGCAGTTTGCCGACAGCTGGGCAATTTGGGCAAAGACGGCTTCGGCATGTATCGCGAGCTGGTCGCGGGGCGGGTTGTCACGCTCGCCGTCAGTATCCGGCACATGCGGCCGCATACGCCAGAGCGCGTAGGTGAGGGTTTGACGTGCGATACCATACAAGTCCAACAATGCTCCCTCCACGAGCGGCCTGGTGAAATAGCCTTTCTGAGGGATCGAAACGATCTTGCCCTCTGCGGCAAGTCGGATGAGTGCTTCGCGTATCGGTGTCCGCCCAAGGTCCAGTTCGCAGGCAAGCTCCTGATCACTAAGATGTTGCACCGGCACGCGAGCATAGCGGTAAAGCAATTGAAGTACCGCATTATAGGCCGCGTCAGCCTTTGCGGGGACCTGTTCACCAGCGGAAGTTGGAACGGCTATTCCGCGACATTGGAGAGCATTCTCGCAAAGCCACATTTTTCAGTTTCCTCTGTCGATGCAATTGAAGACCGCGTGACGCCGGGAAATTCAAACGCCACAACGCTTTGGGCTGCTTAAGGATTCGTGGGGACGTGATTTTTGAAGTCCACTATAGATGACAGTCTGGCTGAGGTCACGCCTTCCATGATCTGATGGTCCGAAACACGATTCATGGCAGTCTACGATATGTTCACACGGTCAGATCAGTTGGAGTCCCGGAGGAGGTTTGAGTACACGCAGACCAACACAGGCGCCCCTTGGCCCGTCTGACCTAGGCCGTACTTGCGACCAGCAACATCTTTGTCATTAAAGTCGCATCACCATAAGGTGTCTGTACGTGGTCCATTTCCGACCAGCCATTCTTTGTATAGAGGAGCTTTGCGCTCTCCGTGGTAAGATAAAGCCTTTCGTAGCCGAGGCGCAAAGCTTCGTGTTCCAGCCTCTTAACCAGCAATGAAGCTGTACCCTTATTGCGATGAAATGGATGGACGTACAGCGACTTTAACCAGGGCGAAAGATCAGGCCTTCCTTTAAAATCACAATTGGAAAGGCTGATCATCCCTGTGGGTCTGCTGTCTTCGCTAGCAACCAAAGTTAGCGGCATAGAACTTCTTGAGGAGGCTTGGAACTCACGCTGTGTCTGCTCGAATGAGCCATTGGCCTGACAACCCCATTGCCCAAAGGACCAGCTTGCACAAACCGGAACCAGATCGCGACAATTCTCCAGATACTCAATCACTATTGGAGCTTGAATGTGTATTTGCTTTTCAGCCATCGTCTCTTCCTATTTGCCGAGTGTCGGGTTGCTTTAGATTGAAGCTCTTCCTAAAGAGCATTGCAGCGGGATAATCTGACGCTGATCAGTAGCCGCGGACAAAAGGGGTCCTCACCTGGGTAACCCTCCAACGCAAACGCATTTGCGCGTTTGGTTCGCTCGCTACGGCTCCAGCCTGCCTGGCACACCATCGCCCAACCATCAACTTGATAGAATTTCTGGCAAAGCCGCCATCTGGCTGAATGTTCTCATGGCGCCGGCTTCCAGCAATTTTTCAGCATGTCCAAGAGGACAATGAGAACCACCGACGAAACCAATTACCCGCATTTTAGCCGCCACAGCCGCCTGGACCCCGGCAACGCTATCTTCGATGACCAAGCAATTATCCGCCGACGTGTTCATTCTCTCAGACGCAAATAGAAAAAGATCCGGGGCGGGCTTGCCACGTGAGACTTGGGAAGCACTGAATACATTCGGCGAAAAATAATCGTAGAGGTCTGTTAGCTTGAGCGCGAAATGCAGTTCCTTCAGATTGCTGCTCGATGCCACGCAACGCGCCACATCAATGGCATCCAGAACTTCGTTGACGCCTGAGATGGCTTTGAGATCGCTGGCATACCGTCTACCAATTTCTGCCATAGCATATTCATGATGCCCCGCCGGCAAGCGCAAGCCAGACTCAGCTTCGATGGTTGAATAGGTTTGCCGATCAGTCATGCCTGTGAAGCGACGATTGTAAGTCTCCGCAGCTATATTATATCCGTGCGCTGCCAACACTTCGATATGAACCGCTGTCGCAATGATTTCGCTGTCGATTAGGACTCCATCACAATCGAAAATCAGAAGTTTTGGCGTTTTGTACGAGGTCATGGGATCACTCCGTTGTCGCTGGAAAACGGCATTGCAAGAGAGCAAGCGCGAAGGTGACTTTGCTTGGATTCAGCTTGTCCAGACGGTTGTCATGATATCGGAAATCTTTGGGCCAAACTTGGAAAGAGCCGTCCAGACCCGATGAAATGCTTCTGCGTAAAGTTCCATTACCCCGGCTTCGTTGGGTGGCGCGATTTCCGATACGCAAAACATGGTATCTAAAAGTTTTACCGTGTTTGGAAAATCGGCGGCTTTCCAATCCTTGGCAATATTCGGCAGATATTCGAACACTGGCTTCCTGAGCCAGATCAAAACGGGCACGCCCTCCGCCTGCAGCAGTTTGACGATGGTATCCCTTGCCGTCGGACCCGGACCAAAACCGAGAGCTTCCGGCTCGATGCGAAGTGGGAAGCTGAGCATGGACTGATTGCAGTCAGATGGGTCGAAGAGGGGAAATATACCGGAGAGATCTCGGATCATTTCCCATAGAATTTTCCCATTATTCCTTCGAATCTGAAGTTGTGTCTCGAGGTTGCTCAATCGCATTTTTGCTATGGAGGAGGAGAAGACGTTCGGACGGTAGTTATATCCTGCTGAAGACGGCGAAAAAGTCCGATCTCCGTTTCGAGATGAACTCGTCAGTGAAACGCAGTCCACATGTTCAATTAGATCTTTGTCCTCCGTAATCACGAATCCGAGCTCGCCGGCTCCAAGATGCTTGGCGCCGTTGCCAGACAAAGCGAGGGCGTCTGTATCAATGTATGCCCCATTTGCGATCGCTTTTATGGCGCCGATCGATTGGCAGACGTCATCAATCACGGCAATCCCTTCGGCGCGCGCGGCAGATCTTGCATCAGGAACACGAATGTTATTCCCGAAGAGATGGGTAATGAGAACCGCTCCGACACCGGGTCCGAATCGGTCGGCTGCCGCGTCTTGATCGATCCCGGCGAGGTTCATGTCGACATCAACGAAATCGGGCTGAAGGCCACTAATCGCAATTGGCCCCACCGCGCCCGGCCAATTTAGCGCCGCAGTCACCACCTGCTCGCCTCGACCTTTAAAATAATCAAGCTCGATATGGATTGCCGCCGTACCACTGCCGACGGCGCGCACCTTCCACTTCCCCGTCCAAGTAGCGAGATCCTGCTCCAAATCGGCCACGATAGGGTGATTGACCCGATGATACTTTCCACTGTCTACAACTTCGCGGAGTGCATCCAAATGCTCCGTCTGTGTGGCTGGCCAAGGCGTGATCCGCCCGGAAGGAACGGTGGGCTCCCCACCAAGGAGAGCGAGATCCCTTTCTCGCTGGTGCCCTCCGGACTCACAGAGGTCCAGATTATTGCTGGCAAATTCGTTCATTTATTCCTCCGGCGATTGGTTACGTCGATGTCTGTCGATTTGCTGAAGAGTTCTAATGTTTTAGGAGGTCAGATCAACAGTAGTTCTGAAATATATTTAAAAGTATATTTTGCGTTTGTGGGACTTTCTGTTGTAGTGCTCCGGTTTTTGGAAATTTTAATCCCGAATATAAATATATACTCGAAGGATAATTCTTCGTTTTCGAAATGAACATTCAAACGGCGGTGGAGAAAAGCAGGTGTGTGATGATTGCTATATCGGTTCGGGGGTTCGGGAGCGTTCGGCAACGACTGCAGGCACTCAGGCGGGAGTGGCGTAAAGACGATCGAGTTTCCACAACAAGAGAAAGTCGGATCAGACGGAGTCCATGATAAAAAGAACGGAAAAACCATCAATTGCGTGTGCGAGCAACGCGAACACTCACGAAGGATCTGGCAAGCGCCTCATCAGGCCGGCCGAGGGGGACCAGAGCGACAGTAAAGGATTTAGGCCAGCTCATCCCCTAATCGCCGCGCGGACGCTAGGGATTGCAAATCGAGGACGCTTGCTGCAGGCCCTTTACGATATGGGTCCGTCCAGCAGGGTCGAGCTTGCGCGCGTCACCGGTGCCAGCCGCGCAACCATCGGCGGCATAGTCCAACCACTGATCAATCAGAGTATTCTTGAAGAAGGCGACCTGGTACCCCCCGATCGGTCCGGCGGAAAACCCGCTACAAAGCTGTGGTTCTCGAAAGGGGCCAAGCCGATCTGCGCAGTTCGGCTGATGCACGACCGTGTCCACACATGCTTGGTCTCTCTGGAGGGCGAGCTCTATGCTCAACACGAGGTGGATTTGGCGAAAGATCTGACAGATGCTGCCGATGCATTTCAGATCGTCAGTGCCTGCATTGAGAAGTCAGTCGCATCTGCCGACCAAGAGGTTCTAGGCATCGGCATGGCAGTTGCAGGAGAGCTCAACCCGCAAACGGGCTCGATCGCGGCTATGGATTTCGCGCCGTACCTTCATGGCTTTCCGATAAAAGCGGAGTTAGCAAAGCGTTTCGGGGTCCCGGCTTGCGTCGACCAAGATGCCAGAGCCTTGCTGGTTGGCGACCGTTGGTTCGGGCAAGGACGTGGACAGAGAAATTTTGCGGTCGTTTACATCGGTCAGTCGTTGGGCGCGGCCCTCTATGTCGATGGACATCCTTATAGGGCCGCCGGGGGTAAACACTGCCAGATCGGCCATACCATCGTGCAACTCAATGGCCAAATGTGCAGATGCGGACGACGCGGATGTTGGGAAACGATCGCGACACTGCCATGGCTGAGAGGCGAAGCAAGGGCCAGGGGCCTGCCGCAGGCTGGCTTGTTGGATGCGAGCCGCTTGGTGTGGCTCGCCGAAACTGGCGCTAAAGGGGCAAAAGAACTGCTTGAAGACTACGCGTCCAATATTTCTGTCGGGTTAGTGAACCTTCAACAGCTGATGGCACCCAGCTGCATCACTTTGCATGGCGACATCGTGCATGGCGGAAAATTGATGTTAGATCTTATTCGAAAGAGCGTCAGGCAACTGATGTTCAATCCCGGAGATAACGAGATCGCCCTTGCCCTCGGCGATCGTGAAGATGTCGCCGGCCTGCGCGGCGCGGCGGGTCTCGTCGTCTGCGAATTGCTGAATTTCATAATCTAAGCAGAGAACGGCCCCAGTCCTTAGAGACCGCATCTGGTCAAATCCTTTGCAATCATCCACATTTCAAATGAAAACCGCCATCTTTCTCGAAAACCGAATTGCAACAAATTGCTGGTGGATTTGGGGGTTCCTGGGCAGCTGAAGCTGTTGGCGCATGGAGTTGCGTACTGGATGTGCTCGATCCAGCCAAGGAACTGCACAGACCCTGCAATCCCAGTCTGGTGCGGACTGAGGCTTAAGAAAAAAACGACACGAGAACGGACAACCAGATCAATGCGACGCCCAGCAACAGCGCTCGCCTGGCGGCTACGATCTTTTCCTGGCCTTCCTCCGCGACAGGGGTCGTTACGATCCAAGGAACTGAGCCAAGCGCCGCAAAACCGATTAGCGCCAAGACACGACGATCAAATCGGACCGATGCCAGCCGCCTGGCTCATACACTCCCCAATAGCCAAGGAACGCCATTCCGACAGCGAACATGGTGGCGGAGGCAGAGCAAAGTCCGGGAACAGAACCTGATGGTGCACGCATTTCGTATCCTCTTTGTCGGTCAAACCAAGGGCCAATTTCCATGACGGTGCAAACGGGCTTTGCACATATCTGTCAAGAATCGGGTGCCAGCTGAAGCATCGATCTATTGCAAATGATTTAGGAAAATCCGAACATTGAATGACGTGAGCGATCGCAGAAGCTGGTAGGGGGAGCTCCCTTTCCTGGCAGATGTGGTCGCTAACTCGTCGTTCGACAGACGGTTCGACCTCGCAAGCTCTGCATTTTTTCATTGCCAAAGTCCGCAGGCCAGCCGCTCGCCTTTAGGCACGAGTTTTGAGAGGTGCTGTCCAAAAAGTAGGCCACAAAATCACCAATGTTGACTCTGTCTTTCACTCAGCCGAAAAGAACTCCTGCCGACAGAGGGAGATACTCATGGCTGACGAGAATAATACTGGCACAAGCACTGAGATGGCAGACACGAATATACCGGTAAAAACGCCGGCGCCTAAAAAACAGCGCGCTCCGCGACGCCCGAAAGCAACTGCCGAGGCAGCGGGTACTACGCAGGTTGGGAAACCCGCGAAGGCGCCGCGAGGTCGCAGGAAGCGTAGCGACCAAGCCGCAGACACAAAGTCCCAGCCTGTCGAAATGCAGGTGGCCGACATCTCCGTCAAGGAACCCATAAAGGACACTGCAGCCAAGAGGCCGGCACAGCAGTCCGTGCAAAAAGGTACGACGGCCATTTCGGCAAGGGACGAGATGGCGGATCTTCTTCAGCTGGAAGAAGAGAATAAGAGGCTGCGTAACCTCTTGGCAGAGAAATTGCGTGCCGAAAATGCCGATCTGCGCAAGCGGCTCGGGCTAGATTGATCGCCGATCAACAGCGGGATGGTGGCGAAATCGACCTGAGCTATCCTTCTCGGCAGAAGATGCGTTCGCCGGGCTCGCCTTCCGAGCCCGGTGTCAAGCTGCGGCGCCACTATGGATACGGACTGGTCGAGGTTGAGGCACTATGAAATTACCCTGGAAATTCCTTGCTCGATTAACGTCGCGGCGACAGTCCGCACCCGAAAGTTCGATTGGGCATGGTGTCGATACCGACGCAAGCCAAAGCAAAACTCAAGACGTACCGCAGCTTGCGCTAAACCCACCAGAGCCCTCCAGTAGCTCCGAGCCCGATGAAAGCCGATCTATTGAGATCATAAGGACTGATTCAAAAGAATTCGAAGGTGAGGTCGAAATTGAAGGTGCGGCACCGGTTGAAGGTGACGAGGTTCAAGAACTGTCGCCTCCGGAGGTCGGGCAGCCGAGCGCTGAAGCTTCCGCGGTGCCGCTTGAAAGCAATACGCGCAGTCGGGTCCCTGGCATACCGCGGACGAAAAAGCCGGCACATGCGAAAGGAGTTCACATTGACGTCACTGCGCAGAGCACAGCTGTCTCAAGCAATGCTCAAGATGAGACATCCTCATCGTCTGAGGACGGCTTTTTCGAAGAGGTGACAAACCTGGACGAGGAAATCACGCAACTGAGGGTTAAATTGGCTCAAAAGCTGCTTTTGCAGAATGATCAGCTTAAAAAGATGCTTGAGCGATTTGACCGATCGTAATCCTCCTTACGATCTCAAAGATGGGACATACATGAAAACACAGCAGCGAAAATTCGTTGTCGAGCTCAAATCGGCCCGGCGCAGATCAACGATCCAGCCAGCTTCTATCTGGGGTGATACCGACCTCAAGACGCTGGCGCGCGAGGCGGAGGCAGACGCACCACATCTCTTCGAGCCTGACACCGTCTCAGATGTTCCGAAGCGAGAAAGCGAGCTGTGGTCGGATCCAATACCAGAGACTCATCTCAACGACGAGGTTGAAACCGGCGATGATAAACGGATTGCGGCGTCCTCTCTCGAAACCGAACAAACGTGCCCGTCTCAGAAGGACGATGGGGCGATCTTCGCCTCTGTTTCACAACCGAAAGAGGGCTCTTCCAGCCGGTCTCGAAAGAACATAAAGCGTCGACGTGAAGCGAATATCGATAATGCCGACGAAATGACAAGCGGCCAATCAAACGCCAGCCACGACGATATCTCAGGCGAGGAGCTAATCGCGCTTGAAGAAGAGAATCGACGGCTTAAGGCTTTGCTGATGAAATATCTTCGTCAAGAAAATATGCAGATTCGACAGATGCTCGCGCGATTCAGCGATCAGCGCGAGATCTTGTGAACCAATCATGTTTGTGTGCCCGCACTTAGATCTCTTCATGGCCACAGGAGGGAGTGCGTATGGAAAGTACGCATTAAAGCTGCTCACCAAGCTCGTTGCTGGCTCCGGGCACGCCGTCTTGCGTGAAGCGATATGCACAGCCGTGCTCAGCAGATCCGCGGCAACTGTTCGCCCCATAGCCAATCGACAATGCGACTGCCACCAAACGACGTCGCCATCTGGACGAAGCAATGGTCGTCATCCTCGGCATGGCCGATCAATGCGGCCTGCGCACCCAACGGATGCGCGCGCATGACGGCGAGCAGCGCATTCGCAAACTCTGGCGCCACCAATACGACGAGCTTGCCCTCGTTGGCGACGTTGAGCGGGTCGAGGCCGAGCAATTCGCAGGCCGCGGCTACTTCCGGTTTGATCGGAATGGTCTCCTCGTCGATGCGGAGGCCGACATTTGAGGCATTGGCGATTTCGTTGAGTGTCGCCGCAAGTCCACCGCGCGTTGGATCTCGCATCAGCCTGATTGACGATCCGGCGACCTCGACCATTGCCGCTACTAACCCGTGCAGCGCAGCGCAATCCGATATGATGTCCGTATCGAAATCCAGGTTCTCGCGCTTCGACATCACGGCGACGCCGTGATCGCCTATCGAACCAGAGATGATGACCGCATCGCCTGGCCGCGCGGCATCGGAGCGTAGGTCGAGACCGGCTCGAATCATGCCGATGCCGGAGGTGGATATGAACACGCCGTCGGCTTTGCCGCGCTCAACCACTTTCGTATCGCCAGTGATGATTGGCACACCTGCCGCGCGGGAGGCCGCTCCCATGGCGTCGGCAATTCGATTAAGATCTGCGAGCGGAAACCCCTCTTCAATAATGAAACCTGCCGAAAGATAGAGCGGGCATGCGCCGGCCATGGCAATGTCGTTAATCGTCCCATGCACCGCAAGCGAGCCAATATTGCCCCCCGGAAAGAACAGCGGCGAGACAACATAGCTGTCGGTGGTCATCACCATGCGCCCTGCCGGAACCGCAAATGCCGACTGATCGTTGCCAGCCCGGAGCCAGTCATTGTCGAAGGCCCTGTGGAAAATGCCCTTGACCAACTGGTCCGTGGCGCACCCCCCCGCCCCATGCGAGAGATCGATGCGTCCGTTCCTGAGGTCGAGCCGCGACCTTTTGGCTTTCGTGGTCATGCGATCGTCCTGCTGCTTTCGTCCGCCTTTCCCTGCCTGCCGAAACGGCCGTAGAGCCAATACGCGGCGCAGGCGCCTTCCGACGACACCATGCAGGAACCCATCGGCGAATCGGGCGTGCAAACCTTACCAAACAGCTTACAGTCGGACGGCTTCTTCACACCGCGCAGGATGGCGCCGCATTCGCAGGCCGGATTGTCTTTTGCCGCCGGCGTCACGACGTCGAAACGTTTCTCGGCATCGTATTTGGCATATCCAGGCCTGAGGCCAAGCCCACTTTGGGGAATCGCGCCCAGTCCCCGCCATTCGAAGCTTTCCCGCAATTCGAAGACATTGGCGATCTCGCGCCTCGCCTTCTCGTTGCCAAGGGTGGTCACGGCTCGGATATACTGGTTCTCGACTTTATGGACGCCCTCATTGACCTGGCGGACGAGCATCAGGATTGAATAGATGACATCGAGCGGCTCGAAGCCTGCCACCACGATCGGCTTGTTATATTCTTCGGCAAGGACTTCAAATGGCTGCGTACCAATGACGGTGCTGACATGTGCAGGGCCGAGCAATCCGTCGATCTTGATAGTGCCGAGCGTGCGAGCATCGGAGTTTTCAAGGATAGTCTGGATCGCAGCCGGTGTTAGCACGTGGTTTGAGAAGATCGAAAAGTTTGCGAGGTCCTTAGCGATCGCGAACCGCAGCGACAGCGCCGTCGGCGGCGTCGTGGTCTCGAAACCGATGGCAAAGAAGACGACTTGCCTGTTCGGTTCGGCTTCGGAGATGTTTAGCGAATCGAGTGTCGAATAGACCATGCGAATATCGGCGCCGGTCGCCCTGGCCTTGAGCAGACTCGAGCCGTTTGAGGATGGTACACGCATCAAGTCACCATAGGTGCAAAGTGTGATTTCTGGGCACATGGCAAGCGCGATCGCTGCGTCGATGCGGCCGATCGGCAGCACACAGACTGGACATCCCGGTCCATGAATCATCTGCACATTGGACGGCAGCAGGTCTTCAAGGCCATAGCGCGAAATTGCATGGGTATGGCCGCCGCAGAATTCCATGAAATGATAGCTGCGCGCCGGATCTACCGCCGCTGCGATTTGGCGAGCAATATCTTTGGCGAGCTTGGCATCGCGGTATTCGTCTATATATTTCACGCCGGACCTCCCAGGGCAGCTTCGCGGATCAAGGCAAGCGTCCTTTCTGCTTCTTCAGTTTCGATCTTTGCAAGCGCGTAGCCGACGTGGAGGATGAGATAGTCACCGGGCGTCACATCCTCCACGAGTGCAATCGATATGACCTTTAAGACGCCGTCCAGCGTTACCTTGGCCATATTGTCTGGCAGCAATTCCACCACCTGGACCGGTAGGGCTAGGCACATGTCCGGTGCTCCCAGTTCTGGGCGCAGTCGTGTTTGATGACGTGCCGTGCAAAGGCGGCCTGACCGAGCGCTATACCCCCGTCATTGGGCGGGATCTGGTGCGGCAGGTAGGGCTCGAGGCCATGGTCGCGCAAGGCGCTGGAAAGACCTTCGGCCAGAATGCGGTTTGTGATGCAGCCGCCGCCGAGCATGATCGCTCGCGTGCCAGCCTGCGATGCACCAAGGGAAGCCCAATCGGCGAGGCCGCTGATCAGCGTGCCGTGGAATAGGTCTGCGGCCTTTCGGCGGCCAAGCTGCCGCTCCGCCAGATGGATGATGAGGGGTCGGAAATCAAGCAGGCCATCGGCGAGACTGTAGCCCCCGGCAAGACATTGGGGATCATCGACGAGTGCTTCGAGTTCCATTGCTGCCTGCCCCTCGTAGCTCTGGACGAGGCGGACGCCCGCTATCGCAGCCACTGCATCGAATAGCCGCCCCAAGCTGGACGTATCGGCTGATTGCAAGCCGCGGGAAAACATCGCATCAAGTTGCGCGACACCAGGATGTCCGGGCCAAAGCGTGGCCGCAAGGTCGCGCCGGCCGGCGGCCTGAAGAGCGGCAATTCCCATGCGCCAGGGCTCCCGCGCGACCCGGCCGGCGCCTGGCGCCGGCAAGGGCAGAAGCGAAGAGAGCCGTCGCCAGCGAGGACCGTTGACGACCAGCATTTCGCCTCCCCAACTACTGCCATCGACGCCATAGCCGTGGCCGTCGAGTGCAAGCCCGAGGACCGGCCCGCCGGCATGATGTTCCGCCGCCACGGCCGCGACATGGGCGAGGTGATGTTGCACCGGCAGAAGCGGCAAATCCAAATGTTCCGCGATCCGCGCTGAACGAAAATCCGGATGCAGATCGCAGGCAGCAAATTCGGGCCTGACATCAAGGATAGAGCAGAGATGCTCGAGGGCTTCCCGCTGGAATCTGATCGCTTTGACATTGTCGAGACCGCCGATGTGCTGCGACAGGAACGCTTCCCGGCCCCGTGTCACGCAGATCGCGTTTTTGAAGTCCGCGCCGGTGGCAATCACGCATGGGCCGTCCTCGCCAAGATCGACCGGCTCCGGCACAAAACCCCGGGCGCGCCTCAGAAAGCTCGGCGCGCCGTCAATTACCTGCATGACGGAATCGTCAGCGCGAATGGCAATGTCACGGTCATGTGTGACGATCAGGTCGGCAACCCCGGGAAGCCGATGCATGGCATCGTCATTATCTGATACGAGCGGTTCACCCTCCGGATTGGCGCTGGTCGCAATCAGAGCGGCGGGAGCGCCGGCCGCTTCTGCTGCAAACGCGGCAAACAACAGGTGGTGCACCGGCGCATGGGCGAGCAGCAGGCCGATCCGACTGAGGCCGGGAGCGATGAGCTTGGAAAGGTGATCACGCGCCTCGATAAGGACGATCGGGGCGGCGGTCGAGGCGAGCAAATCCTCTTGCGCCCGCGAGGGCCTGGCAAGTATTCGGGCTGTCTCAATGTCCGGCACCATGATCGCGAACGGCTTCTCGTCGCGCATTTTGCGTCGTCGGAGACGATCAATCGCCGTATCATTGCGTGCGTCGCAGAAGAGCTGGAAGCCGCCGACGCCCTTGATCGCAATGATCTGGCCATTCATGAGCCGCGCGGAGACCTCCGCGATAGGATGGCTAAGCTGTGGGCCGCAAGCCGGGCAGGCGAGGGGCTCACTATGGAACCGCCGGCTTTCGGGGTTGGCATAGTCTGCGCCGCAGGCGCTGCACATCGGGAACGCAGCCATCGAGGTCCGGCCGCGATCATAGGGGAGCGCACGGGTGATGGTGAAGCGCGGGCCACAATGAGTGCAGTTGACAAAAGGATAACCGAAAAAGCGGTTGTCCGGATCATTCAGTTCGTGCCGGCATTCGACGCAGGTGGCAGCGTCGGCGCCAATGCGCGTGGCGCCACGGCCGCCGACGCTTTCGAGGATTTCGAACGTTTCGTCGCCGGCCGGCTCCAGTTCCAGCTTATCGACGGTATCGACGCGGGCAAGCGGCGGCGCCTCCTTCCAGACGCGTTCCGCAAAGCAGTCGACAGCGGTGCCCTCGACCTCGATCAGCACGCCGGCGCTGTCGTTGAGCACGAAGCCGGTAAGCTGCATCATTCTCGCAAGCCTATAGACGAACGGCCGGAATCCCACCCCTTGCACGGCACCGCGCACACGCACTCGCAACCGCCGGACACGATCTTCCGCCATGGATGCCAAGGTGCTCACCATCGTCAGACTACCTGCGAAGCTTTCGCGATCCGGGCCGCCTCAGCCTCCAGCCAGAAATAGAACGCTTCCATGCCGTCGCCGCTGCGCGCAGAAACCGTGAGAGTGCGAAGGCGTGGATTGACGCGCAGCGCATTTGCGATGCAGCGCCCGACATCGAAGTCGAGATGCGGTAGCAGGTCGGACTTGTTGAGAATCATCAGGTCGGCGGCCGCGAACATGTCGGGATATTTGAGCGGCTTGTCCTCGCCCTCGGTAACCGAAAGCACCACGACCTTATGGGCCTCGCCGAGATCGAAAGCGGAGGGACAGACAAGATTGCCGACATTTTCGATGAACAAGACTGAACCGGGCTCGGGCGCCAGGTCCTCGACCGCGTGGCCGACCATGTGGGCGTCGAGGTGACAGCCCTTGCCGGTGTTGATCTGGATTGCGGAAACACCGGTCTTGCGGATGCGTGCGGCATCGTTGGAGGTCTCCTGGTCGCCTTCAATCACGCTGATCGACATTCGGTCCTTGAGGTCGTGAATGGCGCGCACCAGAAAGCTGGTCTTTCCCGACCCGGGGCTTGAAACGAAATTCAGCGCAAAGATGCTGTCACGAACGAACCGAGCCCGGTTTTCGGCAGCATAGGCATTGTTTTTGGACAGGATGTCCTTTTCGATCTGGACGATGCGCTCCGGGTTCATGCCCGGGACATGCACGCCGGCAATCCGTTGATGATGTTGGAGCGCACCGTGTTCCGCGTAGTGACGATCATGAGGATGTCCATGATCGTGCAGGTGACCGCGATGATGATCATGGTCGCCTTGCGCGCCTGTCTTGCTCTTGCCATCTTCCAATGTTGCCATCTCGCAGCCGCATACCGTGCACATCAGATCACCTCCATGTCCTTGATCCTCAATTCATCGCCCGCCGTCGCCTGCACCTGATACCGCCCACAATCCGGGCAGGCGCCAAATCGCTCATCGAGGGGCACCGTCTTCCCACAATCGAGGCACCAGCCCTCGCCGGCGATGCGGTTGATTTCGAGTGCGGCATGTTCGGCAATCGTCCCACGCCGCACAGCTTCGTAGCAGAACAGGAGCGAATCCGGATTGATATGGCTCAAGACACCGACATCGAGGCGGATCGATTTGACTGCGCTCGCACCATTTAGCTGCGCCATCTCGCAGACGATGGCGATCACACTCTCCATCAACGACATTTCATGCATGCGCGGCATCGCGAACGTTAAGCTTGAACTCGACGCAGGGATCGAACAGAGCCGCGAGGCGATAAACTGACCGGGCTGCTGATTCATGAGCACCGATCCGCGATGACAGTAGGGTTTTGACAAATGGACCGGCCGGATGAAAATTCCATTCGGTCGGGGCCAGTATCCGGTAGGCGCAAAGTTTCCCGTTCGCGTCGATCTCGGCCTGATGATAAAGTCTGCCACGCCCACATTCCACCACGCCAAAGCCGCCGTCGCCGGGCACCGAACCACCGGCCATCAGTTCGGAAGGATCATTCTGGCCCTTGGCAAGATGCGCGAGTTGCTTCAAGCAAAGGCCAACGTCGCCTATGCGTGCCATGAAGCGTTGCCTAAGGTGCGGATCGTCTGGCCTGCTGGTGTCGCAATGCCGGGCATAAGCACCGGTTTCGACGACCCGACCGGCAAGATGCGGCAAGGCGCAGTAGTGCGCATCTTTGCAAAGATGGGCAATAACTTCGGCATCATCGGCGGCACTCAGCGGATCAGGGCGCCGGCCTGAAAAAGTTCGGTCGTCCTTGATATCTCGAAAAATCGCCGCGCAAGCCGTGCCATCCGGCGACAATCCGTCGTCTTTCGAGATGCCGAGCCCCTCTGCTGCATCGGCAAGCCGCCGCGCGTTGGCAGCCAGGGCACTATGGTTCACTTTTTTCTCTCGCGATTGGCCGATGATTGCCTGCGACGCGGCCAGGGCGCCGCGCAGATATTGGCCCGCGTCAGCCACCAGACGTAACGATATTGATGAGGGCCAATGCAAAATCAGCGCCCTCAAAGTTTCGAATATCCGTTCGGCAAGCAATCCGGCCACCGCCGCGAGCTGCTCCTCGATGGGCATCGGTAGGCCGGCTGCATTCAGGATGGCAAGGCGCGCCGCCACCGATTGCGAATAGCCACAGAGCGAAAAAACCCATCCGACAAGCATGGGCGCCTCTTCCGGTCGATGGCCAATGAACATGCGTGCCAATTCTTGCGGGCGGTTGACCCTCACGTCCACGAAACAGGCAAGCGCTTGCGACACCGTCACATCGATCCGGATCGAGCCGGCGCTAAGGAGATAGGTCATGCAACAAGCTCCCGAAGCGCTCGGAAAACCCTCCAACGCAGATCACGGCGCATGGGGCTGGCGGTTGGATGGGATGGCGGCGCGAGCGCAACGATGTTGAAAAATGCGCGCATCGCCTTCAACACCGTCCCCATCGTTTCAAACTCAAAGGCCATGAAAAACAGCAAGCAGGAATCAAAACCGCCAGTCGTCTCGGATTTTTGCCGGCGATGAATTCGATCACGCCTGCCCGCACATTCCGAGTCGTGCCTACAGCAGCCAAAATCATGAACCGTGGCGTCGCGACGATGCGGTCGTTCGCCCGCCGAATGCCAGCAAGCTCGTTTCCGAAGCGCCTTTCGCGGGCGCATAGACGTCCAGCATGTGCCGCCTTTCACCCTATCCTTATCCGAAACGGTCACATGCGTGACGAGATTCTCGAAGCTGATCATTTGAAATAAGCCTCCTCGACATCACGCAGGCGCGCGGCGGAGTCGCGGAAATCCTCTTCAGTCGCGAGGGCGAGGGATGGGATGTCGACGATTTGCAGCATGTCGAGGACGATCTCATCCATGTTGTCGTAAAACTGTACGGACCAAACGTTTCGGGCCCCTGCTGCCGTCACGCGACAGGTGCGGTAGCCGCGTGATGTCAGTTGTACGGGACCGGCTCCGAGCGTGACCTGCAGGAAATTCACATCCTCGATGCTCATCGGAAACAACGACAAAATGATAGCGTGCGCAGGATCGCCATCCCGGTACTGGACAATGCGGTCACCGATCTCGGTCAGCACCGGCATGACGTTCATAGCGCCAGGCGGCGCAGGTCCATGTGAGACCAAGGCCGGCAGCGCCGTGCAGGCCCTCCGCACCGTCATAGGAATCGGGCCGACCTCGATATATTCCGCAATGAGGTCGCCGGCGGGGTCGGTAAAGCGCATATGCCAGACGCCGGCCATAACCGCTTCCTTGAACTGCGCCAGGACCCCGGAGGGCAGCGCCGCTACCCCGCAAACCTCGCCCTTGCCGAGCGTCTGCGTGACCAATTTCTTGTCATCGTCGTCGAATTCGAAAATGTCGAATAGCTGCCCCGGCTGGCCGGCTTTTTGCACCGCAAGCGTTGCAGCAATGTCGGATATGAGCATTGCGGCTCGGCAGCTTCGGCCGTTTAGGGAGCCAACTGGGTAGGCTGGCATTGTCTGCTCCAAATCAGCGTGTAATTCATTCTCGCACTTGGGATCTGCAAGCGGCGTACCAGTTGCTGAGAAAGATGGGTCGTATTGATCTGAAGGAAAATTCCGGTCGCGGTCTTATGCGGATGCGCACACGCGGCCCCGATGCTGAGGCAGCGCGTTACGCTTCGCAATATTCAGCAATCCGCCCGCAGCCAGCAGGATCGATCTCGTCCGTCTCCGGCTGCCCTTGGACAGTCCACATGAACATGTGGCCGACAAGGAAGAGGAGATTGCGTTCAGTTGAGAAATACGAACTGTCAGTTTTCCCGCAAATGCAACGGTAATTCCGGCTCGCGGGAGATAAGATCGGCAAATAGCGTTTCGAATGACCGTCCTTCGACCGCTTCAGCAAGACCGGCCAACGCATCGTCGATCTTGTGTGCTTCGTCGGCATCGAGCACCCGGATCGCAGATCCTAGATGAGTAAGAACGTACGTCCCAACCGGTTGCGGGCCGACCAGCACCATCGAAATCGCAAAAACCGATCCGTGGCGCTCGCACTCCGCTGTAAATTCGCCACCAGTCACCTGCATCGGAATTCCTATGCACACAATCAGCCCCTCGATCTGCCTGGGTTCATGATATTGGGAACCGGAAGGGTTCTCGCGCGGGTCCTTGGGTTTTGGATGCAGCCGGCGACCAGGAACGCAACCGACGACTGCCTCGGTTGCATCGGAACCCCCCTGAACCACTCAATTCGCCCGGTCCGCTCGCCGCTCGTAATGTGCAAAATCGATGTCGTTGGCGAGGAGAGCGGGCGCGGCGGTGCGGCGCGAACTGATGGCGACGCCCCATCGCTCCAGGATGCCGGCGGCTACCATTACGGCGGCCGGGATTACGGATTTGACGGGCTCAGTCACCGGTCCGCCCCAGCTATCGAGGTCCACCGGTTGGCAGCCGATCAGTGCGAGTCTTGCGGGATAGCGATCGAGAAGGTCGGCAGCGCTCAGAACTTCCTGGAAGCCTGTCTGGTGCAGGCTCATCTTTTTGGCGCCGGTGAATTTCGGCACGTCGTCATTCTCGACGATCTTCAGCGTGCCGGGCGCGAGACCGAAGTCGACCGCGTCGAATACAATCAGATGATCGGCTTCGGTGACATATTGCACGAGATAAAGGCCCTGGGTGCCGCCGTCGAGCACGGTGACGTTGGTCGGCACCGCATAGGCCTGGTGGAAGGCTTCGACAGCGCGGACGCCAAAACCCTCGTCCGCCCAGAGAATATTGCCAATGCCGAGCACCAAAACGTTCGGTTTGCGAGAGTTCGCTTCGTCCATCCTAGTCCTCGTTGTGCTTGGACAGCCGCTCGCCCGAAATCATCGACGAAACGATGCTCTGGCGGCTGACGATGTCCTCGCGTACCGCGATATAGATATGGATCATCACGAAGATCAGGATCACCCACATTCCCAGATGATGAAGGGTATGAACGGACTGGCTGTTCGGCCAGATGAAGAATACCCGACCAAACAGCCTGTATGCCCAGCTGTCGTGGCCGACGCTTTCGCCATAGAGCGCAAATCCGGTGATCACCATGAATGTCAGCGGCAGCGTGAACGTCACGAACATGACGAATTGCGACAGCGGATTGTGGCCAGCATATTTCAACGCGCGTCCAGTAAGGAATGTGTAAACGCGCACCTCGTGCAGCCATTCGCTCCAGAACCGTCCGCTCCAGAAGGGAACGTAGAAGATTTGGCGTGCATGCACGTTGCCGACGAAGACCCAGTAGATTCTGAGGATCAGGGCCACGGCCAGGATCTGCCCGGCGGCGAAATGGACAAAACGGATATAGCCCATCAGGAAATTGGCGCTCGCCTCGCCGGGTGCCGCCGCCAATGGGCTGCCGATGAAATAACCCGTCAGCGCCAGCGCCAGGATGGAGAAAGCGTTTATCCAGTGCCAGAGGCGAACGGGCGCCTCGTAGGCATACACGTTTTCGCGCTCGCTGGCGCGTTCGTCATCGGCGTTTGAGATAGCAGAGATGCTCATGATCGTCCTCCTCATCTGACTTGGACCTTGGCCATTTCCTGTCCGTCCGGGCTCATGATATGGGTGGAGCATGCAAGGCACGGATCGAAGGAATGGAGGGTTCGGAGGATTTCGAGCGGCTGCGACGGATCCGACATAGGCGTGTCAATCAGTGAGGCCTCGAACGCGCCGATATTGCCGTGCGGATCGCGCGGACTGCCGTTCCAGGTGGTCGGCACCACACATTGATAATTGTCGATCTTGCCCCCCTTGATCTTGATCCAGTGTGCGAGGGCGCCGCGCGGGGCCTCGGTGAAGCCGACGCCCTTGACCTCGCAAGGCCAAGTCTCCGGCTTCCATTTGTCGATGAAGGCGGTGGCGCTGTCGCCGGCCTTGATATTGGCGACCAGCTTGTTGTGGAAATAGCGCATCTGCCGGCCTGCCCAGACGGATTCGAGCGCGCGAGCGGCGGTACGCCCTAGTGTCGAAAATAACGCCGCGGTCGGCAGGCCGAGGTCCTTCAGGACCTTGTCGACGGGATCCTTGAATTCTGCCTTGCCCTGGGCGTAGCCCAAGACCCAACGGGAAAGCGGGCCGACTTCCATGGCGTGGCCGCGCCAGCGCGGCGCCTTGATCCAAGAATATTTTCCGCCTTCGTCCAGCTCTTGAATGTTGGTCTTGGTGCCCTTGGCATTCGGCCCAAGCTCGTAATGCGGCACGGTGACACCGTCCCAGGGATGCAAGCCCTTGGCCTCGTCCGGATATTCGTACCAGGAGTGACTGACGAATTCCTGGATCTGCTCTGGATCGGAATGGTCGACTGGCAGGACTTCGTTGAAATTGCCATTAATGATCGCACCGCGCGGAAGCTTCAGGCTCGCCTCCGTGTAGTCATTTGCGTGTTCCGGCACGTCGCCATAGGCAAGCACGTTCTTGCCCGACAACCCGCCGCCGAACAGCCAATCCTTGTAGAAGGAACCGATCGCCATGATGTCCGGTAGGTATACCTTCTCGTTGAACTCGATCAGCTGGTCGATCACCGACGAAATTTGGTTTAACCGTTCCATTGTAATCGCGCCGACGGCTCCCGTGCCGTCGAGGTTGATCGGACAGGGCACTCCGCCGACCAGCCAATTCGGATGCGGATTTTTCCCGCCGAAGATCGTGTGGATCTTGACGATCTCCCTCTGGAAATCGAGGGCTTCGAGATAGTGTGCTACGGCCATCAGGTTCGCTTCAGGCGGCAGCTTATAGGATCGATTGCCCCAGTAGCCGTTCTTGAATGGACCAAGCTGGCCGGATTGGACGAACTTTCTCAGCCGTGTCTGGATGTCTTTGAAGTAGCCCGGCGAAGACAATGGCCAATCGGACACCGATTGGGCAAGCGCCGAGGTGGCCTTCACATCGGCCGTGAGGGCAGATATGACATCCACCCAGTCGAGCGCATGCAGGTGATAGAAATGCACGACGTGGTCATGAACCTGCAATGCCAGCTGCATGAGATTGCGGATCGAATTGGCGTTTTCCGGAATGGTTATGCCGAGCGCATTTTCAACCGCCCGCACCGATGTGAGCGCATGGGTTCCGGTGCAGACGCCGCAGATCCGTTCCGTGAAAGCCCAGGCATCGCGTGGATCGCGATTTTTGAGGATGACTTCAATGCCTCGCCACATTGTGCCGGTGGAAACGGCATTGCGGATGATATTGTCCTCGTCGACATTGACCTCGACCCGCATGTGGCCTTCGATGCGGGTTACAGGATCGACCACAAGACGCTTGCCGGAATTGTCGAGCGTGAAGCCATCTGGCGTTTGGATGGTCATCGTGATCTTTCCTGTCCATTGCCGTTTTTAGGACCGGTTTTCCCGCGCTTGGCGGTGACCTGCTTGACGGCGCTGATTGCAGCATGGGCAGCAATCGCCCCACCGACAACACCAGCTGCGGTCATGCCCACCTGGTCTGCAGTGGCTTCCACGCCGAATGGGCTGACCTCGGTCAGTCGGGAGTAAAAGCTTCCTGCGTCCCAGAAATTTTGTTCCGAGCAGCCGATGCAGCCATGACCCGACTGGATCGGGAAAGAGACGCCGCCATTCCAGCGAACGGTCGAGCAGGCGTTATAGGTGGTCGGGCCTTTGCAGCCCATCTTGTAGAGGCAGTAGCCCTTGCGCGCGCCTTCGTCGTCCCACTCCTCGACGAACTGGCCGGCGTCGAAATGAGCGCGCCGATAGCACTTGTCGTGGATGCGCTGCGAATAAAACATCTTAGGCCGACCCTGATGATCGAGTTCGGGGAGCTTGCCGAACGTGGTGATGAAGGTGACGACGCCGGTCATCACCTCTGCGATCGGCGGACAGCCAGGCACTTTGATGATCGGCTTGTCGCGGATCACTTTGTCGATCGGCGTCGCCTCGGTGGGGTTGGGCGTTGCGGCCTGAACGCAGCCCGAAGAGGCACAGGTTCCCCAGGCGATGACAGCCAGGGCGCCTTCGGCCATCCATTTGAGTTTCTCGACGAAGGGTCGCCCGCCATCGATGCAGAACATCCCGCCTTCGTTGAGCGGCGGATTGCCTTCGACGGCAAGAATGTACTTGCCCTTGTGCTTCTCCTTGGTCTCTTTGAGGATCGCCTCGGCCTGGTAGCCGGCCGCCGCCATGATTGTATCGTCGTAATCGAGTGAAATCATCGACAGGACTACATCCTTGGCCAGCGGATAGGCGGAGCGGATGAAGCTTTCCGAGCAGCAGGTGCATTCGAGCCCATGCATCCAGATCACCGGCACACGCTCTTTGGTTTCAAGTGCCTCGGCCATCGCTGCGGCCGTATCGGAGCCAAGGCCGAGGCAGGCCGCCGTGAGGCTGCAGAACTTCATGAAACTGCGCCGGGTTATGCCCTGGCGACGGATAACATCGTAAAACGTTTCGGTCGCGGCCATCCTGCTCCTCCACCTTCCCACCCCTGAGGCCTTTTTATTCAGTGAGCGATTTTAATCCTCGATCTCAACTCGACCCCTGAGTGGCGACCGCTTTTCAAACCGCTTCAGCCGAGGCCTTTGACTGGTAGCCGACGTTCCCCATGATGTGGTAGTCACTGAGGTCTGCCTCCTTCGTTAGGTTCCAATAGTCGATAAGGCGCCAAGGGCTGTTTGTTACGATTCGCCCCCGGGCGTTGCGGAAATAGGTGGACATGCCGGGATGGCTCCAGATCATCTTCTGGTGCATTTCCTGGATCGTCCGGTTGTAGTGTTGATAAACGTCTTGCCGGCATTCCACCTCGGATAACTTCTTTTCTCCCATCTGGCGCAGAACGCTCAGCACGTAGTCCAGCTGGCTTTCGATCGTGAAGATGAAGTTCCCGCGATGACCGAGGGCTGTATTGGGGCCGTAGAGCATGAAGAAGTTCGGGAAACCCGGCATGACGCTACCAAGATACGCCTGACAGTCGTCATCGTCCCAAGCCTCACGTACTGTCACGCCATCGCGTCCGAATATCTGAACTGGAAGCAAGAAGCGTGTGATATCGTAGCCCGAGGCGACGATGAGAACATCTGCCTCATGGCTGTCGCCATTTATCGCTCGGATCGACTTGCCTTCGACCTGTGCAGCAGCGCTGTCCACCAGACTGACCTGCGGCTTCAGAAGGGTTCTGTACCAGCCATTGTCCAGGAGCATTCGCTTGCCGAACGGCGGGTAGGGGGGAATGACCTTCGCCAGTAGCTCGGGCCGCCCGGCGAGCTGTTCTTCGATATATCGTGTACACGTCTCGCGGTGGCCGTCGTTCAGCGCATTCACAGAGCGATCGGGATGCGGCCATGCCGGATCCTTCTGCAGGGATTCGTGCACTTGAGTATCAAAAATCCAACTCAGCCGGAGCCTATAAAGCCATTCGTAATGTGGTACCGCGCGGAGCAAGAACTGCATCGACTCGGGAACCGACATAAGAAATTTTGGAAAGGGTGCCGCCCATTGGCGCGATCGTTGGAAGATTGTCAGGGCGCTCACCCGATCGGCGATGGCCGGGACAATCTGCATTGCCGATGCTCCGTTTCCGATCACAGCCACGCGTTTGCCGTCGAGCGTAACCCCGGGATCCCAATTGGAGGTGTGCACCAACGGTCCGTCGAAGTCACGCAGCCCGGGAATGTTTGGCCATTTTGGCGTGGTAAATCCGCCCACGGCTGAAATGACCACATTGGTTACAAGGGTTTCTTCCCGCCCGTCTGGCAAGCGCAATCGAGAATGCCAAGTCCGGCTTTCCTCATCATAACGAGAAAACAGGCATTCCGTGCCGTAGCGGATTGAGCTTTCAATACCGAAGTCGCAGGCGACCCGGTTGAGATATTCATCAATTTCCTGCTGCAACGGGAAGAACTTACTCCAGTCGCCGCTGGCAAACGTGAAGGAGTATAGATGTCCGGGCGTGTCGACCCCGCAGCCAGGATAGCGATGTGAATGCCAGACCCCGCCTGTGCGGTCCTGCTTTTCAATCTGGATGTAAGAAACGCCCAGTTGTCGCAGCCGAACTGCGGCCGCGATGCCGGACATGCCGGCTCCGATGACAAGTATGCGGAAGTTGTCCGGCAAACACACAGGATCAGGAACCGCGCCTGAATACCTCCGCAGCTTGTGGATCATCATGTCAGCATATTCCGGCGGAATAGGCTCAGCTTCTGACATGGAGAGCATGCGGATCAATTCTTCTGCCGATAAGTCTGCCCTTGCGATGGGAACGCCTTGGCGCCAAGCCATGATGGCGCTCAGTGCTGCATCGCGAATCTCCGCCTGCAATTCGATTGCCAGACCACCGGAGTCGTTGTCGTCCCAGCCGCTCTTGGCAGGAATAAACCGCGGACCTAGCCAATATTCTCGTCCTGTGAACTGATAAAGCAGGAGCAACAAGGTTGGGATATTGGCCGAAGGGAGTGCTTCGGCGATACGCTGACGAAACTGGTCGATGTCTTCAAAGTGAGCCATGGATTAGGTTCCTGCGGTTGAAGGATCTGGACCAATCGTCCAAGGCCTCGCGCCTGGATGCGATTGCTGTCCAAGTTCGAGGGTTCCACGACGGGCGTTTGGGGAGATTCTGCAGCAATTCGGCAAATATCAATTCAAAACGCGCCGGACCGGTCGGCATTGATCGCCGCGAACAAAAAGCCGCCTATTGAGGCGCCGTCAGATTAGAGGTTATGACGACGATGAGGGTTTGCTCGTGCGTTCGTCGCGACCACCCAGGTACAACCTGATGCGTCTGCGTGGCCACCGTTCGATATTCCTCGGCGAACATGGCCTGTTCCTTCTTCGGGATCTGGAGCCTTCTGCTCTCGGATGACCGGGCATAGGTCCCGGCAGATAATTTGGCGCTAACATTTCGACATCTCCATGCGGTACCGTCGGACCGTGACGCGTCTGCAAATGCTTCGCAGCAATATGCGTGCCAAAGGAAAAAATGTTTTCTTGTTCAACATAATCGATCAAACCGCCCGGCGTTGCATATCGATCGATTGTCGCATATCGGACAAGGCCAAGTGATCTTGACCCGTTAACCGCCTGACGAGCGCGAGGGACTGCTGCCGACCTCCTCGCCGGGACATCGAGTTCGGGGCCGAGCGTCTCGGCCGCGAATGTTGCCCAATCCGTTATGCCCGATATTCCCTCGCGCTTTGGCCGAAAGGGCACGACAAATCGTTGCCAGACATGGGTGGAATGGCTGGTTATTGCCAATAGCATGCGAAGGATTGGCTCTTCGCCGGCAGCGGCGGCAGGACTTGTTCTTAGGTCGCCTTTTCCAGCACGTGAATGTCTGAGCCGGCGGCATCTGAAAGCACATCAACCGACACAAGCCCTGCCAGGTTCGCGCATTCTCTGAAAAACTCTTCCGAAAAAGAAAATGAGTTCTTCAAATGCAGCCGATCACCATTTTTAAGTTCGATGCTTTTTCCTTTGAGTCGAAACGACAAATTTCTATTCACCGTCGCGGTGTGGATCACCTGCATGAAGCTGTCATCACCTCTTATATCCGCCTCATACTCAAACACTCCTGGATCAAAGTTATCGTCGACGGGTAATTCTGCCTTCATTCGATAAAATACGTTTAGCTGAAATTCTGGATGCGCTTCGTAGTAGGCTTTTGCGACATTCCACCTCAGATCCGAGCCTATTGAGATCGCAAGCCAGCACTTCTCAGCGCTGTTCGATATCCTCCTCAACGCCTGGACAACCGCCGCAACCGGAGGAGCCTCACTTATGGAAGCGGCAAGATTCCCAAAAGTCCGCCCGAACATGACGACCAATGCCGTTTCCTCATCGGAAAAAAAGCGCCGCCCGGAAAAAATGTCATCTCGTATGAACTCGATCTTCAGGTCGAACGATGGTGGCGATCGCTCTATATCCGAGAGGAACTCGTTCGAGCGATCAACCAGTACGCAACGTGAGGTTTTTCCGCGCAACTCCGTTGCAAGGGGAAGGGTCTTCTGCTGAAATGCTCGCACTGTTCCGGGGCCAAAGTCGAGAATTGACACCCCTTTTTGAGATCGCTTGCCCTGAGGCCATCGGACATACTCTTTTACTCTCTGCTGAAGGTCTCGTGCCAACTTGATCTCGGCGTCGACCATATTGGTTGTCCCGGTATCCAACGCATTGTTCATCCTCTGGGTTTCAGCCCTTGCCCACAACAGCGAGCCGCTCATCGAATTGCCGTCCCGATCACATCCAGTGTGGTGAGCGTATTGTTCTGGACCTAAGTCTGGCGCATATTTTTGTTGAAACAGCTTCAAACTCGTTTCAAGAAAGCTCACAATTGCTCTCCTCTGTGGGTGGCGATGGATTGGCGACAGGCGAAACTTTTGCGCAAAAAATTCTTTTGCCCGTCGCATTGAGCGCACGGATCGTGGCGGCGGCTTTCTGTGCCATACGTATGGCGGTGTCTTTGCAGCTACCCACCTTTTTGTGTGGGGCCGACTGTCGGATTTTCCTCCTCCAGCAAGTCGGCGGCGGTTCAGGCATTATTCAGGCCAAGGCAGAACATCGTTTTAAAACAATGAAGTGCTACTCATGCGCCTTTGACCGTGTCCGGCATTGTCGGAAGCGCGACACCGTAATGTCGCGTGTTTGCTCGTCGACCTCTACGCCAAGTTGCTTGCGCGAGCGCGATCGCGTTTCACCGGTTTTTGTTAGCTCCTCGACACAAGCTTTTTCAGCTTGCTCGGGATCAAATAGCCGAAGAGCAACGGGAAGATCGCTTTTCGGCCGACCAAAGGGAACTGGCATGAATTTTGAACTCTCTCTGCGAGGCGATCAGCGCTGCCGGCACCTTGAGTGGCCTCATAATCGGGGGATGTCGGGTCGCGATCGACCGGACAACCAGATCGCGACGGTCAATAGCCGGAGTTGCCGAGTATCGCCACTCGCCCTCTTGGCTTTTCGATCGGCAGATGAAGAGCGGCAATGGGACTTCAGCCGTCAAAGAACATGACGGGCTAATGCAGCCAGCCGCCGTTCAGGAGAAATCAATTCGTGGGTGACCCAATTCCAGATCATGTTCCGCGCGAAATGGTGAGCGACTTCAGCTTGTTCACGTCACCCGGCATGCAACGCGTCTCCAATGGAGATCCTCATGGAGCCGCCGCTCGTGTTCACGCCGGACCACCAGTGTTTTATTCACTCCACAATACGCGTGATGGTCGTGGCACGTGGCTCAGAACCCGGGCCAAAGACCAACGCAAAGTGCTGCAGGACCCTGATACTTTTTCCAGCAATCGCAGCATTTTCGCCTCTGCGCTCGGTGACGACTGGCCGTTGATCCCACTCGAGCTTGATCCACCGGCCCACGGCATCTTTCGCTCCCTGCTTAACCCCCTGTTCTCGCCAAAACGAGTGATGGCGCTGGAAGCGTCTATCCGTGCGCAAGCGATCACCATTGTCGAAAAGATCTCCGTGTCGGGTAAAAGCTGCGAGGTGATGAAAGATTTTGCCATTCCATTCACAGTTGGCGTCTTTCTTCAGTTTTTGGGATTACCGAACGAGCGGCTCGACGTATTTGTCGGCTGGGCGAAGGCCTTGCTCCACGGAGATAAGGTCCAACGATCGGCAGCCGCTCGGTCTATTCTGGAGTTTATCGACGAACTTGCGGCCTTGCGCCGGAAAGAGCCTGCAGGCGACTTCATGACCTTCGTCGTGCAGGCACAGATCGATAGCCGCCTGCTGGCCGAAAACGAAGTCCGTGGCATCGGCGTACTATTGTTCGTCGCGGGGCTCGATACGGTCGCAGCCGCGATCGGCTTTGACTTGGCCCATCTGGCACGCAATCCAAAAGACCAAAATTTGTTGCGCAGTGAACCGGAACGGATCGTGCTCGCAACCGAAGAATTGTTGCGGGCATATTCGACCGTACAGATGATTCGTGTGGCAACGAAAGATATCGATTTCGAAGGCGCGCCGATTCGCAAAGGGGATTATGTTTGCTGCGCTACGATGATTGCCAATCGTGATCCGGCGGAGTTCGAGGATCCCAACGTGATTGACCTGGCACGCGAGGACAACTGCCACACCGCGTTCGCCGCAGGTCCCCATCGTTGTCTTGGTTCGCACCTTGCCCGGCGGGAGATCATCATCGGCTTGGAGGAATGGCTGTCTCATATTCCTCATTTCCGTATCAAAGAAGGTACGGCCCCCATAACCCATGGCGGCCATGTGTTCGGGATCGAAAATCTGGTCCTGGAATGGTCATAACTCGAGCGCCGCTATGCAGCTTCGGAGGTGCGGCATGCACATCATCGTCCACACTGCCAAATGCCAGGGACACGCGCGATGCTGGTTCCAAGCGCCGGAGATCTTCAAGTTGGATGAGGATGGTTATATCCTGCCCGGCAATATCGACGTTGCTGCAGGGAACGAATTTCGCGCATCCCGGGGTGCTCGATCATGCCCCGAACGTGCGCTGGAAATCACCCGCTCATTCGATACAGTTGGAGTCACGGCGTGAACTGAGGCTTTAGACCTGCAAGCGATAAGCAGACGGTTGATCGACGATCCACCCGTGTTTCAAAAGCTGCTACCTGCAAACATCATGCGCCGATGTCGCTCAGGTCTGTCTGACATGCGACAATGGCGGACTTGCCGGAGAGCTGCTTTAAGAAAGTTACTGCAAAACAAAGGGTTTTTCCTGCGGCATGCATATTGCTTCGAGCCATTTGCGAACGCTTCACGATCAAAGTCAACTGAGCGGAAATGTCGAAAATGTCAGCAAAATGCTCTCTGCCGCCGCCTACCTCCTGCCATCAGATTTCCGGACGTAATGGAGAGATCTGGTCTTGTCACCAAGGAATATTCAGGACGAATTGCTTCTCTTGAAAACGTAACGATAGTCCTTGCTTGCTCAGGGATGGGAATGAATCCCTGATCCCAAATCTCATGCATAAAATTCGCTTTCCAGGACGATTGTTGAGCACGCGTTTAGCGCGGGCGATGAATTTCTCTTTGACCCAAACATCGGAGCTTCAGTGAATATCAGACCCATTCTTCTCGGCGGGATTGCAACACTTTCAGTCGCGCCTTCCGTATGCGCTATCGATCAAGTCGTCGCCGTCGAGCCGGAACCGGCTGAACTTGTCCGCATCTGCGATGCCTACGGCAAGGGCTATTTCTATATCCCTGGATCTGAAACCTGCATGCAAGTCGGGGGTATGGTCCGCACGCAGGCATCGTCATACAATCCTTACGCCCCAGTTGAACCCAGCGGCACCACCTGGCTGACGCGAAGCGAAATCTATGTCAATGCGGCAACGGAGACTGAATATGGCCTCCTGAAGACGACGACGACTCTACGGTTCGATTATACGGACGATAGTAGCACGATCGGCGCCGATCTACCTGTGGCGAATATATCGCTTGGTGGTTTCCTCATCGGCCGCGCCGGCTCTCAATATAATGATTGGATCGGCTATGTCGGCAATGTCATCAATCCGGATGTAATCGGCAATGGCCCTCTCAAATTGAATCAACTTTCGTATTTTTATGATTGCGGCGTAAGCGCCGTCTCCGCCCCATTGAATTGGCTATATTTTGAGGCTTGCCGGGTGTGCGAGAAGGTTTCCAGGACTATCTGGAGATTTGCATGGCAGATGATGGATTTGTTGGGCGTTACGAAGTTGTCGAGCCGCGCCGCGGAAACCGGCGTTGGCCGGACGATGTGAAGGCGCGGATCGTGGCGGAAAGCCTTGAGCCTGGCGTTCGTGTTGTTGATGTCGCGCGCCGTCATGACGTTGTTGCGCACCAGCTTTCCTTGTGGCGCCGGCAAGTGCGCGAGGGCATTCTGGCGTTGC
>NZ_JAQJCK010000032.1:0-31482 GCF_030182455.1 Rhizobium cerradonense
CGACCATGAAGCAGTATGCCGGAATCGATGTCTCGTTGGAATACTCGAGTGTGTGCGTGGTGGATGCGGATGGCCGCATCGTGCGCGAGGCAAAGGTCCACAGTGAACCCGATGCGCTGATCGCCTGGTTTGGCGAGCAGGGCGCGGCGATGGAACGAATTGGTCTTGAGGCTGGCCCCTTGTCGCAATGGCTTTACGCGGAAATGGCGAAGGCGGATCTGGCGGTCGAACTGATCGAGACGCGCCACGTGCGGGCGGCCTTCAAGACGATGCCCGTGAAGACCGACAAGAAGGACGCGCGGGGTATTGCGCAGTTAATGCGGCTTGGCTGGTTCAGGCCGGTCCACTGCAAATCTCTTCCGGCCCAGGAGGTGCGAGCGCTGCTGACCGCACGCAAGCTCATCCAGGGAAAACTTCACGACATCGAGATGAGCCTCCGGGGCATTCTGCGCGGTTTCGGCCTCAAGGTAGGGCCGACCACGCGGCGCACCTATGCGGCACGGATCCGCGAGCTGATTGAAGGTCATCCGACCTTGGAGGCGATCACCGTTTCACTGTTGAAGGTGCGCGACGCGCTTATGGACGAATTTGCAGGTTTTGAACGAAAGCTGCGTGTCATGGCCCGTCAGGACGATAATGCACGTCGGCTGATGACGACGCCCGGCGTTGGCGTGCTGGTGGCGCTGACATTCGTGTCGGCTGTTGACGCGCCTGAGCGCTTCCGATCATCACGAGCGGTGGGGCCGCATTTCGGATTGACGCCCAAGAAGTATCAATCGGGCGAAACCGATTATAGCGGCCGCATCTCGAAGATCGGTGATGCGGGCGTACGAACCGCGCTCTACGAGGCGGCCAATGTCATCCTGACGCGCCCCGTGAAGGGTTCGGATCTCAAAAGCTGGGCGCTGGCGGTTGCAAGACGTGCGGGACCCAGAAAGGCGCGTGTTGCGCTGGCCCGTAAGCTGGCGGTGGTGTTGCACCACATGCTCAGGGATAAAACCAACTTCATTCCCCACAAGGCGGCGTCAGCCATGACCGCCTGAGCAGGAAGCGAGACAACAAGACAAGGTTTCGGGCGGGCACCACCATCAGCCCACCGGAGCAAGGTCCCTTCGCCGGGACGATGGAGCGGATAGGCCGATGAACCGCAAGCAGCACTGAGGTGACTGCGCGTCCTTAGATTGGCCAGCCGGTCCTCAGCAGACCCCATAAAGCAGCGACCCCGGCGTCGACTGCGGACAGAAGCAAGCACTCGGCGAGGGATTAAGCTCAAAAGGGATTGACTCGGGACAGCCCGTTACAGAAGGAGCGGTTTAATCCCTAACAATTGCAAACCCAGAGCATACAAGTGCCAGATTACAGCACCGCATCCAATGCGAATAACCCAATTCCGCGCGCCGCGAACGTACGAGGCAAAGCTATATCGATAAGCCGGAAAGATCACCTCGAGTACGACGCATGTCGTAGCAAATATCGCAACCAGCGTGAACGATTTCACGAAGAACTGGGCCATCTCCTCTAAATCGAGAACGTACATTAGAATTGCTCCGACGAATTGGAACGACGTAATTGCCGTATGCGATGTCGGCGGCGATTGAAAATCGATTGTTTGGATAAGACCAATTCGTTTCGCAAATGGCTATCGCCAATCCACGAGCCGCCGCAGTAATCGGCAAGCCGCCGGAGTCATGCTTCTTGACTGCTGCCACCCTGGCCGTCGCCTTACAGTAAGGGGATATCGGCCGGCACAAGCGGTTGGCGGGCAGAAACTGCGCCACAGGAGACCACGTCTTTTTGAAAGCGGCGGTATTCCAGTCCTCGTAGGGCACTGGTGCTCTTCAACCTGGCAGGTCTCACTCACTTTCTGTCGGCGGCCTGGTTATTTGACCGCTGGGTGCAGACCCAACCGAGCGTTTATCGAAACAACGTTCGGACACCGGACGTTCGTTTTGTGCCGATACAGTGTGTCCGCAATTCGCGGGTCTGCGGCTTAATTTTTTTATCGCGTACTGACGGGAGTTCCAACGCTGTGGAACCGATGGCAAGAATGACGAAGACAAGGTAGCGGTTGAAATCCAACATGATCGTTTCGCCTTGAAAACAATCGGTCCGTCATTTCCAGCCAATCTTTTTTCGTCCCGGGGCGCTAAAAGAATGCAACCCGCAAGCGCCTCTCCTTGTTTCAGACGGATTTTCTCCATAGTGCGCCCTATAAACTGCGGAAAACCTCCCGAACTGAAAGAACCCCCATTTCAGGCAGATGTCTTTCAAAAGCATGCGGTTCTCTGGATCTAGCAGGTCTTCCCGTGCTGCCCGCAACCGAAGCATTTGTAGATAGGCTGCGGGTGTCATGTCCTTAAAAGCACGAAAACCAGCTTCGAGCGCTCGGGTGGAAACCTCCGCTGCGTCTGCCACCATCGGCATTGTAATCGGCTGGTCGATATTGGCCCGCATGAACTCGATCCCGCGTCGAACATGTCTGGGAGCGATCATGCTGGGTTTCTTATCCAGCAGATGCAATAGCCGATGAGGCACCATCCTTATCACCACATCGGCGAGCGCCTGCGAAATATGTGCCATGGCTATAGGAGACTGCAAAAGCGGACCATTAGCGCGCATTCCGTCGATGATTGTTTCGGCGAGATTGCCGATCGTGCGGCCAACTGGCGTTGACAGATCCAGCTCAGGCAGGAGGTCAAGGGAGCCATTGAAAGGCACGTCAAAAGTCTCGCAAATTGTCCGTTGGAATAAGGCCCAATCAAGCACCAACTCATCTATTAGATTGGCTTGCCCGTGCATCACGATGCCGTCAGGCTCGAAATTCCGGTAAAGCAGCAATTTCCCTTGTGCTGCCTCGGCGGTGCGCCGACCGTACGTAACCCCCATGCCACCGCTGCGCGGCACCACGATCGATAGATGCTCCGTTGCACCCGAGCACCATTCCGTGCGGAACTGAAACCCATCCTGATGGGAACCGGTAATCAACACGGCGCCTTCACAAGTCGAAAGATCGATCCCCCAATGGAACTCTTGGGAGCGACTTACGAGTTCAGCGTCGAATGTCCCGAAAACCTCGCTGAGAGTTTCGATCATGCTATCGAACGTTGAGCCGCAATATCGAAAAACGGCATCATCGGCGCTATTTTCCATCATGTGTTCTCCAGGTGCCAGCGACATCGATCTTGTCGGTTCATACAAGATCGTCTCTCGAGTTTCATAGAGCTTGCGACAACCATTTTTTAATTGAACATAGCTTGCCCGGCGCCCGAAACCTCCAGTGACGAGGCGGTTTATTTCCTCTCCACTCTTATCCGAGTGTTGGCAGGCATGACATCTGCCTCAGGATCTTCAGTCGCCTTCGCCTCTTAGGCGTGGACTGAAGGGTTGGCCGATTACGGCGCTCGGAGAGCGGTTGTTTTTGGTTTCGTCTACTAGCATTCGCCCGTGGCGGGTTCCACCTCGACGCCGCTTCTTGTCGACCTAATGTTGTTGTATACCTATGTCGACAGGCAATCGGCATTGTCAACCGCAAAGGTTGACGCTCGCGATCCCCAATAAGTTCGTGGTATATTCTGAATAAAGAAGGAGAGCTTCTCTAGGTCAGTCGTCACTTACTCTTCAGCATGTTTGCTGACCAGATGTCATACGGTGACTTCCCGATACGATCCAAAGCGGGGAATTCAACGATGGTGGTTCCGGACGTACGATTCTTCCCGCTGCAGTCACGAAGCCCCTCTCATATTCGCTTCATCTTTGCGTCAAAGCTCCAAGCCCCGGGCCCTGTAGAGGCCAGATAAAGAAAGATGAAGCAAAACAGGAGCGTACCATCGCCGCCGTTCGGCACGGGAAAGGCGCTCTTGCCTGAGAAATTGGTAGTCCAATAGCCGAGGCCCATCTGCCCGGATAAAAGGAATGCAACCGGTCTGGTCAGGAGGCCAGTCAGCACAGCCAGGCCGCCGAACACCTCCCGAAGGCTAAAAATCAGCATCAGAGTGGATAAATTGGCTTCGTCCCCTGCTCCGCCAACGCCGAACGCGGGGAATCCGGCTAGCTTCATGGCGCCATGTTCAATGAGCAGCAGGGCGGTAACGATTCGGAGCACGGCGAGTGCCGTCTGCGCGTGTTTTGAAGCATCCTCCAAAGCAGTCTCCAGTTTTTCCAGTTGTCTCGTCCTAATTCCGGTCGATCGGCATTCGGATCAGGACGCCGGATCGATAGGAACGAACCTGGGTTGATCAGTTCGCGCAAATACGGTGCCAAGAAATTATCGAGGGACGTAAGGCGATCTTGCGTAAGACCAGATAGGTCTTCTGAGCGCGGAAGAAGCATTGGGGCTTGATACAACCCGATTTTGTCGTGCGTGTCCGCCGCCAAAGAAACGCACGCGGCAACGGTCCGATCCTTTACTCGAACCGGATTGCAAATCCGTTCCAATCGCGAGGATCCATGCTCACTTATTGTCCATGAGTTTTTGAGACATGTAGGTGTATTCGAGCGCGTAGAGGCGCGCGCGTTCCTGCAGGTTGGCGGCAGCGGCGTGGCCGCCCTCGATGTTTTCGTAATAGTAGAAGGGCAGACTCATATCTTCGAACAGGGCGGCCATTTTGCGCGCGTGCGCCGGACCGACGCGGTCATCTTTGGTCGAGGTTTCGAAGAAAGGCTCCGGATAACCCACACCCGCCCTTACGTTATGATATGGCGAGATCGAGCGCAGAAAGGCGCCTTCGACAGGATCGTCCGGATTGCCATATTCGCCCTGCCACGAGGCTCCTGCCGACATGTGGGTGAAGTTGACCATGTCGAGAAGCGGCACCTGGATCACGGCCGCGTTCCATAGATCAGGGCGCTCGGTCAGTTGCACGCCCATCAGCAGGCCGCCGTTCGAACCACCCATGATCCCGAGATGCGGTGCCGAGGTAACCTTCTTCGCGATCAGGTCCTGCGCCACGGCCTGGAAGTCGTCATAGACACGCTGACGATGGGTTTTCAAACCGGCCTCGTGCCATTTTGGTCCGAATTCGCCACCCCCTCGTATATTGGCCAGCGCGTAGGCACCCCCCTTTTCCAACCACAACTTGCCAAGTGTTGCCAAATAGGTGGGACGCATTGAAATTTCAAAACCGCCATAAGCATAGAGGATGGTGGGGTTCGTGCCGTCGAGCTTAATATCTTTGCGCGCCACGAGGAAGTAGGGAACTTTCGTTCCATCCTCCGAGGTCGCCCAGAACTGCTGTACTTGCAGGTCTTCAGCATCGAAGCGTTCCGGGCTCGACTTGAGCTTCTCGACATTGCCGCTTGCAGCATCCGCGTAAAAAAGGGTGGAGGGTTCGAGGAAACCTTCCGAGAAGATGAACAGGTGATCGCTCTCATTGTCGCTCGACGTCACGGACAAAGTCGAATTTTCCGGCAGGGCCAATTTAAAGGACGACCAGCCATTCTTGCCGAAATCAAAGCTGCGTACCTCGCTGCTGACATTCGACTGGATCGACAGCACAAGATGATTTTTCGTCTGGGTAATCCCTTGGACAGACTGGTGGTCGTTCGGCATGAACAGCACAAGTGGTTCAACGTGCGCCGGATCGGCGAGCGCCGCGCGGAGATCGAAAGCGATTAGCGCGCCATTGTGGAAGACGGTGCCATTGGCCGAGGCCCAGTCCGACTTCAAATTGTAGATTGCCTGGCCCTTGTAGTAGCCACTTAAAGCAGCTGTGGTCGGGAATGGCAGAACGACCTTGCGGTTATCGGTGTGACCGTTCGGGTAGAAGGCTAGTTCTGTGTTGAACGAGTCGAGGTCGCGATAGGAGATGTCCATCACATACTTGCCATCAATGTCGCGCATCACGCTGCGGCGAGACGAGACGTCTTTCTTGTCGCCGCGAAAAATCTCGACCGCCTGATCGAGGCTCTGGCCCCGCTTCAGCACCTTGGTGACGTAGCCGTAGCCGGAATCCGTCACTTCGCCCGGCGTCCATTCCCGAGTCACGTAGATGGTGTTCTCGTCCACCCAAGTCGCCGACTGCTTGCCCTCAGGCAGGACGAAGCCTTCCTTAACGAACTGGCCCCTGGCGATGTCGAATTCGCGCACCACATCTGCATCCTTGCCGCCATCAGACAGGCTGAGCAGGCAGAGATTGTCGACGGGCGGCAGGCAGTTCTCGCTTCTGAGCACCCAGGTCTTATCCTCGAGTTTGGACAGCGCCTCGACATCGAGAATGACGCGCCATTGAGGGCTTCCAGACCTGTAGGCTTCCCAGCTCGTCCGCCGCCACAGACCCTGCACGTGCGTGCCGTCCTGCCAAAAGTTGTCGATCGTGCTGCCATGCGCGAAGCCGGGCCGAACAATGCGATCGGTGGCTTGCAAGATCTTCAGAATGTCAGCCTGATATTCGCCATAGCGTGGATCTTTCGACAGTTTGTTGACGGTTGATTGGTTATGCGCCTTCACCCAGACCATCGCCTTTTCGCCGTCAATCTCATTCAGATAGGCGCGAGGGTCGGCGGCGTCGTTGGGAGCGTTGTTAGGGTTGGAATCGATCGGCTTGGCAACAGTGGTCATCGGCGCCTTGGCAGAAGCCGCCATGGTGAATGCCATCGCCAAAACCATAGCCAACACCAATCTATTCAGAAATGTACCGCGCATAATTTACCTCGCCGAAATCCAACGTCCAAGCGGTTGAAACAAACCGCTCCGCCTCTCGTCTCGGCAAGAGCTGTGCCAATCAAGCGCATCTGAACTGACCCTCTGGAATCAAAGGCTTGGGAGCATGAAGGCCTTGTAGGATAAGTCGCACTGCAATGTCGCAACCGCTCCAGGTTTGTCACTTCCATATGGCTCTGAGACGATCCTCGTACTGATTTCCCCACAAGGGCGAAGGCGCGCATAGGTCACCAGGCCTGGTATTGAGTGCACGGGCGGGAAGGTGCGCCTCGCCGAGGCTCTCAGGAGTGCTTGGTCGGCCATCACGTGACGAATGGATTGCCCTGCCCGGTGATGGTGGCGAGCGACCACATATTTGGTCACGGAGCGGAGAGCGACCATTTTCGTCTCGCTAGCCTCCCAAGAAACATGCGTACGATTCACGCCTGCAAGGAGGCGCAAAGGTCAGGCGAATACGCAAATGCGGCCGTGATGGCGATGGTTAGCGGTCAAATGACAAGAAGATGGTGCGGCTGTGGGCGATGCGCGTGCGGCTGTTGTAACCGGCCGTTCGACCCGCGGTATAGAGCGCGTCATCGAAACACAGATCAGGTCTAATGCCCGCTTGGCGAGCAACGAGGCGAAACTTTCATGGCATGACAGGTCGTGCCGGGCAATCCGCACCACGGTTACATTAACGACGATCAAGCGCCGCTTGCCTTGAGAACGCCTTTACACTCCCCGCCAGATTTCATGTCGGTCGCGACAGCGGACCCTACACGAATTCGGCTGGCCTCGGTCGGCATAGCATCGCAAACCAGTCTATTAGGCACATCCGTTACATCCGGGTGGTGGGGCGCGGCCTAAGGCCGACTGCTAAGAAGCGGTCGAGCATCGCATTTACCTGGTCAGCCACCTCGATGGTATTGAAATGGCCAGCCAACAGCGTCTTGGCCAAAACGAGTTGGGAGCAGCGAACCTTTAGCCAGTCGAGATCACATGCAGCGCTCACCAGCGGCACATCGGCAGCGATGTAGGCCATCGGGACCTTGCAACGCGTTGCCGCAGGAGACGCATCATAGTTGAGGATGAAATTGCGCATTGCAGAATACGCCACATGCTGCGGTGTCTTCTCGCACGAGGCGCGGATATAGGTGTTGTGGATGCTCTCGCGCCTGGAAGGGTCGTCGTAGTCGAGGGCCATGGACCACGCGTTTTTTCGCAAAACCTCCCGATAGTTTGAGCTCGAAATTGCATCCAGGAACTGATCAATTTCGGGGCTGTCGCGAAGCGCCCACCGGGGCGTGACAATAGAATCGATCATCACCACACCAGAGGCCAGCTCAGGATGGCGGCCGCACAGCTCGAGTGCGACCGATCCACCCATGCTGTGGCCGATGATCAGCGGTTTCACCAGGTTCCGCTCGCTGCATTGCCACGCTACGTCGTCAGCAAAATCCTCGATCGTGTACTCCTGCTTCGGCGCGTCGCTGTCTCCGTGACCGCGGAGGTTTACCGCCATGACGTGCCGACTTTTAGCAAAATATTCGATCTGCGGCGTGAATATCCTGTGATCGCCGGTCCAGCCGTGAATCAGGACGAGCGGCGGACTTAGGGGCGAAGCCGATATTGCTTCGAAGTGCGCAAGGCACACCCCGGCGCGGTTCATCAGGACGGGGCTCGATTCGGCTACATTCATGGGGTTCGGCTCTTTTTTGGGCTCGCCAGCAAAGGGTAGAGTGTTTGTGTCATAGAGGGGAACGACCCGCGGCACTCAGACCGCGAGAGCAATGGCTTGCCGATTGCAAACTGATCCAGTTGAGAATGCCCGTGGCAAATGGGGCAGCACTTGAACATGATGAACTGTGAGCGGCACCAAGCCGGAGACGAAGATCGACTTGCCCGGTAGGCAAGCATCGAAGGAAAGATATCGGTGCCTAAATCCCCATGGAGGAAATGCCTGAGCGCACCGACGATAAAATCGAACAATCCGAATGCACGATCAAGCCGCCCGCATCAGGTCGCCGATCCAACAATGGATTTATTTGCCACCATAGCCTCCAATTCGTCAATGAGACCGGAGGCGGCGATTTCAGCTTTGATGCCATCGCCCAAGCGGCGCGCCGCATCGCGATAGCGCGGCTCCTGTAACAGGCCACTGACGGCATGGGCGATCTCGGCTTCGCTAGCACTCGGGGGTAGTCGAAGACCAGCTCCCTTCGACACAACTCGTGCAGCATTATCCCCCTGGTCGCGCCCGTTGGGGAGCACCAGTTGCGGTAGACCGTTTATCAGCCCCCGGCTGACGGTGCCGTGGCCGCCCTGCGTTATCAAAAGGCAGACTTCCTTCATCACTGTGTCATGCGGAGCGCCGTGCAACAGATGCACGTTCGCGGGGGCGACCAGCTTCCCCGCGTCAACATGAGGTCCGATGGTCGCCACCGCGTGCACGTCCAGCGTACCCAATGCGCAAATGATCCGTTGAACCAAGTCGTCTTGACCCTGAGCGCCGGAGCTGCAGGCGACGAGCACACGAGGTCGATTGGCGTCCACAGGCCAAGGCGCCTTCCAGCTCCTTGACCAATTTGGCTGCTCCAGCAGTGGCCCAACATAACGAACGTTGTCCGGTAGAAGGTCGGCCTCAAAATCGAAGGTCCGGCTGATCGCCAGCAAGTACCGATCGGCACACTCAAATAAATCCACCGTCCTGGCCAAACCGGACAGGCCGAGGCCGGCACGCGCCTCGTTTAGAAGCGAAAGGAATTGGTCCAGGAAGCAAGCCCAATTTTCGTTCGCCGCCGCGATCGCGATCCGCTCTTCTGGCGTCTGCGGCTGCGCCAATCCGCTGGCGGCCGGCGGAATTCCTGGCAAAGGGCGAAGGCTCACATGGGGTGACAACATTGCGATCGGCACGCCAGCGGCTTCGGCGCCCAACACGGCACCAAACAACATATCGATGGCAATGACAGCATCCGTCGGTATGCGGCCGATCTCATCCTGGACGTCGGCTGCGTAGGCTGGCGCCGGGCCGAACACCGCCTTTTGGAACCAGTCCTGCATGTCTGAAAAGCAGGCAGGATCCGCGTCGATCCCCATCGGGGCACGCCGCCAGGAGACGAAGTCGAAACCCGCCGCAGCCACTTCACGCCGCATCTCTGGATCAGCCATAATGCGGGCGCTATGGCCAACCCGTTGCAGTTGTCGAGCTGCAGTCAGCAACGGGCCCAGATTACCCGACGTCCCCCAGGACGCAAGCAGGAAGTTATACAACATGCCTCACCTCAATCGTGTTTGAAGCCAAATTTCGTCGTAATCGGAGGCTGCAATAGGTGATCGATAATTGGTGCGTCGTGTCGAGTTCTGCCGCTGTCACAATCGGAGGCGGGGCGATGCAACACACTCCCCGGAAACTTCCCTCAGCGGGAACTTTCCGGTTAGAAAGATGATGCTCCCTTGCGGCCGTCACACACGTTCTAGCAGGTGCCGTAAACCCGAAAGGACTCCCCGATTGCACACAGCTCAACCTGGTCGGGAGTTGGCACAATCGGCCGGAAAGGTCTAGCTGCTTAGCCGACCTCGACAAAGGTGATATCGTCTTGCGAACTTACGTCCGTCGCACGCATCTGCGGATGGACTTGAAGACTCCCCGGTCGTCTTCAGCTCGCGGGCAGCGAACTCAATGACTTACCCGCTCAGGTTTCGTTCGACTCCATCTGTCCTGCAATTTTTAAGGCGTTCGGGGCGCTGCGTAAAATTGATTGTTTGAATGAATACAATTCGCGGCCGGCATGTCTCTGGCGTTCCTCAAACTCGCTGCTTGGCCCAATCGTCACCGGGCACTTCTGCCCTCTTCGCAAACTGCCGGCGCCAGGTGTAAATCCGCTGCGGCACCAAGTCATGTCGACGAGCAACGTCCGCGACGCTCGCAACGCCTGCCGAAGCGGGCGACGAAGCGGGCCGCGACCTTCAAGTCCGCGGAAGACTCTTGCCTCCGAGCTCGAGCGTCATCAGTTTGATTTGGGTGGATGCGATCGTTTCATGATCGCGCCGCCGGCGGCGGTCGATTCCGTAAATCTCACTTGGCGATGTCGGGATGTAGAGGTATGGAGAACGGCCGCAGTTCCGAAGGTGCAAGGACGATGGCGTTTCCCGCAGCAAGCGCAGAGACCATTTTCCATCCCGGCGGATTCCTTGACTCGCCTTTCCGAAAGCTCGCGAACTCGGATGGCCATTATTTTTCGGGTTGAGCCGCTAACGCTTCCCGCCAGCAATCAATCTCGCCTCCGGGTCCAGACGCAGTCCTCACATGGCGCCGCATCCGATCACTGGGCCGATAGCGAGGGCGAGACTGGGTATTCCGCGCAGCAGTCGAGGATACTGCCGGAAATATCACGTTCCGGCGGTTAATCCATACACCCGACGTTCCTATTCGTCGCCACCGCAAAATCCGGGCCGAAGCGAATCCGTTTGATCCGATGTGGGACCGCTACTTCGCCGCAGGCGTGGTCTGCCCTCGGAAACTACGGATCGGCCTGATGGAACCGCCCACTCTGCCGATAAACAGGAACTGGCGGCTCTGGTCAAACAGGGCCTAGTGGAGGCTTGAGCCGTATGCGGGGAAACTGCGCGTACGGTCTTAGGGAGGAGCGACCCGGCGAGGGGTCGTTCCTAACCCGACAGGACACGCCGCAGCATCGGCGCTTGCCAGATCATTCGGCTGATGGGGCGAGATGAATGATGTCTCCCCGGGACCAGCCTTCGGCAAGGCTCATCAGAAACTCCAGCTCCCGTCTCAGCGCGACGGTGCGACTTACATCCTTTGCATGCTGGTTGTCGGCGCGCACGTGATAAAATTCGCCGACCGCGATTCCCGCCGCTTTTCGCTTGTCCTCAAGCGCGGACTTCAAACCTGCCAGCTCGTCCCTAACAGCGAAGTAGCGCCGCATAACGGCGATCAAACGCAGGTCGTTTTCTGCTTCATCCATATTGGCGTCTTCCAAAATGCTTTGATTAGGAAGAAGCAGATTCGCTCTCTCCTGTCACGCCTCGAACGACAATCGGCAAGGATGATACTTTAGAAATATCTCAACTAGAGAGGATGTAAGATTCATGGCAAAGCGAGAAGAGTTCCATTCATCGCCTTCCGCGACGGCGCAAACAATCCAATTTCCTTCAACTTGAAGGGTGATACCCGGAACTCTGACCCGTGTGTCGGGTCTCCCTTTCTATTTCGTTCGCATGTAGCAGATAGCAACGCGCCCGCTGATAGTCCATTCACCGCATTATTTGAGGGAAGAACCTAACAAAGAAAAAACCGAACGCGCTTGCAGATCGTCCGGCTTTTCCCGCGACTACCTACTTCGACAGGGCAAAGTCGGGTAGCATGTCGCTAGTTGGAGCGTATGCACGATATGGAATATACCAGTCGCATTTCGCGTGCGCGAACTACCAAGGCAGGTAGGTTCCCAAGCTCGGCGACCCGACCCTGCGGCTTCCGCGTCGCATGCCCATCCGACCCGGCGAGATGTCGGAGAGCGGGTTTCATTTTCCTGATCGTTGCCGCCGACATCGGAGTGGTTTCCAGCAAACCACGCCTGTTGCAGGCAATCCGGATGCTTGAAATATCGCGCAAGGACAGCTCCTCACATTCAGCGCACGAACAGGGCTTTGTCGGGCACTTGCTCCGCCGGTTGTCGGCATTGAGACTCAATGTCAGTAACCTGACACTACGCGCCGCTAGGAAGTGCCCGCTGAGCCTGCGATTTCACTTCGGCACGCGATTTGCTCTGTTTGCGGCATCATCACCAATCGCAGTGCGATGGTCTTTGGGACGCACACGGCGCCGCGTCGCTGTTCGCGTCTGATCCGACGGTTCGCTGTGGGAATGACTTGGCGCGTGGTTGTGGACCCCGAGAAAATGCAGGGACGTGTTGGATGCGATCTAGTTTAACTGCCACCGGCGGTGTGGGACTGGTCCGGAGGTCGTGTTGGCGGAGACGTCGCTGGCGGGTAGGGTCGAACCTCATTCACCAAGCTCTACGACTAGGCAATCTATGCCGACTCCGACAGGCTCGACGTCATCTGGCACGACCCGCACCTGTCGCTCGGCGAAGCGTCGGAATTCCGCCTGGGCGCTGCGCCGGCGCGCCTAGAATTATGATGCACCTTCCCCGCGCCGTTCGTGCCGCTGGAGGACCTGGCGCTGACAATCGCGGTGGAGGACATCGCCTCCATGCCGTCTTCCGTCGTTCGCTGCCCGTCGCCTGCCAGTCACCTTCCGCCCTTTCCATCGCTTAGAGAGTGAACTGCCACCATGTCCGAACAACCCTTGCCGACGCTGCCGATGTGGCGCCTCAATCACATCGAGCCCTCGCCCGAGATGCTAACGCTAAGCGCCAACGGTCCGATCCATCGCGTGCGCTTCCCGTCCGGGCACGAAGGCTGGTGGGTGACAGGCTACGACGAGGCCAAGGCGGTGCTCTCCGACACTGCATTCCGGCCCGCGGGGATGCCGCCGGCGGCATTTACCCCGGATTCAGTGATTCTCGGTTCGCCGGGGTGGCTGGTCTCGCACGAGGGGGACGAGCATGCGCGGTTACGCACGATCGTGGGACGGGCCTTCAGCGACCGCAATATGGAGCTGCTCGCGCAGAAGGTCGAGGCGATCGCCGCGCAGTTGTTTGAGACGCTGGCGGCCCAGCCCCAGCCCGCCGACCTGCGGCTCCACCTCTCCTTTCCGCTTCCGGCCATTGTCATTAGCGCGCTGATGGGCGTGCTCTATGAGGATCACGCCTTTTTCGCCGGGCTGTCCGACGAGGTGATGACGCACCAGCATGAAAGCGGCCCGCGCAGCGCGTCGCGCCTGGCCTGGGAAGAGCTGCGCGCCTACATTCGCGGCAAGATGCGGGACAAGCGCGAGGACCCCGGCGACAACCTGCTGACGGATCTGCTCGCGGCGGTCGATCAGGGCAAAGCGACCGAGGAAGAGGCGATCGGCCTGGCGGCGGGCATGCTGGTGGCGGGGCACGAGAGCACCGTCGCGCAGATCGAATTCGGCCTGCTGGCGATGTTCCGTCATCCGCAACAGCGCGAACGCCTGGTCGGCGATCCATCCCTTGTGGACAAGACAGTGGAGGAAATCCTGCGTATGTACCCCCCGGGCGCGGGCTGGGACGGCGTCATGCGCTACCCGAGAACCGACGTGACCATAGCGGGCGTGCGTATTCCCGCGGAGAGCAAGGTGCTGGTCGGCCTGCCGGCGACGGCGTTCGATCCGCGCCATTTCGAGGACCCGGAAATCTTCGACATCGGACGCGAAGGAAAGCCCCACTTGGCGTTCTCCTACGGGCCGCACTATTGCATCGGCGTTGCGCTAGCCAGGCTGGAACTCAAGGCGGTGTTCGGTTCGATCTTTCAGCGCTTTCCCGCGCTGCGCCTCGCCGTGGCGCCCGAAAAACTGAAGTTGCGCAAGGAGATCATCACCGGCGGGTTCGAGGAGTTTCCGGTGTTCTGGTGATGCGTGGAAGCCGCTGGGGATCGTGATCTTCTCCGCATGGCCGGCGCGCCTGGCGCGCCGGCCAGATCAGCAACCAACAGGTAACCAAGATGGACGTGAAAGAAACAACCGCGGTATGCCGGGACGCCTTCGCCGAACTCGCGTCGCCGGCGTGCATCCACGACCCATATCCGTTCATGCGGTGGTTGCGCGAGCACGATCCGGTGCACCGGGCAGCGTCAGGCCTCTTTCTGTTGAGCCGCCACGCCGACATCTACTGGGCACTCAAGGCCACGGGCGATGCGTTTCGGGGACCGGCGCCGGGCGAACTGGCGCGCTATTTCCCGCGTGCGGCAACCAGCCTGTCGCTCAATCTGCTGGCGTCCACTTTAGCGATGAAGGATCCACCGACGCATACGCGTCTGCGCCGGCTGATCTCCCGCGATTTCACGATGCGCGAGATCGACAACCTGCGGCCGAGCATAGTGCACATCGTCGCAGCGCGCCTGGACGGCATGGCGCACGCGCTTGAGCGCGGGGAGGCAGTGGACCTGCATCGCGAATTCGCGCTTGCCTTGCCAATGCTGGTCTTTGCCGAACTGTTCGGCATACCCCAGGAGGACATGTTCGGGCTCGCCGCCAACATCGGCGCCATCCTGGAAGGCCTGAGCCCGCACGCCAGCGATCCCCAGCTCGCCGAGGCGGACGCAGCCAGCGCCAAAGTTAAGGCCTACTTCGGCGACCTCATACAGCGCAGGCGCACCGATCCCCGCCAGGACGTCGTGTCGATGCTGGTCGGCGCACACGGCGATGATGCCGATATGCTGTCGGATGTGGAGTTGATCAGCATGCTATGGGGCATGCTGCTGGGTGGCTTCGCCACCACTGCTGCGACCATTGACCATGCGGTCCTGGCGATGCTGGCGCATCCCGAACAGCGGCACTGGCTGCAGGGAGATGCCAAGGGGGTCGAGGCATTCGTCGAAGAAGTCTTGCGCTGCAACGCACCCGCCATGTTCAGCTCCATTCCGCGAATCGCACAGCGCGACATCGAACTGGGCGGCGTGGTAATCCCGAAGAACGCGGACGTGCGCGTGCTGATCGCCGCCGGCAATCGTGACCCGGACGCCTTTGCCGATCCCGACCGCTTCGACCCCGTACGGTTCTACGGCACCAGTCCTGGCATGTCGATTGACGGGAAGATCATGCTGAGCTTCGGCCACGGCATCCACTTCTGCCTCGGGGCGCAACTGGCCCGGGTGCAATTAGCCGAGAGCCTGCCGCGGATCGAGGCGCGCTTCCCTACGCTCGTACTCGCCGATCAGCCGACCCTGGAGCCATCCGCGTTCCTTAGGACATTCCGCGCCCTGCCCGTGCGGCTGCATGCGCAGGCGGGGCGCTGAGATGCGCGTCGTGGTCGACCAGGATCTTTGCGGAACCACTGGGCAGTGTGTGCTAACCCTGCCGGGCGTCTTTCGCCAGCGCGAACTGGACGGCGTGGCCGAAGTGTGCGTGGTGACGGTCCCCCAAGCGCTGCACGCCGCCGTGCGGCTCGCTGCCAGCCAGTGCCCAGTTGCCGCCATTTGGGTCGTCGAAAGCGCCGCTGGGGATGGCGAGCCAGCCCGGGCCGACCCTACGCCTTCTCTGGCAGAGGCCGAGCGACATGCCACGAAAGACCAATGCAATCCAGGAGGACACGATGGGACGGTTTGAGGGCAAGGTGGCCGTGGTGACCGGCGCCGGCGCCGGCATCGGGAAGTCATGCGCCCTCGCCATTGCGCGCGAGGGCGGCAGGGTGGTCGTGGCCGACATTGACGGCTCAGCGGCCACCGCGTGCACGGCGCAGATCGCGGCCGAAGCTGGCCACGCGCTGGCCTTGGCCATGGACATCGCCGATGCGCAGGCTGTGGCCGCGCTATTTGAGGCGGCGGAGCGGCACTTCGGTGGGGTCGATCTGCTGGTGAACAACGCGAGCGCCATGCATCTGACCCCATGCGACCGCGCGATCCTCGATCTGGACCTGGCGGTTTGGGATGAAACGATGGCGACTAATCTGCGCGGCACGCTGCTCTGCTGCCGCCAGGCCATTCCGCGCATGATCGCCCGTGGCGGTGGCGCGATCGTCAACATGTCCTCGTGCCAGGGGCTCAGCGGTGACACCGCGCTGACCTCCTACGCCGCGTCGAAGGCCGCGATGAACATGCTGTCGGCCTCGCTCGCCACCCAATATGGTCACGCGCAGATCCGCTGCAACGCGGTTGCGCCGGGTCTTATCATGACCGAACGTCTCCTCGACAAGTTGGACGAGTGCATGCAACGGCATCTGCGCCGGCACCAGCTCCTGCGGCACGTCGGCCGCCCCGAGGACGTGGCCGCGCTGGTGGCTTTCCTGCTCTCCGACGATGCTGCGTTCATCACCGGCCAAGTCGTGTGCATCGACGGCGGCATGCTGACGCATGTGCCGACATACGCCGATGGTGGCAACAGCCGTGCCGCGCGGCCGACCAGTGACACCGCCGAAGCGGCCGCGGCGCCAGAGAGGTAATAGACATGCTGCTCAACCCGCTGAACCGTCGGCACCGGCTGCGGGACGACATCCCGGTCATGCCCGGCGCTTTCCCCCTGGTCGGGCATCTTCCCGCCATCGTTTGTGACCTGCCGCGCCTGCTGCGGCGCGCGGAACGGACGCTGGGCAGCCATTTCTGGCTGGATTTTGGCCCTGCCGGACAACTGATGACGTGCCTGGATCCGGATGCGTTTGCGTTGCTCCGGCACAAGGACGTGTCCTCGGCACTGATTGAAGAGATTGCACCCGAAATCCTTGGCGGAACGTTGGTCACTCTGAACGGTAGCGCGCATCGGCAGGCGCGCGATGGGATCAAGTCGGCATTCCTGCCGAGGGGCCTGACCGAGGCCGGCATTGGCGAGCTATTCGAGCCCGTCATCCGGGCCCGGGTGCAGGCATGGCGCGAGCGCGGTGAAGTAACTATCCTGCCCGAGACCGGCGACTTGATGCTGAAGCTCACCTTTTATCTCATGGGCATCCCCGCCCAAGACCTGCCGGAGTGGCATCGCAAGTACCGGCAACTGCTGCAGTTGATGCTCGCGCCACCGATCGACCTGCCCGGAACGCCCTTTCGGCGCGGCCGCGCCGCCCGCGACTGGATCGACGCGCAGTCGCGCCAGTTCATCCGCGGCGCGCGCGCGCATGCCGCGCGCACCGGGTTGATCAACGACATGGTGAGCGCGTTCGATCGCAGCGAAGGCGCGCTCTCCGATGACGTCCTGGTCGCCAACGTTCGCTTGCTGCTGCTTGCCGGTCACGAGACCACCGCCTCAACGATGGCCTGGATGGTGATCGAGCTGGCGCGGCAGCCTGAGCTGTGGGACTCCCTCGTCGAGGAGGCGCAACGCGTGGGCGCGGTGCCGACCCGGCACGCGGACCTGTCGCAGTGCCCGGTCGCCGAGGCGCTGTTTCGCGAGACGCTGCGCATGCATCCGGCGTCCTCGCTCTTACCGCGTCGCGCGACGCAGGAATTACAACTCGGCCAGCGGCGCATTCCTGCGGGCACCAGTCTGGGCATCCCGCTGCTGCATTTCTCGACCTCACCGCTGCTGCACGAGGCGCCTGATCAGTTCCGCCTGGCGCGGTGGCTACAACGCACGGGGCCGATCCGGCCGGTGGACATGCTGCAGTTCGGCAGCGGCCCACACGTCTGCATCGGCTACCACCTGGTATGGCTGGAACTGGTGCAGTTCGGCATCGCCTTGGCACTGACCATGCACAAGGCCGGGGTGCGGCCGCGGTTGCTGAGCGACGCTGAAAAAGGCCGGCGCTATTACCCGACAGCACAGCCCTCCATGAAAATCCGCATCGGATTCTCATGAGCTGGCGTCGCAAGCTCCGCGTGGCGTGGCAGCGACGCCGGCAACGCTAAGGCGGTTCGCCGCTCGCCGTGGCCCTCTCCTGTCAGGAACAAGGACATTGACAACATGCAGACCGGTTCCACGCTACACGATGACCAAACTGGCATTTCCGCGCTCGGCGGATTGGGCGCGCAGGCGCCCGGCGCATCCGGCAGGCTGCTGCCGGAGATCTGGATGCAGGACGGCGCAAAGCGGGTCGAACAGGCGCTGACGCGTCTTCTCTGCCCCGAGGACGACGGTGAGACCGAGCTGATGGCGGCGATGCGCTACGCTACCTTGCATGGCGGGAAGCGCACCCGCGCCTTGCTCTGTCTGGCTGCCGGCGAACTGGCCGACACCCCGGCGCACATGCTCGACGTCGTCGGCGCCGCCATCGAGATGATGCACGCCTGTACCCTGGTCCACGACGACCTGCCCGCAATGGACGACGACGTGCTTCGCCGCGGCCTTCCGACCGTGCACGTCAAGTTCGGCGAAGCAACTGCGATCCTGGTCGGGGATGCACTGCAGGCGCACGCCTTCCTGACCCTGGCGAGCCTTGATGCCCCGGGCGACAACCGTATCGCGCTCGTGCGCGAACTGGCGCAGGCAGTGTCCGCCGAGGGTGCCGCAGGCGGGCAGGCCATAGATCTGTCGCTGGTTGGAAAGCACGTTGAGCTGGGCAGGATCTTGGCGATGCACCGCATGAAGACCGGAGCGCTAGTGCGCGCGTCCGTTCGCATGGGCGCACTATGCGCCATCGCGGAGGATGCCGCGAACGCTGAGCTGTACTGTGCGCTCGATCGCTACAGCGCCTGTTTCGGCCTGGCGTTGCAGGTGGTCGACGACATTGTCGACGCGACAGCGGATAAAGCGACCCTTGGCAAGACGCCCGGCAAGGACGCGGCGGCGCAGAAGCCGACCTGCGCGTCGATCATGGGGCTAAAGGCAGCGCGCCAGTTCGTCGCGGATCTGTTGCGCGACGCGGAGGATGCCATCGCCCCGCTGGGGCCGCGTGCGGAACGGTTGGCGCAGATCCTGCAGCGGGCCAACGCATATCTGTTCACGCACGCGCCATGCGCATGAGCGCGCCCGCCCGCGTGGAACCGCCCCTGTGCCGCTGCGATCGGTGGCAGCAGCGGTGCATGCTGTGCGGTTTCCGAGTCCGCGTCGCCGATCGCAGCGGTTGCCTAGCACTGCCGCGGCGCGCACGCGGCGACATGCGCGTCGTCTGCCCGATTCTGGTTTTTGTCAACCGTCTGCAGAAGGAACATCCCGCGTGAACGCGCTGTCCGAACAGATCCTTTCCGAATTGCGCCACCTGCTGAGCGAGATGAGCGATGGCGGCGGCGTCGGTCCGTCCGTCTACGACACGGCGCGAGCTCTGCAGTTCCGCGGCAACGTCGCCGGTTGGCAGGACGCATATGCGTGGCTCATCGCGCAGCAACAGCCTGATGGCGGATGGGGAAGCGCGGACTTCCCGCTGTTCCGCCATGCGCCCACGTGGGCGGCTTTGCTGGCATTGCAGCGTGCCAATCTTCTTCCCGGTGCTGCCGACGCAGTCCAGGCTGCAACCCGGTTCCTCCGGCGCCAGCCCGATCCCTATGCGCATGCGGTGCCGGAAGATGCGCCGATCGGTGCGGAGCTGATCCTGCCGCAGCTTTGCGGCGAGGCCCCATCCTTGCCGGGCGGCGTGGCGTTTCCGCGCTACTCGGCGCTGTTGCCGTTGCGGCAAGAGTGCCTGGTCAAGCTGGGGGCGATGGCAATGTTGCCGAGCGGCCATCCGTTGCTGCACACCTGGGAAGCCTGGGGGACGTCGCCAACCACCGCATGCCCGGATGAGTACGGCAGCATCGGCATCAGCCCGGCGGCCACCGCCGCGTGGCGTGCGCACGCCGTAGTACAGGGGAGTACGCCGCAGGTCGGGCGCGCGGACGCGTATCTGCAAGCGGCATCGCGGGCGACGCGCAGCGGCATCGAAGGTGTCGTTCCCAATGTCTGGCCGATCAATGTGTTTGAGCCATGCTGGTCGTTGTACACCCTGCATCTGGCGGGGCTGTTCGCGCATCCCGCGCTCGCAGACGCGGTGCGCGAAATCGTTGCGCAGCTTGAAGCCCACCTGGGCGTACGCGGTCTTGGGCCGGCCTTGCACTTCGCCGCCGACGCGGACGACACCGCCGTTGTGTTGTGCGTCCTGCGCCTTGCGGGCCGCGACCCGGCAGTCGACGCGTTGCGCCAGTTCGAAACTGGGGGGCTGTTCGTCACCTTCCCCGGCGAGCGCAATGCCTCGGTGTCGACCAACATCCATGCCCTGCATGCGTTGCGACTGTTGGGAAAGCGCGCCGCCGGCACCAGCGCCTACGTCGAGGCCACTCGCAACCCGCACGGACTGTGGGACAACGAAAAATGGCACGTTTCATGGCTGTATCCCACCGCACATGCGCTCGCTGCGCTGGCGCAAGGCAAGCAACAGTGGCGCGACGAGCGCGCGCTGGCGGCGCTGCTGCAGGCGCAGCGCGACGACGGCGGCTGGGGCGCCGGTCGTGCGTCCACATTCGAGGAAACCGCCTATGCGCTGTTTGCGTTACATGTGATGGATGGGAGGGAAGAACCCATAGGGCGCGCGCGCATCGCTCAGGTGGTGGCGCGTGCGCTGGAATGGATGCTCGCCCGCCATGCGGCGCATAGATTGCCGCAGACGCCGCTGTGGATCGGCAAGGAACTGTATTGCCCGACCCGGGTCGTGCGCGTGGCCGAACTCGCCGGATTATGGTTGGCGCTCAGTTGGGGGCGGCGCGCTGCCGAGGAAGCAGGAGCAGCGCCATGATCCAGACCGAAGGCGCGCTGCAGCAGGTGCTGGAGTGGGGTCGTTCCCTGACCGGGTTCGCCGACGAGCATGCCGTCGAAGCGGTCAGGGGCGGCAAGTACATCCTGCAGTGCATCGACCCGAGCCTGCGAGACATTAGCGTTCGCACGGGCCGCGATCCGCAGGACGAAACCCTGATTGTGGCGTTCTATCGCGAACTGGCGCTGCTGTTCTGGCTCGACGATTGTAACGACCTTGGCCTGATCACGCCAGAGCAGCTCGCCGCGGTGGAGCGGGCGCTGGGACAGGATGTGCCGTGCGCGCTCCCTGGATTCGAGGGCTGCGCTACGCTGCGGGGTTCGCTGGCCGCGCTCGCCTACGATTGTCGTGACTATGCTCAGCTTCTCGACGATACCCGGTACTACTGCGCGGCTCTGCGCGCCGGACGCGCGCAGGCGCAAGGGGCGGAACGCTGGTCCTACACCGAATACCTGCACAACGGCGTCGATTCGATCGCCTACGCGAACGTGTTCTGTTGCATGTCATTGCTCTGGGGGCTGGACATGGCGACGTTGCGCGCGCGTCCGGCGTTCCGCCAGGTCCTACGGCTCATTTCCGCGATAGGGCGCCTGCAGAACGATCTGCATGGACGCGAGAAGGACAGGTCGGGCGGCGAGGCCGACAACGCGGCGATCCTGCTGTCGCAGCGCTACCCGGCTATGCCTGTGGTAGAGTTCCTCAACGACGAGTTGGCCGGCCATACGCGCATGCTGCACCGGGTGATGGCGGAAGAATGCTTTCCGGCGCCGTGGGGACCGCTAATCGAGGCAATGGCGGCCCTCCGCGCCCAGTACTATCAGACCTCCACCAGCCGCTACCGCAATGACGCTGCGGGGGAATGCCAGTGTGCGCAGGCCTAAACGCGCGGCAAGCGGCGACATGCGCGCGCTGCCGTCGGTCAATGGCAAACAAGGATGGGCTTATAGCGATCTGGGAGGAGCTTCGGCATAGGCTTTCGGGTTGACCGGCTGCCATGAGTGGCGGCCTTCCTAAGCAAACCTCGTGTTGCCATCCATGCCGGGCCCGCTCCGATCCGTGTTGGGCAGGACAGGCCTCTCCATTCGCATTCGTGCGGAATGTACCATCGGCGCAATCAACCAACGAAAGCAAAAGCTATGACGATCAACCGCACGCCACGAATCCAGAGCCGGAACGACCTTCTCCGCTCGAGCTGGCTACCGGCAAGGTGCTCGTAACGCAAGGTATCCGCAGGCTTCCCGATCCCACCCGGTCCCGCATTGCCGACGCCGTGCAGGACTTTAACAGCTTCACGCCCGACAACGATCCCCATGACAAGTACGATTTTGGGGGCGATGCTGGCTGATGGACACGAGGTGTTCTGGAAAATCAACTACTACGTCAGCGATATGATGCATGGCTCCGAAGATCCGACCGACGCGATGCAAATCGTCCGTGTCCTCGCGATCATGCTGGCCGAGGAATACTAAGCCGGGGTGTCCTGCCGCGGGTAGAGAGATGCGGCAGCGGCGGGCAAAAGAGCTATACAGAGAAAATCTATCTTTGCTCACATTGTCACGCTTCGGCCGTCTGCTCGCCGGCCTGTTCCTGTTCCTCGGCGAGAATACCGACAATCGAAAGAACCCGGTTCCTGATTCGGGGCGACAGACGCAAAATGCCTTCAATCAGTCGGCGACCGTCAGCCGTCGACAGGTATGCGATACGTTCGTCAATCTCCGCGGCTTCTTGGTGGGGAACTCCGCTGCCCGGCTCCGGCAGGCCTTCGAAAAACCGCGCCACTGGCACATGCAGGCAACTTCCTATTTCATAGAGCATCGAAGCACTGACGCGGTTTTTGCCGCTTTCGTATTTTTGCATCTGTTGAAAGCTGACGCCGACGCCCTTGCCCAACTCGTTCTGCGATAAATTGGCTTGAATTCGGAGAATGCGGATCTGTTGTCCGACGTGGCGATCGACGGGATGGATCCTCGCATCCGATGGCGACGGCCTTTGCCGCGTGAAACTAGATTCGAAGTCTGTGATATCACTCATGCCGGCTCCCTTAAGGTCGCAAAAGGGCATGATAGGGGCAACCAGACGTCTCGACTTTCAAATTTGTGATGCGATTACATATTCTTGATGCGAAATTCACGAGTTTGGCGAGTTCTGCCGCAAAGCACGTCACCCGATTGCGCCCAGCTTTGGGAGCGATTCTGTCCGTCCGCTGCGCCGCGAACGGATCGCCATTGCGCGGTTGGCTGGAACACGTCGACCTTCAAACTGACCAACGGTCTGACAAGACGATACCGACTCGCGTCGAAACGCTTTTGTCGTCCCTTTATAGAACAAGTGTCGCGCCGAAAAATGTACACAATAGGGGATCAACGCTCCCGTTTCCCATCATGTTGGGGCCGATTTCGGCTCCGACAATTGCTGCCGCTGGTCGTCATTCAAGTATATCCGCAAAGGGCCAACGGTCGCACATTCACCCTCCCCTGGACCGGCAGCGTTCAAAGTCTTGCCAGACCCCATGGGCGCAGAGAACATGGTCGGCATATCGAGGCTGGTGCCTTCGCGGCGGGAACGCGCCGTCATGCCCGAGCCATGCGGCAAGGGTATCGTGCTCTGGACGCTGCGCTATGGTGATGAGGTGCGGGATGGGGAAAACTATTTTGCCGCAATCGATGATGAAGAGCCAGAAGCGGAACTGATGCCGCTCGTGCAACAGCTCATCAAGAAACAGACTCAGCGCTGGAGCCCGAAGATGGTCGCCGATCCGATGCAGGAGACGCTGCTTGACATTATCAACACAAAGAAGAAGCAATTGAAGAAACCGTCCAAAGCCATGCCGAAGAAGAAGGCTGAAGCTTTGACGGGCAATGTCATCAACATCATGGATGCGTTGCGCAAGTCCATCGAGAACGAACGGGGTTCAGGGAAGCAATCGACGAGATGACGACAAGACGCAAAGCCTCGATGCCGCTGCTCGACGAATCCGGCTCGACCCTTCAGTCACGCCAGGTGCGAAAGCGCGATCCCGCCCAGCCAAGCCTGCCCTTCGATCCGATGCCCGAGCGCATCGAGCCGTGCCTGGCGCTTTTGAAGCCGACACCACCGAAGGGAGCCGACTGGCTGTTCGAGGTGAAATGGGACGGCTACCGTCTGGCGCTCCACATCCATCGGAAGGATGTGAAGGTCATCACTCGCGGAGGCCACGACTGGACGCACCGCTTTCCGGCAATTGTCGATGCGGCGCGTGCACTCGGGGTCAACAGCGCCATTCTCGACGGCGAAGCCGTCGTGCTTGACAATCAAGGCCGCTCCGACTTCGGGGCATTGCAGCGCTCGCTTGGTGGCCGCGGCGGCAAAAAGGCGTCAGACGAAGCGATCCTATATGCGTTCGACCTTCTCTATCTTGACGGCCACGACTTGACTGGCACCGAGCTTTCGGTGCGGCGGCATCTGCTGGAGGATCTCATTTCACCGACGAGCGACGGCGCCGTTCGCCTGTCGCAGGAGATGGCCTTGGACGGCGAGGTCCTGCTGGAGCACGCATGCCGGGCAGGGCTTGAGGGCATTATCGCCAAGCACCGCGACCGGCCATATCGCTCCGGGCGCACCGGCGATTGGCAGAAGATCAAGTGCATCCAAAGCGAGAGCTTCATGGTCGTCGGCTATGAACAGTCGTCCTCGGCACGCGGCGGCATCGGTAGCCTGCTGCTCGCCGCGCGGAAAGGTTATGATTGGGCCTATGTCGGCTCGGTCGGAACCGGCTTCAACACGAAAGATGCCGAATACCTGCGCAAGACCCTCGATAAGCTGAAGACAGCCAGGCCGGTCGTGCCGCTGAAGGGCAAGAATCTCGTCTTTGCTCAGCCGACAATTATTGCCGAAATCGAGTTCCGCGGCTGGACACATGACGGCAGCCTTCGTCACGCCTCCTACAAGGGTCTAAGGGAAATCCAGGACAACGCCGCAGTCTTCGACATTGCCGAGCGGCCTGCGCCAAGCGAATAGAGCGCTCGAGGCTTTGGGGAGTACCGCATTACCTCCGGGGGAATAGTAGCCTGGCTCTCGGATGGATGGGAGGATTACTGCCAGCAGTTGACCGCCGTATGGAGACGCGGCGACCGTAAACAGGGGCTCGTCTTTCCATAACGCGTCTGACAACATTTCCCGCGTGCCAAGGTCGAAAATCGAACGCATATATGTTTCATTGAACGGATCGGACATATCGTAGTGAAGCTGGCAATCAATAGAGGCTACATGAAGCTTGGCTTCAGTCCGACGGGCATAGCCGTATAAGGCCATCAGAGAATTCCGTTCCTGCGCCTTGACCAACATCGAATATGCCCTTGCCATCACAGGCAACGTGCTGTCCGACATATTGGAGAATTCCGGGATCAGAGCGTTATTGACGATAACATTCAGGTTGATACATCGGCAATCAGGCTCCGTAACGAATCTCTTATATGTCAGAATTGACTAAAGCGATCTGAGAGCTGCCGCTCTGAAAGAGCCTCGATATCCTAGATTATTGCCGGCGGCCGGGGACGTCTGAATGTTTCCAGGCAATGACATTTGTGAGAAATTTTGTTTCTAGATCTGGTGATGTGCGCCAGGTGAATAACGGGTTCGGCCCGATGCGATGGCGCCGGGCAACTATGCTACCCGTTACATCTGGCTCACAACTTTCCTAAGCAATGACAAGCTCTCGGCCATCGACGAGCGACGATGGCGCTCTCGGCTTGACAGTGATCGCGTTATGTATGTTCGCCCCGACCATGGGGGGTCGGAAAGCGCTCTTGGAACGAAGGGTACCTGCGTGGGAATTCAGCCCGAGCGAAATAGCAGGTGCAATTGCCCAGAGAGCTCAGTTTCTCTAGCTGGCAGATCCATCGCCTTCGATCTGTCCATTATCAATCCGCGAACACGCGTCGACATGGAACGGGTGTCAACATGCGCTTTATAACGCCGTAGTCCGATTCTTATCATAGCTGCGCCCTAGATCGTATTTCGGCAGGACGCCGAAAGCCGCACGATACTCCTGAGAGAAGCGGCCCATCTGTATAAACCCCCAGCGACGCGCGATTTCACTGACCGTCGCAGATGGCGTGGCAGTTAAAAGATCGCGACGTGCGCCATCAAGGCGGAGCTGCCTCAGATAAGCCATTGGAGTGACGTTCAAAAAACGTCGAAAATTGATCTGAAGTGCCCGCACGCTGACGCCCGCTGCCGCTGCCATGTCCGCAATCGTGATAGGCATTGCGATATGTGCTCTGGCAAACTCCAGCGCTCTTCGAAGCTGGCGAGGCGCAATGGTCTGCACCGGCGATTTCGTCTGCGAAAACGTGTGAGGCAGATTCTGCACCATCAGCAGACAGAACATCTCTTGGAAGCTCGTCAGGGCAAGGGGAGAAACCTCTAGGTTTTGATCGGCGCAGATCTCATCTCGGAAGAAACGCATGAGTTTTAAAAGAGGTGCCGCCGGTCCCGCTGTCAGGTCCTGCAGGGGAGCGAATTCGAAATCGACAGGTGGCAGGCGTTCGAAGGTGCTGATCAGAGCGGCGTTTACTGCGCTCCTTGGGATGCAGAATCCCTCCGCAACAGAGCCTGCGTGAATGTTCACCGCGGAATAGCGGTCGGCCGTCGTCAGCAGTCCCGTGCAGGGCGTGATAGCATGACTTATGCCGCCTGTTGCCAGGTCATAGCAGGTTCCATGCTCGACAAAGAACATGAAGTCATCATTCTCGATCGTGACGGAAAAGGCGCGGTCCGTTGAAGTCGATCCCGTCCAGCCCACCATCTCGCCGGCGCCATGGACACCGAATGAGAAAAGACCGCGGCTATCGCTACTGAGAGGCCGATAGAAATTGTCGTGCTTTTCACCGTTAAGCCATTCGGAGACCTCACTGGTTGTGAGCGACGTCGCCTCGAGCTTAAGCGTCAGAATTTCGGTCAACTTGCTCCACCAAATTCACTGTTTTGTCGCGCGCTTGGAGTGACGGCAAACAACTGGCCCCCTGTCAGCTTCTAATGAAAAATTGATTGACCTCAAATAGCCATTTCAGGCTATTTCGCGCATGTCTCTTCCTCGGACGAAGCTATTTGACCTTTGAGCAAGCGGGCCGCTCATGGCGCGAGCAAGACGCGTATCAGTGACGACAAACCAAGAAGCAATTCGCCAGTTTCGCTCGCCATGATCGACAGCCTCGGCGATCAGACCGTCTCGGCAACTTCGTCGCCCATCCACTGCTTGTCCTCGGCGATGATATGACAACCGACCACATATCGCCGGCAGGCCAGATATCCGCCGGCAGCGAAGCGGGCAGGCATTTGATCGTCGAGGGCAATCCTGCAGACGACCCTGAACGTCTATGCCACCCGACGCGGAAGCTGGAAAGCGATGGTCAAAGGACTTTCCCACAACGGAATGGCGGCCAACCTCCTCATCGACGGCCGATCCGCGCGCCACACGATCCATAGCGCTTAAGGCGAGGTAGGCCCGTTATGGGAGGTAGGCCAACGATATCAAAAGGCGGACTGGATACGGTGATCGTTGCAGGAGAACGCTAGGGCGCCGGCTCGTCGCGGGATTGGGCTGCAAAGGGCGCCGGTCTCTTGGGCGCCGGGGCGATCCTGATCGAGGCGAAGCTTTCTTGGCTTCCGGATCCGCAGAGCGCTGATGAGCCCCGCAAGGCCCACGCCGCCGCCTTCGCCCGCACTACCGCGGGGTCTCCGACAATTGGATTGGCCAGACGCTTCATTGTCGCGACAGCGTCGTCCTCATCCACCGTCATGAATGCGTCGGCAACACGCGCCAGTATCCGCCAGGCGACAGCGACGGCTCGTAGCATTCGAGCATCGCCACGACGTGTCGGAGACGATAATCCACTCATTGGCCTCGGCGACCCCTGCAGCCTCCTTAACGGAATCATCGTAGGTTCCGGCGACCCTGATCATCTCCGCTCCTCATCTGGCAATCAAACGCAATCCTTGGTCTGACAACATCGTCGCCAGTCGGTGGATGGAGGTTTGGACGCCGGAAACGGTCTTCGCCATCCGGCCGTCCTGCTGCGATGCTCTGTCGAAACAGAAGCTCAGCAACGTAATCGCCGCCATCAGGAGCACTGTGAGCAGAGCCGACTGGGTTATGGTGGTTGGTTCAAATGGCACGCAATAGAGCAGCATGTTGCCAAAGGCGAAGGTGAAGAGGCTCGTGCGACCGAAGAACGTTAGCGATCTCCACAGCGCGGTCGGCGCAATCGACTGGCGCAGGGTAAGCAGGACAGCGGCGGCCGTAACGGCAAAAGCACCGAGAATGCCGGCGGCGAAGTAAAGCGGATGGCTGTCCAGTCGAATGGCCATGTTCCCAAGGCCTCTCTTCGTTTCGCTATCGAGTATCCACGCGCCCGCGATGAGCGACAGTCCGGTGCCAAGGAGCACAAGCCAAGCGCGCCGAGTCATCCCTGCGGCCACACCCGAAGCCGAGCCCATCAGAATTTTCCCGAGGGCCATTCCGGATATGACAAGCGTCATGCCATGCAGGACGGAGGGGCCACCGAGCTTGGCTCCCCCTATTCCGAACAGGAACATCGCGAGACGGTCCACTTCCGTTGGCAAGCCAAATACTACGGGGCTTGGCAGCCCGCGCAAGACCGGATGAAGAATGTGAATGGCGACGGCCAGGATCAGAAGCGGAACTAGGCCCAGGCGATTGCGCGTCCATAAAAGGGCGGGAGCCACAGTCAGTGCGATTGCGTAAAACTTCAGAATGTCAGTGAATGGGGTCACCCCCAGCATGAAGATCGTCGATAGGGAAAAGAAGAACGAGTATTCCGACTTCGCGAAAAAAAGAACGACGACGGAAAGACTGTATAACAGCCAGCATTGAATGGCCCGCGACCACAGACGAGCGATCGATATACTGCGCTTGTCGGTATCAAATCGTGGTCTGTATACGACTTCAAGCATCGTTCCGAAAAGAACAATGAACGTTGGCGTTGCAAGCGCCATCATTAATTTAAGACCATCAACATAGGCTCCCTTAAAAACGTCTGCCAATTTGGACACCGCCAAGACGTGACTTCCCATAGCCAGGAAAATCGCACATGAACGAGCCACATCGATCCCAACTATCCGATTTATCTTCATATTTACTCTCATGCTCCGGCAATTCGGCGCCTTGATTTTCAGTTTCGACCTCTAATAAGCATCTCCGAAAGATCGGTAAAATTGATTGGTTGGATCGCAATGATCTAAGCAATGGATGGTGGAAGGCGTTTTGAGGGTCTTCGCGGGCAGTTTCACTCCTGTCCTTGGCGTAGCGCGACAAATCACGCCAACAGCCGGCGCGCCATTTTTCAAAACTCTCCTCTGCGAAGCGGTCCTCGCCGCACGAGCATGAAAACACTCCTTGCTATGGCTGCCGTCCCATCATGACGGAATGGAAAAGCACGGGCGATAAACTCCAGTACAACGGCACTCGCAGCCCACATGTTCAGCGCGATGACCGATGGCGCTTCTTCCGCCGCGCACTCGTCACGACAGTCAGGCTAATATGTTCACATCATTTCTGACTGCGTGCATATCGTGGGTCATCTGGAAGCTCTGGCGAGGACGGCTGGGCCTACGTGCAGGCTGATGTCTGCCCACACTCGCTCGATAGCCACAGTAGGGAAAATCCGCCTGCAAGGCTCGCAGCAAGTAAGCATATCTGCCCATGACGGTGCTTCGTCTCTTGCAAAATTCTCACGCAAGAGGGACTTTCGACAAAGTGCCGTGCCGCTTCGCAGTTCCGCCCGGTACCGGCTAGGTTGCCTGTTTTAACGAACGTCAAGTTTTCCGTACATGAGATTGGAACATGATCAAATCCGAACTTATCGAAATTGTCGCTCATCGCAGACCCTTTCTGCATTTGAAGGATGCGGAAAGGATCGTTGATGCGATCCTCGAGGAAATGGCTGAAGCGCTGATGCGTGGCGACAGGGTTGAGCTAAGAGGGTTCGGCGCGTTCAGTGTCCGCCATCGCTTGTCGAAATCAGGCAGAAACCCAAAGACGAACACATCGATATTCGTCGAGGAGAAGTGGGTTCCCTTTTTCAAGGCGGGAAAAGACATACAGTATCGCCTGAACGCCGCGAGCAACCTCGATGCCCGAAGAATTGCTTCAAGAGGTTAGCTGCGATAGCGCTCGCACTCCAACCAATAAAGCCAACATGGGGAAGGTTATGGCAAGGAAAGTCAAATGGTTTGACGCGAACAAGAAGTACGGCTTTATAAAACTGACGATGGTGGCCCGGATATTTTCGTGCATCTCAGTGAAGCTATAAAGGCGAAGCTGCCTCATCTGACTCCAGGCGTACCCATTTCCTATACTCTTGAGATTGAAGACGGCAAAAGGTCGGCAAAAGAGCTCTCGCCAGTGACTATCAGCGCTGATCCAAAGTCCCCCGCCCGAACGATGAAGGAGCCGCCGAACGATTTTACGGACGAATTCGAAAGGGAATGGGGATTACGGCAAGCCTGAAGCTGGCTCGGTTGTTTTCCGGCCTTTAAATTCGGGCGTTGCCTTGTCTTTTCGCTTGGCCTTACAACGAAAGGCCAAGTCGATTTCTCTTGGCCGGTCCCGCTTGCAACCATTATCTGTAGCCCAGACCTTTTTGTTTCGCGCGCGAGGTTCTACGTGGCATATGATTGGAACGGCGCCAGAACACGGCGTATCAAGATATTGAAGTTCGTTGTTTCGCTCTTGATTGGTCTGACGCTCTTGGCCGGCCCTGCTATAATGCTTGTCCGTGCTCATCCCTAGGACAAACACCATGGGCCTCGAATATACCGAGATCTGGCGATGGATATCCACGACTCGCCATTGTCTCGCCAATTGCGGTGGAAAACAAAGCCCGATCGGCCCTGCCCTGTGGATCACTTGGGCATTTCCCTGTGGCGATCCAGCGCCTCAAGCACCGGGATGATTCCTTCAGCTACTTGCGGAGACAGATGCTCAAGTATGATACCGGATCGCACAACTGTTTCGAAGGAACGAGCGTCGACGACGGCGTAGGTATGATCTTCATCTTCAACTAGCGAGTAACTTTGCATGGCATGGATCTCCATAAACCTGTGCCTGACGATCAAGATGCCGGACACCGTACCGAATGATGCACTGGCCGTCACGTCTCCCGAGCGACATTAATCGAACATCGTTATCAAAGAAGACGAATTGGCCGGTCTGCCGAATTTTCGCAATATGGTGAGACCTCAATGCAACGACGCCTGCTCAGACACGCGCAGTTCATTCACGGCTGCATCGGCGATCTCTCAGCTTGACTTTGTACATTATGCGGCGAAGCAAATCGCCTGCGCCATACGGACAAGTCGCCCTGGCGGTATTTTATGCATTTCCAGGTTTGACGGTGAGTGTCGATAAAGATCGTCGCTCCACAAAACGAGACGCACAGCGCCAATCGCATCTGTGAATGTCAGATCGGTTTTCCTGTACCATGCCGCCGCGTAAGGGCGCGTGGTTTGGCTGAGAACATCTCCCGCCCACAGCGTCACGAGACTATAGAGGGCCAAAAGTGAAGGTGTCGTGCGGATGATGGCGTTGCCATTCCACTG
>NZ_JAQJCK010000033.1:0-33945 GCF_030182455.1 Rhizobium cerradonense
AAACGGCGGGTTATTATCGATCACATCGACGTAGAGCCGCTCTCCATTGAGTACCCGCTCTGCTTCCGTGATGAGCCAGCTCGTGTCGACGATGGTTCCCCATCGCTGCTGCCACACCGCCGCCACCAAGAAGACCACGGCACTCTGGATCAGCGCAGTCCATAGCACCGACGACGTCGTCGAACTGAAGCCGGCCGTGTCCGTCGCGCTACTCATATTCGGCTGCCCCTGTTACCGCCCAACATGGCGGCTGAGGTGTCGCCGTCGCTGCACCATAGATCATGTAAAACGTACCAATACCCGAGAGAGTTATGACGCGACTATAGCGCGAACTTGCTAAACTCGGCGTTAAGGCTTGGCCTAACAGCGGGGCTGTCACTGATCGGCGCGGCCACGCTTGGGATACGGGTTCTACCAGACGAAAGGAATGAGCCGATATCGCACGCGGGCCGCATACGCTTGATAACCGCTCAGTTCCGCGCTTAGAGCACGCTCCTCATGCACCGCTCGCCAGGCGATACCGAAAATGAATATCACGGAGAATGCGAGACCCAGCCAGGAACCAAGCAATAGCGGCATGCCAATAAGGAAAAACAACGCGCTCGCATACATAGGGTGACGAACAATGGCGTAGGGTCCGGTATCGATCACCTTCTGATCCTTCTGGATCTTCACCACCGGCGCCGCGAAGGCGTTTTCGCGAAACGTCCACCAGGTACCGAGCATGTTGACCACCATGCCGAGCCCGCCAAGCACCTGCAGCCATGGCGGCACCGCTCGAAAGCCCGTCCGGGCCGCGTCCCAACCCATGAAGGATATCCAGCCTAAGAAGGCCAAAACGAAAAACATCAGCCAGACGCGATCCCATGGCTTTTGATCCCGTTGCAGCGGAGATGCCATACGTTCACGCAACAGGCGCGGGCTATGCTTCGACAGCCAAAGGATCATCGCCAAGCCGCCGAGCAGGAAGAATGCGATCACAACCCACGCGCCCGGAAAAGCCAGCGTGCCCGCCGGCCACAGGATCAGGGCCGCGATGAAGACCGACCAGGCCAGGAGTTGGAGCAAATAGATCGCCATTGCACACTCCAAAAAAACGTCAGCACGAAAAGTCTGGCGCGCCTGAACGCAAGCGCTTCTCCCGACAGTGCTGTTTTGACCGATGAATAAAATCCATTTCACGTTGATATTGTTCCTCAGACGATGCGTCCGCCCTTCTGTTGCTGCAACTCCCCCGAAAGCCCAATCCCCGATATGCGCTTGTCAGCCCCGGCTTCGAATGTCATTGGTCGAACAGTCAGCTAATTCACATGCAGTTTTCCAAATGAAACTCGATGCAATCGATTTGCGCATTTTGGATGCCATTCAACGCGATGGCCGCATCACCAAGCTCGCGCTCGCCGAAAAGGTAGGACTTTCGCCGACGCCATGCTGGCTTCGTCTGCGCAAGCTCGAGAAGGCCGGGATCATTACCGGCTATCATGCCCATCTGGCACCGCGTCGGCTCGCGCCGGTTGCAAGCGTTATGGTCGAACTCACTCTCGCCAACCATCGTCAGAGCGACTTCGAGCGCTTCGAACGAGCAATCTCCTCCATCCCCGAAATCGTCGCCTGCTGGTCCGTCGGCGGCGGCGTTGATTACATTCTGAAGATCATGACGCCCAATATTGATGCCTATCAGCGCCTGATCGATGGCCTTTTGGATCGCGATCTCGGCATCGAGCGCTATTTTACCTATATCGTGACAAAGACCGTGAAGGAGGAGACCGTGCTTCCGATCGCCGATCTCCTTTCTGCCGAACTTCACGACGACGAATAGAGAATCTCTCTACGGCTGCCCTTCTCTTTAGGCCCTTTCTCTCTTTCAGCGGCGACCAATGGACAATGTCTCGCGGCGTTCCGTGAGACCATTGCGGTACCTGAAAAAGAGAGGTTTGCCGATGACCGCAGTGCGCGCCCGTCCCGCCTATCATGAAGCTCTGTCACGACTGAACGATCGGCATCTGCTGCGGGATCTTTCCTATATCGGCGGCCGCTGGGTCGCCGGCAAGACCGGCGCGAGCTTCAACGTGGCCGATCCCGCCACCGGCACTACGCTCGCCTGGGTCTCCAGTCTCGGGAGGGATGAGACATTCGAGGCGATCGATGCCGCGGCAAATGCCTTCTCAGCCTGGCGCTCCCTTCTGCCACAGCAGCGTGCATCGATCCTGCGCCGGTGGTATGAGCTGATGCTCGCCGCCAAGGAAGATCTGGCGCTGATCATGACGCTGGAACAGGGTAAGCCGCTCGCCGAATCTCGCGGCGAGATCGACTATGCTGCGAGCTTCATCGAATGGTATGCGGAGGAAGCCAAGCGCATCAACGCCGAAAGCGTCACTAGCCATCTGCCGGACACGGAAATGATCGTGCGCAGGGAGGCATTGGGCGTCGCCGGCATCGTGACACCCTGGAACTTTCCCTCGGCCATGGTCACGCGCAAGGCTGCGGCAGCCCTTGCCGCCGGGTGTACCGTCGTTGCCCATCCATCGTCCGAAACGCCGCTGTCGGCGCTTGCCCTTGCCGAACTCGGAGAGCGTGCCGGCCTCCCCGCCGGCGTCTTCAACGTCGTCACCGGCAATGCTGCGACGATCGTCGGTGCTCTCTGCGAGGAGGCTCGGGTGCGGGCACTGAGCTTTACCGGCTCGACGGGCATCGGCAAACTGATCGCCAGCCAGTGTGCTGCGACCATGAAGCGGCTGGTGATGGAACTCGGCGGGCACGCGCCCCTGATCATTTTTGACGACGCCGACCTCGATCGCGCCGTCGACATCGCCATCAATGCCAAATTTGCGACCTCCGGCCAGGATTGCCTGGCCGCCAACCGCATCTTCGTGCAGCGCTCGATCATGGAGCCATTCGTCGCAGCTTTTGCCAAGCGGATAGCGGCTCTCAAGGTCGGTGATGGACTGACGGACGCCGTCGACATCGGCCCGCTGATGCACGAGCGCGCTGTGGCGAAAGTCGAGGAACATGTGGCCGATGCGCTGAAACACGGCGCAAGGCTTGCCATCGGCGGAAAGCGCCACGCAGCAGGGCCGCTCTTCTTCGAACCGACACTGCTTGTCGATCCATCCCCCGACGCACTGATCATGCATGAGGAGACATTCGGACCGGTCGCAGCGGTGAGTTCATTCGATACCGAGGCCGAAGTCGTCGCTCGCGCCAATGATAGCGAATACGGCCTCGTCGCCTATGTCGTGACGCAAAACGGCGCACGCCAGATGCGCCTCGGTCGGGCGCTTGATTACGGGATGGTTGCAATCAATCGCGTGAAGATCACCGGCGGACCGGTTCCCTTCGGCGGCTGGAAGCAATCCGGTCTCGGCCGCGAAGGCTCGCGTCACGGCATCGAGGCTTTCACCGAGCTCAAATATCTCTGCATTGACACGGCAGCCTGACGGGCCAACCCACTCTCAGCACAAGGAAAATATCATGTTGGACAAGCGGAACGAACTGAATGCCTGGGACAGGGATCACTTCTTTCATCCCTCGACCCATATGGGAATGCATGCACGCGGCGAAACGCCGACCCGCGTCATCGGCGGTGGCGAAGGCGTCTACATTACCGACATCAACGGCAAGAAGAGCCTCGATGCCTTTGCCGGCCTCTACTGCGTCAATGTCGGCTACGGCCGGCAGAAAATCGCCGACGCCATCGCTGCACAGGCAAAGAACCTCGCCTATTATCACGCCTATGTCGGACACGGCACAGAAGCGTCGATCACCCTTTCCAAGATGATCATCGACCGGGCGCCGGAAGGCATGAGCCGTGTCTATTTCGGCCTCTCCGGCTCGGACGCCAACGAGACGAACATCAAGCTCATCTGGTACTACAACAACATCCTTGGCCGTCCGGAAAAGAAGAAGATCATTTCGCGCTGGCGCGGCTACCACGGATCAGGCGTCATGACCGGCAGCCTCACCGGCCTCGAACTATTCCACAAGGCTTTCGACCTGCCGCGCGCACCCATCCTTCATACGGAAGCACCCTATTTCTTCCGCCGCGCCGATCGTTCGATGAATGAGGAACAGTTCGCCCAATATTGTGCGGACAAGCTGGAAGAGATGATCCTGGCCGAAGGTCCGGAAACCGTCGCCGCTTTCATCGGCGAACCCATCCTCGGCACCGGCGGCATCGTTCCGCCGCCGAAGACCTATTGGCAGAAGATCCAGGCCGTGCTCGACAAATACGATGTCCTTCTCGTCGCCGACGAGGTCGTGACCGGTTTCGGCCGGCTCGGGACAATGTTCGGCTCGGACCACTACGGCATGAAGCCAGATCTGATCACGATCGCCAAGGGCTTGACCTCGGCCTATGCGCCGCTTTCCGGTAGCATCGTCTCCGACAAGATGTGGCAGGTGTTGGTACAGGGTTCCGATCAGCTCGGCGCCATCGGCCACGGCTGGACCTATTCCGCCCACCCGATCTGTGCGGCGGCTGGCATCGCCAATCTCGAACTGATCGATGAACTCGGCATTGTCGAGAATGCCGGTTCGACAGGTGCCTACTTCCGGTCGGAGCTTGCCAAGGCTGTCGGCGAGCACAAGCATGTCGGCGAGGTCCGTGGCGATGGGCTCATGGCGTCGGTCGAATTCGTCGAAGATCGGGACGATCGCAAATTCTTCGATCCCGCAAAGAAGATCGGCCCCCAGGTGGCGGCAGCTCTGCTGGAGCGTGGTGTAATCGGCCGTGCCATGCCGCAGGGAGACATTCTCGGCTTTGCGCCGCCTTTGTGCCTGACGCGCGACGAAGCCGACGTAGTGGTCAGGGCCACGGCGGATGCGATCAGAAGCGTATTTTCAAATCTCTGACGTAGTGCGCGGCCGACAATAGAGGCAGCTCAAACGAAGATCGTTCAGTCCGTTGTTGATAATGGACTGAGCCTATCGGCTCGGCCATCGCCATGCCGCATTGAATGGTGTACATGGATATCCAGCAATTGTACCGGATCAATCCATGCTTCGTCATGATTCAAAAGGCCAGCGCAACGATGTCTGGAAACCCGTCCTTCAGCACCGCAAGGGCGTGACCAAACATAAGCTGCTCACCGACAAGATCATTTCCGATATCGATGAAGGCATCCTGCCGGTTCATACGCGGATGCCAACACATCGCGATCTCGCCCATGCGCTGGGGATTTCGGTGCAGACCGTGAGCATCAGCTACAAGGAGGCCGAGCGGCGGGGCTATCTGCGCGGCGAAGTGGGTCGCGGCACTTTCGTGCGCAGCCGGATCACCGAGCGTGCCGACAGCTTCATGCTCGACCGCGACCCGAGCGGCAGCGCCGACCTTTCCATCATCCGCGCCGTCTATACCGAAGCGCATGAGCGATCGGCGCGCGAGCTGATGCAGGCGTTGGCCGAAAGCGACAATAGCAGTTTTATGCGCCCGTGCCGGCCGATCGCCGGCTTGGATGCCCATCGTATCGCGGCGCAGACCTGGCTGGCGCGCCTATCCGTCGATGCCGATCCCGAGCGCATCCTGATCACCAACGGTGCCGCTCATGGTCTTTTCCTGGCCGTGGCCTCGGTGGTGCGGCCCGGCGAGGTCGTCCTGACCGAGAACCTGACGGATCACGGCATTATCGGCCTTGCCAACGTGCTGGGCTTTACGTTGCGCGGTCTTCCGACCGATCGTGAAGGCATCTTGCCGGGAGCCTTCGAAGCCGCCTGTGCAGTCGGCGATGTATCGGCCCTGGTCATCGTTCCCTCGCTCAACAACCCCACGAGCCATGTCATGGGTGCGGAGCGTCGTCATGCCATTGCCAACATTGCGCGCCGGCACGGTGTTTTCGTCATCGAGGACGAAGTCTACAAGCCGATGCTGCGCGATCCCCTTCCCTCCATGCCGGACCTGCTGCCCGAACTCGGCTTCTTCGTCACGAGCTTTACGAAATCGGTAATGACTGGCCTGCGCATCGGCTATCTCGTCGTTCCGGCTCACTATTCCATCCGCGTTGCATCGATCCTGCGCGTTACGGGATGGAGCGCCACCAATGTCGTCGCGGAGATGGCATCGCGCTGGGTACTGGATGGTACCGCCGACGCGCTGATCGCAGTCCAGAGAAGTGAAGCCCAGGCAAGACAAGCGATCGTATCGGACGTGCTGGGTCCCTTCGTCGCCGGCAGCCATCCTCTCTCCCTATGCGCATGGTTGTCGGTTCCCGAGCGATGGACGGAGGAAGGACTTGTTCGCGTTCTCGCCCGCAAGGGTGTTGCGGTCACGCCATCAGACCCATTTGTCGCTGGCGGAGAACGGCCGGTCGGCGGAATTCGCATCTGTCTTGGCGGTCGCCTATCACACTCGGCGCTTCGCTCGGCGCTCGAAACGGTCCGCGGTGCCTTCGAACAACTGCCGCCGATTTTCGACGTGGGATCAATCGCATAAACCAGCGGTTTCTCAGTCACAGGACGGAATGCAGAAACTCCTTGGTACGGTCTTCCTTCGGAGTGCTGAATATCTGTTCGGGCTTGCCTTCTTCGCAGATGCGGCCCTTGTCGAAGAAGCAGACGCGATCGGATACCTCTCTTGCGAACCGCATTTCGTGGGTCACCAGCAGCATGGTCAAATCGTGCTCATGCGCGAGATCGCGAATGACGCCAAGCACTTCGCCGACAAGCTGCGGGTCGAGCGCGGAAGTCGGCTCGTCGAATAGCAGGACCCGCGGACGCATGGCGAGCGCCCGGGCTATGGCGACGCGCTGCTGCTGGCCGCCGGAAAGCTGGCTCGGATAGTGATCCTTCTTCTCGGAAAGACCGACCATGCGCAAAAGCTCGATGGCGCGAGCCTCCGCTTCGGCTCGTCCAAGTCCCAGCACGCGCGTCGGCGCTTCGACGATATTGCGCAGCACGGTCATGTGCGGAAACAGATTGAAGCTCTGGAACACCATGCCGACATGGGTGCGGATCTGGCGCAGATGCGCTTCGCTGGCACGGAACCGTCCGCGGCCATTGTCCTCGTGGTAGGACATTCCGGCCAGGTGCAATGTGCCCTCCTGGAAGGGTTCGAGCGTCATGAGGATGCGCAGAACCGTCGATTTGCCCGAGCCGGACGGTCCGATCAACGTTACCTTTTCGCCGGGTGCGACCTCGAAACAGAAGTTATCGAGCACGGTAAAATCGCCGTAGCGCTTGGTGACGTTGTGAAAGCGGATCAGGGGTTCGGTCATCTCAAAGCAATTCCGTTTTTCGGCAGTGTCTTCTCAAGCCAATGAATGGCCGCCGAGCAGACGAGCGTGAGGATGAGAAAGATCAGGCCGACGAGCGACAGCGGCACCAGATATTCGAAGGTCCGATCTCCGATGAGATTGGCGAGGTTCAGCATGTCGACCACGGTGACGACGGACAGAACCGGCGTCTCCTTGAGCATGGAGACAAGATAATTGCCCATGGCGGGGATGATACGAGGGATCGCCTGCGGAATGATAATATCCCTGTAGGTGAGGCCGCGCCCCAGATTAAGGGCCGTCGCCGCCTCCCATTGACCACGCGGCACGGCGTCCAGGCCGCCGCGATAGACCTCCGACGTATAGGCCGAATATTGCAGGCCGAGCGCCAGCGCTCCCGTAAGGAAGGCCGGTAGGACGATCCCGTAGATCGGCAGGACGTAATAGAGGAAGAAGAGCTGGACGAGCAGCGGCGTGTCGCGCAGGAATTCGATGACGAACGCCGTCGGCCAGGAGATCGCCACGAAACGGCTGCGCCGCAACAGCGCGAAGACCAGGCCGAGAACCAGGGCGATCGCAAACCCGGCCGCTGCCGCCTCCAGCGTCACGATCAATCCGATGCCAAGAATCGGCAGGATCGACAGTGCGAAGGAGAGCGTCGAGGACGTGTCCCAGGTAAAACCATACATCATGCCGGCGCCCTCCCCGGAAAGACGACGCCCCGGCGAAGGATCGTCTCGAGCCAGCGCATGAAGACGACGAGAATGAGCGCCATAATGAAATATCCGATAAGCGTCAGCGAATAGATCCTGACGCTGTCCAAGGTGATGTTGCGCAGTTGCTGCGCCTGGAAGGTCAGGTCGCTGATCGAAATCAGCGACACCAGCGCCGTGTCCTTCAGGTTCTGGACGGCGAGATTGCCGAATGGCGGCATCATCTCAACCACCGCCTGCGGCAGGACGATATGAAAGAGCGTCTGCCCGTGCCCGAAGTTCAGGGCGCGCGCCGCCTCGTGCTGGGTATCGGGAACCGACTGCAACGCACCGCGCACCACCTCGGCGCCATAGGCACCGATGTTCAGCGCCAGGCCGACGATGCCCGTCGTGATAGGATCGAAGGAGATCCCGATCAGCGGCAGCGCATAATAGAGCCAGAAGAGCTGCACCAGGAGCGATGTGCCCCGGAATATTTCTATGTAAACCAGCGCGATCCAGGAAAGCAGCCGACCGCCAGCGAACCGCGCAAGGCCAGCCGCGAAGGCAAAGATTGCGCCGAGCAGCATCGAAGTGACGCCGATGATCGCCGTCACCTCTGCGCCCTTCAGCAGTGCTGGAAGATAATGCGTCCAGCTCATGTCCGGGTCACCTCCGTCCGCAAGATGCAAGGGGCTGGTCGGCTAGGCCGTCGCCGATGGGCAAAGACCAAGCCGATGGATATTGCCGTCCTCATTTGCCCGCGCACAGGTCTTCCGTGTTTTTGGTTCGCGCGGCCTCGACGCTTTCGGCGCTAAGTCCGTAGGACATCAGGATCTTCTTGTAGTCATCGGTCTTCTTGAAGGCGATGAGTGCGGTATTGAACGCCTTGTAGAGATCCTTGTCTTCAGGTCGGAAATCGAAGCCGCCATAGCTTCTGACCGACTTGCCCTCGATGAACGGATCGGTGAAGGGGGCCGCCTGCTCGACATTCGAGCCCCCGCCTTGAACCAGCTTGGCGACCGTCAGCTCCGTTGCGGCATAGGCATCGGCACGGCCGGTCTGGATGGTCGAGAGCGCATCGGCATTGGCCTGGATCATGACGATCTGGGACTCCGGAATGCCGAGGCCATGGAAGAAATCGAGCTGATCGGCGCCCGAGACGATCGCGACCTTGAGAGACGGATCCTTCTTGATGTCCTCATAGGAATGCAGCTTCTTCGGATTGCCCTTCGGCACCAGCAGGCCTTCGCCATAGCTCGAATTCGGCGTGGTGAACTGCACCTGCTTGCAACGCTCCGGGAGGATGTTCTGCTCGGCGGCGACGAAATCGAAGCGCTTGGCCTTCAGGCCGGGGATCAGCGATCCGAACGGCGTCACGGTCCAGTCGACCTCCTTCACGTCCATCGACTTCAGGACGGCAGCAGCAACATCAGGACCGATGCCCTTGGCAGCGCCGCTCTCGTCCATATAGCTGTAGGGAACCTCATTGGCGCTGGCGCCGCGGATATAGCCATCCTTCTTGATCTGCTCGAGGCTGGCGGCATGGGCAGAAGCGGCCAGGCTGATTGTCAGACCCATGGCGGCAAGGCTGCGGTAAAAATTCGATCTCATCGTTCACTCCTCTGTGGTTGAATTCCGTCATCGGCTGTCCGGTTTTCCGGATCTTTGCCGTTAGCGGGGTGGTGATCCGCGCCGCGCTATCGCGGCGCGGCAATTCAGGGGGCCTCCGTCAAGGCCGCGACGACGGCGAGGCAATCCCCAGTGTTGATGAGGCCGGGGAAATGACGTGCGGCAAGAACGCCGTCCAGCGCCGCCCGATAGTCAAAGGGTATTGAACCGGTGCGGCCGACCGGATGCACCCGGGCGATGATCTCTCCGGCCGCAACCATGTCGCCAAGATCCTTCACGGGTTCGAAAAGACCGTCTGCTTCGGCAAAGACGAAGCAATCGGAGGACGGCATGTCGAGCCACTGCGTTGTTCCCGTCTCCGGCGCGCCGGCAACGATACCGGCTTGCTTCAAGACGTTCAGAACGCCGCGCTTGGCAATGGAAGCCGTGCGTGCCGATATGGTTCCACCACCCGAAAGCTCGGTCGTCACAAAGACCTTGCCCATCTCCTCGGCGGTCGTGTCGTACATGCCGACTGCATCGATCTCGATCATCCGCATGGAATAGGGCGCGGAAAACCCGGCGACCGCATCGAAGCAGGCCTTTTCCTGCCGTTTGTCCGGCAGCGCATGGGCGGCCGCATAGGGCAGGAAATCGAGTGTTCGGCCACCGGAATGGAAGTCGAGCACGATGTCTGCCAACGGCAGCAGGTAACGGGTGAAATAATCAGCGATCTTTTCCGTCACGCTGCCGTCGGGCCGACCGGGAAAACTACGATTGAGATTGCCCTTGTCGATCGGAGACGTGCGGGTACCGGCCTGAAACGCCGGATAGTTCATCGCCGGGACGATAATGACCCTCCCCTTGACCTCTTCCACCTTTAATGTGCGGGCGAGATCGAAAAGCGCGACAGGCCCCTCATATTCATCGCCGTGATTGGCACCGGTCAAAAGCGCCGTCGGACCATCGCCGTTTTTGACGACGCAGACCGGGATCATGATCGAGCCCCAGGCGGAATCGTCACGCGACCAGGGCAGGCGCAGGTGACCATGTTGGACGCCATCCCGATCGAAATCGACGGTCGGCGTTATGGGTGATGGGCGTGTGATCATTGTCATCATGTTCATGCCGGCCGATCACTTCACGACGAGTTTGCGGGGTACGTTGGACAGGCATTCGACACCGCTCTCGGTGATCACGATGCTTTCCGTGATCTCCATGCCCATGTCTTCCAGCCACAGCCCCGTCATGAAATGGAAGGTCATGCCGGGCTGCAGCTCCGTGCGATCGCCAGGGCGCAGGCTCATGGTGCGCTCGCCCCAATCCGGCGGATAGGACAGGCCGATCGGATAACCGGTGCGGTTGTCCTTGACGATCCCGTATTTCTTCAGCACCGCGAAGAAAGCGTTGGCGATGTCTTCGCAGGCGTTGCCAGGCTTGGCCGCGGCAAGGCCCGCCTCCATGCCTTCGAGCGTTGCCTTCTCGGCATCCAGAAAGGCCTGGGTCGGCTTGCCGAGGAAGACGGTTCGCGACAGCGGACAGTGATAGCGGCGATAGCACCCTGCAATCTCGAAAAACGTCCCCTCGCCGCTCTTCATCGGCTTGTCGTCCCAGGTCAGATGCGGAGCCGACGCGTCGGCGCCCGACGGCAACAACGGCACGATTGCAGCATAGTCGCCACCGAAGCCATCGACACCGCGGATGCCGGCATCGTAGATTTCGGCGACGAGATCGGATTTGCGGATTCCGGGCTCGACTTTCTCGACGATCCGCTTGTGCATGGCCGCGACGATGCGGCCAGCCTTGCGCATATAGTCGAGCTCGGTCGGGCTTTTGACGGCGCGCTGCCAGTTGACGAGCCCCTGAGCATCCTTGAAGCGGGCATTCGGCAGGTGCTTGACCAAGGAGGCATAGGCCGCAGCGGTGAACCAGTAATTGTCCATTTCGACGGCGATCGAGGCATTGGCCCAGCCGCGTTCCTCGATGATCTGTGACAGGAGATCCATCGGATGGCGTTCGGTCGACTGCACATAATGATCGGGATAGCCGATGATGTTGTCGTGGCTGAGATAGGCCGTGCGCTTGGCGCCGTTGGCATCCTGGCCGCGTCCATACCAGATCGGCTCGCCGGAGCCGGGCACCAGCACGCATTGATGCACATAGAAGGACCAGCCGTCATAGCCCGTCAGCCAATGCATGTTGGACGGATCGGTCACGATGATGAGATCGATACCGGCCTTCTCCATGGCTCGCCGCGTCTTGGCAAGCCGATCGGCATATTCGGAGCGGGTGAAATTGAGGGTCGGTTCGCTCACGCTGGATCTCCTGATGCTTTTGTCGTTTCAATGGCTTGTCCCGCACCGGCAGCGACGGCGCGACGATGAGCAAGCGTGGCTATGGCCGTGTCCTGCACACCGGTGCCGGTCAGGTCGCAAAGCGTGATTGCCTCGCGTGACCGACGGCCGGCGGCTTGGCCGCAGATGATGGCGCCCAGTTCAGGAAAAGCCGCGTCTGCTCTCACAAGACCTGCTGCGATGGCATGATGCAGTTCGCCGAGCCGGCGGGTCTGCTTCAGGCTATCGGCGACATAGGGAGCGGCTCGTAGGATGGCCGCCGGATCGATCTCGTTCTTGTGCTCAGCATCCGAACCCATGGCAGTGACATGCTGGCCAGGCTCCAGCCAGGAGGCGCCGAGGATTGGTTTGTTGGACGGCGTGGTGGTGACGATGATGTCGGCGCCGCTGCAGGCCTGCTTGGCGTCAGCCTCGGCCGAAACCGGAAAGCCGAGTTCGGCTGTGAGCTCATCTGCGAGCCGTTTGGCCTTTTCCGCATCGCGTGCCCAGATACGGGCAGCTTCGATCGGCCGTACCAAAGTCAATGCGCGAAGCTGCAAGCGTGCCTGCATGCCGGCGCCAAGGATTGCCGCGACCCGGGCATCCGGGCGGGCAAGATGTTTTGCGGCAACCGCGCCCGCGGCTGCCGTGCGCACATCCGTCAGATAACCGTTGTCGAGCAGAAGCGCTTCAACCAATCCGGTATGCGCCGAGAGCAGCATCATCAGCCCGTTGGTGCTGGGCAGGCCAAGCGAGGGATTATTGAAAAAGCCAGGGCTTACCTTGATCGCGAAGCTGTCGACATCCGGTACATAGGCCGTCTTGACATCAACTTCGCCACGATGGGCGGGGATATCCAGCCGCATGATCGGCGGCATCTCCACCGCCTTGGTCGCCAAGGCCGCAAAGGCTTGTTCAACGCAGTCGACTGTATCTGCGTCAAGCTGCACGATTTTACGCAAATCACTTTCGGTCAGCACAAGCACGCGCGCCATCACCCCACCCCTGATTTGATGCCGTTGACGATTTGGCGATGGACCACCGGATCGATGTTGCCACCGGAGACGACAATCGCCGTCGGGCCATCCGGCTTGATCTTGCCGGTAAGCAGTGCTGCGATACCAACCGCACCCGCGCCTTCAACGATCTGGTTTTCGATCGTCGTCGCATGGCGGATGCCTGCCGCTATCTCGTCTTCGCTGAGGAGGATCACATCGTCGAGAAGGTCGCGACACATGGCAAACGTCAGGCGATTGTCGAGCCCGATGCCGCCGCCCAGCGAATCCGCCAGGGTTTCGACCTCCTGGACTTCAAGCGGCGCACCCGCGGCAAGGCTCGCCGCCATCGCCGCGCCTCGCTCCATCGATATGCCGATGACCCTGGCCTGCGGCCGCTTGGCCTTGATCGCAGCAGCAACGCCCGACGCCAATCCACCGCCCGACAGGGGCACGAGGACAAGCGCCACATCCGGCAGGGCGTCCGCGATCTCCAGCCCGATGGTTCCCTGACCAGCGATCACGTTGGCATCATCGAAGGGCGGCACGAAGCTCATGCCCTCTTCCCTCACCAGGCGCTCGACCTCGCGCATGGCATCATCCTGGGATTGGCCAACGATGCGGACCTCGGCTCCAAGGCTGCGGATCGCCTCGACTTTATTGGCGGGAACGAGCGCCGACAGGCAAATGATCGCCCGCGCACCCAATGCCGCGGCGGCGTGCGCGACTGCTCTGCCGTGATTGCCCGTGGACGCCGTTGCCAACCCGCGCGAACGTGCCTCCTCGCTGAGACACAGGATCGCATTGGTCGCTCCGCGAAGCTTGAAGCTGCCGGTCGTCTGTTGATTTTCCAGTTTGAGAAATACGGGTGCGCCGGATTGGCGGGAGCGCGCGTGCGAGCGCATCAAAGGCGTCCGGACAACATGTCCGGCAATTCTTCGCCGTGCCTCTTCGATATCGGGCAACGTCACCATCGCGGTCATCGCGCGGTCCGTCGCTCTGAAAATGCCATGATTGACGTCAGCACGATTTCATATCTCTTTCGCCACCGATGTTCATGACATCAGCGTGAAAGAGACAAAAGATCATGTCAATCTTATTATTGTTTCATTACAATTATGAATTGGCGTATGCGCCCGTTCCGGGCGCACGTGGCCAAAATCTCTCAATTTGGGAACGCGGATATGGTTATCTTATCCGCGTTCCAGACTGGGTTTCTCCGCCCGAGGCAAAACCGGTGAATTTAACTGCCCGATCAAAGCCTGCTGTCAGGTGGATCTATCGGAGCACGCCCTTCACGCAGCCTGAACAACGGCATGCAGCGGGATTTCAACGTCGATTTCCAACGTTGAGACGTGTTCGTCGCAATCCATCTTGACTTGCACCTTGTCGCCGTCGAGCTGCACATGCTTTGCTATCACGGCGAGGATTTCCTCCCTGAGCAGCGATACCAGGTCCGAGCCCGCCGACGAGCGTTCGTGGGCGAGAAGCACCTGCAAGCGTTCTCGCGCCGCCGGTGCGGTTCTTTGTTTGCCGAAAAGACGAAAAATGTTCATGCCGCCCTCCGTCCGAATATCTTGCCGAAAATGTTCCGCTTCTCGCCGGGAATCGTGATCGGCAGAACTTCGCCAGTAAGCCGGCGAGCGGCATCGAAGTAAGCCATGGCAGGTGCGCTGCGGCTATCGGCCAGCGTGACAGGAGCGCCGATGTTGGAAGCGCGCAAAACATCCATGCTTTCGGGAACGATGCCGAGGAGCGGAATGGAAAGGATCTCCAGAACGTCGTCGACCTTGAGCATGTCGCCGCGCTCTGCGCGGTTGGCGTCGTAGCGGGTCAGGAGCAGGTGCTTCTCGATCCGCTCGCCGCGCTCAGCCTTAGCCGTCTTGGCATCCAGCAAGCCGATGATGCGGTCCGAATCGCGCACCGACGAGACTTCCGGATTGGTGACGACCACCGCCGTATCCGCGTGACGCATGGCCAGAGTAGCGCCGCGTTCGATCCCTGCGGGACTGTCGCAGATGATCCAATCAAAGTGTTGCTTCAAATCGTTGATGACGCGCTCGACACCCTCGGCAGTCAGGTTGTCTTTGTCCCGGGTTTGCGAGGCCGGCAGCAGGAACAGCGTATCCAGCCTCTTGTCGCGGATCAGCGCCTGGGGGAGCTTGGCGTCGCCATGTATGACATTGATCAGATCGTAGACGACCCTTCGCTCCGCCCCCATGACGAGGTCAAGATTCCGCAGCCCGACGTCAAAATCGACGACAACGACCTTATCATTTCTCTGCGCCAGAGCCGCTCCAAGCGCGGCGGTCGAGGTCGTCTTGCCAACCCCGCCCTTGCCTGACGTGACTACGATGACTTTCCCCATCTTGCTCTCCTCTGTCGTGGCCGGCTGCCGGCTCAGATAAGTTTCTCTGCCATGATCGCATCGCCTTCGAGCCAGAGCTGAACAGCCTGTCCGCGAAGGTTGGGGGCCATGTCTTCTGCCATTTTGTAAATACCGTCGATCGCGACCAGTTCTGCCTCAAGCTTCCGGCAGAAGATGCGCGCCGATGCATTTCCGATCGAACCCGCCATGGCTCGGCCGCGCAAGCTGCCGTAGATGTGCACCGATCCGCCCGCGATGATTTCCGCACCCGAAGAAACCGATCCGATAACCGTGACATCCCCTTCGGGGAAGATCACCGATTGACCCGAACGCACCGGTTCCCTGATGACGATGGACTGCGTGGCTGGCCGGGCCTCAGGAGCCACCGGTCTGTTGTGCACCTCGACGACCGACTCCTTCACCGGAACCTCGTTTACAGGGACCTCGATATCGGAAACCGGCCGACCTCCTTTGAGCGCAGGAGGCATGCCTGGCCCCAGGATAGAAGGGCGCGCGCCCTCGATACCCATGATGCTGACATTGCGTCGGGCAAGTTCCCCGATCAGATCCTTCAACCCCGATCGGTCGATCGACAGATCCGTGAGGTCGAGCACGACAGGGCGCCCCAAAAAGAAGCCCGCCGAACGTGCGGCGAGATCATCCAGCCTGATCAACCAATCATCGATGGGAAGATCCGGGGAAAGCATGACCGCCAGGAAGGAACGGCCTTTGATGCGGATCGAGCGAGCGTCTGTTAGCACTTTGGTCATCTGTGTAAATATTTCGTTGACCCTGTGTACCGCCGCTATGGTTAACAAATGGTTAACGCGATCGGGATGACGCCCAGCATTGCATCGCCCTGCTGCCGATTTTATTATTAAATTTCAGATACTTGCAGAAGCGACCGTCGATCGGGCCTGCGTTAATGAAGGCACCAAAATTTAAAGCGGCCACGAGAACTCATCGCTTCTATTATTGGGGTCGTCGATACCGGAGCGCCGAAAGTGGCCAATTGGCCGCTTGGTGCGAAAGCGTGGGCAAATCCACTTCCGACTCAGCTCAATGATTTGGTAGCGCGGCTGGTTTTCCGAACAAAAAACCCTGCACATGAGTCGCGCCCGATGCGCGAGCGGCATCCAGGTGCTCGTTCTTTTCGATGCCTTCGGCAACGATGATCGGGGCGACGCAAGATGCAAATCCGACCAGATATTGCAGGCTGCTCTGTCCCTTTTCTGAGGTCCGCACGTTCCGCACCAGCGAAGCGTCGATCTTGATTATATCGGCCGGGACCGTCAGCAGTCGCGCAGGCGTGGCCATACCCGCTCCGAAGTTATCAATCGCCACCCGGCAGCCGAGCGCGCGAACGGCTGCCAACCTCTCGACGCCCTCGCCCACCAGCGGGTAGGTCTCCGTGATCTCCAGCACAAGTCGCGGAGCGAGTTCCGAATGGCGCTCGATTTGCCGGAGCATCTGTTTCCAGTGATCTGTGACAGCCAAATTGGCGGCGGAAATGTTGCATCCGAGTACGAGATTTGGATCCCGAGCCAAGCTCGCCAGAATCAAGTCCAGCATGCGCGCATCAAGATCGAAGGACGCGAGGGAGGATTCCAAATAGGGCGCAAAGGATGCAGCACGATGGACAACGCCACGGGCATCCGCAATCCGGGCAAAGCACTCCCAATAGAGCACCTTTTCCGGAATATCGATTTGGCTGACCTTCTGTGCGGCGAAACTCAGTCCGCGATCGGAAACAGCCTTGGACATAGTGAGGAATACCTCCAGCGATGCTATTCCCAGTCATTGTTTTCGACTGTGGCAGGCCGCCAAATCGTTGGCGCGTACGTCCTTACACGGAAACCTACAACCGAACGGCGTCGTCGGGTTATTTGAATTTCGTATGTTAGTAACTTATAAGTACATCGGGACGACTAATGGTGTCAAATCCTCAATCACTGCGAGCTTTTATGCAACCTTTCTTTTGTGTCGAAAGGCTGCCCGTGTTCCTTGTCCACAGGCAATCGGTCACCTAAAGCTTACACGATTCGGCCTTCCAAGACAGAATCAGAGGCCGCCAGCATTGCGTAACTAGCTGAGTCGGAGATCGAGCTCGCGATAGAGCTTCTTCAAATTCGGCAATGATTTGAGCTGCCACGAAATCTGTTTGGAACCGCGCACCGTCATCTGCACGTCGGCACGTTTGCGGGCCTCTATCGTCAGTTTCGCAAGCAAGTTTATGCCCGACGAATTCAGAAACTGAAGGCCTGTCAGATCGAGCGTCAGCCGCTCAGGGTTTTTCTCGAGCAAATCGGTCGCCAACTGGAAGATCGGAGCATAGGCGTCCGATCCGGCCAGACGCATGGAACCGTCAAAGAACACGACATGTCCTTCAGTCCAAACGCGAAATGCCTCTCCTCTGATTTCCATGGTCAAAACTCAGCCATTCTGAACGGAAGGGATCGGTAAGGAGGCATATGTCTCCAGATGAGTCGGACCATTCGGCCGATTCGCATCAAAAGTCCACGCCAAGTCAGTCTCATAGTCACTCATCAGCGTCAGCAGGCCAAGGCCCGACTCGCTGCCGAAAGTCGACGCCGCGTTCTTCTCGATTTGCCGAATAAGGAGGTCCGCGGGGTCATCATTGGTTATCTGGGCAAGCAGATGCTGAAAACGCGCAGCATTTTCGTTGTCGATAAAATTCGAAACCCTCATGCGAAACCGCTCTCCTTCTATCGAAGCCGCAATGCCAATTTCACCGGATACACGAAACTTCACGGCATTTTCAATAAGTTCGTTAGCGACGTAACCGATGTCATGGCGAACCTGATGATAGACTTGACGTAACCTCTTGTAACGTAAAGCCGTTATTTCAGCGATAAAATCGGATGTCATGGAACAATGGGACCAGCTTAAAGAGAGCGGTCCGTCAAGCAATCGGAGGAAAGTAGCGCTGCCTGCACTGCTGTTTGCTACAAGGTCTGCAAGCCCAAACACGACGGTCGCCATGCTATCACCTATGTCTCATTACAACCAGAGTTATATCGTCGTGAATCTTCTGCGACCCGATATAAGTCATGAGGTTTTCTAGAATACCGTTCATTACGTCCTGGGCAGTGCCGCCATAAAGATGGCGCGCCGATTCACAAAGCCGTTCAATTCCATACAATTCGCCGCTTCTGTTCTCAGCTTCCGTGACCCCGTCGGTGTGCAGAACGATGATGTCGCCACGGCCAAAGGCGACTTCTCTGGTATCGACAAATTCGGAAATATCCGAATCGAGCCCCACGGGAAGCCCGAGGTCGCCTGTTTCTATCCGCTCGACCTCTCCGCCTTGTCTCACGACAATCAGATCCTCGTGTTGGCCGGAGAGCGTCAGTCGCTCCCCGTCATAATCGAGAAAGGCGAGGGTCAAATGTTTGTCGGTCTTCGTTCGTTCGATGTTCTTGTAAATCGTGCGGTTGAGATCGGTCAGGAATTTCGTCGGATCGGTCTCCCCGGCCTCCTGCAAGGCGCGCGCGACGGACTGAACCATCAGCATGAGTACGCCGCTTTCAAGGCCATGCCCGGTGACGTCCCCTATTCCGATCTTCAGTCTTTTTCCGTCCTGCAGGATGTCATAATAGTCCCCGCCGACCTCGTCGGCGGGGCGCATAAAGGCAGCGATCTCCAACTCTTCGATGGCCGCAAGTTCGTTTTGGCGCGGCAGGACCATGAGCTGTATCCGCTGGGCGACGGCCAGCTCGGCACCAAGCCGCACGTTCTCGCTCTTCAATTGCGTGTTCAGCGCCGAAATTTCCTCTTTCGCCTCGGCAATTTCCTTGGTTCTTTCCTCCACCAGCGATTCCAGATTTTCCGTGTGGAAGCTTATCTCTTCCGCCATGCGGTTGAATGCAACGCCAGCCTGACCCACTTCGTCTTGCGACGGGATATCAACCCTGACCGAATAGTCTTTCGCCTGAATGCGCCGTGCTGCCCCTGCGAGCGCGCTGATACCGCTGGTAATACGCTTGGAAACCGCAAATACCGCCCCGATGACGATCATCAGCGATATGGAGATCGCCAGGATCTGGTAAATAAGGATGCGGTTTGTCGCTCGCGATATTTCTTCCTGCGCAGCAAAAAGCGAGGCATAAATCTCTCGCTCCGGCACCACAATTCCAAGCGACATCGCTTCCTTTTGAATCGGGCCGGAAACCCAAAGGTTGGTCGGCGCTATCTGTTTGACGACAACGAGGTACGGGATCTTCTCCCCTTGCTCGTCCAACATAATATGCTGAATGACGCCGTCACGGTCCAAGGGAAGCGTTGCCAGCGCCTTTTGCGTGCTGTTGCGGAAGGAACGATCAAGGCCGGTCACGCCCTTGTCGCCGGTCTCGCTCGAGGAGCGCAAGCCAATGGTCTTTTCGCCTGCGTGGTTGATGGCGACGACATTGCCGTTCGACATCGTCAGGAAGCCGAAGCCAGTGTCGGCAACCTTTACGCTTTCGACGATACCGGCCAGTTGATCCAGCGTGATATCGGCGCCGGCGATGCCGGCAACCTCCTTGCGGTCGGAAGACCAGAGGGGATTGAAGAAGCTGACGATCAGCTTACCCGTGATGGCGTCGGTATAGGGTGCGGTTTGCGTGATATCGTCCGCGACAGGACGCGAGTCCGGCTCACGGGCCCATTGTTGCCAGGATTCATAGATGCCCGGAAAGAAGAAATCCCAGAAATTGGCATCGTTATGGCCCGGATATAGCTTGTCAAAGGTCTGCGCCTGGTCGGTATAAGGCACCGTCCTGAAGATCGGCCGCTCTTTGGGTCCGATGTAATACATCTGCAGCTTGGAGTAGCCGCTCTTCAGCAGGTTAGGCGCGACGAGATCGACAACCGTGCTGGTCTCGATATCCTTTTGCACCGCAGGCAGCGGCTGATGATTTTGGTCGAGCAGGTAGCCCCAGACGCTGATTACGGACGGCGTACCGGGAAGATTCTGCGCCCATCGGCCTTTTGGATCGTAAGTGAGCTTGATGGCGCCAGGTTCGGATTGCGCCAGCGCCTCGCCGACCGCATTGTTTCGGTTGGGATGATCTATCTGCGACTGGAGAACGCCCGCGAGCGTTTTGACATCGGAATGCACCTGATTGAGAAGCAGCCCCACGCGAGCAGCCGTCGAGTCCGCATAGGATTGAATATAATCCTGGCTCGCACGTTCAAGACCCTGGCCCACTTCGGACGTCGCGTCGCGGGACAAACGTTGCACATTCCACAGTGCCAACCCGCCGCTGACGAGAAGGTCAAAAAGGACGGCTCCGCCAACCACGAGGACAAATTTCGCGCGAAACGACCGGATGCCGGGAAAGAAAAATCGGCCAGTTTTTCTGCTCATAGCGGCTTCCGCCCAGAGGCGGCCCAGATCGGCCAGCCGGCATAACCCTTCGGATGAAGGGCGGCGAAGATATGATCCTGGAAGCCTTGGCGGAAACGCTTGATGAATTCCGGCGTATCACCCCGGCGAACCGACATTTCGCCGGCATAGACATTTTCCCAGGCGGTGATGACATCGGCGAAATCTTGCGGATCGCCATCGAGGTTGCTGACCATGAAGTTTTCCATCTCAATGGCCTCGAAACCCGCATCCAACAGCAGCCGGCGGCTTTTCGGGCCCATTTCGACATCCATATCAAAATGGGCGAACAGCGTCGCCACCTCATTGTAGGTCCATTGTATGCTGGCCGCCCGCGGCTCGCCAAGACAATGAGAGTTTTTCTCATTGGTTATGTATACGCGGCCGCCCGGCTTGCAGATGCGGTAGAGTTCCTTGAGCAATATATCGGGCCGATTGAAGATTTGCAGTGAATGGCGACAGGTCACCAGATCGAACTGATTGTCTTCAAGCAGCATCTGTGATGCATCGCCATAGGTATATTCGATATCGCGGATATCGAAATCGGCGGCGACCTTGCGGGCGTATTCGAGACTGGCCACTGAATGATCGAGCGCTACGATCCTAGCTGGTTTGAATTCCTTATGGGCCAACACGGCGAAATCACCGATTCCACAGCAAATGTCCGCCATCGCAATGCCGGCCTGCATGCCGTGGCGCGGTAAAATCTCGCGTTCATGGCGCCAGGTCATTTTCGTCTGCGTCCGCAGGATGGGAATGAAGCTCTCGTCTTCGACAAAGGTCTGACCCGGATAAAAAGCGGAATCATACGCCTCGACGGCAATCCTCGGTTCGATGGCATGCAGATGACGGAATGTCCTCGTCGCCCAGCCAACAACACTGGACGTCACCACGACAAAGCGAATGTCCCGTCGCGTCCGGCTGGCATTGACCAAGAGCCGTGCCAAGGCGTGATACGCCGTCGCATTCATGTGAATGAGGCGTTTTACATTTATATAGAGGACGCCTCTGACTTGATTGATGCTCTTTTCGAGCAAGGCGGTCGTATCGGCGATGTCGACGGGTGATAACGGCCGCAGAATGCCTGAAAGTGAAAACTCCTGGCTGTTTAGATCGAACTGAGCCGAAAACAGCGGAACCGGTTCGTGTGAGCTCAATTCAGTAGTCCCTCCACTGGAATGTCCACGACCACAGTGAGAGCTCGATCTTCCACCTGCTGCAGCGATAGCGATGCGTCATAGTTGATCGCTAAGCCGAGCAGAATGACGTCCTCTTCCGAGACTGAGTTTTCATCGGCGAGTGCGTCGAGATATCTTTGCAGAGCGTCACCTCCCGTCGCCCTTGCACTTGCGTCACAGTACCGGTGCTGTTGTGCGGGGCCACAGGGAAAGGTCAGGGCAATCCGCTCCGAGCAATCCCCTCGGGAAACATTGCAGTGAAGTCGCCCGGAAGCGCAGCCGGAGCGAAACGAGATTTCAAACAGCTCGTTGAGTGCGGATGAAAGCAAATTGGCGTGCCGGACCGGATCGCCTCGGTCGTGGCTCACCATGCGCGCAACGTAGTTTGAGAGCTGATTGCAGTGGAGCCAATCCGACATGAAAACTTCCATTTCCATCTCCAGCTCCAGCATCGGATGAAATGGTAATGCAGTGCGGCCTGCGCTTTGCTCGCTCAATGCCGATCCCCTATCGCCTGGAACGGTCAGCTTCTCGTGGATGCACAGAACCGCTCTGTCTTCATGGTTTCACAATTCCGGACGGAAACCGCTGTGCAGTTTTCCTGGAATTGTTCTAGAGCATCTTATGAAAGAAGATACTCCAATATTCGCGACTACCCACGGAACAGGTCCGACGCGTCCCGTCAACTTCCCACCGCCTATTTTTCCTGACTTTGCCACTTTGCCGTATCGTTACGCTGGAGGAACTCCAGGACGGACGATGCAGGCAGAGGTCGACCAAGGAAATATCCCTGCAAACGATCACAGCCAGCGGCAATGAGCCATTCGGCTTGAGCTTGGTCTTCCACACCTTCGGCGGTGACCTTCATGCCCAGCCCATGCGCCAACGCGATGATAAAGCGAACGATCGTCTGGCTTTTATCGTCGTTCGTCAGATCCTTTATGAAGTACTTGTCGATCTTTATGGAGTCGAAGGGAAAGTTCTTCAGATAGCTTAGGGAGGAATATTCGGTGCCGAAGTCATCGAGCGAGATCTGAATCCCGAGGACATTGAGGGTATTCAACGTATCGAGATTGTTGATCGTGCGCTCGAGCAAAACACCTTCGGTGATTTCGAGCTCAAGACGTTCAGCCGAAAATCCGATCGTGTCGAGCGTCTGCGATACCCGGTCGGTGAAGCCTCCGGTCAAGAATTCGGCGGGCGAGAGATTGACCGCGACCATGCAGTGCGGCGGCCACGTCATGGCCTGCCGGCAGGCTTCTTCCAGGACCCATTGGCCGATTTCCGGCATCATTCCATCGGCTTCTGCCATTGGGATAAATGCGGAAGGTGGGATGATACCCATCATCGGATGATGCCACCGCAACAAGGCTTCGAAACCGGCGACAGACCCCGAACAATCCACCAACGGCTGATATTCGATAAAAAATTCGCCATGCTGCAGCGCCACGCGCAGGCTTCGCCTCAGCAATTCCCGCTGCTCCAGAACCATCATCATGGCCGGCTCAAAAGTGCGCGCGCGGCCTCTTCCCTCACTTTTTGCAGCGTAAAGAGCAATATCGGCGGCACGCATGAGCTGATCCTCCTCATTGCCATCCCGCGGGGCAAGCGCTACGCCGATACTTGCGCCTGAAAACACTGCGATCCCATTCACCAGGAACGGCTTCTTAAAAGCGTTCACCAACGCATCAGCCAGTCGCTCCGCCTCTGACGGCTGGTCCTTGCGGAGCTGAATTACGGCAAACTCATCGCCCGCCAGCCGGTATGCGGTCTCTCCCGGTCCCAGAACGTTGCGTATGCGCTCGGCGGTTTGCTGCAAGACGATATCGCCGGCAGCGTGACCCAGAGTGTCGTTGATCGGCTTGAACTCATCGAGGTCGAGCTGCATCAGCGCGATGCCGTTCTTTCCGCCTGATAAAGCCTCGTGCAGACGCGCACCGAACTGCCGCCGGTTCGGCAGGCCGGTCAAAGCATCGTGATTGGCTTCATGCAGCAGAAACGCCCGGTCTGCTTCGTCAGGGGACGGATCCTGACGAATCGGGTTCCTCGTCTCAACTACTGCGAAACCATTGGCGGGCCGGAATATGATAAGATCGCAGAGCGCCTCGCCTGCTCTTTGGAACTGCACATTTCGCAGCCATCCGGTATTGCCCGTCTGCTCAGTGAACATATCCATGCTGGGATCATCCAGCTCCGGGTATATTCCGAAAAGCGTGGCCTGAGAGGTCTTTTCGTCGCCGTAGAACGCCCGGAACCTCTCGGACGACATAATGAGATTCAAATCGCAGTCGTAAAACGAGAAAAGCACGTCGGGTGCGCTGCTGGCCGGCAAAGGAATGTCAAACTTAATGACGCTACTGGCTGCCATTCCGGTCTCCGTCCTGTCCTGGGAACTTTCAGGCTTCGTAATCGCTTTCAATCTCCTGTCGTCTTAGGATCTAACGGACCGAGCCGACACTTGCTATTGAACAAGTATCAAATGGTTATGTTTCAAATATTACGCATAAATAATTTAACAATTGCCGAACTTAAGCCCCACACCTGATTGATTCCGACGACGCTCCCCTCGTTGGGAACACTGTGTCCAGCAGTCATTTACATTATGCTAATGAAGTTAGTCCTGTCAAATGTTCAATCAAAAATTGCAGACCGCCACAAAGACAGGCATGGGTTATGCCTGCGAAATAACGCGCTTTTCGCGCAATTTTTCCACGGGAATGATACCCGCATGATAGCCTATCTGACATCCTCGAACGCCGAAAGCGGTTCGGCTTTTCAAATAGCCGAACCGCTCCACTTTTTTGGTCTTTCGCAATCCGAATGAGAAACCGCTCTGCGGCTTCCTTGGCCCCCCCTTCAAGCAACGCGTTCGAAGCGAGTACGGATATGTTCGATGTAGTGCTGGCCGGGCGAGGAAGCCTCAACCATGGCCTGGGCAGCCTCTTCTGGAACGCCGGTAAAGAGACGCTCCTCGCCGTTCTTGAAGCGAATATAAAGACGGCCATCGTCTGGATGAAAAAAAACGGATTTAATAATCCGCGATGAAACTGGGAGTTCTTTCATAGGTCACCTCGCCTTCGACGCGGTTGTGCCATGAAAATCAAAATATCGAATGAAGTGAACTAGTTAAGAAAACGTAGTGCTTTGGCGCAACCCTCCTAAATACCTCACGGGGCAAAAAGCGATTTGTACCAGCCCGGCACACGGCCGATCGCACCGCGAGACCGGGGCCCGGTTGCCCGAGCCCCCATCGGAAACTCACTCGATGCCTGAAAAGACATTCTTGATTGCGGCTGCGATCTCCTCGCAATGCGTCTCAAGGGCGAAGTGGCCCGTGTCGAAGAATCTGATGTCCGCGCTCGGAATATCTCGCTTGAACGCTTCCGCGCCTGGCGGCAGGAAGAACGGATCGTTCTTGCCCCAGACGGCCAGGAACTTCGGCTGGTGCTTCCTGAAATACGCTTGGAATTCCGGATAAAGAGCGACATTGCTCTTGTAGTCGCCGAAGAGGTCGAGTTGGGCGTCGGTCGCCCCTTCACGAGCGAGGTAGTGATCGTCGAGGGAATAACCGTCCGGCGAAACCAGCGTCGTATCCGTCACGCCATGGGTATATTGCCATACCGTCGCCTCCGGCTGGAGGAACGATCTCAACGCATCGCGATTGGCAGGAGACGGATCGTTCCAGTAAGCCCTGATCGGGTTCCAGCCTTCGCTCAATCCCTCTTCATAGGCATTGCCGTTCTGGGAAATGATCCCCGTAATCCGATCCGGGTGCCAGATCGCCAGCCTGAAGCCGGTCGGCGCGCCGTAGTCGAACACATAGATCGCGAACCGCTTCAGCCCGATCACCTCCGTAAAGCGATCAATCACCTTGGCGACATTGTCGAACGAGTAGGAGAACGCGGAACGCGGTGGCAAATCGGTCTGACCGAAGCCCGGCAAATCGGGAGCCACCAGATGAAAATCCGCCGCCAGAGCCGGGATCAGGTCGCGAAACATGTGACCGGAACTTGGAAACCCGTGCAGGAGGAGAAGTGTGGGATTCTTTCGACCGCCCGCCTCCCTGTAATAGACGCCGAGCCCATCCACATCCACCTTCCGATAGTGCACCTTCGTCATGGAACCATTCCTTTGGTAACCCGATTAATGACACCGATATGGTTACACCAAGTTAGTAACCAGTCAAGTGCCTTTAAAAGGGTTACGTTAAAGTCGCACGCCCATACGGCACAGCGTTGCAGACTGCTGCCCTGAAATCTGTTTCGATCTCGGAAAGCTAAGTTACTGATTTGGAAATCGAATTTTCGTCTTAGATCGCAGAATCGGGCGACCCATTTAATGGGTCTGTATTGGTTATTTCAACGAAGCGAGATGACCATGAGCGTTATGGCCGGCGTCTATTTTCTGCAGCCATCGGGAACCCCTATGGGCACCCCATGCATCTTGGCCGCCATTTTTCCATCAATTGGCTCGGGCGCGGTGGGCGGCCTGCTTCGCGCGGTTGCCGCAAACCGCCATGCTGCACCACCGGCGCTTCTTGCCGCGCGTGCGATCGATGAAGAGAAGCGTGCAGTTCTGACCTTCACACGCTTTGACATCCGAGAATTCCTCGGTGCAGACAAGTTCACCCATCGCTTCCGCAACCGGGGATAAAAGAGCGTCTGGCGATTTCCACTGGCGTTCCGTGCTCCAGCGCAATCCGCTCGTCCCCTTCTCCTCTTCCGCGGTGACGATTTGGCGAAATTGTTCGTCCCGCGACAGCAGGCGGTTTAATGGTTCGAGCTGCTCGAGCGCGCTCGCATCGAGAGGCCTTCCTTTGTGTTCCCTGACGAATTCGCGGAACCATTCGCGCAACGAACGCGCCTGCGCCGCCAGCGAGTCGAGTTCTCCGGGCATGGCGTTCCTGGCAATGGACTGCAATCTGCGCTCCGGAACGAGACCCGCCTCGCGAAGCCACCGGATGAACCCCTCTCCGTCGTTGAGCCATTCGAAAGGCCTGTCGACCGGGGTTGCTAAAGAATTTAGAAAATCAAGACCAGCGGCGTCCCCGACGAAGATTGCTGGTGGATTGCGTTCGGCCATGACCTACCTCACTTGAAGCTTGTTTCATGCTATGATCGCTTCGCTCAGCCTTTACCGGCGTCGCTACTTTCAGATAGCGTAATAACCCCTTAAAATCCAGTAAAATGGTTATTATTTCATCGTTCGATCCGAGGACACGAAGCAGGTCGCGCGGAACTGCACGGATCGAACGTCATCCGATTTAGAAATAACTAATGAACAATGAGCATACTGGCAGCGTTTCTTGGCCAGGAGGAGTGTCCCATGAAGAGTATGCAAAACCGACAGGTCAAAAGACCCGGCCCGCGCGAGCTGGACGTGGAACAACATTGCAAGAAACACGGCGTTGACGCAGCCGAAACCAAGAAACTGGTCAAGCTGCTGGGCCGGCATGCTCCGCTGCACGAGCTACATGCCAACGCACCGCCGAAGCAACCTCGGTGGCGCTAAGGTTTCTGCCGGCGGCGTCCGGCTTTGCGTTTGAGACCGCCGCCGCGACGTGCCCGCGGTCTCAATGCTGCATTCGACGGTTGACGTGACTGCTCGCCTTTACGTCCGTCAGCCAAGATGAGGAAGCAGATGCATTCACATCATCCGAGGCGTACAATTGTGCATGGATAAGCAACTCGTAGAACAGCATTTAAAATTGGCAAAGCAGCATGTGGCTCAAGGCCGCAGACATATCACTCGGCAAAAGCAAATCATTTTCGAACTTACGCAAGGCCAACACGACACCTCGCAAGCGCGTCGGCTGCTATCCACCTTCGAGGAATTGCAACAGATGCATGTTGCCGAACGGAACCGGCTCCAAAAAGAGTTGGAGGCAATGAGGCCGTAGGCACAGCCGGGACGCGGCGCTCGGGACAGACCGGAGATCGAGGCAGGCTGAGGCACCGTCTCTACCTTGCAAAGGCTTATCCTACTACCCATTTAGAGCCGTGAGGGCTGCGAAGCCGTGCGAATTGTATCGCGCCAGATGCTTCGCCGGAACCATGGCAAGAGCATTCGTTTGCAGCCAACGCCGCTCATTTGCGTAATGGGCCTTCCTGCTATTTCTTATCGATTACGCCGGCCGGACGGTCGGCAGAGGACTTCTATTGAACAAACCGAACATCGCTGCCGCGCCCGCGGCGGTGAAGCCGCGCGAGCGCGATGGGGCCGTTAACCGGCCTGACAAAAACTGGAAACCGTATCCCTGCCTTCTCACACGTCGAGAACTGCAGGAATTGATCGCCGAGCAGCTCGGCTGACCGGCAACCATTTTATCAACCGCAACAACAAGGAGAACAGAATGCAGGTTCTGGTACGAGACAATAACGTCGAGCAGGCGCTCAGGGCGTTGAAAAGAAAGATGCAACGCGAAGGGCTGTTCCGGGAGATGAAGGAACGGCGGGCTTACGAAAAGCCCTCTGAGCGCCGTATCCGTGAAAAGGCGCAGGCGGTCAGCCGGTATCGCAAGGCCGCTCGCAAGAAGATGCAGCGCGAAGGTCTTCTTGCCGCATCCAAACGAAGATCATCGGCACGATAGCACCATAGAGAAATACCTCCCGGGCCGCCCTTCAATGCGGCGGCTCGCGGTTGAAGGAAAGGTTGAATGATGGACGAATTGTATAGCGTGACCGTTTCCGAAGAACGGCTTGAAGATTGCCGCGATGTCATTGAGCCCGACTTGCAGGATCATGTCCCAGGACGTGGTGTAGCTTAGACGACCACGGCTCATCCCAGAGGGTCGGATGAGTATCAGCTTGCTGCTGGCAGGCTGATGAGCGGATCATCGCTCATTGTGGCGATTGTCTCAAGTGTCATGTAGCGGGATCGCTGGACGGCCCATTCATCGTTCTGTTCGAGCAGCAGCGCACCGACCAGGCGCACGATGGCGTCGTCGTTGGGGAAAATGCCGACGACCTCTGTGCGCCGCTTGATCTCACCGTTCAATCGCTCAATGGGGTTGGTCGAGTGAAGTTTGGCCCAATGGCCTCCGGCGTGTCCTGAGCGAAGGCCGTTGCAATGAACGCGGAGACAACCCGGCGTCCGCTCTTTCCAGCATGGGCCAAGGCATTGCGCATAAAGTGCACCCTGCAGCGCTGCCAGGTGGCGGAAAGCACTTTCGATACTGCGGCCTTGATGCCCTCATGGGCATCGGAGACGACGAGCTTGACGCCGCGCAGCCCCCGCCTGGTCAGCTTTCGAAGAAACTCGGTCCAGATCGCCTCGGCCTCGGACGTGCCGATCTCCATGCCGAGCACTTCGCGTCGGCCATCGGTGTTGACGCCGACGGCGATGATTACGGCGACGGAGACAATACGACCACCGCGCCGAACCTTGAGGTAGGTCGCATCGATCCACAGGTAGGGCCATTCTCCTTCGATGGGCCTGTCGAGGAAGGCCTTCACCTTCTCATCGATCTCCTCGCAGAGCCGGGACACCTGACTTTTGGAGATGCCCGACATGCCCATGGCCTTGACGAGGTCATCAACAGAGCGGGTCGAAACACCCTGGATATAAGCCTCCTGGATGACCGCCGTCAGAGCCTTCTCGGCCATGCGGCGCGGCTCCAGGAAGCTCGGGAAGTAGCTGCCGGTGCGAAGCTTGGGAATGCGCAGCTCGACGGTGCCCGCCCGTGTCTCCCAATCCCGGTCGCGATAGCCGTTACGCTGGGCCAGCCGGAAGCCATTCTTCTCGCCATAGGCCGCGCCGGTCTTCGTGCCGACCTCCAGCGCCATCAGCTTCTCGGCAGCAAAGCCGATCATCTCCCGCAGCAAATCGGCATCAGCGCTCTTCTCAACGAGTGAGCGCAGGTTCATCATGTCGTCGGTCATCGGTGGTGTCCCTCAGGTTGGCTCTAAGCAACCCGACCCTACCGGAAATCACCGATGGCTATGAAATCCAGCTACACCACTCCATGGGACACGATCCTCGCAATGAAGGCGTTCTTCCCGGGAAAACCGCCCTTTCCCTTTCTTCATGTGGACACCCGGTGGAAGTTTCGGGAGATGATCGATTTCCGCGACCGCATGATGCGGGAAATGGACCTGAAATTGATTGTCCACGTCAATCAGGATGGCATCGATCAGGGTATCAGCCCGTTTCGAGACGGCTCCAACGTGCACACGCACATGATGAAGACCATGGCGCTGCGCCAGGCGTTGGACAAATTCAGTTTCGATGCTGCGCTCGCAGGCGCACGCCGCGACGAGGAAAAATCGCGAGCCAAAGAGCGGATCTTTTCCATTCGCAACGCACAGCATGCTTGGGATCCGAAACGCCAGCGTCCGGAGATGTGGAGAACCTACAATACGCGTGTCAGCGCAGGCGAAACGATGCGCGTCTTTCCGCTTTCCAACTGGACGGAACTCGACGTCTGGGAATACAACCAAAAGGAAAACATCCCGGTCGTGCCACTCTATTTCGCGGCGCCGCGGCCCGTCGTTCAGCGCGGTGCGGCGATGATCATGGTCGATGACGAGCGCATGCCGCTTGAGCCCGACGAAACGGTCACGCAGCGCATGATCCGTTTCCGTACGCTCGGCTGCTACCCTTTGACGGGCGCGATCGAATCCAGTGCGGAGACGGTGCCGGAAATCCTGCGCGAGATCGTGGAGGCACGCACCTCCGAAAGACAGAGCCGGCTGATCGATTTCGACGAGGCCGGGGCAATGGAGAAGAAGAAGCGGGAAGGGTACTTCTGATGCCATATCCTTTTTCGATATCGCCGCATGACATGGAAGAGCATCTGGTCCAAGAGGACAAAGGACCGGTTCTTCGATTCATTACCTGCGGTTCGGTCGATGACGGCAAATCGACCTTGATCGGGCGACTGCTCTGCGATGCGCAACTGGTCTTCGAAGACCAATTGGCAGACCTTCGCCACGGGGGCATCCGCGGCGGCAATGGCGAGGAAATCGATTTCTCTCTGCTGCTCGACGGCCTTGAGGCGGAGCGCGAACAGGGCATCACCATAGATGTTGCCTATCGCTATTTCTCCACGTCGAAGCGCAAGTTCATCGTTGCCGACACGCCAGGCCACTTCGAATATACGCGCAACATGGCGACGGGCGCATCAACTGCCGACCTTGCCGTCATCCTCGTCGACAGCCGCCAAGGCATACTCCAGCAAACACGCAGGCATTCCTATCTCGCCTCGCTTCTCGGCATTCGCCATGTCGTCCTGGCTGTGAACAAGATCGATCTCATCGATTTCAGCGAGCCGATATTTGATGCCATTGTGGCCGAATACGTGCGCTTCTCGGCGAAGCTGGGTTTTGCCAGCGTAATGGCCATTCCGATGTCCGCCCGCTTCGGAGACAATGTTGTTTCGAAATCGGGGAAATTACCCTGGTATCAAGGCTCCCCGCTTCTTGAATATCTGGAAACGGTGGAACTCGACGCACCTGACAGGCAAGAACCCTTTCGTTTTCCTGTTCAGCTCGTCATGCGGCCGAATGCGGATTTTCGCGGCTACGCGGGCCGGATCGCATCCGGAAAAATTGCGGTCGGCGATCCGGTGATCGTTGCAAAATCAGGTCTGCGATCGTCGGTCAGGGCGATCATTGCCCCTGATGGCAACCAGATATCTGCCGCAGAAGGGGAACCGGTAACCTTGGTTCTTGCCGACGAGGTAGATGTCTCGAGGGGCGACATGCTGGTTGACCCCGCCTCAAGACCTTTTGTCTCGGACCAATTTCAGGCGCATCTTATTTGGTTCGATGCCAATCCGATGCTCCCCGGACGAAGCTATCTCTTGCGGACGGAGACGGACAGTGTCAGCGCCACGGTGACTGTGCTCAAGCACCAACTAAATGTCGACAGCTTCGTTCGCGAACCGGCCAAACTGCTTCAGATGAACGAGGTGGGCGTCTGCAACATCATGACGCAACGACCGATCGTCTTTGACGCCTACAAGGAAAATAGGTCAACCGGCAATTTCATCATCGTCGATAGGGTAAGCAGCGCGACCGTCGGCGCCGGCATGATTGATTTCCCGCTTCGTCGTGCCGACAACGTTCATTGGCAGGCGCTCGACGTCGACAAGGCCGCGCGGTCGGCTCTCAAGAACCAAAAGCCTGCTGTCCTTTGGCTCACCGGTCTGTCCGGTTCGGGCAAGTCGACGATCGCCAATGCACTCGAAGCGCTTCTGCATACTTGCGGCAAGCATACCTATCTATTGGACGGAGATAACGTACGCCACGGGCTTAATCGTGACCTTGGCTTTACCGCAGTTGATCGGGTCGAGAACATACGCCGCGTCGCTGAGGTCGCCAAGTTGATGGCGGACGCAGGGCTGATCGTAATTTGCTCCTTCATCTCGCCCTTCCGAGACGAGCGGCGTATGGCGCGCGAGCTCATGGGCGAAGGCGAGTTCATCGAAATCTTTGTTGACACGCCTTTAGACGAATGTGCGCGCCGAGATCCGAAAGGGCTTTATAAGAAGGCCTTTGCCGGGAACATTGCCAATTTCACCGGCGTCTCGTCTCCCTATGAGGCTCCGGAGAATCCGGAACTTCACCTCAAAACCATGGGCCAGGAGCCAGCGAGGTTAGCGCTTCAGATAGAAGAGTTCCTTCGAAGCCGAATGGAGGAGAAATAGCTCACTGGCCCAGTGCAAACAGGAATTTTAGCAACTGAGAGCCTGTCAACAGGGGAGGGCCGAAAATCTCCTGCAGCTGCTTCGCTGAGAAGAGTAGCCGGCCAGGCCAGCGGGTGCTGGCGTTTCACCAGCTTTACGGACCATATGACGGCAGCCTACCGAGAATACACCTTCAAATACTGGATGGACACTCATCGCAGCGAGGAAATCTTCTTCGTCCTGCAGGTCCAGAAGGTTATGCCAAAAACCTTCGTTGCATTTGGCTCCTGCCGGTACGTGGAGGAAGGGGAGAGGCTTCCCCGATCTCACATCATCGCTGATTGCAAGTCGGAAGCTGATGCGCTCGCCTTACGCGATCGGTTCTTCGCCATACGAGTCGATACGGGCAAGACTATCGAAAAGGAGATGTATCGGCGCGTTGATAAGTTCGCAGCGCGCGCAGAGGGGAAGACGCGAAGACGCTGAAGAAAAACCTATCGCTGCCTCCCACATATATTCGGGAGGCAGGCATGACCTCACCGGCCGTACACAAAGACCCCATCCTCTCGGGCCGCCTTAATGATCGCCTCTCGCACTTCTTCGGCAGTTATTCTGCCCTCATGGGCTGCAAGAACCGCTCTCTTGGCGCCTTCATAGGCTTCGCCGGTATTCTCTGCCGGCCATTCGTTGAGCAGGAAATCGGCAGCGCGCTCGGCGCTGTTGATCGCGACCGCTCTGCCGGCCTGTCTCGTTTCCAGCATCAGAGTTTTATCCCACCATTGTCTGGTCATGGCATTATTCCTCCGCAATCAAAACTGGCGATCAGATGCTTGGTTCCAAGGAGGGCGGCGTGATGCTCATCTTCGAAAGATCCTGTATTCGCATTCGGGTACCCCTCGCACATGCAGGGTTCGCTTATCGCCTACGTGTTTCCAGAATCTCTTTTTGTCCGCTACGCGACTATCTGCGAGGCCTTGGCGCCGACGTCAGGCTTTCAAGACTGATCGAGAGGCGGCTTTCATGCGCAACAGTTGATTGGCAGCCGCGTCAAGTTCCGTTCGCAGGGATCCGACATGGCGTCGACATTGTTCATGATCTAGAAGGCGGCAGTCGGTTCCGCAAGAACGACGAGCGCGGAAATTCATCATCCGCCCGCCATGCTCGGTCCGCCGCAAAGCGCCCAGGGCTCCCCGTAGCTAGTTTCCGTCCACAAACAGGCGTGTTTAAGCGCGTTTACAAGGGTTTGTCCTTGGCGGTGAGAGTGGTTTTGGGGCGACGGACAGGATCATGAACGCTTGTGATTGGGCAGTATACAGTTGGCGGCGCTGAGGCGTACGCCACGAGGCCGGCATTGTAGCGACGGCGCAATTCTAAAAGCTGGTCGGAGTTCAGGTCGGTTTGAGGCGGATGAAGAGGACGAGGTTGTAAGCCACGACGGAGGACCAGACGTAGGTCTTGAAGTGGTCAAGGCCCCGCCAGGTGCAGCGTGCCAGGCCGTAGGCACGCTTGAGGCATGATATTCCGGCTTCGATACCGGCGCGGAAGTTGCG
>NZ_JAQJCK010000034.1:0-24328 GCF_030182455.1 Rhizobium cerradonense
GCCAAGAGCGTCACGGAAGCCGGTGGTGTCAACAACGGGACGGCTGGAGTGCCGACGGCGAATGGCACGCTTTCGGCGACGGATGTCGACAGCGATCATTCGTTTACAGCGCAAAGCGATGTGGCGACAAGCTACGGTCACTTCACGATCGGCGCCGACGGGCAATGGAACTATACGCTGGACAACAGCAACGCATCCGTGCAGGCACTCAACAGCACCGGCAGCAACACGACGCTGCACGACCTGATCACCGTAACGACGGCGGATGGCACGCAGCAGCAGATCGACATCACGATCATCGGTGCGAACGATGCCCCGGTGCTGAGCAGCACTGCTTCGACTGCGTCCTATACCGCGGGAGCCACGGCGCTGGTGCTGTCGAGCACGACGACCGTGTCAGACGTCGACAATACGACGCTGGCCTCAGCCAAGGTTTCCATCTCGAGCGGTTTTGCGAGCGGCGACGTACTGTCGGCGACGCTGACGGGGACGTCGATTACGGCAAGCTACAACGCCACAACCGGCGTACTGACGCTGACCGGCACCGACACGCTGGCGCATTACCAGGCGGTCCTGGACAGCGTGATGTTCGCATCGACGAGCTCCAGCGCGGCCACCCGGACGATCAGTTGGTCCGTCAATGATGGCGCGGTAAATAGCAGTGTGAGCACAACGACGCTCACGGTCGCCGCGCAGCAAAATGTGGCGCCGGTACTGGATCTGGATACTGGCACCAGTGGAGTCGATGCGTTAATCAATTACGCACGGAAGTCGACCGTTAGTTTGGCACCGCACGCTCTTGTCACGGACGCCGACTCCGCCAATTTCAATGGCGGAACACTGACCGTCACAGCGCCGGGTGCCTCAGACACATTATCTATCTCAGGTTTTTCCGCGGGCAGTTTTATTTATGGCGGGAAGGTTATCGGCACTTTCTCAACCAGTGGTCAGTCGCTGACGGTTAGTTTTAACGCGAATGCAACACCGGCTGCGGTAACGGCGTTGCTAAAGAACGTTCAATTCAGCTCGACTGCGAATTCGGGAACAGAAAGGGATGTTGTTTTCACTATCAACGACGGGCAAGGAGGATCGTCTTCCGCGCATGTGACCATACACCCTGTATCTATGCCCGCCGGCACTTCGGGCGAGGCCATCAACCTTGCACTTGCAGATCCGTCGCATCACGTCGGCGCGGTCACGTTGAGCGTTGCTGGTCTTCCTGCCGGCTGGGTGCTCAGCGAAGGCACGCATAATGCCGATGGCACCTGGTCCGTGGTGACGAACGATCCGTCGTCGCTGACGGTCACGTCGCCCGATGGCGTCACCGGCGCGCTGGTTCTTCAGGTCACCGAGACCTGGATCAATGCCGATGGCTCGACCGGCACGGCCTATGTGTCCGACAACATCGAAGCCTATGCCAAGGGCGCGCCGATTTTCGCCTGGTCGGGCGACGATACGCTCACCGCATCGAGCGGCAACGACACGCTGGTCTTCGCGAACACCATCGGCACGGACGTCGTGCACAACTTCGATACGGCGCATGACAAGATCGACCTGGTCGGCTTTGCGGGCTTCTCAAGCTTTGCGGACGTTCAGGCCCATCTGTCGAGCGACGCGTCGGGCAATGCCGTCATCACGCTAGGCGATGGTGAGACCATCACCTTGGCAGGCGTCAGCGCCGCGGCTCTTACGGCAGACGACTTCCTCTTCAACGAGACCGTGGTGACGCACAATACTGGCGACATGGTGCTTAGCGACGGTGCGCTGATGCCATTCAGCGGCACGCTCGACAACACCGGCAGCATCCATCTCTCTTCGACCGGCAGCGAAACGGCCTTCGAAATCGTGCAGCACGGCCTCACGCTGACCGGCGGCGGCACGGTGACGCTGTCCGACGATGCGGCCAACGTCATCTTCGGCAGCGGTGACGCCGTCACGCTGACCAACGTTGACAACACCATCTCCGGTGCAGGCCAACTTGGCGACGGTCACCTGACGCTGGTCAACGAAGGCACGATCATTGCCGACGGCAGCCACGCGCTCGTCATCGACACGGGTGTCAACGCTGTGAGCAACACCGGCACGCTGGAGGCGACCGGGACCGGCGGCCTCGACATACACAGCAGCGTCATCAATGATGGCGTGTTGTGGGCGAATGGCGGCAACATTAATCTCGAGGGCGATGTCAGCGGCAGCGGCACGGCGCTGTTGTCGGGCCACGCTGGCCTCGAAATCGGCGGCTCGTTCAGCCAGGCGATTACGTTGAGCACGGATGCCCAGGCTACGATCACCATCGACCACGCGGCCGCCTTCACCGGCACGATCGCCGGCCTCGACGGCAATGACGCGCTGCGCTTCGACGACATTTCTGCAGCGACCGCCAGCTTCTCCTATGCGGAAAACGCGGCGAAAACTGGTGGTGTGCTGACCGTCACCGATGGTACCCACACCGCCAGCATCGGTCTCACCGGCGACTACTCGGCCGGCGACTTCTCGCTCGGCCACGACGGCGACTATGCCGAGATCGACTTCGGCCACCTCTACGGCACCGACGGCAACGACACGCTGACGAGCGGTGGCGGTTACACCATGACCGGCGGCGCCGGGGCGGATACTTTCGTGCTCGATGCCCAGGCTCTGCACAATCTCAACATGGCTGACGTCATCACCGACTTCAGCCCGAAGGGAGAGGGCGATAAGCTGGATGTTTCGAACCTGCTGAACGCGCTGGTCGGCGAACATCCGGGCATGACCGAGGCAAGTGCTGTCGCGTCGATGACGGCAGCGGTCGACACCGCAACCAATTCGACGAAGATCAGCATCAACACCGGCTCGGAAACCCATGTGGTCGCCACGTTGCAGAACTACGCGCCGACGGGCCACGATGCCGTCCACGTGCTGTTCAACAACCACGAAGAGCAGCTTGCAACGCATACGCAAACCGCCGGCGCCTGACGCCTTTCCGTCGGCATAGAAATCTCAAGCGGCGCGTCTCAGACGCGCCGTTTTTATGAAAGCCACAGCGATGTGTCGATCGTGAAGTGTGTCCTAACGGTCGGTACCGATTGGAATGATGCCGCGCGGGCGAAGGATGGTTGTGGATAGCTCAACCGGATTTTGTCACCCGCCATGTATCGAAACTTCGCCACATGGCGGCGCGAGGTCTTAAATCCCTGACCCGTCGAGCTGCTCAACGTCGTCACCTTCCCAGGGGGAGGGCATCGAGGTGCGCTGGAGATTGGCCGAGGGCATCGGCATCCAGCACTTCAATTCCGGCTCGGCATATTCAACGATGCGGCCGGGCGAGGAATCAGAGGCGCGCCAGCCTTCTGCACCGAACTGATCGCCATTCGACCAATATGCGAGATCAACTTCTGCCGGCCCCTGTTCGGACGGGCGGATCGTGACGAGGATCCGGCTGCCGTCTTTCGGTGCGCTTGCCATGTGGCGCCAGCGGTCTGGCTCATCCATCTTTTTCCTCCTGCCTTGCTGCCGGCTACAAGTGTCGCTTCGCCATCGAAAACGGTCAACCCAAACTTTGCACAAGCCATCCTCTATCGATTGATCGTCCGTGCCTCCGCATCTGCGTGTCGTGCCTGCTCTATAAGGGGCTTCACATGGTCTTCAGCCCACAGCGCCAGTTCACGCAGGACCGGGACCAAGGTTTGGCCGAAGGGCGTGATCGAATATTCGACTTTGGGCGGCACCTGCGGATAAATCGTGCGCGTGATGATGTGATCGGCCTCAAGCTCGCGCAACTGCGTCGTGAGCATCCGCTGCGTCAGTCCTGGCAGCAGGCGTCCGAGTTCACCGAATCGTTTCGGCCCGTCCAGGACATGAAAAATCAGAATGGCCTTCCATTTGCCGCCAATGATGTCGAGTGCTGCTTCGACCGGGCAGTTGGCATAGACCTGATGACGTTGCTTGCGCATGATGTTCCACAATTTGGCGATTTGGGACAGTAGCTGCGCTATTTGTGCGTACTGTCCAAGGACACGGAAATCCTATTAATGGACGGCTCTCCCGCAACCGGGAAAATTTTAAAGGAGAGCAGATGTCACAGTCTCATGCCGTCGTCGAGTTGGAAAAAGCCGCAATGGCGCGGTGGTGCAATGGGGATCCCGATGGGTTCCTTGAACTGTCATCCCGCAATGTCACCTATTTCGATCCCTTTATTCCACGCCGCATCGACGGGCTCGATAATCTGCGCGCCCACTATGATACCATTCGAGGCAAGATATTTGCCTCGCGGTACGAATTCCTCGATGTGCGCGTAGAGGCGGTCGGCGACGTTGCGATTTTGACCTATCATTTCCACTCGTGGGCCGGCACGGAGGGGGCGATGCGCTGGAACTGCACGGAGGTCTTCCGGCACGAGCCGCAGGGGTGGAAAATCATTCAGACGCATTGGTCGTTTCAGGGAACGCAATGAGCCTATAGGCAGGATGCAAAACGGGCCGGGATGACCGGCCCGTTCACAATCAGTCCTGCTCGAGCGGCGCCGGCACCGCGGCCGGCGGTGCCTGTCGTCCAAGCCGGTCGGCGACCAGCATCGACAGCATCATTTCCACCAGACCATTGGTGGCACCCTTCTCGCCGGAGCCACCGCCGACCTGGATCTGCGGCACGAGCGGCAGCTTGCCGTTCTCGATCGCCTCGGCGAAGCGCATGAGCACCTGCGAGTTGAGCTGATAGTCCGGCCCGCCGAAGGCCGCGACCTTCTTCTCGGTGGCTTCGGCTTCCGCCAGGCCGACGGCGCGCACCTTCTCTGCATCGGCAAAACCGGTCGCCTTGATACGTTCGGCATCGGCAAGCGCGATGGCCTTGATCCGGTCGGCCTCACCGAGACCGGCGAGGCGCACCTTCTCGGCCTCTGCCTTGGCCGTGACCTGAATGGTTTCTGCCTGCTGGCGGGTGCGGGCGAGCTGCGCTTTACCCTCGTTCTCGCTGATCTCGATGGTGAGTGCTGATGTCGTGATCTTGGCCTGCTGTTCGGCGAGCGCTTCCTTCTCGCGCAATGTGCGCTCCTGGATCGCAGCCGCTTCCTGCAATTTATAGGTCTCGACCTTTTCAACGGCGATCTGGCGCTCGCGCAGTTGGATCAGGATCTGCTCTATGCTGTTCTGGCCATTGTTGGCGCGCGGCGTGCCGATCAGAACTTCCTGCAGTTCGAGGCTGTAGGAGGCAAACTTCTCACGCATTTCATCACCGGATTTGCGCTGGATTTCGCTGCGTTCCTGCAGCAATTGGATCAACGTCTTGGTCTGGGCGATATTCTTGAAATAGGCCGAGACCATCGGATCGAGCGTCTGTTCGACCAGCCGTTTGATGTCCCCGAAACGCTGTACGACAAGGGGCGCCTTCATATAGTCGATATGCACGACGACCGAGAGCGGCAGCACGGGTTCGAACGCATCCTTGGTGATCAGCGACACTTCGGAGAGATTCTCGTCCAGCCTGTGCTCGCCGAACTGTTCCCTGGACCATTTGAGCACGAAGTTAGTGGTCGGCACGATGACGATATTGCCGGCATAGGTGTTGAACGCATATTTGCCCGGCAGAAGCGGCGTCGACCAGACGCCGCGTGCGCCCGTCTCGACCAGTTCGCCATGGCGATAGGACTGGCCGGAAATATCCGCGCCTCGCCGGCCGGTATAGGAGACGACGACACCCACCGTGCCAACGTCGATGATCGTCTTCTCGACGAGTTCGACCGTTGCGAAGATGCGGTTGAGAAAGTAACTGCCGTCGGCAAGCACCTGCAATTGCCGGCCGCGATAACCGCCAGCATTGAGAAACTTCTCCGGGTCCTGGAAATTGTTGTGAAAATTCGGATCCTTCGGGTCGTTGGCAACGGTCGGCGCGATGATCTCGCCATCCGGCAGCGCCGGACCGTCGTGAATAGTGACGATGCCGATCAGGTCCTCGGCGTCGTGGATGACGACGGGCACAAATCCATCCCGTTCGGTGATCAGCGTGGACATGTCCGTAAACAGCTTTTGTTCCGACGAGCTCAGGTTTACGGCGTGGGTTGATTGTGCCGTCAGCACGATGAACTGCGCGAGATTGATGGCATAAGTGCCTTCGCGCAGGATCTTGCGCTGCGGACCCTTCTGGCCGCCCTTTAGGAGAAAGCCGCGCACGTCCTGGAAGTCATCGGCTTCGATATTCGAGGCGAGCGTCTGGGTCGGCGGCAACGACTTGCCGTCACGCGCGAAGACATAGCCGATCTGGCCTTGTGGAATGGTCACGAGGTTGGCGCGATGCATCGAATACTGGAACGGCATGAAAAAATGCAGGCCGCCGCGCACGACTTCCGGCTGGAACCCGGCCTCGCCGTTGAGCGCAATGAAGCCATTCTCGACGGAGCCGCGAAAGCTCCACAGCTTTTCGAGGATGCCGAGCCTGTCGTTGGGGATATAACGGACCAGGCCGCTCCACCGGAACAGGATTGCCAGCACGATGACCGAAACGGCGATTTCGATCGCCATCCATTCCATCGGGCTGAGATATTGTAAGGATTCCATCTCTTCTCTCCTATGGGCGCACGGGTTCGTCCATCCGACGGCCGCCCGGTTGGTGTTGGTTGTAAGACGGGGAGATTGCGCGCGGCTTTACGCTCGACGCATTAAGGGCGTGTCGAACGCTTGGGCTGCTCATTTGTCTGGGAAAATGACCGCGCGTCCCGAGTCCCCACTGAGGGACGGCGTGGTCGTGAGTGATCTCACATCGGTGTTGCCTTGATAGACATAACGATAGAGGACGTAAGGATTGCGCCTATAGGTTTAAAGACGTTCGATACGGAAATCGGATAAGTACTTTCAAGGATTTCGGTATTTCGAGCATTCAATTCTACTGATTTAGACCGTTTCGGTTGATTGTTGCGGCAGACGTTTCCTCTGCCCGGCTAGGCGACGGTGAGGAACGTATAAAAATCGACGGGAATCTCATGCTGAAGGTCCGGATGCACGGAAAATCGATGGCATCCCTGCGGCTGGAAGGATACCTAGCACCTGGCGAGCCTTGCTGCAGTCCCGTCAGAAGCGATCATTTCAGCGGATGTCTGCCAGGCGCGACCGGGTTGACCCGCAAGCTTCGGATGGCCCGCTTTGAACATCTACTGTCGGAGTCTGTCGCACGGCACATCGAAAACATTGCTAGACCCGGCCTGATACAGTCAATTTCAATGTCGTTAGAAACGAAGAGGGGTGAAAATGTCAGCGTTTCCCGAAAAAGCGAGGGTAGTCATCGTTGGTCTCGGAGGTATCGTTGGTGCGTCGATCGCGCATCATCTGATCGAACGCGGTTGGGACAACATCGTCGGCATCGATAAGTCGGGCATTCCTACTGACATCGGATCCACGGCGCATGCCTCGGATTTTTGCTACACCACCAGCCATGACTATCTCTCGGTCTGGACAACCCAGTACTCCATCGATTTCTTCGAAAAGCTCGGCCACTATGCTCGCATCGGCGGTCTCGAAGTCGCTCGCACCGGCGATGACGTTTGGATGGAAGAAATCAAGCGCAAGGTGACGTCGGCCAAGTCTTTTGGCACGCGCGCCCATCTCGTGACGCCCTCAGAGATCAAGAAGATGTTCCCGCTGATCGAGGAAGATCAGGTCATGGGCGGCATGTTCGATCCGGATGCCGGCCTCGTCGTTCCACGCTCGCAAACCGTAGCCGGCAAGTTGGTCGATGCCGCGGAGAAATCCGGTAAGCTTCAGGTGTTCGGCAATACGCCGGCCAAGTCACTGATTGTCGAAGGTGGCCGCATCAAGGGCGTCGTAACCCATCGCGGCACTATCATGGCTGACCATGTCGTTGTCTGCGCTGGCCTATGGGGTCGCCTGATCGCCGAAATGGTTGGCGAAGATCTGCCGGTCATGCCCGTCGACCACCCGCTGACGTTCTTCGGCCCCTACAATGAATTTGAAGGCACGGGCAAGGAAATCGGCTATCCGCTGCTGCGTGACCAGGGCAACTCCGCCTATATGCGCGACACCGGCGACCCGAAGACCACCGAGGGCGGTCAGATCGAGTGGGGATATTACGAGAAGGACAATCCGCGCATGTGCCATCCGCGCGAATTGCTCGAAAAGCACGAGGCGCGCCTCTCGCCTTCGCAGCGCGACCTGGACATGGAACAGATTCTCGAGCCGCTCGAGCGCGCGATGGAACTGACACCGATCCTCGGCGAGCTCGGCTATAATGAAGGCCACTCCTTCAACGGTCTCCTGCAGGTGTCTGCCGCTGGCGGCCCGTCGTGTGGCGAGAGCCAGAAGGTGCGCGGCCTCTGGTACTGCGTCGCCATCTGGGTCAAAGACGGTCCCGGATACGGCAAGTTGATTGCCGACTGGATGACCGATGGTCGCACCGAGATCGACCACGCCAGCATCGACTATTCGCGCTTCTACCCGCACCAGCTCGAAGAGAAATTTATCGAAGGCCGCTGCTACGAGGCCGCGCAGAAGATCTATTTCCCGGCGGTCCATACGCGCGAACCTTATGCCTCCGGCCGCAACGTCAAGCGCTCGCCTTTCTACGAGCGCGAAAAGCAGCTCGGCGGCTATTTCATGGAGCTGGGTGGCTGGGAGCGTGCTCACGGCTATGCCGCCAACGAACACCTGCTGGAGAAATACGGCGACCGCGTTCCGGTTCGCGAAAACGAATGGGACAATCGCCACTTCTGGCGCGTCTCCAATGCCGAACATCTGGCGATGAGCGAGGATTGCGGCATCGTCAATCTCAGCCACTTCTACATGTTCGATGTCGAAGGACCTGACCATGTCGAACTCATGGAATGGGTCTGTGCCGCAAAGATCGGCGGCGATGCCAATATCGGCAAGGGCATCTATACCCACTTCCTCGACGACGAGGGCATGGTGCGCGCCGACTTGACGGTCATTCGCATGGCCGATCGCTGCAGAGTGATCGATGGAGCGGACGCCGGCCCGCGCGATTTCCACTACATAAAGCGCATTGCCGAGGATAAGGGCTTCAACGTCACCGTCACCGACGTTTCCGAGAAATTCGTCACCATCGGTCTCTGGGGTCCGAACGCCCGCGCCACACTGAAGAAGGTCGTTGCCGATCCGGCAGGACTCGATCCCGAAAACTTCGCCTTTGCAGCGATCAAGCCGATCGTGATCGCCGGCAAGTCGGTCACGGCCTTCCGTATCTCTTATGTCGGCGAGCAGGGCTGGGAACTGCACATGGCGTACGAGGACGGCCTTGCGGTCTGGGATGCGCTGCGGGCAACGGGCGTCATGGCCTTCGGCGTCGAAACATATGCCAACTCGCGCCGCATGGAGAAAAGCCTGCGCCTGCAGAACGCAGACCTGCTGACCCAGTACAACCTGCTCGAATGCGACCTCGCGCGCCCGAAGGTTAAGGAAGCTGACTTCCGCGGCAAGGTGAAACATCTGGAGTACAAGGCACGCGACCATCAGCCGGCCATGCTCTGCACCCTCGTCATGACCGACAATGTCGACAGCAAGGGTGTTGCCCGCTATCCGCTCGGCAACCTCCCGGTCATGGATCCGGAAACCGGCGAGGTGCTGGTGGACGAACTCGGCCGCCGCTCCTACACGACCTCGATCGCCTTTGGCCCGACCATCGGCAAGAATATCGCGCTCGCCTACCTGCCATGGAGCCATTGCCAGGAAGGTCGCAAGCTTAATATCGAATATTTTGCCGAGACCTATCCGGTCGAGGTGGTTGGCATCGGTTACAAGCCGATCTACGACCCTGAAAGCCTCAAGCCAAAAAGCTAAGTCGAAGTGCTTGATCTAAGAGGTTATTGAAGCAATTGCCTGGCGCTCCCACATTTCGGCGGCGCCGGGCAAAGAATGCCTTTGTGCCGGGCCGGGCTCGCCCCGATTGTCCGGCTCGCACCAGTGCCCCGTTGCGCGACATCGGTGCCGTCCGTAACGCCAGCAAACTATCTGGCAATCGCGGATACCCAGTTCCGCTCCCATCCCTTCAAGATGGATTGCATCCACCGCTGGTAGTGGAGCCATATCCGGTCTGTCGGCATCCGACGGAGCTCAAAGACCGGCGTCAACATTTCTAAACATATCTGAACACACAGCAACGCGATCAGGCGCTATCGCTGGTTCAAGTGACATCTTTCGCCCGCCCATTTTTTTCACGAGAGAGATAATCTTGAAACTTGCTTCCAAAGCTTCGCTCGCATTCATCCTTATTGGGTCGGCGCTTGCCGGCTGCACGACGGCGGATCCGCTGATTTATTCCGGATTGGCGTCAGCGCCGAATTTGCAGCCCAATCCCCGCGACCCGAGTGGGCGCGTTCCTTTCCGCTATCGGGGCAATGCCGATTGGAAGCAGTATGACAAGGCAATTGTCGATCCGGTGACAGTCTATCGGGCCCAGGACAACCAGTTCATCGACATCGGCGAGCAGGACAAAGGCGAGTTGGCCAACTACATGCAGGCCCGCTTCACCGAACAGCTCAGAACCCGCTTCGGCATCGTCAATACGCCGATGCCGGGAACCTTGCGGATTCACCTGACGCTTACCGGCGCAAAGAAGACGACGCCGGTCCTTGGACCGTTCTCGCATCTTGATGTCGGAGGTAACGTCTACAACGTGGTCCAGGCTGCCCGTGACAAGGAGGGATCGATGACCGGCTCGGTTTCATATGCGGTCGAGATCTACGACGCCCCGAGCAATCGTTTGCTTTCCGCCTTTGTCGCCAAGCAGTTTCCCGGCGCGATGAACGTGGGCGCGAGCTTCGGCGCCCTCAAGGCCTCGAAAGTCTCGATCGACAAGGGGGCTGAGGCACTTTTAGCGCAGTTTCAATAGAACCAAATCCCTTATCTGCCGTTCAATGCCCGGTCGGAACACGTCTTAAGGGCTAAGTGTGCCCCGAGATCATTCCGGTCAGCCGCGGAGTGCGGCGGCGGGCGGTTGACGGTAAGCGAGGATAGCGGGCACGGACGCGATCGATGCCGCAAACGCCAGCAGCGCCGCCGCGAAGCCGATATCTTCGCGAAGGAATCCGACCGGCATGACGACGCCGCTATCCCCCGCCACGACCTCAGAAATTACCGCAGCCGCTGCATAGCCGATGCCGAATCCCATGGCGACACCAATGGCCACCAGCGCGAACAGCTCCAACCAGACGATCGCAAACAGCGCGCCGCGCGGGGCGCCGAAAGCCCTGAGCGCGCCGATCTGGCGCCGCCTCTGCCCGACATGCATGACCGTCACCAGCAGCAGCGCCGCCGCCACTAGGACCTGCGACCCCACAGCGATCGCAAACAGCACCCGTTTCGCATCGCCAAGTGTCGCATAGAGCCGGGTCAGGACCTCGGCAGGGAACACCGCCAGCGTTGCGCCGGCGCGGTATTGCTGCCTGAGTTTATAGGCATCGGCTATGGTCTTCGGCTTCACCAGAATTGCCGGCAGGCCGGGAACCTCATCATCCCACGTTTCATTCAACGGCGCATCCGGATCGATGGCATGATGCTCGTGCTCATCATGCGCTTCGGCGGGGTCTTCGTGATCGTCGTGATGGCCCATGCCGTGGATATGCCAGACCGCCTGGATCGGGACCAGTATGGCTCGATCCCAGGCCGTTCCGGTAGGTTTCAGGCGGCCGGTTACATGGTAGGCGAGTTCGGAGTGGGTATGTCCCCCTTCCTGCGCCGAGCCGTGCATCGGCTTGATTTCATCGCCCTGTTTGAGGGCGACGCCTGCGCCAATCACCGCCTCGCCTTCCTTTGCGAAAATTTTTCCCTCCGCCAGTTCCCCGGCGAGATTATGCACCAGCGCCGTCGTCGTGCCGACGATCGGATTGCCCATGAACGAATCCCCGAAGCCGATCGGGGCCGCCCAGGCGACGCGGGGATCGGCAGCGAGTGTTGTCAGCAGCCCGCCATCCGTCAATGGCAACGGCGCGGCCTGAAGGAAGACCGAGGAGAGCACGAGCTGGTTCTCGCTGCCGGCCGCGCCGATCACCAGATCGAATTTATCGGCGGCCCGTGCGCTGCCGAGCCTGAGCGCCCGTTCCTGCAGCGTAACCGTCACCCCGAGCGCCACGGCCAAGGCCACGATCAGAACGAGCACGGCCGAGCCGAGCCAGAATCTGCGGAGATCGGCCAGGATGAAACGGATCATGCTGCGTCTTCCATCGACCGGGTATCGTTGGCGATGCGCCCGAGGTTGAAGGTGATCTTGCGCTGGAGCTTGTCGGTCAGCCGCTCATCGTGTGAGACGACGATCAGTGTGCTCTTTTCCTGATCGGCGAGTTCCAGCAGCAGGCTGCCGACGGCTTCGCCGCTGTCGACATCGAGGCTGGCGGTAGGCTCGTCGGCGACAATAACGCCGGGTTTTTGCAGCAGCGCCCGGGCAACGGCAACGCGCTGCATCTCGCCGCGCGACATGGTCTCGATCCTTTGCCTGGGCTGCTTCAGACCTGCCCGCTTCAACAAATCATGTGCCCGTTCGACAATCTCGGCGGATGCCGCGCGGGCAAGCCTTGCCGGCAGCAAGATGTTTTCGATCGCCGACAGGCCGGCAAACAGATGAAAATCCTGCATCACCAGACCGACATTGGCACCACGCCAACGGTCCCGGCCGCCTTCGGAGAGCTTGGCTATGTTCGTGCCGCTCCAGTCGATGCGGCCCTGGCGTGCCCGTTCGAGCCCGGTGATAACGTTGACGAAGGTGCTCTTGCCGGACCCGGAGGCGCCAGTGACGGCCACGCGACCGCCGGCCGGAATCTGCAGTCGCTCGATCGTCAGCACCGGCGCGGCGAGCCCAGGAAAAGTGATGGAGATATCGGCGAGTTCGAGCGACAGCATCTTGTTCAGGCAACCCAATAGTTCGCGTCGCGCAATCTAAGCCGGCTTAGGAATCCGGTTTCCGGGTCCGTCCAGGAGCCGACTTCGAGCGTGCCGGCGACGGCTATCAGCGTGCCGGGTTGCACAAAGGTCTGCGCTTCTGAGAGATAGATGACGACAATATTGTCCGGCCAGTCGGCATCGGTCGAGCAGAAGGGGCAGATCGACATCGGGATTTCGGTCAGCACGAAAAATTTCGCTTCTGCCTTCAGCGGCGGCGCCATGAAGCCGCGCATCTGGATCTGTTGTCCGTTCAGAGACTTAACCTTGTCGGAAAATTCGAGGCCGAGCGCGCTGACCTTACCGTAAAGATCGCCGAAGGAAAGTTCGCTCGGCGAGGCGAGACTAGGCCCTGCGGTCACGACCAATGGCGACAGGCCGATCATCGCAAGCAGGCTGCGGCGGCTGACAACGGAACCGGAAAGAATGTTGCCCACGGCGCACCTCTTCGGAAATGACCTCCGGGCGGCCAATACCGCCCGGAGGTTTCTGGCAAATTACATAGTCTCTGCGCCGAGCGCAAAGGTATCGGCGAGAACGCGGTAGACGTCGCTCTCTTCCATGTAGCCCTTGAACTCTTCCGAACCCGGACCTGTTGCCTGCAGCACGACGTCGTCGACGGCATGAACGGCCGTATCGGCGTTGCGCGGCAGATTGCCTTCGCGAAGCACGGCGCCGGGAACGTCCTTGTACGCGCTGTTGGCGACGTATTCCTTCTTCTCGTTTTGAATTGCCGGCTCGAACGGGCCGTCCATCTTCGGACGGAAGGTTTCGTAATAGTCCGGATAGTTGTTGGCGAAGATGGCGAGGCGGCGACTCACGTCGACCTTGTCAGGGAAACCGTCGCCGTCCTTGTCCTCATAGTTCGGGAAGCCGGCATCGGCGTAGACGCCCACCTTCTCACGCATGTCCGTGCCCGGCTTTTCGTCATCGACCGTGCCGATGACCGAAACGCCATGCGTATGGTCGCCGGTGACGACGATCAGCGTATCGGGATGCGTCTTGGCGAATTCGCGGGCCATGCCGACAACCTGGTCGAACTCGATGGTTTCGAAGACCGAGCGCTCCCAGTCCATCGTGTGAGCCTGCTTGTCGATCGAGGCGCCCTCGATCATAAGGAAGAAGCCGTCAGGATTCTTGGAAAGCTGATCGAGCGCGACCTTGGCCATGTCCTTGAGGCCGGGCTGGTTCGGGAATTTGCCGACCGTGCCCTTCTTGAGGAATTCCCGGTCCAGCGTCACGTCCATGTTGCCGGTGTGGAAGAGGCCAAGGATCTTGCCGGTATTGGTGCCAGCGGCGGCTGTCAGCTCGGACTTATCGGTCGCCAGCGCGTAGCCATCGTCCTTGAAGGTTTTGACCAGGTCCTTGTCGTCCTTGCGCTTGGAGCCAGGGACGTCCTTCGGCAGGAAATAGGCCGAGCCGCCACCGAGGATCACATCCGGCTTGGTGTTGAGGAACATGGCGGCAATTTCAGCCTTGTCGCCGCGCTTGCGGGTATGGGAAATGACGGCGGCCGGCGTGGCATCTTCGAGTTCGGCAGTGGAAACGACGCCGATCGATTTCTTGGTCAGGCGGCGCACCGCTTCAGCGATGTTTTCGACACGCGGGTCGTCCAGCGAGTCCGGCGTGCGGTCGGCATAGACGCCGAGCGCGTTGATCGCGGTCTTGTGGCCGGTCATGTAAGCCGACATGGTGTTGGCGCTGTCGGTGGCTATCGCATTGGTGGACGATGTGCCGATGAATGCCATATGATCGAGGTCGTCCATGAAGAGGCGTCCATTCGCCTTGCCCTCGGTCATGCCTTTGGACATCAGGCGGGCAGCGGTGCGATGGCCGACGGAGAGGCCGTCGCCGAGCAGGAAGATGACGTTCTTGGCCTTCGGGGTCGCGGAGGTGCCGAACACGTCCCAGGTGACAGCTTTCGTCTGGCCGCCGGCGCTGACTTCTACCTTATAGGTGCCTGCCTTGCCGATCTTGGCGGAGCGCAGAATAACGGCAGAGCCGAGGCTCTTGTCATCCTTGCCCTTCTCGTCGGCCACGAAATTGAAATCGGCGCCGAGAACGGACTTGGCATCCTGGCCGTTGATGGTGATCTTCACGTCTTCCTTCTTGATGGCGCCGTCGAACTCGACCTTGAAGTCGAAAGGCGAGCCGACCAGGATCGTTGCACGATCGAGCGGATAGACGGTGGCTGCGTGGGAAACGCCGGCCAGCATGGTGGCGGCGGCAAGAGCGATTAGAGTTTTACGCATGGGAATCCTCGCGCGTTTGTGAAGTCACGTTACAGTGTCGTGATTAGCGGGCGATCGTGACACACGAATGACAGGCAGAAGGTAAGTGGTTGGACTTGCAGCGATATCAGTCTCACCGTATCGGTGTCGCCTGAAGCATCTGCATGGGAAAGCGGCCATTCAGGATACTTTCCATCGTCAACTATTTCAGCGAAGTAGTCACGTCTCCGACGTTGCCGGGTCGGTAGTAGCGGTTGTCCGTCGGCTTGTCTGACCGGTTTATTCATCGCTCCGATCTCTTGTAGCCGTCGTATTTAAGCCAGCACTTGACATCGGCGGCGTTAAGGTCGAAGCCGCACTTGGCCGCGCATGCGCGGCCGTTTTTGCGAGGATTCGGGGAATGAAGACCAAGACAGCCATGGCCAACGCCGGAAACCTGATCATGACCGGTGTCGTGCTGATGCTGCTCGGCGATCTGCTCTTTGCGTTGAATGATGCGATGGGCAAGTGGCTGGTCTCGAGTTTTGCCGTCGGTCAGGTGCTGGTGATCCGCTCGTTCGGAGCTTTTGTCGTGCTCGGACCGATGATCGTGAGACAAGGGCCGATGGCCTTGTTCCGCGTCGAGCAGAAAGGCCTCCAGCTAATGCGGGTGGCCATGGCGACTGGCGATGTCGGCCTGTTCTACGCTGCCGTCGCCTATCTGCCGCTCGCAGATGTTATGACCTTCTATATGGCCGGGCCGATCTATGTTGCGGCGCTCTCGCATTTCTTTCTTGGGGAAAGGATCGGCTGGCGCCGTTGGCTGGCCGTTCTGGTCGGCTTCGCTGGCGTCGTCATCGCGCTGCGTCCGTCCACGGCGATGCTGTCACTTCCATCGCTTTTCGGCCTCGCGGGCAGCTTAGCCTTTGCACTGACGCTGGTGATGAGCCGCTATCTGCGCTCGACCAGCGACACGACACTTGTGACTTGGCAGACGATCGCCGCCCTTGCCACCGGCATCGTCTTGAGCATCGGCCATTGGCGCCCGGCGACGCCAATCGATTGGTCCGGCATGCTACTGCTCGGCATCGTAGCCTCCTGCGCGCATCTGCTCATCACGCGCTCGTTGAAGCTCGCACCGGCATCGCTGCTCGCGCCGCTGCAATATACGCTGCTGCTCTGGGCGATTGTGCTGGGCTACATCTTCTTCAACGATATTCCCGATATGCAGATCATCATCGGCGCCGCGATCATCGTCTTTGCCGGTCTCTTCATCTTCCACCGGAAGAACCTGAAGGAAACGGTCCCGACCGAAGCCGTCCCGCCCGACGGCCATTGAAGGTCATGCCGTCAAGAACTTCGTTTCGCACGGTTCTTCTGACGGATTGACGAGATCGATCCGCACGGTCCGAGTTTGCCTGCCGTGGCGCCAAGTTTTGTCAGGCCGTACCGCCCGGCACGAGATCGAATCCGACATCGACCGTTTGGGGAGGAGCATCCTCCAGAAGGAGTTCCGCGGCCCGCCTTCCTATATCCACACGCCGCGTGAGAATGCTGGCGATGGGCTGCGGCGTATGGCGGCAGATATCGAGAGCGTTGAAGCCGATGATCGCGAGCCGGTCGGGCACGGAAATTCCCGCGGACAGGCAATGGAAATAACCCCCAAGCGCCATGTCGTCATTGGAGAAATACACGGCCTCGACGTCTGGGGATCGGCTTAAAACACTCGCCAATCCCGCTTTTCCCAAGCTGACGGAGGAAGGAGTATTGCGGATTTCCCGATCTCTCAGCGCGAGCCCCGCCTGGCTGAGTTGATCGACAAACCCTGCGAAGCGTTTTGCGCTGCGGGTGTCGCGTTCCATGTCGTGTCCGACATAAGCGATGCGTGTATAGCCTTTTTCAATGAGATGGGTGGCAGTCGCCTTGCCGGCCGATCGATGAGAGAATCCGACAGCGATATCAAGCGGTTCTCCATCGATATCCAGCAGTTCCAGAACACGGCATCCTGCGGCGCGAAGCAGCTTTCGCGTTCCCTCGGTATGCTCCAGGCCGACAAGCATGACCGCTTCCGGTCGCCACGCCAGAACGGCCGCGACAAGCGCCTCCTCCCGTAGCGGATCATATTCGGTAACGGCGAACACGGCCTGCTTCTGCCGCGTCTCAAGCGCCCGGGTAACGCCGCTCAAGACGTCGGCGAAGACGATATTCGAGAGAGAGGGCACGATGATCGCCACCAGGGGTGTGCCCGTCGACGCCAAGGCTCCCGCGATTCTATTGGGGACATAGCCAAGTTTGTCGACCGCCGCCATGACGCGGGCGCGCGTTTTCTCGGAAAAGGACCCATGATTGCGCAGCACACGCGAGACCGTGCTTTCGCCGACGCCGGCCGCGTCAGCAACCTCGGCCAGTGTGATCGGGGTGTTTTTCAGATCCATTTCCTTCCCCAGCTCGAGATTCTCACGAAATGTTCCTTCGAGTGCCTCGCGGGTTTCGGCTTGTCAATCAGGACTTTGGAAAGCGCGTCGCACTCCGAAAAGCGGCCTTCGCAAGCATATTAGAAAAGCACTCCTTTGTTCAATGGCAGCGCTGCCAAAAACTGCTTGGCAGCGCTGCCAAAATTGTTTATAGGAAATGGCAGCGCTGCCAATTTGGGGCGCGGGAGGCGGGACTACCCGTATTTTATCGGAGGAGGAGAGCAATGACGGTGCTGGATCAGGCATCGGCCGCCCGTGCGGGCGCGGCCGAAGCGGTAGAAAATATCGCTTACAAGAAAGTTTTCTGGAGAATTATGCCCTTGCTGATGTTCTGCTACGTGGTCGCCTATCTCGACCGCGTCAATGTCGGCTTCGCCAAATTGCAGATGTCCAGCGAGCTGGGTCTTTCGGAAGCGGCCTATGGTGCCGGTGCCGGCATTTTCTTCATTGGCTATTTCCTTTTCGAAGTGCCCAGCAATCTGCTCATGAACAGGGTCGGCGCGCGGATATGGATCGCCCGCGTCATGATCACCTGGGGTATCATTTCCGCCGCCTTCGCATTCACGTCCTCGGAAAGAATGTTCTACATTCTGCGTTTCCTGCTTGGTCTTGCGGAAGCCGGCTTTTTTCCGGGGATCATTCTTTATCTGGCATCCTGGTATCCGTCCCATCGGCGCGCCAAGATCATTGCGACGTTTATGTCCGCCATCCCGGTTTCCGCCATTTTCGGAAACCCGCTTTCGGGCTGGATCATGGACAGCCTTCACACCTTCAACGGCATGTCCGGATGGCAATGGATGTTCATGATTGAGGCCATCCCCGCTGTGCTGCTCGGCTTTGTCGTCCTTTGCTATCTCGACAACCGTATTGAAGATGCGAAATGGCTGGATCAAAAGGAGAAAGATGTTCTGTTCGCCAACATGGAGGCTGAGAACCGGATCAAGACAGCGAGTCCCAGCAGCCTCGGTGCGACCCTGCGCGACGGTCGGGTATGGCTGATGAGCCTCATCTATTTCTGCTTCGTGCTCGGTCAATACGGCCTGAACTTTTGGATGCCGACGCTCGTCAAGGCTTCCGGGGTTGTCGGCAATTTCAACGTCGGCCTGGTCTCGGCAATCCCCTACATCTGCACATTCATCACTATGCTTGTTCTCGGACGCTCGTCCGATCACTTCCGCGAACGCCGTTGGCATCTCGTCGTCCCTGCCATGATCGCCAGCATCGGCTTCATCGCCGCAACCGCCGCATCGAGTACCGGGGTCGCCATCGCGGCGCTCTCGCTGGCTGCTGCCGGCGCGATCACCTGCGCACCGCTATTCTGGTCCCTGCCGACTGCCTTTCTGGCCGGCACGGGTGCCGCAGCCGGCATCGCGTGGATCAATTCGGTTGGCAATCTTGCGGGCTTCCTGGGACCGTTCATAATCGGTTATCTCAAGGACGCCACAGGCAGTAACTCCATTGGTATGTATTTTCTGGCGGCGGCATTGATCGTCGGTTGCATCGCAACACTTTCCGTGCCGGCAAAGACGGTAAACCGCTGAATGAGTGCCTCCCCGACATCAGGCGCCGGGGAGGCCAACCGCTGTATCATTTAAGGATCATCATATGACAACCCTTCAGGAAAACGCGGAAACGCCCCAGGTGGCGGCAGTCATTGGTCTTGGCGCCATGGGCATGGGCATGGCCCTCTCGCTCAAGAAGGCCGGCTTCGATGTGATCGGTGTCGATGTTTCCGCGGATGCCGTTTCCCGCTTCGTTCAAGCAGGGGGCCGCTCCGCTTCCAGCATCGTGGAAGCCGCGAAAGAGGCCGACATCGTTGTTTCGGTGGTCGTCAACGCGGCGCAGACGGAAAGTGTCCTGTTCGGTGCGGGCGGCATTGCCGATGTCATGCGTCCCGGCTCCGTATTCATCTCGTCCGCAACCATGGATCCTGCCGTGGCCGGCAAGCTTGCCGCGCAGCTCGAGGCAAGGGCCGTTCACTATCTCGACGCCCCCATTTCGGGTGGAGCGGCGCGCGCCGCCAGCGGCGAGCTGACGGTTATGGCCTCGGGGACAAAGGCTGCCTTCAGCGCCGCGCGCCGCGCGCTCGATGCCATGGCCGCTAAGGTCTATGAGCTCGGTGAAACCGCTGGCGCTGGCGCTGCCTTCAAGATGATCAACCAGTTGCTCGCCGGTGTTCACATCGCCGCCGCCTGTGAGGCGATCTCGCTCGCCGCGAAACTGGGACTAGATCTCGACAAGGTCTACGAAGTGATTACCGCATCCGCCGGCAATTCGTGGATGTTCGAAAACCGCATCCCCCATGTGCTCGCCGGCGACTACACGCCCCTCAGCGCCATCGATATTTTCGTCAAGGATCTCGGCATCATCCAGGACATGGCGCGGTCCGAACGCTATCCGGTGCCGCTCAGTGCCGCGGCGTTGCAAATGTACCTTGCGGCTTCCGGCGCCGGCATGGGACGCGACGACGATTCGTCGCTCGCACGCCTTTATGCGCAACTGTCCGGCGCCTCGCTTCCGGAAAAGACGAGGTGAGCCATGCCAACCTTCGCCGCCAATCTGACGATGATGTTCAACGAATGGTCGTTCCTTGACCGTTTCGACGCTGCCGCCGAGGCCGGGTTTTCGGCTGTCGAATACCTCTTTCCCTATGACTTCAAGCCGGAAGATATCCAGGAACGGCTTGTCCGCAACGGCTTAACCCAGGCACTTTTCAACATGCCTCCGGGTGATTGGGCCGCCGGCGCGCGAGGGCTGGCATCGCTGCCGGACCGCTTCGGCGATGTGGACGAGGGCGTGACCCGCGCGCTCGTCTATGCCGAAGCCACTGGCGTCAAGAAGATTCACCTGATGGCCGGCCTCGCCGACCGCAGCGATCCACAAGCGCAGGCCAGCTATCGTCGTGCGGTGGAGCATGCCGCTCATCGACTGGCCGAAAAAGGCATCGATCTTCTGCTGGAACCCATCAATGGGCGCAATATGCCCGGCTATTTCCTCAATGATTTCCATACGGCTGCGCAGATGATCGATGAATTCGGCCTCACCAATGTGAAGCTGCAGTTTGATATCTACCATTGCCAGATCATTCATGGCGACGTGACGACACGCCTGCGCAAGCTAATGCCAATCAGCGGGCACGTGCAGATTGCCAGCGTGCCGTCGCGTCAGGAGCCGGACGGCGAAGAGCTTAACTATCCATTCCTGTTTTCCGAGCTCGATCGCCTCGGCTACACGGGCTATGTCGGCTGCGAGTATCATCCTCGCGGTCGAACGACGGACGGTTTGGGCTGGTTTGAACCTTATAAGCGGGGATGAGCGATGGGTATTCTTCTTGGCGTCATAGCCGACGACTTCACCGGGGCAACTGATATCGCCAGCATTCTCGTACGCGAGGGAATGCGGACGGTGATGTCGATCGGCGTACCCGCGCCGGCATTCGACGTTCTTGACGCCGATGCCGTCGTCGTTGCGCTAAAATCCCGGACCGCTCCCGTCGCGGAGGCTGTCGCGCAATCGCTCGATGCCCTTCAGTGGCTGCGGACACACGGCGCCGAGCAGATTTTCTTTAAATACTGCTCGACATTCGACTCTACCGCCCAGGGCAATATCGGTCCCGTCGCGGATGCCTTGAGCGACGCGCTTGATGCGAAGATCGCGGTAGTCTGTCCTGCCTTCCCGAAGAACGGGCGGACGGTGTTCAACGGGCATCTTTTCGTCGGCCGCCAGCTATTGCAGGATTCGCCGATGAAGGACCATCCGTTGACGCCGATGCGCCGTTCCGACCTCGTCTCGCTGATGGCGGAACAGTCGGCCCACAACGTTGGTCTCGTTCCTCATGAGGTCGTCTCCGCGGGCGATGCCGCGATTGCGGAAGTTTTTGCCGGTCTCACAGAGACCGGACAACGCTACGCCGTTACGGACGCGATCCATGACGAGCATCTCCGGTCCATCGGACGCGCCGTGCGCGGTCACAAGCTCGTAACCGGCGGCTCGGCGCTCGCCATGGGCCTGCCAGCCAATTTCGGCATTTCGCCGCGCAAGCCGGTCGAACGCGCCTCTCAATCCTCGACGCCGCCACGAGCGGCAATCCTCGCCGGCAGTTGCTCCGCCGCCACGCGTCAGCAGCTTGCCAGGGCTAGGGCACTTTGGCCGAGCCGCAGGATCGACCTGGACGCCATAGCCGAAATGCATCCCGTCGTAGAGCAGGCCCTTTCCTGGGCGAAAAGCCAGCCTGCCGACCGGCCGGTCGTGATCTACGGATCTGCCGATCCCGATGAGGTGGAGGCAAACCAGGCGAAATACGGGCGCGAGCAGGCCGGCGCCATGATGGAGCATACACTGGCCGCCATCGCGGAAGGACTTGTGGCGGATGGCGTCAGCCGGTTGCTGGTGGCAGGAGGAGAGACTTCCGGAGCGGTGATTTCGGCGCTCAAAATACAGGGACTTTCCATCGGTGCCGAGATCGCCCCCGGAGTGCCATGGACGACGACGCTTTCCGATCGGCCCTTGCAGGTGGCGCTCAAAAGCGGCAATTTCGGTGGCCCGGATTTTTTTGAACGCGCCTTGGATATTCCCGCATGAGCGAAACAAAAATTCGCGACCAGATCGCCGGCTATGCAAAATCGCTTTTCGATCGCGGCCTGACCGCTGGATCGACCGGAAACATCAGTGTCCGCATCGACGATGGTTGGCTGATGACCCCCACGGGATCGTCCATGGGAACGATCGACCCATCACGCATCGCCAAGTTGGACGAGGCGGGGCGGCACGTTTCGGGCGACGCACCCACCAAGGAAGCGTTTCTCCATCGCGTCATGTACGACAAGCGGCCGCGTGCGAGAGCTGTCGTCCATCTGCATTCGACCCATTCTGTCGCGGTTAGCTGTCTCTGCGGGATTGACCATGACGATGTGCTTCCGCCGCTTACGGCCTATTACGTCATGCGCGTCGGACGTCTGCCTCTCGTCCCGTATTATCCGCCCGGCGACGAGGCCCTGGCCAAGGCGGTTGCGGAGCGGATTTCCGATAGCCATGCAGTGCTGCTCGCCAACCACGGCCCGGTTGTTGCCGGCGCCGATCTTTCCGAGGCGGTCTATTCCGCCGAGGAACTTGAGGAAACCGCCAAACTGTTCCTGCTGCTACGCGGTGAGAAAACCAGACCGTTGAGTTGCGACGAGACGACCGAACTGCAACGGCGCTTCCCCGCCAAGTGCTGATGCTCGGCGAGAACTCGGGATCGGCAGAGGCTTAGCGGATCGTCTCCTGGCTGGCTTATGCCGATCGCTAACTCAACGGCACATAGGCGTAAGTCTTGTCGCCGTTATCGCGAACATGGCCAAGCCCAGGAAAGGGGAGGTGCGCGCCCCCGATCATGCACCGGCTTTTCGCTGTGTCGTCGAAGACGCGCCAGTGCTCCTGTTCGGCCTGGGTCCGGTCGACATCATATCCGATCGTGACGGTCGGATCGACGAACTGAACTGCGGCGACATGGACGATATCGCCCCACAGGAGCAGCTTCTCCCCCTTACTTTCTATCTCGAACATCGTGTGTCCGGGGGTATGCCCATAGGCGGGTTGCGCTCGAATTCCCGGGATCAGATCGGTACTGCCCTCGAAAGTCTTCAGCTTGCCAGCTTTCATATAAGGGGACAGCGAAGCCATGGTCGCCTGGAAGAAGCGCTTCGCCTCGGCGGGAGCGGCGCGCATTTCTTCTTCGCTCAGCCAGTAATCTGCGTCGCGCTTATCGGCGCGGATAATCGCATTCGGGAAAGCGCGTTCCTTTCCGGACATCAGGCCACCGATGTGATCTGTATGCATGTGGGTGAGATAGACTTCATCCACTTGTTCTGGCCTGTAGCCAGCCGAGCGTAGATTGCCGAGCAATTTGCCGGTGTGCGGCCCCAATAGAGTGCCCGCGCCCGCATCGATCAAAACCAGTTTGTCGCCGGTATTCACAAGAAAGGAATTGTGGGAGGTCTCGACCTGCTCGCCGAGAAAGTCGCTTTTCAAGGCTTCGGCTATCCGCGCGGAGTTCCCTTGCAACAATTTCATCGCTGCAAGGGGGAGCTTGCCGTCGGACAGCACCGTTACCTCGTAGTCGCCAACCATCAAGCGATAGAAGTCGGGTGCTTCGCTCGCAACTATCGGCGCGGCAGCAAACAAGGGGCCAGGCACGGCGCACCCAATGCACATGCACGACGCGATAAGAAGGGAACGGCGGGTAAGGTTGATCGGTCTGTTCTCAGTCATCGCTGGCTTCCTCTGGCTGTCGATTGCGGACCGTGCGGTGGGACATGCGAATGCACGATGAAGTCAAATCTTCATTGCGCCCGCCTAGCGGTGCACCGGACGAAGGTTTGCACGGCGCCTTCATACCGGTCTAATTCAGAGTTTGAGGGGATCATCATCATTGAGATGAATGATGGTCGGGGTGGGGGCGGGTTTGATCTGGACCCGCAACAACTACGCTCGTCGCAAGGCTGCGCGCATCCTGCCTAGCCGATCATCGGCAAGAGCTCGCTGACCGACTTCTTGGCATCGCCGTAGAACATGCGGGTGTTCTCCTTGAAGAACAGCGGGTTCTCGATGCCGGAATAACCGGTGCCCTGACCGCGCTTGGAGACGAAGACCTGCTTGGCCTTCCAGACTTCCAGCACCGGCATGCCGGATATCGGCGAATTCGGATCTTCTTGCGCCGCCGGGTTGACGATGTCGTTCGAGCCAATGACGATGACGACGTCGGTATTGGGGAAATCGTCGTTGATCTCGTCCATTT
>NZ_JAQJCK010000035.1:0-22224 GCF_030182455.1 Rhizobium cerradonense
AAATCGGCGAAAACGCGATCCGCGAGCTGATGGCCCAGGTTGACGCCTACATCCCGACGCCAGAGCGTCCGATCGACCAGCCGTTCCTGATGCCGATCGAAGACGTGTTCTCGATCTCCGGCCGTGGTACGGTTGTGACGGGCCGCGTCGAGCGTGGTATCGTCAAGGTTGGTGAAGAAGTCGAAATCGTCGGCATTCGTCCGACGTCGAAGACGACGGTTACCGGCGTTGAAATGTTCCGCAAGCTGCTCGACCAGGGCCAGGCCGGCGACAACATCGGCGCGCTGGTCCGCGGTGTGAACCGTGACGGCGTCGAGCGTGGCCAGATCCTGTGCAAGCCGGGTTCTGTGAAGCCGCACAAGAAGTTCATGGCCGAAGCCTACATCCTGACGAAGGAAGAGGGTGGCCGTCATACGCCGTTCTTCACGAACTACCGTCCGCAGTTCTACTTCCGCACGACGGACGTGACGGGCATCGTGACGCTTCCGGAAGGCACGGAAATGGTTATGCCAGGCGACAACGTCACGGTTGCCGTTGAGCTGATCGTTCCGATCGCGATGGAAGAAAAGCTGCGCTTCGCTATCCGCGAAGGCGGCCGCACCGTCGGCGCCGGCATCGTCGCCTCCATCGTCGAGTAATCCCCGGATTATTCGTGGTTACGAAGGCCCCGCTGGAAACAGCGGGGCCTTTCGCATTTCGGCATGGAGGAGACTGAGTGGATCTGATCATTCTGACAGGCGCATCCGGCTCTGGAAAAACGGCAATCGCCGACGCCATCGCCGAGAGATGTCCGGACGAGTTCGCGATCTATCGGTTCGATAGCATCGGCGTGCCGACGGTGGATACGATGATCAGGGATCACGGTTCGCCGGAGGCCTGGCAGCGGGACAAGACCATCGAATGGATGGCGCGTCTTGCAAAAGTTGCGCAGAGTGGAAAGTCGGTCCTGTTCGAAGGGCAGATGCGGATTTCCTTCATCGCTGAAGCGGCCGCGGCGGCAAATGTCGATAGCTACAGGCTGCTGTTGGTCGATTGCAACGACACAACGAGGGCGCGGCGCTTGACGGTCGGAAGACGCCAGCCGGAGCTCGCGGATCAAAATATGATGGATTGGGCGGCCTATCTGCGCGGGGAGGCCGTTCAGCACGGTTGCGAGATCTTCGATACCAGCGAGCTTTCGCTCGATCAATGCGTTGCGCATGTGCTGGAGCATTTGCGAGAGCAGTCGAGGTGAAGCAATCCATCGACAGTCCCCGGCTGGTGACTTAGCTCCGCTCGGCTAGGGCGCAGCGCAGGACATCGGCAACGAAATCGCTTTTGCCGCCGGTATAGTGATCCCAATTGCCGTTCGCTTCGATGACCAGTCGTCGCTTCAATGCTGCATAATCCCTGGCCGCTTCTGGATGGGCACGAAGATAGTCGCGAAAGAGGATGCGGTCGCGGTGAGCGGGATTGTCGAGGAGGCATAGATAAAGACGAGTTCCGTAAGGTGTTTCGTCTTTGGTGAATATCCATCTGTCCGCGCCATACGGATCGCCATGGAAGGTATAACCGGCCTCCATCAAGCGTTCGGTCGCGAAGAGCCTGTCATCAGCCGTCGTCAGCACTGCGTCGATATCGAGCTTAGGCTTGGCACAGAGCCCGAGGATGGATGTACTGCCTATATGATGGATATCGGCGGGACGGCACAAGAAGGCGGCGATGGCCGTACGGCGGCGCAGGAAGAGAGTGGGCCAGCCCGGATCGTAGTCAACGAGCCTGATCGGCATGGCGCTCTTCAACCTTTCTTTGACGCCCCTGTCTCCAGCAGATCATTCATTTGTGACCGACTGAGGCAATCCGTCCCTGTCGACCGCCTTGCGGAACTGAGGAAAGGGTCTATCTATCGCTCGATTTTACCAGGAGGAGATTGCATGAAAAAGCGCATATTGTTCACGGGTGGCAGCGGCAAGGCCGGGCGTCATACCGTTCCCTGGCTGATCAATGCCGGCTATGAGGTCCACAATGTCGATCTGGTGCCGCTGGACAGCCCCGGCGTCACCAATTTGGTGGCCGATGTCACTGATGCGGGACAAGTCTACAACGTGCTGACCATGCATCGGGATTTCCCGGATCTCGATCAGGGGAAGGGCGTGCAGCCTTACGACGCCGTCGTGCATTTCGCTGCCATTCCGCGCATCCTGATCAAGCCTGATAACGAGACCTTCCGCATCAATACGATGAGCACCTACAATGTCATCGAAGCGGCGGCAAAGCTCGGCGTCAAGAAGATCATTGTCGCCTCCAGCGAAACGACTTATGGCGTTTGCTTTGCCGAGGGCCATCGCGATTTTCATCAGTTTCCGCTGGAGGAAGATTACGATGTCAATCCCATGGATTCCTACGGCCTCTCCAAGGTCCTGAACGAGAAGACGGCGCGCGCCTTCGCCGAGCGTTTCGGCATCGACGTCTATGCGCTGCGCATCGGCAACGTCATCGAGCCTTACGAATATGAGCGCTTCCCGGAATATTTCGCTGACACCGACATCCGTAAGCGCATAGCCTGGAGCTATATCGATGCCCGCGATCTCGGCCAGATCGTCCATCTCTGCATCGAAAAAGGCGGTCTCGGTTTTCAGGTCTTCAACGCGGCCAACGACACGGTATCGGCCAACACGCCGTCCCGGGAACTTGCCGCCAAATACTACCCGAACGTGCCCTTCACCCGCGAGATCGGCGAGTATGAAGGCCTGCTCTCCAACCGGAAGATTCGCGAAGTCCTGGGCTTCAAGGAAGAGCATAACTGGCGCCGTTATGTGAAGGTTTGAGGCTGCGCTGCCAAAAGAACTGAAAGCTGGGCGCCGTCGCGACGCCCGGCCGAAACCCTGCCAAGAGCAGGGATGCCTCTCCATTTGTTACGGAAGAAAACCAAAAATGCTTCCGCAAACACTCGACAAATATCTGGGTTGAAGTAAGTAGGCTTGCGTTTCGCGAGGCGTATCATGGAAATTGCAGTCGCTTTCCACGATACAGTCGGGATTCATTTTGGAATGAGCATCATATCGCCTACGAGCCGGCGGGATGTTCGGCAGCGTAATTTGCGTTGCAATAGAAAGCTATTCAACCGGCTGATCTCTTGAGGGTCAGCCGCTTCGGAGGGACTATGAACGACGGTGTTGCACGTATTTTTGTCGGCTTCGATTCCAAGGAAGTCGTCGCCTATCACGTTCTCGCACAAAGCATAATCGAGCGCTCTTCGATCCCGGTGGTGTTTTCGCCGATCGTTCTCAGCAATCTCGACGGCGTTTTCACGCGCGAGCGCAATCCGCTGCAATCGACCGAATTTTCCTTCTCCCGCTTTCTGGTTCCCTACCTCAGCGATTACGAGGGCTGGAGCATCTTCATGGATTGCGACATGCTCGCCCGCGCCGATATTGCCGAGCTCTGGAAGCTGCGCGACGACCGTTATGCCGCAATGTGCGTCAAGCACGACTACCAGCCGAAGATCGAGACGAAATTCCTCGGCCAGACCCAGACCAAATATGAAAAGAAGAATTGGTCGAGCATGATCCTCTTCAACAATGCCAAATGCCGGGCATTGACGAAGGATTACGTCAATACCGCCACGGGCCTGCAGCTTCACCAGTTTAAGTGGCTGGAGAGCGACGATCAGATCGGGGAGATCCCCGTGACCTGGAATTACCTCGTCAATGAATATGACTACCGGCCGGATGCGCAACTCGTGCATTTCACCGATGGCGGCCCGTATTTCGACGAATATCGCAACGACGACTACGCCGAGGAATGGTTCGCCATGCGTGATCGCATGCTGCACGTCCAGCAGAAGTGACGGGGCTGGATCAGAGCGTGACTTCCGAAACAGGAACCGGCAAGATTGGCTTTCCGGCTGCAGGGGCCGCCGCAGGTTTGACGACCGCCGAAGAATGGCGGTCCATACTGGCGGCCTTCTCCCATATCGTTCTTGTCGCAAACAGCGATGCGGTCGATATCGCCAGCCTTCAGGCGCAGTTTCCGTCCACAGCGCTCTTCATCTTCTTCAATAAGGTCTACAAGGTCCTGGATCGTCCGTTCCACGGCCATTCGCTACTGATTTCGCGCGGACAGCCGCGCGGCGCCAACATCGTCTATCGGGGCGAGGTGGGCGATGTCGTCAAGTTCTTCCCGAAGGACTATTTCCTCGGGATCATGAACATCCGCCTCGGGCCCGAGGAAAAACTGAATCCGGCCGCCGATTTCCAGGGCGCGCCGACCGGCCATCTCGATCTCGTCGGCTTCTGCGGCGATTTCTACACGGAGGCCAAGACGCCGACCAGCGGCTTTGCCATGGCGCTTTGGCTGAGCGACTTGAAATTGCCCGGCGCCATCGTGCTTGCCGGCTTCTCGGCCAAGCGCAGCGAAAAATGGAGGGTGGTGTCGGTTCACGACTGGACCTTCGAGCAGACTTTCCTGCGCCTCTTCGCCCGCTTGGGGAAGATCACCATCCATGGCGGGGTATCGCTAAATCCCTACATCAGGCTCGCCGAGCGCTTCTCTGAGGTTCCCCCGGCCGAAATCGCGCTGGCTGCGGCAGAGGTACTCTCCGAGCGGCTCGGCAATGCTGACGCCGAAGTGGACAAGCTGATCTCCTTGACCAATGTGATTCGCTCGACAGACAATTTCCTGCGTCGTCTCAAACCGAAATTCCTCAAACGGAAGCCCAAGGGAACGCCGGGGGAGCCGAAGGAAGGCTGAGAAGCGCCGGCGCGATGCATTCGGGAGGCGCTGCGAAGCCCGCAATCCCTGTGGTCGGCGGTCTCGTCAATTGCCCGGGGCGCTCGAAGCTGCGGACTCTCTTGGGAAAAAACAAAAAACGCACTTGCCAATCGTTTCGTCCCGTCTTAAAGGAGCGCCATGTTTTCGGAAGGCGCTGGCAGGCAACCGCACGGCGCGGATGATCGAAGCATAAAGGGGTATAGCTCAGTTGGTAGAGCGGCGGTCTCCAAAACCGCAGGTCGTAGGTTCGAGCCCTGCTGCCCCTGCCATTTTCCTTGATTTGACTGGCGCGTCGGTTTCGCTGCTTCTTGGGTTAGGGATTATGCCGGAATGGCAGGCAAATTTTCGAAGGCACCGAATTCCCTCTTGTTAAATTGGGAATCGATGTTTATGTAGGGTTCAACAGACACGCGGTGCGTGGGGCTGATATGTTCAGCTTTACGCGCCGTAATTGCGTGGGCAGTCAATGGCATCCAAAACGAATCCACTTGCGTTTCTGCAGCAGGTCCGCTCCGAGACGTCGAAAATCACTTGGCCGTCCCGCCGCGAGACGATGATCTCGACGGTGATGGTGCTTGTCATGGTCATTTTCGCTTCGTTGTTTTTCTTTGCTGCTGACCAGCTCATAGGCTGGATTCTCGGCTACGTGCTGAATACCGGCAATTGATATCGGGTGGAGATGAACATGGCGGCACGTTGGTACATCGTCCACGCTTATTCTAATTTCGAAAAGAAGGTGGCTGAATCCATCGAGGAGAAGGCCAAGCAGAAGGGTCTCGATCATCTGTTCGAGAAGATCCTTGTGCCGACCGAGAAGGTGGTTGAAGTGCGCCGCGGCCGTAAGGTTGACAGCGAGCGCAAGTTCTTCCCGGGTTACGTGCTGGTGCGCGCCAATCTGACGGATGAAGCCTATCACCTGATCAAGAATACGCCGAAGGTCACTGGCTTTCTCGGCTCCGACAATAAGCCCGTTCCGATTCCGGATTATGAAGCCGAGCGCATTCTCGGTCAGGTCCAGGAAGGTGTCGAGCGGCCGAAGGCTTCTGTATCCTTCGAGATTGGTGAGCAGGTCCGCGTTTCCGACGGCCCGTTCGCATCGTTCAACGGCACGGTTCAGGATGTGGACGAGGAGCGTTCGCGCCTGAAGGTGGAAGTGTCGATCTTCGGCCGCGCTACGCCGGTCGAGCTGGAATACAGTCAGGTCGAGAAGGTCTGATCTTCGTTTGAGTTTGGATGCAAGCAAGTGTTTGCTTGCATCTCGCGGCCATGCCGCAATCCGCGTGGAAGGGCAGGGGTCTTAGCCGGACCTTTTGATCCGCACCACGCAACCGCAGCCGCCGGAGCGATCTGGCATAGTAGACTGGGCAACCGGTCGTGTAGAAAGGCAGAGAGAAATGGCTAAGAAAGTTGCAGGCCAGCTCAAGCTGCAGGTTAAGGCCGGCTCGGCGAATCCGTCGCCGCCGATCGGTCCTGCGCTTGGTCAGCGTGGCATTAACATCATGGAATTCTGCAAGGCGTTCAATGCCGCCACGCAGGAAATGGAAAAGGGTATGCCGATCCCGGTCGTCATCACCTACTACCAGGACAAGTCCTTCACCTTCGCAATGAAGCAGCCGCCGGTCAGCTACTTCCTCAAGAAGGAAGCGAAGATCCAGTCCGGCTCGAAGACCCCGGGCAAGGGTGCCAAGGCTGGCACGCTCACCAAGGCTCAGGTCAAGTCGATTGCCGAAGCCAAGATGAAGGATCTGAACGCCGCCGATATCGAAGGCGCAATGGCCATGATCGAGGGCTCCGCCCGCGCCATGGGCCTGGAAGTGGTAGGTTAAGACCATGGTTGCAAAGCGTATTCAGAAGATCCGCGAAGGCGTTGATCCCACCAAGCTCTATGCTCTGACCCAGGCTATCGGCATGGTCAAGGAGCGGGCCGTCGCCAAGTTCGACGAAACCGTCGAAATCGCCATGAACCTCGGCGTTGACCCGCGTCACGCTGACCAGATGGTCCGCGGCGTCGTCAACCTGCCGAACGGCACCGGCCGTACGGTTCGCGTTGCCGTTTTCGCTCGTGGCGCCAAGGCTGACGAAGCCAAGGCTGCCGGTGCTGACGTCGTTGGCGCGGAAGACCTGGTTGAAATCGTTCAGGGCGGCAAGATCGACTTCGATCGTTGCATCGCTACCCCGGACATGATGCCGCTCGTCGGCCGTCTCGGTAAGGTTCTCGGCCCGCGCGGCATGATGCCGAACCCGAAGGTCGGCACCGTCACCATGGACGTCAAGGGTGCTGTCGAAGCCTCCAAGGGCGGCGCAGTCGAGTTCCGCGTCGAGAAGGCTGGTATCGTCCATGCCGGTATCGGCAAGGCCTCCTTCGATGCCAAGGCTCTGGAAGAAAACATCCGTGCCTTCGCTGACGCCGTTATCAAGGCGAAGCCGGCCGGTGCAAAGGGCAACTACGTCAAGCGCGTAGCCATCTCTTCGACCATGGGTCCGGGCGTCAAGATCGAGCCGTCGACGGTTACGGCGCCGAGCGCCTAATGGTTCTGTCGGGCCTGCTGCCCGGCATTTAAGAATTCTTGGCCCTTCGGGGCCGGGATATCCGGAGAAATCCGGAATTCCTGTCCGAGATTGCAGGTGGTTGAGACCTTAATCACTTTGCCTGCATGAGACGGGTAAGACCCGAATTTTGAAGAAGTTCTGCTTCGATAAACTCGGTTCGAGCCTTGGATGCCTTGTGCCTTGGAGCCTTAGGGCTCGAGCGCGAGGGGACAGGATCCTCAAGCGTCGCTTGGGATCTCTTAGCTGATCCCAGGAGGCAAAAGGCAACCCGGCAGGTCCGTTTATCGCGGTCCTGTCAACTGGAGAAAAGCAGTGGAAAGAGCGGAAAAACGCGAATTCGTCACGGAACTGAACGAAGTCTTCAAGGCTTCGGGCTCGGTTGTCGTGGCCCACTATGCTGGTGCCACAGTCGCACAGATGAACGATTTTCGTTCCAAGATGCGCGCTGCTGGCGGCACCGTCAAAGTCGCGAAGAACCGCCTGGCCAAGATTGCTCTTCAGGGCACGGATGCGGAAGGGATTTCCAATCTCTTCACCGGTCAGACGCTGATCGCATACAGCACTGATCCGATTACCGCTCCGAAGGTCGTCGTGGATTTCGCCAAGACCAACGATAAGATCGTTGTTCTGGGCGGCGCCATGGGAACAACCACGCTCAACCCCGAAGGTGTTAAGTCGCTCGCGACCCTGCCTTCGCTGGACGAGCTGCGTGCGAAGCTGCTGGGCATGATCCAGACGCCGGCTACCCGCATCGCAGGTGTGGTTGCAGCACCGGCAAGCCAGCTTGCTCGCGTGTTCTCGGCCTACGCCAAGAAGGACGAAGCCGCGTAAGGCGGTTTTTCGCTGTTCATAATCAACCAGTTCGAACCGAACAAAAGGAACTACAAAAATGGCTGATCTCGCAAAGATCGTTGAAGACCTCTCCTCGCTGACCGTTCTCGAAGCCGCAGAACTGTCCAAGCTTCTCGAAGAAAAGTGGGGCGTTTCCGCCGCTGCTCCGGTAGCTGTTGCTGCCGTTGCCGGTGGTGCTGGTGGCGCTGCTGCTGCTGTTGAAGAAGAAAAGACCGAGTTCGACGTCATCCTCGCGGATGCCGGCGCGAACAAGATCAACGTCATCAAGGAAGTCCGCGCCATCACCGGTCTCGGCCTCAAGGAAGCCAAGGACCTCGTCGAGGCTGCTCCGAAGGCTGTCAAGGAAGGCGTTTCCAAGGCTGAAGCCGCTGACATCAAGAAGAAGCTCGAAGACGCTGGCGCAAAGGCCGACGTCAAGTAAGCTTGAAACTGCTTTGGGAGGTGGCATTTTGCCGCCTCCCATTTGCCGTTTTTCTGAACAAATTACCCAAAAGCCGCGGCTAAAACGGCTTTTGGGTAATGGGTTCTTCAAGAGGATGGTCTGAGACTGAACCGCGACGCAATCCGTGCCGAGCGGTTTTCGGTCAGTTAGACGAGATTGAACTACTCATTGATTGATGGGATCGCCTGGCCAGCGGTTCCCATCCGTTGCAGGCCCGGGTGCAGGATTTTAAAGGAGCGACGATGGCTCAGACCCTTTCGTTCAACGGTCGCAGGCGCGTACGCAAGTTTTTTGGTAAGATTCCCGAAGTCGCAGAGATGCCGAACCTCATCGAGGTTCAGAAGGCGTCCTACGATCAGTTCCTCATGGTCGAAGAGCCCAAGGGCGGCCGCCCTGACGAGGGTCTCCAGGCCGTTTTCAAGTCGGTTTTCCCGATCACCGATTTCTCCGGCGCTTCCATGCTGGAGTTCGTGTCCTATGAGTTCGAACCGCCGAAGTTCGACGTCGACGAGTGCCGCCAGCGCGACCTGACCTATGCCGCGCCGCTGAAGGTCACTCTCCGTCTGATCGTGTTCGATATCGATGAGGACACCGGCGCGAAGTCCATCAAGGACATCAAGGAACAGAGCGTTTACATGGGCGACATGCCGCTCATGACGAACAACGGTACCTTCATCGTGAACGGCACCGAACGCGTTATCGTGTCCCAGATGCACCGTTCGCCGGGCGTCTTCTTCGACCACGACAAGGGCAAGAGCCACTCCTCCGGCAAGCTGCTCTTCGCTGCTCGCGTCATTCCGTATCGCGGCTCCTGGCTCGACATCGAATTCGACGCCAAGGACATCGTGTACGCCCGTATCGACCGCCGCCGCAAGATTCCGGTGACGTCGCTTCTGATGGCGCTCGGCATGGACGGCGAAGAAATCCTGTCGACGTTCTACACCAAGTCGCTCTACCAGCGCGACGGCCAGGGCTGGCGTATTCCGTTCAAGGCGGAAACGCTGAAGGGCGCCAAGACCGTTTCCGACATGATCGATGCCGATACCGGCGAAGTCGTTGTCGAAGGCGGCAAGAAGCTGACCCCGCGCCTGCTGCGCCAGTTGCAGGAAAAGGGCCTCAAGGCTTTGAAGGCCACCGACGAAGAGCTGTACGGCCTCTTCCTGGCGGAGGACATCGTCAACTTCCAGACCGGTGAGATCTATCTCGAAGCCGGTGACGAAATCGACGAGAAGACACTGCCGATCATCCTCAAGGCCGGTTTCGACGAAATCCCGGTTCTCGGCATCGACCATATCAATGTCGGCGCCTACATCCGCAACACGCTGTCCGCCGACAAGAACGAGAACCGTCAGGACGCTCTGTTCGACATCTACCGCGTCATGCGTCCGGGTGAACCGCCGACCATGGAATCGGCCGAAGCCATGTTCAACTCGCTGTTCTTCGATGCGGAGCGCTACGATCTCTCCGCCGTCGGCCGCGTGAAGATGAATATGCGTCTCGACCTTGACGTCGAAGACACCGTTCGTATCCTGCGCAAGGACGACATCCTGGCCGTGGTCAAGATGCTGGTCGAACTGCGCGACGGCAAGGGCGAAATCGACGACATCGACAACCTCGGCAACCGCCGCGTTCGCTCGGTCGGCGAGCTGATGGAAAACCAGTACCGTCTCGGCCTGCTGCGCATGGAGCGCGCGATCAAGGAACGCATGTCCTCGATCGAAATCGACACGGTCATGCCGCAGGACCTGATCAACGCGAAGCCGGCCGCTGCTGCCGTTCGCGAATTCTTCGGCTCCTCGCAGCTCTCGCAGTTCATGGACCAGGTGAACCCGCTCTCGGAAATCACCCACAAGCGCCGTCTTTCGGCTCTTGGCCCGGGCGGTCTGACCCGCGAGCGCGCCGGCTTCGAAGTCCGCGACGTGCATCCGACCCACTACGGTCGTATTTGCCCGATCGAAACGCCGGAAGGTCCGAACATCGGTCTCATCAACTCGCTGGCAACCTTTGCCCGCGTCAACAAGTACGGCTTCATCGAAAGCCCCTACCGCCGCATCATCGACGGTAAGGTGACCAACGACGTGCTCTACCTTTCCGCCATGGAAGAGGCGAAGTACTACGTTGCTCAGGCCAACGCCGAACTCGACGCCGACGGCTCCTTCATCGAGGAATTCGTCGTTTGCCGTCATGCTGGCGAAGTTATGCTCGCTCCGCGCGACAACATCAACCTGATGGACGTCTCGCCGAAGCAGCTTGTTTCGGTCGCTGCCGCTTTGATCCCGTTCTTGGAAAACGACGACGCCAACCGCGCTCTCATGGGCTCGAACATGCAGCGTCAGGCCGTGCCGCTTCTGCGCGCCGAAGCCCCGTTCGTCGGCACCGGCATGGAGCCGGTTGTCGCCCGTGACTCAGGCGCTGCTATCGGTGCCCGCCGCGGCGGCGTGGTCGACCAGGTCGACGCAACGCGTATCGTTATCCGCGCTACCGAAGACCTCGATCCGTCGAAGTCCGGCGTCGATATCTACCGCCTGATGAAGTTCCAGCGTTCGAACCAGAACACCTGCGTCAACCAGCGTCCGCTGGTCACCGTTGGTGACGTGGTCAACAAGGGCGACATCCTGGCCGACGGTCCGTCGACCGACCTCGGCGATCTGGCGCTCGGCCGTAACGTGCTCGTCGCGTTCATGCCGTGGAACGGCTACAACTACGAAGACTCGATCCTGCTCTCCGAGCGTATCGTTGCCGACGACGTGTTCACCTCCATTCACATCGAAGAATTCGAAGTGATGGCGCGCGACACCAAGCTCGGTCCGGAAGAAATCACCCGCGATATTCCGAACGTTTCGGAAGAAGCGCTGAAGAACCTGGACGAAGCCGGCATCGTTTACATCGGCGCTGAAGTTCAGCCGGGCGATATCCTCGTCGGCAAGATCACACCGAAGGGCGAAAGCCCGATGACGCCGGAAGAAAAGCTTCTGCGCGCCATCTTCGGTGAAAAGGCGTCCGACGTTCGCGACACCTCCATGCGCATGCCGCCCGGCACCTACGGTACGGTCGTCGAAGTTCGCGTCTTCAACCGCCACGGCGTTGAGAAGGACGAACGCGCCATGGCGATCGAGCGCGAAGAGATCGAACGTCTCGCGAAGGACCGCGACGACGAGCAGGCGATCCTCGACCGTAACGTCTACGGCCGCCTGATCGAAATGCTCCGTGGCCAGGTAGCGCTTGCCGGTCCGAAGAGCTTCAAGAAGGGCACGGAACTGTCCAACGCCGTCGTCTCCGAATATCCGCGCTCGCAGTGGTGGATGTTCGCCGTCGAGGACGAAAAGGTTCAGGGCGAGCTCGAAGCTCTGCGTGGCCAGTACGACGAATCCAAGTCGCGCCTCGAACAGCGCTTCATGGACAAGGTCGAGAAGGTCCAGCGCGGCGATGAAATGCCTCCGGGCGTCATGAAGATGGTCAAGGTCTTCGTCGCTGTGAAGCGCAAGATTCAGCCGGGCGACAAGATGGCCGGCCGTCATGGCAACAAGGGTGTCGTATCGCGTATCGTGCCGGTCGAAGACATGCCGTTCCTCGAAGACGGCACGCATGTCGACATCGTGCTCAATCCGCTCGGCGTGCCGTCGCGCATGAACGTCGGTCAGATCCTTGAGACGCACCTCGGCTGGGCGTGCGCCGGCATGGGTCGTCAGATCGGCGAGCTGATCGAAGCCTATAAGGCAAGCGGCAACATCGAGCCTCTGCGCCAGACGATCGACATGGTCGTCGGCGACGGTCCGAAGAGCGACGACGTTCACGAGTATGACGACGCGTCGGTTCTGCGTCTGGCTGATCAGTGGAAGCGTGGCGTGTCCATCGCGACCCCGGTCTTCGACGGCGCCGGCGAAGTCGATGTCAACGAGATGCTCGCAATGGCAGGTCTGAAGCAGACCGGTCAGTCGACGCTCTATGACGGTCGTACCGGCGAACAGTTCGACCGCCAGGTCACGGTTGGCTACATCTACATGCTGAAGCTGAACCACTTGGTCGACGACAAGATCCACGCCCGCTCGATCGGCCCGTACTCGCTCGTCACCCAGCAGCCGCTGGGCGGTAAGGCGCAGTTCGGCGGTCAGCGCTTCGGCGAAATGGAAGTCTGGGCGCTCGAAGCTTACGGTGCAGCCTACACGCTGCAGGAAATGCTCACGGTCAAGTCGGACGACGTGGCCGGCCGCACCAAGGTCTACGAAGCCATCGTCCGTGGCGACGACACCTTCGAAGCGGGCATTCCGGAGAGCTTCAACGTTCTCGTCAAGGAAATGCGGTCGCTGGGCCTCAGCGTCGAATTGGAAAACTCCAAGGTCGACGATCTGCAGGCAGCGGGCCAGCTTCCGGACGCAGCCGAGTAATAGCCGATAGGGTGCGCGCTGTCCGTCAGCGCGCACCGTTCCCGCCGGCGCCCGAATTCGTGTGGCGCTAGGCAGGGACGATTTCGCCGCATTCTGCGGTTATTGTCGTTTTAAGGCGTCAGTCCGGTTCCCGGGAATTTGCCGGCACTGATTGCAATTCGAGGGCGTTTCGCCCCTAAAGGAGACAGGCATGAACCAAGAGGTCATGAATCTTTTCAATCCGCAGGTGCCTGCACAGAATTTCGATTCCATCCGGATTTCGATCGCATCGCCGGAGAAGATTCTTTCCTGGTCTTATGGTGAGATCAAGAAGCCGGAGACGATCAACTATCGTACGTTCAAGCCGGAACGCGATGGTCTCTTCTGCGCGCGAATCTTTGGGCCGATCAAGGATTACGAGTGCCTGTGCGGCAAGTACAAGCGCATGAAGTACAAGGGCATCATCTGCGAAAAGTGCGGCGTCGAAGTAACGCTGTCGCGCGTTCGCCGTGAGCGCATGGGCCATATCGAGCTCGCCGCTCCCGTTGCCCACATCTGGTTCCTGAAGTCGCTGCCGAGCCGCATTTCCACGCTGCTCGACATGACGCTGAAGGATGTCGAGCGCGTTCTCTATTTCGAAAACTACATCGTCACCGAGCCGGGCCTGACCGCGCTCAAGGAGCATCAGCTCCTGACGGAAGAAGAGTACATGCTCGCCGTCGACGAATATGGCGAAGACCAGTTCACCGCCATGATCGGCGCTGAAGCGATCTACGAGATGCTGGCCAGCATGAATCTCGAAAAGATCGCCGGCGACCTGCGCTCTGAGCTTGCCGACACCACGTCGGATCTCAAGCAGAAGAAGCTGATGAAGCGCCTGAAGATCGTCGAGAACTTCATGGAATCCGGCAACCGTCCGGAATGGATGATCATGAAGGTCGTCCCGGTCATCCCGCCGGATCTGCGTCCGCTGGTGCCGCTCGACGGCGGCCGTTTCGCAACGTCGGATCTGAACGATCTGTACCGCCGCGTCATCAACCGTAACAATCGTCTGAAGCGCCTGATCGAACTGCGCGCTCCGGGCATCATCATCCGCAACGAAAAGCGCATGCTGCAGGAATCTGTCGATGCGCTGTTCGACAACGGCCGTCGCGGTCGCGTCATCACCGGCGCCAACAAGCGTCCGCTGAAGTCGCTGTCCGACATGCTGAAGGGCAAGCAGGGCCGCTTCCGTCAGAACCTCCTCGGCAAGCGCGTCGACTATTCCGGCCGTTCGGTCATCGTGACCGGTCCGGAGCTGAAGCTGCATCAGTGCGGCCTGCCGAAGAAGATGGCGCTCGAACTGTTCAAGCCGTTCATCTACGCCCGTCTCGACGCGAAGGGTTATTCCTCGACCGTCAAGCAGGCCAAGAAGCTGGTTGAAAAGGAAAAGCCGGAAGTTTGGGATATCCTCGACGAGGTCATCCGCGAGCATCCGGTTCTCCTGAACCGCGCGCCGACGCTGCACCGCCTGGGCATCCAGGCCTTCGAACCCATGCTGGTTGAAGGCAAGGCGATCCAGTTGCACCCGCTCGTCTGCACGGCCTTCAACGCCGACTTCGACGGTGACCAGATGGCCGTTCACGTGCCGCTGTCTCTCGAAGCCCAGCTCGAAGCCCGCGTGCTGATGATGTCGACCAACAACATCCTTCATCCGGCAAACGGCGCGCCGATCATCGTTCCGTCGCAGGACATGGTTCTCGGTCTCTATTATCTCTCGATCCTGAACCAGAACGAGCCGGGCGAAGGCATGGCCTTCTCCGATCTCGGCGAGCTGCATCACGCCCTGGAAAACAAGGTCGTGACGCTGCACTCCAAGATCCGCGGCCGCTTCAAGTCGATCGACGAAGAGGGTAAGCCCTATTCGAAGATCTATGAAACGACCCCTGGCCGCCTGCTGATCGGCGAACTGCTGCCGAAGCACGGCAAGGTGACCTTCGACATCTGCAACCAGGAAATGACCAAGAAGAACATCTCCAAGATGATCGACACGGTCTACCGTCACTGCGGCCAGAAGGACACGGTCATTTTCTGCGACCGCATCATGCAGCTCGGCTTTGCCCATGCCTGCCGCGCTGGCATTTCGTTCGGCAAGGACGACATGGTCATCCCGAACACCAAGGCGAAGATCGTCGGCGATACCGAAGCGCTCGTGAAGGAATACGAGCAGCAGTACAATGACGGTCTGATCACCCAGGGCGAAAAGTACAACAAGGTCGTCGACGCCTGGGGCAAGGCCACGGAAAAGGTCGCCGAAGAAATGATGGCCCGCATTAAGGCCGTCGAATTCGATGAGAAGACCGGTCGTCAGAAGCCGATGAACTCGATCTACATGATGAGCCATTCGGGCGCCCGCGGTTCTCCGAACCAGATGCGCCAGTTGGGCGGCATGCGCGGCCTCATGGCCAAGCCGTCGGGCGAAATCATCGAGACGCCGATCATCTCGAACTTCAAGGAAGGCCTGACCGTTAACGAGTACTTCAACTCGACGCACGGTGCCCGTAAGGGTCTGGCAGACACCGCCTTGAAGACCGCGAACTCCGGCTACCTGACCCGCCGTCTCGTCGACGTCGCGCAGGATTGCATCGTGACGCACGTCGATTGCGGCACCGAAACTGGCCTCACCATGACTGCCATCGTCGATGCCGGTCAGGTCGTTGCCTCGCTCGGCGCCCGCATCCTCGGCCGTACGGCGCTGGATGATATCGATCATCCGGTCACGGGTGAGCGCATCGTCGACGCCGGCAAGATGATCCTCGAGCCGGATGTCATCGAGATCGAAAAGGCTGGTATCCAGTCGATCCGCATCCGTTCGGCGCTGACCTGCGAAATCCAGACGGGGGTCTGCTCTGTCTGCTACGGCCGCGACCTTGCTCGCGGTACGCCGGTCAACATCGGTGAAGCTGTCGGCGTTATCGCCGCTCAGTCGATCGGTGAGCCGGGCACGCAGCTCACCATGCGTACCTTCCACTTGGGCGGCACGGCTACCGTGGTCGACCAGTCGTTCCTGGAAGCCTCGTATGAAGGCACGGTTCAGATCAAGAACCGCAACATGCTGCGCAACTCCGAAGGCAACCTGGTTGCCATGGGCCGCAACATGACGGTTCAGATCTTGGATGAACGCGGCGTTGAACGCTCTTCGCAGCGCGTTGCCTACGGCTCCAAGCTCTATGTCGACGACGGCGACAAGGTGAAGCGCGGTCAGCGTCTCGCAGAATGGGATCCGTATACCCGTCCGATGATGACGGAAGTGGCCGGTACGGTTCACTTCGAAGATGTCGTCGACGGCCTCTCGGTTCTCGAAGCGACCGACGAGTCGACCGGCATCACCAAGCGTCAGGTTATCGACTGGCGTTCGACACCGCGCGGTTCGGATCTGAAGCCGGCGATCGTCGTCAAGGACGCCAGCGGCAATGTCGCCAAGCTGTCGCGTGGCGGTGAAGCCCGCTTCCTGCTCTCGGTTGACGCGATCCTGTCCGTCGAGCCGGGCACGAAGGTGTCGCAGGGCGACGTTCTTGCTCGTTCGCCGCTGGAAAGCGCCAAGACCAAGGACATCACCGGTGGTCTGCCGCGCGTTGCCGAACTGTTCGAAGCCCGTCGTCCGAAGGACCACGCCATCATCGCAGAGATCGATGGTACGATCCGCCTCGGCCGCGACTACAAGAACAAGCGTCGTGTCATCATCGAGCCGGCAGAAGACGGTGTCGAGCCGGTCGAATACCTGATCCCGAAGGGCAAGCCCTTCCACCTTCAGGAAGGCGACTATATCGAAAAGGGTGACTACATCCTCGACGGTAACCCGGCTCCGCACGATATCCTGGCGATCAAGGGCGTGGAGGCTCTGGCTTCCTACCTCGTCAACGAAATCCAGGAAGTCTACCGCCTCCAGGGCGTTGTCATTAACGACAAGCACATCGAAGTGATTGTCCGTCAGATGCTGCAGAAGGTGGAAATCACCGACGCAGGCGACAGCCAGTACATCGTCGGCGACAATGTCGACCGTATCGAACTGGAAGACGCCAACGACCGCCTGATCGAAGAAGGCAAGAAGCCCGCTTACGGCGATCCGGTTCTGCTCGGCATCACCAAGGCGTCGCTGCAGACGCCGTCCTTCATCTCCGCCGCATCCTTCCAGGAAACGACGAAGGTGCTGACGGAAGCTGCGATCGCTGGCAAGACCGATGGTCTGCAGGGCCTGAAGGAAAACGTCATCGTCGGCCGTCTCATCCCGGCCGGTACCGGTGGCACCATGACGCAGATCCGCCGCATCGCGACGGCTCGCGACGAGCTGATCCTGGAAGAGCGCCGCAAGGGCACGGGTGCCGCCGTCGCCACGCCGATGCTGCAGGACATGGCCAACGAGAACGCCCCGGCCGCTGAATAAGCGGCTGGAGTTCGAACAAAATCAAAACCGCCCGGAGCGATCCGGGCGGTTTCTTTTTGCATCTATGTTGTGAAGAGCCGGCGAGGGCGGGACAGCAGGGTCCCGTCTAGCGGAAGCGGATGATCGCCACTTCCCCTTCCAGTGCTCCCTGATAGGCCGAGGCATGAGGCTCCTCATCCGGCACGTCGGTCAGCATGCCGATCTGATCGAGATCAGCCTCGATGAAGCCTTCCTCCGCAAGGGCGTTCAGCGCTTCGCGCACGGCGGTGTCGTCATCCGGCGCCTTCAGCATGACATGCAGATCGACACCTTCGCCGCCGTCGGTTTCATATCCCTTGCCGATGATGATGAAGACCATGGGGCCGTCGAAATTGTTGTCGTTGTCTGGCGCAGTGATCATAAGTCTTCCTTCGGTGGTATCGATTCGGCCGAGCGATTCTCTGAGTTGCTCTTTGCCGTCCGGTGAAATTGTCTTTCTGTGATTCCTTATAGGGATTTTAACGAAATACCCAAGTCCATCTTGCGGAAGCGATGCCATTTCGTCATCTGAGGCGTCAAATGGCTGGTTTGGCCCGTCTTTTCAGGGTTTGTGACAAAGATAATTCTTAACCGGCCTTGACGAACCTGCGGGAAACCAGTAGTACCGCCGCCATCAGGACCCATGTGAGGCATGGCTGTTCGGAGCGACGCGCTCTGGAGTTCACCTCAAACAAGGTTCTAAACGCACGTTGAAGACACGAATGCTGCACGCAAGACGCAATTTAATGCGTCCTCTGCTTTTTTGTGGTCCATCTGCGAAAGCGGATCGGGCCACGTTTTGCGCATTGAGGCGAACGTGTGTCGTTGCCGGAGACGGCGAGAGTTAAGCCCGCAAGGGTGTCGAGACAGATTTACAAGGGATGGTTGAATGCCTACCGTAAACCAGCTAATCCGCAAGCCTCGCCAGGCGCAGGTAAAGCGTAATAAGGTTCCCGCTCTTCAGGAGAACCCGCAGAAGCGTGGTGTTTGCACCCGCGTCTACACGACGACGCCGAAGAAGCCGAACTCGGCTCTGCGTAAGGTCGCAAAGATCCGCCTGACCAACGGCTTCGAAGTCATTGGTTACATCCCGGGTGAAGGTCACAACCTTCAGGAGCACTCTGTCGTCATGATCCGTGGCGGCCGCGTGAAGGACCTTCCGGGTGTTCGCTACCACATCATCCGCGGCGTTCTCGATACCCAGGGTGTCAAGAACCGCAAGCAGCGCCGTTCCAAGTACGGTGCAAAGCGTCCGAAGTAATTCGGTTTCAGATAATCCGGCGCTGCGCGAGGTTCTCCGCGTTGTAAAGCGCCGCTAACAGTTGAGAGACGAGAAGTATGTCCCGACGTCACAGAGCAGAAAAGCGCGAGATCAATCCGGACCCGAAGTTCGGAGATCTGGTCGTCACGAAGTTCATGAATGCCATCATGCTGGACGGCAAGAAGTCCGTAGCTGAAAACATCGTATACGGCGCATTCGACGCCGTGCAGGGCAAGGCAAAGCAGGAGCCGCTCGGCGTGTTCCATCAGGCTTTGGATAACATCGCTCCGCACGTTGAAGTCCGTTCGCGCCGCGTTGGTGGTGCTACGTATCAGGTTCCGGTCGATGTTCGTCCCGAGCGTCGTCAGGCTCTTGCCATTCGCTGGCTGATCGCTGCTGCCCGTAAGCGCAACGAAACCACCATGGTCGACCGTCTCTGCGGCGAACTTCTTGATGCCTCCAATAACCGCGGCTCTGCCGTCAAGAAGCGCGAAGACACGCACAAGATGGCTGATGCCAACCGTGCGTTCTCGCATTATCGCTGGTAATCCCGAACGGTTTCCGAAAGGCAGTCCACTATGGCTCGCGAATATAAAATCGAAGACTACCGCAATTTCGGTATCATGGCGCACATCGACGCCGGCAAGACCACGACCACCGAGCGTATTCTTTACTACACCGGCAAGTCGCACAAGATCGGCGAAGTTCACGACGGCGCAGCCACCATGGACTGGATGGAGCAGGAGCAGGAGCGTGGCATCACGATCACCTCTGCTGCCACCACGACCTTCTGGAAGGGCCGTGACGGCAAGATGCGCCGCTTCAACATCATCGACACCCCTGGCCACGTCGACTTCACCATCGAAGTCGAGCGTTCGCTGCGCGTTCTCGACGGCGCCATCGCGCTGCTCGACGCTAACGCAGGTGTTGAGCCGCAGACGGAAACCGTCTGGCGTCAGGCTGAGAAGTATCATGTTCCGCGCATGATCTTCTGCAACAAGATGGACAAGACCGGTGCTGACTTCTATCGCTCGGTCGAGATGATCAAGTCCCGCCTCGGCGCGACCGCTGTCGTCATGCAGCTCCCGATCGGCGCTGAAAGCGACTTCAAGGGCGTTATCGACCTGATCGAGATGAACGCCCTCATCTGGCGCGACGAGTCGCTCGGCGCACAGTGGGACGTTGTCGAAATCCCGGAAGACATGAAGGCCAAGGCTGAAGAATATCGCGAAAAGCTGATCGAGACGGTTGTCGAGATCGACGAAGCTGCGACCGAAGCCTACCTCGAAGGCAATCTGCCGGACAACGACCAGATCCGTGCGCTCGTCCGTCGCGGCACGATCGACGTCAAGTTCCATCCGATGTTCTGCGGCACCGCCTTCAAGAACAAGGGCGTTCAGCCGTTGCTCGACGCCGTCGTCGATTACCTGCCGTCTCCGATCGACATTCCGGCGATCAAGGGCATTGATGTCAAGACGGAAGCTGAAATCCACCGTCATGCTGACGACGCTGAGCCGCTGTCCATGCTGGCGTTCAAGATCATGAACGACCCCTTCGTCGGTTCGCTGACCTTCGCCCGCATCTACTCCGGCAAGCTCGAAAAGGGCGCGTCGGTCATGAACACGGTCAAGGATAAGCGCGAGCGCGTCGGCCGCATGCTGCAGATGCACTCCAACTCGCGTGAAGACATCGAAGAAGCCTTCGCTGGCGATATCGTTGCTCTGGCCGGCCTCAAGGAAACCACCACTGGCGATACGCTCTGCGATCCGCTGAAGCCGGTTATCCTCGAGCGCATGGAATTCCCGGAGCCCGTCATCCAGATCGCGATCGAGCCGAAGACCAAGGGCGACCAGGAAAAGATGGGCCTCGCGCTCAACCGCCTGGCTGCCGAAGATCCGTCCTTCCGTGTGAAGACCGACCAGGAATCGGGCCAGACGATCATTGCCGGCATGGGTGAACTTCACCTCGACATCATCGTCGACCGCATGCGTCGTGAATTCAAGGTTGAAGCCACCGTCGGCGCGCCGCAGGTTGCTTACCGCGAAACCATCACGCGTCAGACCGAAAAAGACTACACCCACAAGAAGCAGTCGGGTGGTACCGGTCAGTTCGCTCGCGTGAAGATCGTGTTCGAACCGAACCCGGAAGGCGACGATTTCAAGTTCGAGTCCAAGATCGTCGGTGGTGCTGTTCCGAAGGAATACATCCCGGGCGTCCAGAAGGGCATCGAAAGCGTCCTGTCTTCGGGTCCGCTGGCTGGCTTCCCGATGCTCGGCGTCAAGGCGACGCTCATCGACGGTGCCTTCCACGACGTCGACTCGTCGGTTCTAGCCTTCGAAATCGCTGCACGTGCCTGCTTCCGTGAAGCAGCTCGCGAAGCTGGCGCCCAGCTCCTCGAGCCGATGATGAAGGTCGAAGTCGTGACGCCGGAAGATTACGTCGGCGACGTCATCGGCGACCTGAACTCGCGTCGTGGCCAGATCCAGGGTCAGGAAAGCCGCGGTATCGCCGTTGTCATCAACGCGAACGTCCCGCTGGCAAACATGTTCAAGTACGTCGACAACCTGCGCTCGATGTCTCAGGGCCGTGCGCAGTACACCATGACCTTCGATCATTATTCGCCGGTCCCGTCGAACGTCGCACAGGAAATCCAGGCAAAGTATTCCGGTCAGAAGTGACCGGAATACCAATTGACCGATAACAAGAATTGATCCCCTCGGGGACAGGAAAAACGGAGAGCCGAAAATGGCAAAGAGTAAGTTTGAGCGCAATAAGCCGCACGTTAACATCGGCACGATCGGCCACGTTGACCACGGCAAGACGTCTCTGACGGCAGCGATCACGAAGTTCTTCGGTGAGTTCAAGGCGTATGACCAGATCGACGCGGCACCGGAAGAAAAGGCGCGTGGTATCACGATCTCGACGGCACACGTTGAATATGAAACGGCTGCTCGTCACTATGCGCACGTCGACTGCCCCGGCCACGCTGACTATGTGAAGAACATGATCACGGGTGCTGCGCAGATGGACGGCGCGATCCTGGTTTGCTCGGCTGCCGACGGCCCGATGCCGCAGACGCGCGAGCACATCCTGCTCGCCCGCCAGGTTGGCGTTCCGGCGATCGTAGTGTTCCTGAACAAGGTCGACCAGGTTGACGACGCCGAGCTTCTGGAGCTCGTCGAGCTTGAAGTTCGTGAACTGCTGTCGTCCTACGACTTCCCGGGCGACGACATTCCGGTTGTCAAGGGTTCGGCGCTTGCTGCCCTGGAAGACAGCAACAAGGAAATCGGCGAAAACGCGATCCGCGAGCTGATGGCCCAGGTTGACGCCTACATCCCGACGCCAGAGCGTCCGATCGACCAGCCGTTCCTGATGCCGATCGAAGACGTGTTCTCGATCTCCGGCCGTGGTACGGTTGTGACGGGCCGCGTCGAGCGTGGTATCGTCAAGGTTGGTGAAGAAGTCGAAATCGTCGGCATTCGTCCGACGTCGAAGACGACGGTTACCGGCGTTGAAATGTTCCGCAAGCTGCTCGACCAGGGCCAGGCCGGCGACAACATCG
>NZ_JAQJCK010000036.1:0-20344 GCF_030182455.1 Rhizobium cerradonense
CGTCTCGCGCACCGTCGAGGGCGCAGTTCCAACCCGCACCGCAATCGACTTGTGCCCAAGTCCTTGCTCAAAACGATATCTCAGTATCTCGCGGACACGCCGCATCTCCAATCTCTCCGCTGGCATCCCGTTCCTTCCTCGTCAACGTCGAAGGAAGAAACTTCACACCTGCAGACCCACCCTTGCCAGACGCCTCCAAGGGGGCGGCATCATCTCGGAACAAGGGGGCGACTATTTCTCGGAATTGGGGGGCGACATCATTTCGGAATCAGGGGGCGGATTGCCTCGGAATTTGCATGCAGACACCTCCCCATGCCTCCTACGTTTCTCCGCAGCAAATTGAGGAATATCAGCGCATCAATTTGATATTCCGGGCGGAAATCGAAATGGCTGCCGGTCAGCATGCGGAGGCGCAGCTTGATATTTCCGAAGTATTGGCAAAATCACCGGAAAATCCGGTCGCGTTGACCATGCAGGCTTGGCTGAAGACGCGCGAAGGTAATTTGGTTGAAGCCAAGCAGGATGTGGAGCTCGCAATTGCGAAAAACGAATTTTTCTTTCGCGAGCGGCTGGCGAAAGTTCAAGACGCCCTGACGCGCGGATCGCAAGCCGATGCGGATGTTGCTTTTGGCGAGCTCTTCCAGAACATCTAGAAAAGACGTCACTTTGCTCGGAGCCGGAACGGCATATACCGTCTCGATTTGGCATCAAAACTGCGGCGCCGGAACAGCCATCTTTATCCGTCGCCTTGAACATGGCCGGTGTGCTTTGCAAATGCCTTCGCCCGCTTTTTGGCGATCTTTCGCTGGCGCTGATCGCTTGCAAGGGTTTGATCGGCGTCTGCGCCGGAAGGCAGTGGACGATTTTTGTGGACACGATGAAACGCCCCACAATTGTCGTCGGGGCAGCCACATGACACAACGTCAACATGATACCGTGTCTGTCCACTGCGACATTGCAATGCATTGGTCCTTTCTTCGCTCTTGATGGTCTCAATAATCGCACCACGCTTCAGGAATTTCCCGACCACTTCGACCACCTTGTTCCTTGGGTTCAAAAATGCTGTCGGCCTGAAGATCGGCCGCCTGTGCCGTAAAGTCGCCGGCCGATAGCGTCGTTTGCGAGGCGATGTCGCCTGTCGCGGTAAGGTTCATGGCACCTGACGATGCTGAGGCTGCAGTCGCGGAAACGCTCGATGCGAACGCGACTGCGGTCAACAACTTTGCGGTTGGCACATCAAAGAAGCTTGTCTTTACCTATGACACAGGCTCCATAGTCGGTACAGTGATGCCACGAGGTGCTACTGTTTCCAGCCCAACCTCTAAGGTTATTGTCGTGTTGGTGCGCGATACATCGATTCCCTCGGGGTACAAGATACTTACGGGATACCCAACTCCATGATCTCTCATCCTGCACTGTTCCAATTTTTCGCTGGTTATTTTCATCAGGATTTCGGCCTCGAGGGAGAAACGGATATCCAGATTGTCACGGCATTCAAGCGTAACGAACCTCGTTCTGTTGTTGAAGAAGTCAGAGATAATTTGCGCGACGTTATTGAGCGCTGTGAAAATGAAGGGCTTAGCGCTGATGATTTCTTAGAAGAAAACGAATGCTATTATTATTATGCGGCGGAACAAAAAACAGGATTGCAGTGGATGAAAAAACTATACGATCTTCTAAAAATGTAAGATTTATAGCATATGATACCACAAGAGCGCCCGACGTCGGTACGAGCTCGCAGAGCGTTTCTCCTATGAATGCCTTGCTGATACGATTTAACGACAAAGGCTGCCATGTTCTCCGCTCTTGCGATCGCCGCAACACCTCCACAAATCCGAATATGTGAGGTAGGGTCGGCTGGCTATTCCCTGAAGTAGTGATTAACTTGCTTCAGGGACTCCCGTGGAATGACGAGCCTGCCGACTACTTTGTGGCCGGTTTTAAGTGCGTGGAGTTGCCGTGGCAGCCGAAGACTCCAGGAATATTTACGGTCCGATCCAGGCCGTTCCATCTTCCCGATTAATGGACAAGACGACATGGCAAGCCACGCCATTGGATTGAAACTCGATCGTTGCCTGCCCCTCGTCCGAACCGAGGACGCGTTCGATTAATTGACTTCCAAAACCTCGTTGTTTCGGCACTTTGACCACAGGCCCGCCGACTTCCTTCCAGTGCAGGTTGATCGCGTCCGCTTCCCGCCGCCATTCAATGTTGACGCGACCATCTGCCGACAAGGAGCCGTATTTTATTGAATTCGTCATCAGCTCGTTGAAAACAAGAGCAAGCTTCACTGCCTGTTCGGGTGGGATCTCGACGTGGGGTCCAGTCAGGGTGATACGGTTTTGCGAAACTGGCTCCAGTACAGCCCTCAGCAGTGCCCGCAGATCTCGATTTGAGACGGGATCGGACATTCGCAAGACTGCGGCCATGGCAAGAAGGCGCTGACTGAACACCTGACGCTGTGCCTGGTCGACTTCCTTGAACGTCTGCTTCGCCAACACATCGGTCATTTGAAGGAGATTACTGATACGATGCTTCATTTCTCTTGCAATCAGATCAGATTGGCTCTCGGCTTGCCTCAATGCACGCACAAGTAGGTGCATGAGGTGCGCGATCGCGATAATCAGTGCGCTCGCCAACAAGAACACAGCTAATCCGATCCAAGATTGCTGCGTCAGCGCAAACGAGTTGAATGCTGGCAACCATGCATAGGCGGACACGGTCGCGGCAAAGATCGTGGTGAGTAAACCACAATAGACACCGCCGAACGTGCTGGCGACCATCACGGCCGCGAACATGGTGATGAACGGGAGACCGGCAATGGCGGGCTCCATCAAATAGCGCAACAGGCTTGCGATGCCGACAGCTGAGATGGCGATCATGATTATGCGAGGAAGGGGAACAGGACCTCGAGGCAAATACGAGGCAAATCGCTTGGTCAGTCGGAAATTCGATGCCTCGTTCATAATGTGCCCCGATGACGAGTGCTTAACTTGCGGACCGAGCTGCAACACCAGAACAAACAATACTAGCATCTCTGCTTATGTCGAGAGACAAGCACGGCCGCGGATCTGGACGAGATCAAACGCATTTCAAATGGTTTTCCGCTGGAGCATTTGGAGGCGTTGAAGGAGATCGCCTCGGCCCGTCGGATGTGTTTTCCTTCAAATACGGCCGGTGCGAAAGAGGCATTCAAGGGCTGTGAAAATCCTGGCTTTCCAACCGTGAGGCCGCGGGGCTTTCGCTTCGGAATCGCGGCTCCGGTCTGAGAGTTGCGACCCGCATCAAAAACGTGGCGATATGGTGCCGGCGATTAATCACGCGATATTCGCTCTACCGCCGCTGGGAAGTAGACCACCGCGTAGCAGTTTGATGACCGCGAGTTTCGTTGCTCGCAAACTCATGGCGCCGGCGCAGCGGCGGCAGGAGCAATAGTCCGCCGTGGCCAAACTACATTCGGGTGTGCGCCGGGCTTTGGTTCTGCTGGCTCTTGACATCGCTCAGCGACCACCAATCTTCGCCTGATCAAAGAGTGGAGGAGAGCGAATGCAAGGGACGTGGTACGTCGAGCGCTATTTGGAAGATGGGTTGTCTGCGGAAGGTTCTGAAGAGCACGCAACGTATGAGGCAGCTTTCGATGCTGTGAAGGCCATTCGGGAAGCTGGCAAATCCGCGCGCTTCATGGCTGCCGTTAGTGCAGCGAAGGAGCAGATAGCATCGTTCGATGAGCTTGGAATGGTTCTGAGAATCTAGCTGCCCTGGTCAAATCCGCCGACAGAGATGGTCAAGGATTGCCCGATGAAGATGATTTGCTGCGGCAGCGCAAGAAATTGTTGCGTCGAATTCAAAGTGCAAAACGACTGATAGGTAGGCTTGAGCAAAAAGACACCTCCGATTCACAGACATGGACGGGACTCGGAAAGCGAGGGGCGGACGGCCGCTAAGATATTGACTTTGGATTCTTTTTGACTCGGAACAATAAGTGGAGTGATTCTGTTGACTCGCATTGGTTGCTGGAGGAGTGCGAGGAGATGGTGGCGCCGCGGGCAAATTGGAAAGGGTACATAAAGTTCGGCGAAGTGGCGTTTCCGGTCGCGCTTTATACGGCCGCATCCTCGTCCGAACGGATCGCCTTCAATACACTGAATCGAAAGACGGGCAATCGCGTCCGGCGTGAATTCGTCGATAGCGAAACCGGTGATCCGGTCGAGCGCGAGGATCAGGTCAAGGGTTTCGAGATCGAGGATGGACGCTATGTCGTCCTTGAAGCGGAAGAAGTCGCCGCCGCCGTTCCCGAAAGTGACAAGACGCTGAAGATCGAGGCTTTCATTCCCTGCGACAAAGTCGACGACGTCTATTTCGACAAGCCTTACTATTTTGCCCCCGACAAGATGGGCAGCGATGCGTTCAAGCTGCTGCGCGATGGCATGAAAAAATCCAACGTCGCCGCGATCGCCCGGACAGTCCTCTTCCGCCGCCTGCGCACGCTCCTTATCCGTCCGCACGGCAAAGGATTGGTGGGTTCAACCTTGAACTTCGACTACGAGGTCCGCTCGTCCGAGAAGGCGTTCGACGAAATGCCCGATCTGAAAATCGAAGGCGAGATGCTGGACCTTGCCAAGCACATCCTCAATACTAAGAAGGGCACCTTCGACCCGAAGCAGTTCAATGACCGTTACGAAGAGGCCGTCGCGGAATTGGTGAAGGCCAAGATCGAGGGTCGCACATTGCCGAAGAAAAAGGCGCCGCCGGCTTCGAAGCCGAGCGACCTGCTGCAGGCGCTGCGCGAGAGTGCCGGCATATCCGCACCAACAAAGACCAAGCGCACGGCCGCCAATGCCAATGCCGGCAAGAGCAGGCAAAAGACCGCGCGTGCCTCGGCATCGAAACCGCGCAGCTCCGGCGGCCACCAGCACCGGCGCGCCGGGTAACAGGAGGTTGCCATGGCGATCCGCCCTTATTGGAAAGGTTATCTGAAACTCTCGCTCGTCACCTGCCCTGTACAGATGATGCCGGCAACCTCCGAAAACGAGAAGGTCCGCTTCCATACGCTGAACAGACAGACGCAGAACCGTGTCGTCAGCCACTATGTCGATTCCGTCACCGGCAAGGAGGTGAAGGAGCAGGACGAGGTCAAAGGCTATCAGCGTGGGGAAAATGAATATGTGATCCTCGAAGACGAGGAATTGGAGAACGTCGCGCTCGAAAGCACCAAGACGATCGACATCGAGATCTTCGCACCGCGCCACAGTGTCGAATGGATCTGGCTCGACACCCCCTATTATCTTTCGCCAGACGATCCGGTCGGACTGGAGGCGTTTTCGGTCATTCGCGACGCCATGGCGGCCGAAGACATGGTTGGCATTTCCCGGCTGGTCATTTCCCGCCGCGAACGGGCCGTCATGCTGGAGCCGCGCGACAAGGGTATCGTGCTCTGGACGCTGCGTTATGGCGACGAGGTTCGGGACGCGGACACGTATTTCGAGCAGGTGGACGATGAACCGGCTGATAGTCAGATGATGCCGCTCGTTTTGCAACTGATTAAGAAACAGACGCAGCCCTGGAGCCCGAAAATGGCGTCCGACCCGGTTCAGAATAGGCTGCTCGACATTATCGCGGCCAAGAAGAAGAAGATGAAGCAGCCGGTCAAGTCGAAGCCCAAGGGCAGGGAAAAGGCGGAACCGGAGCCGAGCAACGTCATTAATATTATGGAAGCTCTGCGCAAATCCGTCGACGCCGAGAACCGCTCCGGCAGGCACTGAGCAATGATCCGACCGCGCCTGCCTTCCGCTCCTCTTCTGCATGACGCGAATTCGACAATTCAGTCGCGGCCTATCCGGCGGCGCGACCCCGATCAGCCAAGCCTGCCCTTCGATCCGATGCCTTCGCGCATAGAGCCTTGCCTGGCGCTACTGAAGCCAACTGTGCCGCAAGGGCCGGACTGGCTTTACGAGGTTAAGTTGGATGGTTACCGCTTGGCAATCCACATCGAACCAAAGAGTATTCGGATCCTCACGCGTGGCGGCCATGACTGGACGCACCGCTTTCCCGCAATCACGGCCGCGGCAAGAGGCCTCGGGATCACAACGGCTATTCTCGACGGAGAGGCCGTCGTCCTTGACGAACAAGGCCGATCGGATTTCGGTGCCCTGCAGCGCTCGCTCGGCGGCCGCGGCGGCAAACGCGTCTCGACCGAGTCGATCCTCTACGCCTTTGACTTGCTTTATCTGGATGGTCACGATCTCACGCGCACCGAGCTCTCGCTGCGTCGTCACCTGCTTGAAGGTTTGATACCGGAGAATGCCGATGGCGCCCTGCGCCTTTCGGCGGAGCTACAGCTCGATGGCGAAGAACTGCTGGACTACGCATGTCACCTTGGTTTGGAGGGCATCATCGCTAAGCACCGCGATCGTCCTTACCGCAGTGGCCGCCTGGGCGACTGGCTGAAGATCAAATGCGTTCAGAGCGAAAGCTTCATGATCGTCGGTTACGAGCAGTCTGCCACCACGCGCGGCGGTCTTGGAAGCCTTCTGCTTGCGGGGCGGAAAGGACACGACTGGATCTACGTCGGATCTGTCGGAACGGGCTTTAATGGGAAGGAAGCCGAAGATCTGCGCAGAACGTTGGATCGGCTCAAGACCAAGAGGCCGGCCGTGCCGCTGAAAGGGAAACGCCTGGTGTTCGCGCAACCGACCTTGATCGCTGAGATCGGGTTCCGCGGTTGGACGAATGAGGGGAGCCTGCGTCATCCGTCTTACAAAGGCCTGCGTGAGGTTCAGGACAATGCCGCCGTCTTCAATATGACGGATGCGCCGTCGACGGCAAAATGACGTTCTGAACTCCCGGCTATGGTGGGTGTGCGCAGGATCAGTTCACGGTGCGTCGTTTTTTTTGGTGATACCGAAGTTCCCCGCATCACGATCTGCAAGCGGGCTCCAATAGATTGCCACAGGTTGCGTTGCGGCAAATCCGTGGTTACGAGGCGGTCTCGAGAAGGTCGCCCGGCGTTCCGGGCGATCCGGTGACATTATCTTGATGCAATTGTCCTCGGCTTGGCCCACCCGAGCAAGCCGCGTGCGCTCTTGACCATCACTTTGAGGTGAGCGGGATCATGGACCCCCTGCCGATAGAGCTCGATCGCGACGGCTCCGATGCGCTCGGCCTCGTCGGAGGCCTTGGCCACTCCGATCTCCCTTAGCAGCTCGTCGAAGACGAACTGGCAAGCAGCGAGGTCGCGGGCATCGAGGAAAGCCGCCTTCTGAATGTCGATCGTTTTCATTTCGAGGTCTCTGACCGAGAGGTGCCGCCCGAGAGAGAGCGGCACCAACTGCCTTTAGGCAACCTGTTTTTCGGCGTCGATCTGAAGCGGCATAGCCTGCGGCTGGCTGCCGATCTCGACCTTGCGCGGCTTCATAGCATTCGGGATTTCGCGCTTGAGATCGATGCTCAGAAGGCCGTTCGTCAGCGCGGCATTCTCAACCCTGACATGGTCGGCCAGTTCGAACCGGCGCTCGAAAGCGCGCCCGGCAATGCCCCGGTGCAGATATTCTCCGTCTTTTTGCTCGGCCTTTTGGCCCTTGACGATCAACACGTTTCGCTCCTGCGTGATGTCGAGGTCAGCATCTGCGAAACCAGCGACAGCCATCTGGATGCGGTAATCATCCTCACCCGTCTTGATGATGTCGTAAGGCGGCCAGGTCTCGACGGCCTGCAGGCGCTGGGCACTGTTGAGAAGATTGAATACCCGGTCAAAGCCAATGCTGGACCGATAGAGCGGTGCAAAGTCGAAGTCGTTTCTCATAACCAAATCCTCCGTAAAGCGAGATGGAGAGGAGACGCGTCGGAAACCTGCGTCTCCGGCTTCCGGCTCCCATCTAGGCTGCCGGTAGCATCGATTTGGTTTGCCGTTTTTTCAGATTCAAGACGATCTGCAAAATTTTTTATCACCTGATCGCCGTATCAAATACATGCCTTTTTGCCATTCGATTGTTGGAGCGCTTGCCTGTTGCCGTTGGCAGAACCCCTCTCAACTGACGCTGTTTTCATTACGAAAGCGCCAGCCTCGGCCATAGAGCTTCCAAAGCATCCAGGAACGCCGCGATCTTCGACACGGGCGAGAACCAACCGGAACATTCCGATCCGCAACTAGTTTCCTGAGAACCTACCCCAATCGCTTAGGAGACCGATCAAGTCCCCTGGACCATTGACCGCATTGCTCGCGGTGTCGGCTATCGCCGGCTATCAGAACCGCGATAAGATAGCGGAAGTTTTAAAGGGAATTGGACGGCCCGTACTAAGCGGCGAGACCTGCGCCGACGGCACGCCCTCTAGGACCGACGGTATTGGTGACCGGCTCGGCAATCTCACGCGCAGTGGATGCCTCGGCGATCTTTTTGGCAACAGTTCGGCCGGAGGCATTCTGAGCGGAGGTTTCGGAAGTCTTCTGGAGCAGTTTCAACGCAACGTCAGGGGACAAAGCCGAATCCTGGGTCAGCACAGGCGATAACAAACCGATAAATGATCAGGAGCTTAGCCAGGCACTCGGCGACGACATTCTCAGCGAGCTTGCCGCCAAAACCGGCCTCTCGCGGCAAGGAGCCGACTGTCTCGGAAGAATCTTCCGAAGGCGGTGAATGAGTTGACCCCCAGCGGCAGCGTGCCGAAGGAAAACCAGGCTGATGCGTGGACTTCGTCCAGGCCCAGCCCAGGCGGCACATTCGCCTGACATTTGTGGCAAGGATGAGCAGCCGGCGTCGTTGCGAGTGCTCGCTCGCCGTTTTGGGGAGGCACCTTGAAAATTACGCCGCCGGTCTTGATTTGCCGAGACGCTTAATAGCCTGTTCGAGCGGCCGCTTGCCATCACAATAGTCCTTCCAGGCTGATCTTTTCGCAAGAAGCATCGGCACCGTGCGGACGGTGAAGCGCTTTGGATCGAGACCGGATTTCACTTGCGCCCAGGTCAGCGGCATCGACACGGTTGCACCGGGCCGGGCGCGCGGCGACAAGGGCGCAACAGCCGTCGACATGCGATCATTGCGCAGATAGTCGAGGAAGATGCGGCCGCCTCTCAAGCTCTTCGTCATGTTGATGAGATAAAGATCGGGATTGTCCCATGCCATCTGCTGACAGACATCGTGGGCAAACCCCTTTGCTGCAGCCCAGGAGAGCGGCCTGCGCTTATTGACCGCAAGGGGGGTGACGACATGCAGGCCCTTGCCGCCCGTCGTTTTGCAAAAGCTGATCAGCCCCAATTCGTCCAGCCGGTCGCGCATTTCGCGGGCGGCAGCAACAACAATGGAGAATGGCACGTCCGGACCTGGATCGAGATCGAAGACAAGGCGGCCGGGCACTTCCGGCTGATCGGTTTCGCAGTTCCAGGGATGGAGCTCGACAGCGGCGACCTGCGCAACGGCGGCAAGGCCCTCGATCCGATCGATCTGCAGATATGGCTTCTTGTCGCCGAACACCTTGATGAGATCGAGTAAGTTCGATTGCCCAGGCATTGCATGGCGCTGGAAGAATTGCTCACCGGCAATTCCATCCGGCGCACGGATGATTGAGCAGGGTCTGCCCTTGATATGCTCGATCATCCACGATCCCACCGCCTCATAATAACGCGCAAGGTCCTCCTTGGTGACGGATTCATCATCGTTAGCGTCAGGCCATAGTGGCTTATCCGGATTGGAAATCAGTACGCCCATGACGTCGGCCTTCGCCCCTTTTTGCCGCGTCGGCTTTGCCTTGGCATGCTGAGCCGGTGGAACGTCTGTCTCCGCGGGCAGCGCCGGCCGTTCGGCTTCGACTTCTTTAGCCGGGTTGTCTTCACGCAGCCCTTTGAACGCTGCCTGGCGAACGAGTCCATCAGCGGTCCAGCCCGCGAACTCGATTTCGGCGACGAGCTCCGGCTTCAGCCAGACGACCTCCGCTTCCTTCTTCGGCGCGCCAATGCCGGTGAATGGAGATTTTGTCGTCTCCAGCGCCTTCAGCTTCGGCAGCAGCGTTGCCACTTTCTTTGCGCCGTAGCCAGTTCCGACGCGGCCGACATAGACGAAACGACCACCGCGATAGACACCGGCCAACAACGACCGGAATTTGCCATTGGTTTTGGCATATGCGCCGATCACCACCTCATGGCCGGCCCGGCATTTCGACTTCGCCCAGGTGTCCGTGCGGCCAGACCGATAGGGCGCATTCGCTTTTTTGGAGATGATGCCTTCGAGCGACAGTTTGCAGGCGGAGCGCAAAACGGCATCGCCGCCGGTCTCGTAATGTTCGACGAAGCGAATCCGCGGATCGTCGCCGGCTTCGATCAGCAGCTCCTGCAATTGCGCCTTGCGTTCAACAAGAACTCGGGAGCGCAGATCCTCGGCGCAGTCATAAAGCAAATCGAAAGCAAAGTAGACGAGACTGCCAGTCTTTCCCGCCGACAGGGCGGCCTGCAGGGCAGCGAAATCTGGCGCGCCGTGGTCATCGAGCGCGCAGATCTCGCCGTCGATGATGCAGTCCGGCAGCGCCGACGCCGCCTCGGCAATCTCGGGATATTTGCCGGTCCAATCGAGACCTTTCCTGGTCTTCAAGGTCACCTCGCCGTCGAGCACGCGCATCTGAACGCGATAACCATCGAATTTGATTTCATGGATCCAGCCGGAGCCGGCCGGCGGACGCTGCAGGGTTTCGCAAAGCTGCGGCGCAATGAAATTCGGAAGATCGACGGCCGTGACAGACTTGGTCCTTTTGCCGCCCCGCGCCTCAGATGTTCGCTCCTCGGCGGCAAGACCATGATTGCTGTCCCAAACGGCGTCGGCCTCGATCGTTCCACCTTCGACCATGAACGGGGAGGGCTTTCGACCTTTGCCAGCGGCGATCATTTCTATCGAACGTCCCGACGCTACCGATGTGGCATTCTCAGCCAGGACCGCGGCGCCATTTTCCTCGACCGAAAACTCGTCATGGTGCTTGATCAACAGCCAGTTTTTGCGCTTGCCGGGATCGCGATCGTTGCGCATGCGCACGAGCACGAAGCTGCCATGTAGGCGTTTTCCCTCCAGCGTGAATTTGAAATCGCCTTTGGCCAAAGCCTGGTCGGGGGTTTTCCTGCCCTCCGGTTCCCAATAGCCGCGGTCCCATAACATCACCGTGCCGCCACCATATTGACCTTTCGGTATGGTGCCTTCGAAGTCGCCATAGTCGAGCGGATGATCCTCGACCTCTACTGCCAAGCGCTTGTCGTGCGGATCGAGAGACGGTCCTTTGGTGATGGCCCAGCTCTTGAACACACCATCGAGTTCGAGGCGCAGATCGTAATGCAAACGTGTGGCGTCATGCTTCTGAATGACGAAGCGCCGGCGGTTGGTCTTTTTGATCGGTTTCTTGCCGCTCGGCTCAGCGGTTTTCTCAAAATCGCGTTTGGATCGGTAGCTCGATAGCTTGTCGCTGGCCATGACAATTCTCGGACATAGGTCGTGAAACGGAAAAGCCACTCAAGCCTTTGTTGTTCCACTTGCCGATGATACCGCGGAGTAGCCAGTTAGCGATCGGACTGACGATATTGGAAGCCCCGAGCAGCGCGAGAGCCACGTCCCGCCTCGAGCGAAGCGGGACACCCAATGCCGCATTTAGATCGCAGCCATTCGTTTGGCTGCGGGTGGGTAAGTATGCGGCTTCACTTTTGATGCAGTCATGACGGTCGCCATGCCGGCTTCGAGGCATGCGGCCATGAACGCTTCCCGCGCGATCACCGCGGGAACGGCGCCGTTGAGCGCGCCGCGACAGGTTTTCACGGCCCGCTCATGGCGTTCTCCATGTCGCAATGGCCATTCGTTTTCGAGAAAATCCAGAGCGTCGTAGACGCCGGCAAAGGTACGGTCCAAACCGCATTGTAGGCGGATCGTCACCGGACGATCCCAGGGAACATCATTCAGCGGCATTTTCTTCCTCCTTTCCACGCCACCTATCTTCCTGAATAGGATATTGGAATTGGCCGCCGCGCCTTCAAGTATCGTCGCGGCGTCGAGGTCACCTTCAGACTCCCGAAAATCGCAACTTATCGCAAACTCGGAGGGGCCGCAGCTTGTACCGCGGCCCCCAGAAGTTTGGGCTGATTAGCTCTTGATAGCGATCCGCTTGACCTGCGACTGTGCCTTCTCGCTTTTCGGCAAGCTGACGGTCAGTACGCCGTTCTTAAAATGCGCATCGACCTGGTCCTCCTTGACCTCGACGCCGAGGGGGATGCGGCGCTCGAACCGGCCATAATAGCGCTCGGAGAACTGCCGATTGTTATCCTCGCTCTCGGAACGTTTTTCGCCCTTCAGCGTCAGCACGCCATCATTGAGCAGGACCTCGATGTCCTTTTCCTCCAGCCCGGGCACTTCGGCCGTCACCTTGATCTCCTTGTCAGTGTCGGAGATTTCGACACTTGGCCAGCCGGCTCCAAAAGCGGAGCCGCTTCCCACGGATCGCAGGCCGGAACCGAAGCCTCGGAATGCATCGTCGAAAAGACGGTTCACCTCGCGATGAAGCGACAGGAAGGGATCACGGTCGTCATCGCGGAAGAGACTTGGAACCTGGTTGCCGTTATCGCGGCCCCAGCGTATCAGGTCACGAACACTCATGTTTTTCTCCTTTCTGTTTGTTTAGTTGGAAAACCTCCTGAAGGCGCGGGACGAGCGCGGCGCTCTGGTTACCAACTACCCTGCCCTTCGGAGCCTATGCCTTCTCGGCCTCGATCTGTCTGGTCTCGGCCTCCGGCAGAGCCACGTCAGTCATTATCTCGATCTGGCGCGGCTTCATCTCTTCAGGGATTTCGCGCTTAAGATCGACCGCCAATAGACCGTTGACGAGGCCGGCGCCGACGACCCTGACGTGGTCGGCAAGCTCGAACCGTCGCTGGAACGAACGACCAGCAATGCCGCGATGCAGATAGCGGCCGTCGTCACCGTTTGTCTTTTGGCCGGAGACCAAAAGCGTGTTCTGCTCCTGCGTGATCGTCAGTTCTTCCTGTGAGAAGCCCGCCACTGCCATGGCAATGCGGTAATCGTCTTCACCGGTCTTCACGATGTCGTACGGAGGCCAGTCATCGACGATCTCGGTGCGGCTTGCGGCCTCGAGCGCATTTAGCATTCGGTCGAAACCGATACTCGACCGGAACAGCGGGGAAAAATCGAGGTTTGTCCTCATAGCCATATCCTCCTTATAAGCAACATGGATACAAGGAGACGCCAAGAGCACACGGCGTCTGCTGGACTTGTCGATCCCAGTCGGGCATTCGAACAATACTAATATAATTCAGCAGGTTGCGGTTTCAAGAGAAATGGCATTACCCCTAAAAAATTGATTTTTGACGTCATCACATTCGGTCCCAAGCGATAGTGCTGATGTCTTCAGGTTTCTGTGTCGTATTCTCGCCCTTCCGTGGACGGATGGTGCGCATGCGCAGCCGCGGAAGGGCGAGGCGCTCATCAGGGTGCGGACGAATTCCTAACGCGGTCGAAGCCTCCATTGCAATCTTGGCTTGCCCTCCGCAGAAGCGATCGCCAAAGTCTCTAAGCGACGATCTGTAGATCGACTTCCCGGCCTTTGATGTGGCGAAACCGCGCGGCTTTCGTTCGAGTGCCGGGCAATTGTCGATAGATGTCGAGATAGTCCCGAGCCATCCGTTCGGCTGTGAAACGCTTCTCGAAAGTGTCCCGGACTTTGCGACGGTCGAACCGCAGTACCCATTCGATGTTTTCCGCTGCTTCCTCGACGCTATCGACCAGCACACCGGAGATACCCTCGTCGATCACTTCGGGAACGGAACCACAGCGGAAGGCGATGACCGGCGTGCCACAGGCCATGGCCTCGATCATGACAAGTCCAAACGGCTCAGGCCAGTCGATCGGAAACAGCAGCGCGCTGGCATTGCCAAGGAAGGCGGCCTTCTGGCATTCGTTGATCTCGCCGATGAATTCCACATTCGGATAGCTCTCTATCATCGGTTCGATCACCGTTTGCCAATAGGCCTTGTCGGTATCGTCGATCTTGGCGGCGATCTTCAGCGGCATTCCGATTTTTACCGCAATCTGGATTGCTCGGTCCGGCCGCTTCTCGGGCGATATTCGTCCGAGGAAGGCGAGATAGTTGCACTTCGGTTTTCCCGTAAAGGGCAGCAGTTTGACCGGTAGTCCGTGATAAACTGTTCCGGACCAGTTGACCGGCGGCATCGGCCGGCGCTGATCGTTGGAGATCGAGACCAGCGGAATGTCGGGAAAAGCTTTATAGAATGGCTTTAGATCCGGTAAGTCGAGCCGTCCATGAAGCGTCGTGATCGTGCGATCGGCAAAATCTCGGATCAGCGGGAAATGTAGGAGATCGATATGGAAGTGGAGGACATCGAATTCCTGCGCACGCCGGCGGATCTCCTCCAGCATCAAGACCTGATGCGGCAGGTCGTCCTTGACGGCCGGGTTGAGCCGCAGCGCGACGTCCGAGCACGCCACCAGCTTGGCGCCGGTCACGGAATCGCCGCTGGCGAAAAGAGTGACGTCATGGCCTTGTGCGACAAGTTCCTCGGTGAGATAGGAAACTATCCGCTCGGTTCCTCCATACAGCTTCGGCGGAACACTTTCAGCGAGCGGTGCAATCTGGGCGATCTTCATCGGCAAAACCTCCTCTATTGAGCAAAGAGTCGTCGGCAAAAATCAGGCCCGCATCCTCAAAGAGGCACGCGGTAGGTCAGAAGGAAGGTCTACATTTCGAATAGTTGTCGGCGACGGCCTCCTTTCCAATAACGACATAGGTCAAAGCCGCCAACCGGCGCGCTAACAGTTTCAGGCGATGGGCATGGTTAATGGAGCCGGCCGAATCTTGGTCTCCAGCTCGCTGATCGTCTTCGTCCAAGGCCTTCAACGCTTCCATGATCTCATCATACGAGACCGCCTTATCCGCCCCCGGATAAAGCCGAAGGGCTGGAATGGACTCAATGGCAAAGATGTCGGATGCCCACGACGCAAGAATGGCCCGCTTCTCTTCCTTGCCGATGTCAGGGGATACAAGGACATCACGCGGGTGATCGAAATGTTTTGCCGGATGAAGTAGATGCGCGGCGTTGATCGCTGCCGTGACTTCCTCCGGTATCGAGTTGCTAACACTTTCCTTTTCATTGCTGGCTCCATAGATCTTACCGATGGAACTTGAGGCTTGATCGTCTGAACAGGAGGTCCGCTCTCGGCGAATTGGGGGGACCTCCTTGATCCATTAGAAGTCCATGCCGGCGCCCGCAGGCAAGGCAGGTGCAGCTTCCTTCTTGGGCTTCTCGGCGATCATGGCCTCGGTCGTCACCAGCAGGCCGGCGACGGAAGCGGCATCTTCAAGGGCCGTGCGCACGACCTTGGCCGGATCGATAACACCCTGAACGTAAAGATCGCCATATTGATTGGTTTGGGCGTTCCAGCCGAATGAAAACTCACTCTTCTCGCGCAGTTTGCCGACCACAATCGAGCCTTCCGCGCCGGCATTCTCGGCGATCTGGCGGACCGGCGCCTCAATCGCCCGACGGACAATATCGACGCCTACGCGTTGGTCGTTATTTTCGGTCGTGAGCCCGTCAAGCGCATTGACGGCTCGCAGCAGGGCGACACCGCCACCGGGCAGGATGCCTTCCTCGACGGCGGCGCGCGTCGCATGCAGCGCATCATCGACGCGATCCTTCTTCTCCTTGACTTCCACTTCCGTCGAACCGCCGACGCGGATTACTGCGACCCCCCCCGCGAGCTTGGCCAGGCGTTCCTGCAGCTTTTCGCGATCGTAATCGGAGGCGGTTTCCTCGATCTGCGCCCGGATCTGGGCAATACGCCCGTCGATCTCAGACTTTGAACCAACGCCGTCGATAATCGTCGTATTCTCCTTCTCGATCGCCACCTTCTTGGCCCGGCCGAGCATGTTCAGCGTCACATTCTCGAGCTTGATACCGAGGTCCTCGGAGATGACAGTGCCGCCCGTCAGGATGGCGATGTCTTCCAGCATGGCCTTGCGGCGATCGCCGAAGCCAGGAGCTTTCACGGCCGCGATCTTCAGACCGCCACGCAGTTTGTTGACGACGAGCGTCGCAAGAGCTTCGCCTTCGACGTCTTCAGCGATGATAAGGAGCGGCTTCGCCGATTGTACCACGGCTTCAAGGCTGGGCAGTATAGGCTGGAGATTCGACAGCTTCTTTTCATGGATGAGGATATAGGGCTCCTCGAACTCGACCCGCATCTTTTCGGCATTGGTGACAAAGTAGGGGCTGAGATAGCCGCGGTCGAACTGCATGCCTTCGACGACTTCCAATTCGGTTTCGGCGGTCTTGGCTTCCTCGACCGTGATCACACCGTCGTTTCCGACCTTCTCCATTGCCTCAGCAAGAAATCGGCCGACCTCGGCATCGCCATTGGCAGAAATCGTACCAACCTGAGCGATCTCGGAATTATTTGAAATCTTACGGGCTTTGGTCTTCAGTTCCTTGACCACGGCGTCGACAGCAAGGTCGATGCCTCGCTTCAGATCCATCGGATTCATGCCTGAGGCAACCGCTTTGGCACCTTCCTTGACGATTGCCTGGGCAAGTACGGTCGCCGTGGTCGTGCCGTCGCCGGCGATGTCGTTGGTCTTGGAAGCGACTTCTCGAAGCATCTGCGCGCCCATGTTCTCGAACTTGTCTTCAAGTTCGATTTCCTTGGCGACGGTAACCCCGTCCTTGGTAATGCGCGGTGCGCCGAAGGATTTGTCGATGACGACGTTACGACCCTTCGGGCCGAGCGTTACCTTCACGGCATTAGCGAGCACGTCGACCCCACGGAGCATGCGTTCACGGGCATCGGTGTGAAACTTGACTTCTTTCGCAGTCATTTCTTTAACTCCTCAATAGGCAGCTATCTGATGGTCTTGGCATAGACGGCTCAAGCAGCATTCTTCTGCTCGGCATCGGATTCGATGATGCCCATGACATCGCTTTCCTTCAAAATCAGCAGATCTTCGCCATTGATCTTGATCTCGGTGCCGGACCATTTGCCGAACAGGATGCGATCGCCGGCCTTGACGTCGAGCGCCTGAATCTGGCCGGCATCATTGCGCGCGCCGGGGCCAACGGCGATAACCTTGCCCTCTTGCGGCTTTTCCTTGGCGGTGTCTGGGATGATGATACCGCCCTTCGTCTTTTCTTCGGATTCGACCCGGCGGACGAGAATGCGATCGTGAAGTGGTCGGAACGACATGTTTTCCTCCGATGGACAAACAATGATGACGTTGTTCCCCTGGCCGGACCGGATGACCAGTCCGGGCGGGTGCAAAACCTCGATCGAGCATTTTGCGCGAAATGATCTGGTTTTGCGATTTTTTGATTTCAAGAGGGCGAAGTGAAAAAATTAGCACTCCTACCACGTGGCTGCTAAGTCACTGAAAGGAACAACAAACTTGCGGTCCGCGTTGCTTCGCACCTTGTTCAAGGCGGAGTTGCTGCTGGTATGGGCCAGATTCCGCCATGGCTAAATGAGATCAGCAAGGTGTGGCCCGCAAATCGGCGGCGTCTCATTGAAACCGTTCTCCTCTTTGCGTGTTACAGCAACTGGCAGCTAAGGCGTTTCCAATGTTACCATGGAGGTCTCGCATGATTACGCGGCGAGTGCTTTTGGCAATGGTTGCGACCGTTCCGGTCCTAAAATCCGAGCTTGCCTTTGGAGGCAAAACTGGTCGCGAGACCATCGTCCAACTGCAATACCCACCGCCCCTGCTCACCATCCCAGAGCGGCGGATGCGACGCTCCGCTCCGACACCCATGGAGATTGAACAAACTCGTGACGCCCTTGCCTTAACGCCGACAGGACCCCGTCCGATCGACATCGCGCAGAGTTTTAGAGACCGGTAACATCTCTGGGGCCGAAAACGGGTTGTTAGGCCCTAGCAGTCCATTGTCGTCGCTTTGTTCGGAGAGAAAGCGATGGCGGTGCAATGGACGATCACGATCGAGGGCAGGAACGATTTTGGCGACATCTGCCGGAAGGAGGTTCGCATCGACAAGAGCTGGGAGCGCCTGTTTGACGGCGACATCGGGTTGTCGATTGAAGACGGCAAGAAGATCATGGCGGTGCTGCAGAGCGCAGCCGTGAACCATGAGGCGGAGACCTACACCCTTTTTCGTCGGGTTTGCACGGAATGCCACGCGTTCCGGACGGTCAAGGACTATACGACGCGCCGGATCCGAACTGTCTTTGGCGCGGTAGAGGTGCGCAACCCCGCTGGATGCTGTGCGGGGATTGCCATCCAGGCATGGTCGCTGCTTTCGCGCCACTGAAGGAAATCTGCCCGGATCGAGCGACGCCCGAGTTGATGGAACTAACCGCGCGGCTGGGAAGCATGTTGCCGTACCGGCAGGCGGCGAGAGTGCTTGCTGAATTCCTGCCGGTTGAGCCGACCGAGACGCATGCGACCGTGCGCAAGCGCACCATCAGGATCGGTGAACGGCTGGACGAGCAGCACGCAGGAGAAGAGCGGCGCGCAAGGGCTCAGATGGAGGAACGGCGCCAACTTGAAATGCAGCTTCCCGGTGATCGGCGCAGAGAGTTCGTCGTCAGCATCGATACGGCGCACGTTCGGAGCGCCGATCCCAATTCAGCGCGAAACTTCGAGCTTGTTGTAGCCAGATGTGGTCGCGGCGGTCGGGGCGAACCAGGTGGCCGCTATTTCGCGACCAGCAGCACCGACCAGGCCGCAATCCGAGATCGAACGCTCCACGCGCTTCAGCAACAAGGGTATTGCGGCCTTGGCGACGTCACCGTGATTTCGGATGGCGCGGAAATCCTGAAGCGCCTACCCCGCGCCATGCCGAGGCCCACCACCCATATCATCGACTGGTTCCACGTCGCCATGAAGATCCAACCCATGCAGCAGATCGCCGACCACATGGCTCGATCTCGCGCGGATGGTCCCGGGCCCCTCCCAACAATCTACAGGGACATCAGAGCCGTGAAGTGGCGCCTGTGGCATGGGCGGGTCGATCGCGCGATCCGCGACCTCGAGCAACTCTTGGAGCGAGTGAAGGATTCGCAAGTAGAGGGTGAGTTCTCGATCGCCCGGCTTCACAGCCTCGGCTCGCAGCTCCTGACCTATGTCAGATCGAACCGCGGCGCGATCGTCAACTATGGCAAGCGCTACCGAACTGGGCTTCGTGTCGCCACTACTCTTGCCGAGTCAGCGGTGAATTCGCTTGTCGGCAAACGCATGATCAAGAAGCAGCAGATGCGCTGGTCCCTCCATGGTGCCCACATGCTCATGCAGGTTCGGGCAGCGCAGATCAATGGCGACCTTCACGATCGGCTGCGGGCACTGTTCCGACAGCCAGAACCGAACGTGCCTCCATTATTCAAGGCCAAACCGCCTCTTCTGCGAGCCGCATGACCCCAGAGAAATTACCGGTCTCGAACTGCATTCGAGTTGGCGTATGTCGAGGCAGCCTGCCGCATCTGCGCTCGCGTCAAGCCGGAGACGCGCTCCAGTTCGGCCCAATCGTGGTTTCGCGCGGCAGCAGCGAATTCCTCGAAACCCGCGGTATGCTGCTGGATGAAATCGTGATCGAGGACATGTTTCTTGTCGGCAGCAGCCATCGCTGCGGCAAAAGCTACCGTTCCCGCGTCGGAAGGATCATCCGGGATCGCATCGGTTCCCGTAACCTTGCTTGTCCCGGATGCCTTCAGCGCATCGTCGGCCTCGATCAGTGCCTTGCAGACGCCGAAAAGTGCCGCGATATCGCCGCCGTTCCTGACTTGATAATATTCCGACGAGATCAGCGTTTCCTTGCCAGTGAGCATCTGACCGGGCATCTGGGGATTGACGAAGCGCTCCAGCCCAGGCTCGCGAAGTGGGTTGAAGGTGACGATCTTGGCGCCTCTGTTGACGGCATCTTGCAGGTCGTGAAGCATTCTCGGCGAGGACGTGCCAACGTTCTGTCCAAGGTAGAAGATGCAGTCGCAATTCTGGAAATCGGACAGAATGGCCGTGCCGATGGATGCGCCGATGCTTTCCGGCAGTGCTGCGGACGAGCCTTCATGGCACATGTTCGATGAATCCGGCAGATGGTTGCTGCCGAACATGCGGGCGAACAATTGGTACATGTACGAGGTTTCGAGCGATGCGCGACCGGACGTATAGAAATCGACCTTGTCCGGGGATATCGCCCTCAATTCGCGGCCGATCTCTTCGAAAGCGTCCTGCCAGATGACGGGTATATATTTATCCTTTTCAGCGTCCCAACGCATGGGATGCGTCAATCGTCCCTGCTCTTCGAGATCATGATCGGGCCAGGTTTCCAGCTCGCCGAGCGTATGGGCTGCGAAAA
>NZ_JAQJCK010000037.1:0-19141 GCF_030182455.1 Rhizobium cerradonense
GCTACGGCCGCCGATCAACCATCATCACCAGCCAACTTCCCGTATCGGCATGGCATGGCGTCATAGGAGACCCGACTTACGCCGATGCCATACTGGATCGCCTCGTTCACAACGCTCATCGCATCGAATTGAGCGGCGATAGCCTACGCCGAAACCTGCCCCGAAAAGCTTGACACCCTGCCTAAATGAACTGACAACAATCATCGCCTGCAGACCCCACTAAAAAGGGGCGAGATCATCCCGGAATCAAGGGGCGCAATCATCTCGGAACAAAGGGGCGGCTTCATCGGAATCGGCATCCATTTCGAAGCCAATAACCAAGCTGGTTTCAAGTATGAAGAAACTGGCGCTAGGCGACACAACTGTGACGGTGGATGGCACAACCCGCAGCGACGAGATTGGCGACATGTCGCGCGCTGTCGTCGTGTTTCGTGACAATGCCATCGCCAAGACAAACGCGGAGGCTGATGCGCGGAAGACAGAAACGCTCGCTGAATCAGAACGTCTTGCGATGGAGGCCGAAAAGGCAGAAAGGCTCAAGATTCAAGCTGATGTAGTGAACCAGATCGGCCGCGGCCTTTCTGCGCTCGCCAAGGGTAACCTGCGCAGTAAAATCTCTGGAAATTTCCCTGACGATTACCGTCAGCTCAAGAGCGATTTCAATGATGCGCTCATGCAGCTCAATCACACCATTCAATCCGTTGCGGGCCAAGCCACTTCCATGTCTGAGACATTGGATCAGATCAGCAACGCCAGCAACAATTTGGCGGAAAAGACAGAGCACCAAGCGCTTGTCCTTGATGGTGCCGTAAACACGATGACCGCAATCGCAAGAGATGTGAATCAGACAGCGGATGCTGCAACAAGGGCCGACCAACTTGTATCGGAGGCACATACTGCTGCGGCATCATCCGACGAAATCATTTCCAGCGCGTTGAGCGGCATGGCAGAAATCGAACGTTCATCAGTCGACATTGCCAGTATCATCACCGTCATAGACGAGATCGCCTTTCAGACAAACCTCCTAGCTCTTAATGCTGGCGTTGAAGCGTCAAGGGCTGGCGACGCCGGGAAGGGTTTTGCAGTTGTTGCCTCTGAAGTTCGTGCCCTGGCACAGCGCTCGGCAGATGCCGCAAAGGAAATTAAGGATCTGATTGAGGTGTCGTCGCATCGAGTTGCAAGGGGAATGCAACTTGTCGGCTCTACGAGCGATGTTTTGAAATATGTCGCCAACCATATCAAGCTGATCAGATCGATGGTGTCTGAAATTGCGAGGACTGCCGCTGGGCAATCTAAACATCTGGGTAATTTCAGAGCAACGATTTCCCAAATCGATGAGGCGACGCAGCAAACAGCCACCATGGCCGACGAGTCGATGGTTGCCTGTCGGTCCCTGCAAGACGAAGCGACCCATCTGTTGCATCTGATCAGCCAATTCGAACTCAGCGACGAACCAGTTGTGCAAGAAGACAAAAGGGCGACGCTAGGATGAAGCTCTCCATCTCCGCCAATGCGTACTTCCCCAATCTTTCAGGGCGTTCCAACTGCTACAGAGCTTGCTTTGGCTCTTCTGCCGCCTTGTGTCGTGATTGTATGATGGGGACCCGCATCGTCAGTCGTTGCCATCGCCTTGCTCGACGGAGCCATTATCCATGCCAACTCTAGCGATGCCTGCGCCAGACCCTGATATTCTCGCCAGAGCCTCTGAGATCATTGAGCGGCTCCTGGCAGCGCTTCCCCACGACGTGGTCATATCCGATCCACAAGAAACGCGTGCTTACGAATGCGATGCCTTGACTGCCTATCGGTGCGCCCCTCTCGCGGTCGTGTTGCCACGGACCACCGCGGAGGTCTCAACGGCTATGGCGATTTGCAACGAAATGGGAGTGCCGGTGATCCCGAGAGGTGCTGGCACATCGCTCGCTGGTGGGGCATTGCCGACGGCCGATAGCGTGGTCATCGGCACGATGCGCTTGAGAGACATACTGGAAGTCGACACGGCTAATCGATTCATCCGTGTCCAGACGGGCGTGACCAATCTGTCGGTCAGCGCTGAATTGGAGGCATCAGGCTTCTTCTACGCACCGGATCCCTCATCTCAGCTCGCGTGCACGATCGCCGGCAACATCGCCATGAATTCTGGCGGGGCACACTGCCTCAGATACGGTGTGACCACAAACAATCTCATGGGTATCAGGATGGTCATGGCCGATGGGGGCATCGTTGATCTCGGCGGTCCATTTCTGGGGGGAGGTGGTCTCGACATCCTTGGCCTTTTGTGCGGTTCGGAGGGGCAGCTTGCGATCGTCACCGAGGCGACTTTGCGCATCCTGCCCAAGCCAGAAGGCGCCCGCCCAATGCTCATTGGGTTTGACAGCGCCGAAACGGCCGGCGAGTGTGTAGCGCGCATCATTCGGTGCGGACTGCTCCCCGTCGCAATTGAGTACATGGATGATGTCTGCTTGCGTGCCGTGGACGCCTTCGCGAACGCCGGATATCCAAAGTGCGCTGCGGTTCTAATTGTCGAAGTAGAAGGTTCTGAAGAAGAGATTCTTCATCAAATTGGGCGGATCCACCAGATTGCCGCAGAGCTGAACCCAGTGGAGTTTCGCACCAGCCGCAATGCGGATGAGTCTCTGGCCATCTGGAAAGGACGCAAATCGGCCTTTGGAGCAATGGGAAGACTTGGCGATTATCTCTGTCTTGATGGAACCGTTCCCGTCTCAAAGCTCCCACCCACCCTGAAGCGCATCGGCGAACTCTCCAAAGAATACGGGCTGGAGGTCGCCAATGTCTTTCACGCCGGTGACGGCAATATGCATCCCCTCATTTTGTTTAACGCGAATGAGCCCGGGGAGCTGGAACGGGCCGAGGCATTTGGAGCCGACATTTTGCGTCTTTGCGTTGACGTTGGGGGCTGCCTTACCGGGGAGCATGGCGTCGGAATTGAGAAGCGCGACTTGATGACCAAGCAATACACAGCCGACGATCTGGCCATCCAAATGGAGGTCAAAAGTGTTTTCGACGCGCATTGGCAGCTTAACCCGACCAAAGTGTTTCCCCTCGAAGTCAGTAAACCATATCGGGAGAGGGCGGTGAGCAGCTCATGAACATCGAGGAGGCAACAACAAAGGTGCCGCGTTCCGGTGTCAGCCCGACGGATGAAGCTGAACTCGCAGCTTTCATCCTCGATAGCCATGCCCGCGTGGCGCCGATGCGGATCGCCGGGGGAGGAACTCGGGTGCCGGCCGAGGCCGTTGATGCAGGGCAAATAATTTCAACCAGCAAGATGTCTGGTATCGTAACCTATGAACCCGGCGCACTGACCCTGATTGCGCGGGCAGGCACTTCCTTACGTGAAGTAGAAGATGCGCTTGCAGCCGAGGGCCAAGCCCTGGCGTTCGAACCGACGGACCATAGGGCTATCCTCGGCTCGGAAGGTGCACCGACGATCGGCGGCGTTGTCTCCGCCAATGTCTCAGGGCCGCGTCGGATCCAGGCTGGAGCATGTAGGGACCACCTTCTCGGGGTCAGGTTCGTCGATGGTCGTGGCCGAATGATCAAGAATGGCGGCCGCGTAATGAAGAATGTCACGGGGCTCGATCTCGGCAAGCTTCTGTGTGGCAGCTACGGCACTCTCGGCATCCTGACGGAAGTGGCGTTAAAGACGCTGCCCTTGGCGGAAGCAGAAAAGAGCCTGAAATTCCCCAGTGTCACTTCACGTGAGGCGCTGGAAGTCTTCGTCAGCGCGCTGGCCACACCGTTCGAAGTCTCCGGAGCTGCATTCCACGCTGGCACCGCATGGTTGAGGGTCGAAGGTTTTGATGCACAGGTTGACTATCGCGTCAACCGGCTCAAGGAACTGTTCTCTCGTCGGGAAATTGATATCGTCACGCACGATGCCAGCCGTGCAGTGTGGCGCGAGCTGCGCGACGTAAAACACTTCTCATCCTCGAAGGATGCAATCTGGCGGATATTGATCAAACCAACCGACGCGCCGGACGTGATGGAGGCGCTACGCCAACTCGGCGGAGAGGCGTCCGTCGACTGGGGCGGGGGCCTGATCTGGTTCTCCGGTGCGGCTCCAAGCGCCGCCGTCCGCAGGGCGGTGGGTGCGGGCCGCGCGATGCTCGTGCGGCCCGGCTCGCTGCCTGCCGCCAATCTGTTCCCACCCGAAGGCAGCGCCGTTGCCCGGATTTCGGCCGCACTGCGCAAGACATTCGATCCCGCCGGGATCCTCAATCCTGGTCTTATGGGCGATTGAAATGCAGACGAAGTTTAGCGAAGCACAACTTGCCGATCCAGCCACCAACCGTTCGAACGAGATCTTGCGATCCTGCGTCCACTGCGGCTTCTGCACGGCGACATGTCCGACATACAAAGTGCTCGGCGACGAACTCGATAGTCCGCGCGGTCGCATCTACCTCATCAAAGACATGCTGGAGAATCAGCGGAAGCCGGACGAAAAGACCGTGATGCACATCGACCGGTGCCTGAGCTGCCTCAGTTGCATGACGACCTGTCCGTCCGGTGTTCACTACATGCACCTTGTCGATCATGCTCGCGAGTACATTGAGCGCAACTACAAGCGCCGGTGGGACGAGAGGGCACTCCGGTGGCTTCTGTCAAAGATCCTCCCTTATCCGGACCGATTTCGGCTGGCGCTGTTGAGCGCAAAACTCGTCCGCCCCTTCAGGAAATTCGTGCCCGACCCTCGGCTTCGGGCGATGCTGGAGATGGCGCCGGACCACGTGCCATCCAGGAGCAAGAACGACCGCCCACAACGCTCTCCCGCAGAGGGGCAGCGGATCAAACGTGTCGCGCTTCTCACCGGCTGCGCACAACGCGCCCTCAACACCGACATCAATGATGCGACCATCCGATTGCTGAGGCGGCATGGGTGTGAGGTAGTCATTCCCGAGGGGATCGGTTGCTGCGGTGCGCTCACCCATCATATGGGCAAAGCCAATGACAGCCATGCAATGGCTGCGGCCAACATCCGAGCGATCGTGGCAGAGCTGGATGATAAGGGACTTGATGCGGTTGTCGTTAATACCTCGGGCTGCGGAACCACCGTCAAGGACTATGGCCACATGTTTCGAAATGATCCTCTGGCCGCAGACGCCGCCCGCGTTGCGGGCCTCGCGAAGGACATTTCCGAAGTGATCGCCGATATCGGTCTTAAAGACTCTTCGTATGCCGAACCGCTGCGGGTTGCCTATCACGCCGCCTGTTCGCTGCAGCATGGCCAGCAGATCCGCTCGGCGCCAAAGGACCTGCTGAGAACCGCAGGCTTCGAGGTGGTCGAACCTCGTGACAGTCACATTTGTTGCGGGTCAGCAGGTACTTACAACCTGATGCAGCCAGCGATATCGACCGAACTCAAAACGCGCAAAGTCGCGACGCTTGAGGCGGTGGGAGCCCAGGTTGTCAGCGCGGGCAATATCGGCTGCTTGATGCAGATCGGATCCGCAACCGATATCCCGGTCGTCCACACCGTGGAGCTGCTCGACTGGGCGACGGGAGGGCCGCTGCCTCGAGGCTTGGCCGGCGTGACAAGATCGCAGGTCCGAGAAGAACTGCCCGCCTGAACATCATGGAGCGCCGATGCGGCGGGAAACCATGCTCGCGGCGCGCCTCACGCGCTCGCCGAACTCATGCACATCAGAATCCCGGATCCGAATTTTCGGTCCGGACACAGAGATACCTGCCACCGCTTCTCCATGCACATTAAGGATCGGCGACGCAACACAACGCATCCCGCGAGTGCGTTCCTCGTCGTCGAACGCATAGCCTCGTTCTCGCGTTCTCTGCAGTTCTTTGCGCAATTGGTCGAAGGAACGCATGGTATTCTCGGTGAACCGCTCGAGTTCTCTTTTCTTGAAGAGAGTTGAAAGCCGGTCCTCGTCATAGGTGCTGAGAAGCGCCTTGCCGATGCCCGACGCATGCAGCGGTGACAATGTTCCCGGCGGAAAAAATGCCCGGATCGACTCGTGCGTTTCCACTTGGCTGATGAACAGGACATTGCCGTCCCTCTCGATACCGAGATTGGATGTCTCGCCCGTTTCCAACATCAGGTCGCGCATGACCGGACGGCTGCGCTCGACGACATTGGAGCGGCGGAGGAAGGCCGATCCCAACCGGTACGCCTCTGGGCCGATATGCCAGACCTGGCGGTCAGGGCTGATTTCGACAAAATCTCGTCGCTCCAGGGTGGCCAACACCCGGTGCATCGTTGCCGTTGATTGACCGAGATGATCGGCCAGCTTTGAAAGCGTCATACCCTCCGGCGTTGCGAGAGCTTCAAGTACGTCCAATGCTCGATCAAGAGCCTGGATCGTGTTTTGGGATTGCGGACCATTAAAGGCTTTCGGGCGTCCTCTTCGACGCATTTCAACGGTCATTAGCAATGGCCTCCGCTAGTGTCGTGCTCAAGAAAATTCTTCACTGAAAAATCAATTCATGCAATGAAAAATACTAAATATTTGTTATATTTGATATTTATTGCATATTATGTCGAATTAAAAGCAGTTTTCAGAAAAATATATCATGAGCGGCTGCCGTGTTAGAGGTTTCCTACACGCGGAGGACGTTCAAAATGTACATGCAAAACCCGGTCTTCATTCCAGGTCCGACCAATATGCCCGAGGTCCTTCGCAAGGCTTCGGACATGCCGACGCTCGACCACCGCTCGCCGCTGTTCGGTGAGATCCTGCGTCCGGCGCTTGCAGGCGTTAAGAAGGTTATCAAGACTGAAGCGGCGTCGGTCTTCGTGTTCCCGTCGACGGGAACCGGCGGATGGGAAACGGCCATCACCAATACGCTCAGCCCGGGTGACCGCGTGTTGGCGGCCCGCTACGGCATGTTCAGCCATCGCTGGATCGACCTATGCTTGCGGCACGGCCTCAAGGTCGATGCTATCGAGGTCGAGTGGGGCCATGGCTCTCCCGCCGATCGCTATGAGGAAGTTCTCGCAGCCGATACCGCACACGAGATTAAGGCTGTGCTGGTCACGCATAACGAGACGGCAACCGGCGTCAAATCCGATATGGCGGCCATACGCCGGGCGATCGACGCTGCTAGCCATCCGGCCCTTTTGTTCGTCGATGGTGTCAGCTCCATCGCCTCGATGGATTTCCGCATGGACGAATGGTCCGTCGACATCGCCGTGACCGGTTCGCAAAAGGGCTTCATGCTGCCCGCCGGCCTGGCGATCACAGCTTTTTCCCCGAAGGCCCTGGCAGCCGTCGACCATGCAAAGCTCCCGCGCACCTTCTTCGACATTCGCGATATGGCGAAGAGTTATGCGAACAACGCCTATCCCTATACCCCGGCCGTCGGACTCCTGAATGGCTTGAAGCTCTCGACGGAGTTGCTGCTCGCCGAAGGCCTGGAGAATGTATTTTGGAGACATCGCCGTATTGCCGGCGGCATTCGCGCTGCCGTTCGGGCATGGGGTCTGGATCTGTGCGCCAGAAGCGAGGAACTCTATTCCGACACGGTGAGTGCGATCCGCACACCGCAAGGTTTTGACGCCACCTCGATCGTCGCCCATGCCGCGAAGAAGTACGATGTCGCTTTCGGAACCGGGTTGGGCGAGGTTGCCGGCAAGGTGTTCCGCATCGGGCATCTCGGCAGTTTGACTGACGTCATGGCTCTTTCAGGCATTGCGACGGCTGAGATGGCCATGGTCGATCTTGGTCTCAACGTCAAACTCGGCTCGGGCGTTGCGGCTGCGCAGGAACACTATCGCAACGACCGTCTGTCCAAGATTCAGGCAGCGGCCTGAGGAGTATATGATGTACATTCCGACATTGGCCGACATGGTGGCTGCGCATACGCGCATCAAGCCCTACATCCATCGTACACCGGTTCTCACCTCCAGCTTCATCAACTCGCTTGTCGGCGCCGAACTGTTCTTCAAATGCGAGAACTTCCAGAAAGCCGGTGCATTCAAGGCTCGCGGCGCATCCAACGCCGTCTTTGGCCTGAGCGACGAGCAGGCAGCCCGCGGCGTTGCCACGCATTCATCCGGCAACCACGGCACATGCCTCTCGTACGCCGCCGGGCGGCGGGGCATTCCCTGCACAGTCGTTATGCCGCGGACCGCCCCGCAGGCAAAGAAGGACGCCGTCCGCGGATATGGCGGCAGGGTGGTCGAATGCGAGCCCTCAACCTCGTCGCGTGAGGCCGTCTTTGCAGACGTCGTCGCTGAGACCGGCGCCGAATTTGTTCATCCCTACAACGATCCGCGCGTCATCGCAGGCCAGGCAACCTGCTCGAGAGAGCTGATAGAGCAGGTTGACGGGCTCGATGCCGTGGTGGCGCCGATCGGCGGCGGCGGCATGGTATCGGGAACCTGCCTCACATTGTCGAACCTCGCGCCGAAAATCAGAATCTATGCGGCCGAACCCGAGCAGGCCGATGATGCCTGCCGCAGCTTCAAGGCCGGCTACATCATTGCCGATGACGCTCCGAATACGGTGGCCGATGGTCTGAAGGTGCCGCTCAAGGATCTGACCTGGCATTTCGTCAGAAACCACGTGACCGATATCCAGACGGCCTCCGAAGAGGAGATCGTCGATGCGATGAAGCTCATCTGGAAGCGGATGAAGATCGTCATGGAACCCTCCAGCGCCGTCCCTCTGGCGACGATCATCAAGAACAGGGAGGTTTTCGCCGGTCAGCGCATTGGCGTCATCATCACCGGCGGAAACGTCGACCTCGACACATTGCCGTGGCAGTAAGGGAGAAAAAGCAATGAACATGGAACCGAAATTCGCCGGCCTGGAAGTCGGCTACGACGTGCCGGCTCTTCCCGGCATGAGCGTCGACGACATCCAGACGCCATGTCTGATCCTCGATCTCGATGCACTCGAGCACAACATCCGCAAGATGGGCGACTATGCGAAGGCCCACAACATGCGGCACAGGGCGCATGGCAAGATGCATAAATCCGTCGATGTCCTCAGGCTTCAGCAGGAGCTCGGCGGTGCGATCGGGGTCTGCTGCCAAAAGGTTTCCGAGGCGGAAGTCTTCGTTCGTGGCGGCGTCAAGGATGTACTGGTCTCGAACCAAGTTCGTGACCCGGCAAAGATCGATCGCCTGGCACTCCTGCCGCAGCACGGTGCGCGCATCATCGTCTGCGTCGATGACCTCGCAAATGTCGAAGAGCTCTCGAAAGCGGCACAGAAATACGGCACGACGCTGGAATGCTTCGTGGAGATCGATTGCGGCGCCGGACGCTGCGGCGTCACGACGACGGCGGCCGTCGTCGAGCTTGCCAATGCTATCCATGTGGCATCCGGTCTCAAGTTCACTGGCATCCAGGCCTATCAGGGCGCGATGCAGCACATCGATAAATATGAAGACCGCAAGGCGAAGCTCGACGCGGCCATTGCCCAGGTCGAGGATGCCGTCAACGCCCTGAAGGCCGAGGGCTTGGAACCTGAGCTGGTCAGCGGCGGCGGCACCGGCAGCTATTACTTCGAGAGCAATTCGGGCGTCTATAACGAGCTGCAATGCGGCAGCTATGCATTCATGGATGCCGACTACGGCCGCATTCAGGACAAGGACGGCAAAAGGATCGACCATGGCGAATGGGAGAATGCCCTGTTCATCCTGACGAGCGTCATGAGCCATGCAAAGCCCGACAAGGCAATCTGCGATGCCGGCCTTAAGGCGCAATCGGTCGATTCCGGCCTGCCCTTTGTCTACGGTCGCAATGACGTGAAATATATCAAATGCTCTGACGAGCACGGCGTTATCGAAGACCCGAACGGCGTTCTGAAGGTCAACGAGAAACTCCGCCTGGTTCCGGGCCATTGCGATCCGACCTGCAATGTTCACGACTGGTATGTCGGCGTCCGCAACGGCAAGGTTGAAACGCTTTGGCCTGTGTCGGCCCGCGGCAAGGCTTACTGATAAAATAGGGGGCCTCGGCCCCCGACAAACCAGGCGGAAGTGCAATGATCATCATTCCCGAAAATGCCGTTGCCGAACTCGTCACGCCCTCTGATTGCCTCAAGGCGGTCGAAGAGGTCTTTGCCTCGATGGCGAACAAGTCGGCCTACAATTTTCCGGTGATCCGGGAGGCGATCGAACACGCCGATGCGCTATATGGCTTTAAGTCCGGCTTCGATCGCAAGAGCTTGGCGCTTGGCCTCAAGTCCGGCGGGTTCTGGCCAAACAATACCAGCAGAGGCCTTACGAACCACCAGTCCACTATCCTCCTGTTCGACGCGGAGACCGGAAAATGCCGTGCCGTGGTTGGCGGCAACCTGCTGACCGCCCTGCGGACGGCGGCCGCATCGGCAATCTCGATCAAGTATCTCGCCCGAAAAGACGCGAAGGTCCTCGGCATGATCGGCGCGGGACACCAGTCGACGTTTCAGTTGCGTGCAGCACTTCAGCAGCGACAATTCGAAAAGGTTGTGGCTTGGAACTTCCATCCGGAGATGCTGTGCCGCCTGGAGCAGGTAGCTAACGACGAGGGTCTTTCCTTCGAAGCAGTTGATCTTGATCATCTTGGGGCCGAGTCGGACGTCATTATCTCGATCACGTCGTCATTCGCTCCCGTGCTGAAGGCAGCGCAAGTTCGGCCGGGTACCCATCTCGCTTGCATGGGCACAGATACTAAGGGAAAGCAGGAGGTCGAGGCCGAACTCGTCGGTATCGCCAAGGTGTTCACGGACGACATTGCGCAAGCCGTGACCATCGGTGAGTGCCAGCATGCCGTCGAAAGGGGCATCATCACAAAAGATATCATCATTGAAATAGGTGCGGTAATCGGCGGAGCAAATCACGGCCGAAGCTCGGCGGATGAGATCACGCTCTTCGACGGCACGGGCATTGCGCTGCAAGACCTCGCAGTCGCTTCGGTTGCCGTTGATCTGGCCTTGGCAAAAGGCGTCGCCATCGAAATAGATTTTTGATCATAACGCTCGGCGAACGTCATGGCCAGCCGTGCAGGCTCGCAAGCGTCACCGTGAGTATGAGCGCAAAGGGCAAGTTTGGCATTCTTTTAGGCAAGGGCATGCTCTGGCCTCCGATGGCGACGCATGTGGCAATCCACAAAGTTGCGCTCTCAGATACGTATTTCGTGAGCCAACTAAAGGCTGGGGGGGGAGTGGTGGACCTTCGTCATCTCCGATATGTCGTTGCCGCTGCCCGTAACGGGAGCTTCAGTGCGGCTGGTCACGAGCTTAACGTGCGGCAACCGATCATCAGCAAGCGAATCCGTGAGTTGGAAGACGAGCTTGGCGTTTTTCTCTTCGACCGTGCGACATCGGGTGCGCGTCTGACGCCCACCGGGGAAGAATTTGTTGTAAGCGCCCGGCGCATCATCGACGGCTTCCAGCGGCTGTTCGACCTGGCCAAGGCCAGCGGCACAGGTAAGACCGGCCGTATTGTGGTGGGTTTCTATAGGTCAATGTCTTCTGGTTGCTTTCGCACTGCACTCAGGACATTTCGAAGGAAGTTTCCGGGCGTTGAAGTAGAGCTCATGGAGGCCTCCTACATCGAATTGAAAGCCGGGCTAATATCCGGCACAGTTGATCTTGCAATCGTTCTTGGTGACACGGGTAAGATCGAGCTCCTGGAATCGATACCACTATGGTCCGCCCATTTGCTCGTCGCCCTGCCAGAGGACCATGTGCTTGCCCAAAAGCCCACCATCTACTGGTCGGAGCTGAAGGGTGAGCGGTTTTTGATCAGTCAAGATGATCCAGGTCCTGATCTCCGCAATATCCTGCTTCGTCACTTGGCCGCACCATCGGATCACCCGGAGATCGTCATGCGCCAGTTGAGCCGCGAGGCTATTTTGAGCGAAGTCGGTAGCGGTGAGGGCATCAGTCTGCAATGCGACGGGCCTGCGGGCATATCGGAGCATGGCGTCGTCGTCCGGCCTGTGCACGACGGCAACGGCGGCACACGGCTCGGCTATATCGCCTGCTGGCGGCCGGACAATTCCAATCCTGTCCTCAAAAACTTCTTCGATACCATCCGTTGCTCGGATTGATTCTGTTTTAGCCGCCGTCAGTCCTTTCCGGCGCGGCAGGATCGGCGCCGAAGCGTTCAAGTATTTTTGCGATCCACTACGATCCTATACGCACCGCGTGACTATCTTGTTGCTGACCGCATATTTCTGCCCTTCTTGATTGTCCCCGTCGCGATCCGCCCTCTGGCCGATCGCCGGAAGCGGGGACACCATGTCGGGAATCCATCACCAGAACCAGGAAGCGATATCGCGCGGCGCGCGCATGCTGCGCACGGCGCTCGGACCTTCCATCGCTCGTCATCTCGAGGACCCTGCCGTCGTCGAGGTGATGCTCAACCCGGACGGCCGGCTCTGGATCGACCGGCTGAAGGATGGGCTGGCTGACACCGGTGAGACATTGCCTGCCGCCGACGGCGAACGCATCGTCCGTCTCGTCGCCCACCACGTCGGCGCTGAGGTTCACGCCGGAAACCCACGTGTCTCGGCGGAGCTTCCGGAAACCGGTGAGCGCTTCGAGGGCCTGCTTCCCCCGGTGGCTTCAGCCGCCACCTTCGCCATTCGCAAGCCGGCGGTCGCCGTTTTCACGCTCTCCGACTATGTCGATGCCGGGATCATGACCGAGGCGCAGGCCGACGTGCTGCGGCTCGCGGTCGAACGTCGCAAGAACATCCTCGTTGCCGGCGGCACATCCACCGGCAAGACGACGCTCACCAATGCACTGCTGGCCGAAGTTGCCAGATCGTCCGACCGTATCGTGCTGATCGAGGATACGCGCGAGCTGCAATGCGCCTCGCCGAACCTTGTGGCATTGCGCACCAAGGATGGTGTCGCCTCTCTTTCCGATCTGGTCAAATCATCGCTGCGCCTCAGGCCAGACCGCATTCCGATCGGCGAGGTGCGCGGCGCCGAGGCGCTCGATCTCCTCAAAGCCTGGGGAACCGGCCATCCGGGCGGCATCGGCACGATCCACGCCAATTCGGCCATCGGCGCGCTCCGGCGACTGGAACAGCTCGTACAGGAGGCGGTGGTCACGGTGCCCCGAGCGATGATCGCCGACACCATCGACCTGATTGCCGTGCTCTCCGGCCGCGGCGTCGCCCGACGGCTTGCCGAGATCGCGCTTGTCGACGGGCTCGATCCGGTGACCGGCGATTACCGCACCCTCAACGCTCATCTTCCCGACCGCCAACCGCTCCCGAAAGGAGAAGACATATGATCTTTCCCGCAGTTTCCCTGTTCCAGGGCGCCCACCGTCGTCTCGCTTCCGCAACCACGCTTGCCTCGATCTCGCTGATGACGGCACTGCCGGCGCACGCTTCCGGTTCGTCCATGCCCTGGGAGGAGCCGCTCGAAAAAATCCTCGAAAGCATCGAGGGACCGGTCGCCAAGATCGTCGCGGTGATCATCATCATCGCCACCGGCCTGGCGCTCGCCTTCGGCGACACCTCCGGCGGCTTCCGGCGGCTGATCCAGATCGTTTTCGGCCTGTCGATCGCCTTTGCCGCTTCGAGCTTCTTCCTGTCCTTCTTTTCCTTCGGCGGCGGGGCGCTGGTCTGATGGCGGCATTCGCAAACGAGCATGACGAGATCCGCGGCTATTACGCACCGGTCCGTCGGGCACTGACCGAACAGATCCTGCTCGGTGGCGCACCACGGGCGGTCGCCATCGTCAACGGCACGCTCGCCGGCGCCGTGGGCCTCGGGCTTCGCCTCTGGCTTGCCGGGCTGGCAATCTGGGCGATCGGCCATTTCGCGGCGGTCTGGGCGGCGCGTCGCGACGCGCAGTTCGTCGACGTCGGCCGCCGGCACCTGCGCTATCCGGCGCATCTTGGCGTGTGAGGTCCGACGATGTTGAACCTTGCCGAATACCGGAAGAAGAATGCCGGCCTCGCCGATTTCCTCCCCTGGGCGGCGCTCTTCGCCCCCGGCGTCGTCCTCAACAAGGACGGCTCGTTTCAGCGGACCGCGCGGTTTCGCGGGCCCGATCTCGATAGCGCCACGCCCGCCGAACTGGTCGCGACGACCGCACGCCTCAACAACGCGCTTCGCCGTCTCGGTTCCGGTTGGGCCGTCTTCGTCGAGGCTCAACGCAATCCGGCCAACGACTATCCGACAAGCCTGTTTGCCGACCCGGCCTCCGCCCTGATCGATGTCGAGCGACGTGAACAGTTCGAGGAAAGCGGACTCCTGTTCGAGAGCAGCTATTATCTCACCTTCGTCTGGTTGCCGCCGGCCGAAGAGGCTTCGCGCATGGAGGCCTGGCTCTATGAAGGGCGCGAACGCTCCGGTGTCGATCCATGGGAGCTGTTGAAAGGCTTTGTCGACCGCACCGACAGGGTGCTGCACCTCTTCGAAGGCTTCGTGCCGGAAGCCGGTTGGCTCGATGATGAGGAGACGCTGACCTACCTGCATTCGACCGTTTCGGCGTCACGCCACCGCGTGCGGGTTCCCGAAACGCCGATGCATCTCGATGCGCTGCTCGCCGACCAGCCGCTTGCTGGCGGTCTGGAGCCGCGGCTCGGCGAGTTTCACCTTCGCACGCTGACGGTGATCGGTTTTCCGACCACTACGTTTCCCGGCATTCTCGATGATCTCAACCGGCTCGCCTTCTCCTACCGCTGGTCGACGCGAGCGATCATGCTCGACAAGACCGATGCAACGCGGCTGGTCACCAAGATCCGGCGGCAGTGGTTCGCCAAGCGCAAATCGATCGCCGCGATCCTGAAAGAGGTGCTCACCAACGAGCAATCGGTGCTGGTCGATTCCGATGCTGCCAACAAGGCCAATGAGGCCGATGCCGCCCTCCAGGACCTCGGCTCCGACCAGATCAGCGAAGCCTACGTTACCGCCACCGTCACCGTCTGGGACGCCGATCCGCGCATCGCCGAGGAGAAGCTGCGGCTGGTCGAGAAGATCATCCAGTCTCACGATTTCATCTGCATCGCGGAAACCGTCAATGCTATCGAGGCCTGGCTCGGCAGTCTTCCCGGGCATGTCTACGCCAATGTCCGCCAGCCGCCGATCTCGACGCTGAACCTCGCCCATATGATTCCGCTCTCGGCGGTCTGGGCTGGACCCGAGCGGGATGAGCATCTCGATGCGCCACCGCTCCTTTATGCAAAGACGGAAGGAGCGACGCCGTTCCGCTTCTCGCTGCATGTCGGTGATGTCGGCCATACAATGGTGGTCGGCCCGACCGGCGCCGGCAAGTCGGTGCTGCTGGCGCTGATGGCGCTGCAGTTCCGCCGCTATAGGCGCTCCCAGGTCTTCGCCTTCGACTTCGGCGGCTCGATCCGCGCGGCGACACTCGCCATGGGCGGCGACTGGCAGGATCTCGGTGGCTCAATCTCGGATGCCACATCGTTTCTGAGCATGGTGGCGCTGCAGCCGCTGGCTGGCATCCACGACACGCCGGAACGTGCCTGGGCGGCCGACTGGCTGGTCGACATCCTGATCCGCGAAGGCGTGCCGATCACGCCGGAGGTCAAGGAGCATCTCTGGACGGCACTGACCTCGCTTGCCTCCGCGCCTGTTGCCGAGCGCACCATCACTGGCCTCACCGTGCTGTTGCAGTCGACTGCTCTCAAGCAGGCGCTCCGGCCCTATTGCATCGGCGGTCCTTACGGTCGTCTGCTCGATGCGGAGATGGAATGGCTCGGCAATGCCTCCGTCCGGGCCTTCGAGACCGAGGGGCTGATCGGCTCGGGGGCGGCATCGGCTGTGCTCGCCTATCTCTTCCACCGCATCGAGGCGCGCTTCGACGGTCGTCCGTCGCTGCTCATCATCGACGAGGGCTGGCGCGCGCTCGACGATGGCGGCTTTGCCCAGAAGATCAAGGAATGGCTGAAGACGCTGCGCAAGAAGAACGTCAGCGTGGTGTTCTCCTCCCAGTCGCTTGCCGACATCGAAGCCTCTCCGATCGCGCCTGTGCTGGTCGAAAGCTGCCCTGATCGTTTTCGATCCGAAGAACTATACGGAAAACCTGCTATCGGCTGCCCGCGCGCTGGAGCAGATCAACAACCAGATCACCTCGCTGCAGAACGAAGCGCAGATGCTGATCAACCAGGCCCGCAATCTCACCAGCTTGCCGACGTCGATGCTTTCTCAGATCGAGAGTAATTTCTCCGAGATGAGAAGCCTGCTCGCTCAGGCCGAGCAGCTTGCCTACAACGTCCAAAATATCGATCAGCAGTTCAGCACCACCTACGAGACCTTCGCCACTGGCAAGAGCAACGACCAGCTCGTGACGGCGGCACGCGAACGCTGGCAGCAGTCGGTCACGGCCTTCGAGGATTCGTTGAAGACGGGAGCCGTCGCCGTTGATGGCATCGCCAGCACCCAGGCGCAGACTTCTACGCTGGTCACCGCCAGCCAGTCCGCCGTCGGTGTGCTGCAGGCGGCCCAGGCCGGCAACCAATTGCTCGCGGTGCAGGCGAAGCAAATGTCTGATCTCACCGCCTTGCTGGCCGCGCAGGGCAGAGCGGAAGCGCTCGAGAAGGCGCGCGAAGCCGCTGCCCAGCAGCAGGCGCGCGAGCAGTTCAGCCGCTTCATGACCGGCACCGCCTATAGCCCGTCCAGCGTCCAGATGTTCCATCAGTAGGGAGCTTTGGACCATGGACCTCAAGATCGCCGCCCGGATGACCGCTGTGCTTGCCATTGGAGCAGGACTGACCGCGACGCTCATGGCGATGAGCCAACGACAGGGACCGGAAGAGACCCCCGTCTTCCGGTCGCTTGATCCGGGCGGCGAGCCTCAGATCCACGGGACCCGACAGGAACTGTTGCGCTGCCGTGACCTCGGTCCCGAAGCGCTCAAGGACAAAGCCTGCCTGAAGGCGTGGATGGAAAGCCGCCGCCGCTTCCTGAAACCCGCAGACACCGACCGGCCTACGGCGCCGGCATCGAGTGCCGGTGCCACGGTGAAGCCATGAACAATGTCGGCATCATCGATCGCTTCCTGGAGACCTTCACCTCCTATATCGACTCCGGCTTTGGTCTGCTCGGCAGCGAAGTCACGTTCCTCTCTTCGACGCTGATCGCAATCGACATCGTGCTGGCAGGCCTCTTCTGGGCCTGGGGCGCGGATGAAGATGTCATCCAGCGTCTGGTGAGAAAGACGCTCTATATCGGCTTCTTCGCCTTCATCGTCGGCAACTTCAACAATCTCGCCCGCATCGTCTTCGAGAGCTTTTCCGGCCTTGGGCTGAAGGCGGCCGGCGCCTCGCTATCGAGCACCGAGCTCCTGCAGCCCGGTCGTGTCGCCCAGGTCGGCATCGATGCCGGCAATCCGATCCTGCAGGCGGCCGGCGATCTGATGGGCTATGTCAGCTTCTTCGAGAACTTCGTGCAGATATTCGTGCTCTTGACCGCCTGGGTCATCGTGCTCGTCGCCTTCTTCATCCTGGCAGTGCAGATCTTCGTCACGCTGATCGAGTTCAAGCTCACCACGCTTGCCGGCTTCGTGCTGATCCCCTTCGCTTTCTTCAACAAGACCGCGTTCCTCGCCGAAAAGGTGCTCGGCAATATCGTCGCCTCCGGCGTCAAGATCCTCGTGCTCGCCATCATTGTCGGCATCGGCTCGCGTCTCTTCAGCGAATTCACCGCCGGCTTTTCCGATCAGCCGACGATCTCCGAGGCCTTGTCGCTGGTGCTCGGCGCCCTTGCGCTCATGGGCCTGTCGATCTTCGGACCGGGGATTGCGACCGGCCTCGTCTCCGGCGCACCGCAGCTTGGTGCGGGTGCAGCCGTCGGAACCGGCCTTGCGGCCGCAGGTCTTGGTGCCGCCGGCTATGTCGGCGCCCGCGCCGGCATCGGTGCAGCGGCCGGCGCCGTGGGTGGGGCGATGCGGGGGGGGCAGCCGTCGCCGGTGGCGCCAGCACCGCCTACGGTCTCGCCAGTGCCTCCTCCGATGCTGGCAGTGCCGGACGCGCCGCAGCAGGTTTTGCCGGTATGGCCAAGGCCGGTGCCGGCTTTGCGATGAGCAAGGCAAAGGAAACTGCCGGCCGGTCCAGCGAAACACTGCGGTCCAGCTACGGCGCAGGACAGTCGGCTGCATGGAAGGCCACGGGCGGCGGCAATGACGTCGGCGCGGGCGAAGCGGGCGCTGCGGGCGAAGGCGCAGGCGGAGCCTCGCAATCTTCCTCGCCGCCGGCTTGGGCCGAGCGCATGCAGCGCAAACAAGCTTTCCACCATGGTGTCAGCACCGCCGCCCACACCGTCCGCTCCGGCGATCACGGCGGCGGTTCCATGTCCGTTTCCCTCAATCAGGATGACCATCGATGAACCCGTTCAAACGCGCTTCCGTGCGATATGCCCGAACGCCAGAGCCCGAAACACCCTACAGACGAGCCGCCCAGGTCTGGGACGAGCGGATTGGCTCCGCCCGCGTCCAGGCCAGAAACTGGCGGCTGATGGCCTTCGGCTCGCTGCTCCTAGCCGGCGGTTTTGCCGCGGCGCTGATCTGGCAATCGACGCGCGGAACCGTCGTTCCGTGGGTGGTGCAGATCGACAGGATCGGCGAAGCGCAGGCGGTGGCGCCGGCAGTCGCCGAATATCACCCGACCGATCCGCAGATCGCCTGGCATCTCGCCCGCTTCATCGAAAACGTGCGCTCGATCCCGGCCGATGCCGTGATCGTGCGGCAGAACTGGCTCAGCGCCTACGAGTTCACGACCGATCGGGGCGCAGTTGCGCTCAACGACTATGCGCGAGTGGAAGACGGGCGATCCGCTCGATCCGGAAAACCGCGTCGGTGCTCTCGTCAGCAAGAACCACTATGAGAAGGTCACCTCCTTCCTCGACGACGTCAAAAGCGAGAAGCTGACGATCGCCCATGGCGGCGAAACGCATGGCGGCATCTTCGTCGAGCCGACGGTGGTCGACGGCGTCACCTCCTCCAGCCGGCTGTTCAAGGAAGAAATCTTCGGGCCGATCCTGTCGGTGACGACCTTCAACACGCTGGCCGAGGCGGTCGCCCTTGCCAACGACACCAATTATGGCCTGACGGCATCGGTCTATACCGGCAGCCTGAAGCATGCGATCCGCCTGTCGCGCGACATCCGGGCCGGCCTCGTCACGGTCAACTGCTTCGGCGAAGGCGACGCGACGACCCCGTTCGGCGGCTACAAGGAATCCGGCTTCGGCG
>NZ_JAQJCK010000038.1:0-17803 GCF_030182455.1 Rhizobium cerradonense
ATGGTGATAGGGAAGAAACCGACGTAAAAACGCCAGGTTATCCTCCCCCCATTCGACGATCTCGTCAAAATCGTCGCATGCGCCGATCGTCCCGCAAACGACCAGAAGAAGCACCTCGGGTAACGGATGGGCGACCCGCCATTGCTCCCGCTCATCCTCAACGAGACTAAAATGGTCCAGCAAAACCCGCAGCCGCGGGCGATCGTCTTCAAACATGTCGGCCTCCAAATCACCGACACTCTTGAATCACACCCAAACCGTTCAGGGAAGAAACGTTAACCCGAGTTCAGAGCCGTGCATCGAACAGACACTGCGTGAAATCGGACGCTCCGTTGGGATCGACAAAGACGTGTTCAACAGGGCAGTGGCGGACCAGGCCATCCTTGAGCGTCTGAACAAGCTCACCGACCAGGCGACTGACGAATTCGAGGTAGAGGGAACGCCTCCCTTCTTCGTCAACGGCAAGAAAATCACTGGGGCGCCGAGCCTTGAGGAGATGCGCAGCGCAATTGCCGCTGCTCTGAATGGGCATTGACCTCCCATTTGGTTGACTGGCGGAGAAGGCCCATTCCTTCTCCGCACTTCCTTCGTATCGTGCTCAGCCGGCGACGGTATCGAAGGCATCCAGCACGCGCGACGAATAAACCAAAGCTGCACCGGCGTTGAGCGCAATCGCGACCCCAAGTGCCTCGGCAATTTACTCCCGCGTGGCGCCGACTTTCGCTGCTTCGGACGTATGGCTGGCGATGCAGCCGTCACAACGCGTGGTCACCGCAACGGCAAGGGCGATCAGTTCCCGGGTTTTGGCGTCCAACCGACCGCTCTTCTGACCTGCGCCACCGAGGGTACGAACGCCCTCAAGTGTCGCCGGCGAAAGCCGGCCAAGTTCGGTTACGCGTGAGGACAGTTCCTGCCGGTATTTTTCCCAGTCGAGCATTAGAAAGTTCTCCGTGAATTTGGGCTGATGCAACGCGATGTAAGAGCCGCAGCCTTCATCTTTGGTCAGGCCGCGACCACATCTCGGAAAGGAGTATGGAGAAAACTTCATCAACTGAAATGGTATGATTTCACGAACCCATGAGCACCAATCATGCTTGTTGCCGGACAACCCTTGGACAGAGAGACCGCGAGTTGGAGAGACGACCTTGAGCGGCGGCCCAAATACGCGAAGCCGAATGGGCCCGCATTGTCTGCGGGGGCTTCAGAAATATTAACAGGGCAGCGCGCCATTATGAATGTTGCTCATGGAGACATGAGATAGTGCCACTTATCGCAATAATGACCCTGTGATATTCCCTGACGTTACCTGCGCGCCGCGCATACGGCAGATCGACGGACGGTGCGCGCTCGTTGCGAGAAAAGCCGCTGGCTGATTTCGACGCTCGGCTGTTGCGGATCATGATCGCTGCCCGCCGGAAATAAAGGGAGAGGACCAATGTCGAGATTTTCGGCCGAACGCGAGAAGGTGATTCTGGCTTCGGTCATGGCGGCCAATGCCAATCCCGGCTGGTTGACCAGCGATCGCGTCGAGGCCCTGACCGGCGGCCATGGCATGCTCAACATCCCGGTCGTTGCAGTCTGCAACGTCATCGCGGCCGAACTGCGTCGTGGCATAAGCCCGGAAGTCAAGTTCGCCGATGCCGTGCGCCAGCCGATCGATGACCTTCTGACCAAGAGCATTGCTGTCGCCACGGCAGCCGGCGCCGACGGCGCCAATGCGGCGCTGATCGCGGCAACGCTGCTCTATCTCTGCGGCGCCAACGCCCAGGTCGGCATTCCTGCCGGTAACCGCAAGCTCGGCTCTTCGGCGCGCATGATCGCTGGCGTCAGCCGCTCCGGCCTTGCCGCCGTGCCGACGGCGAAGATGAACAACAAGATCTCGGGTTTCGCCGCCGTTGCGGCCGTCTACGAAGCCATGATGAAGGGGGAGCTCTCGCCGGTCCAGGGCCGTGACATTCCGGAAGGCGTGGGCGGCGGCGTGATGGTCGGCCACGGCGCGCTGGGCGAGGATTTGATTTTTCCCGGCATGGCCGAACGAGGGGCTGCCATCGGGACCAAGGCGATGATGGACGCTATGTCCGGCGCCGGCATGCCCAGCCAGAAGTTCCTCTCAGCCCTTTTTGGCGCGGCGGCGATCCTGGAAATCATCCATTCGGATGCCGACGTGGCCGAGGAATATGGCCCCTACGGCAAGGTCACCAGTGCTTTCGTCGCGGGGCGATCCGCCGTTCGCACCGCCGGCCTGCCCGAGAAAATACATGTCCGCATCACCGGCAAGGAAGTCGAGACCGCACGGCTGATCGGCGATCTCGGCCTGATCCTCAAGGATATCGGCGGGCCGACCGTGATCGGCATCATGGCGCTTGATGAAATCGTCTCGGTCTTCGAAGAAGGGATCTGCGGCGCGGGCGCGGGTCCCGTCAATCCGCCGCTCGGCCATATCTGCGGCGATGCGGTCATTGCGCTGATGTGTCTGTTGCAGGATGGTTCGACGGAACAGAGCGTGGCGCGCGCGCTACGTGCCCGTCGCCTTGGCTTCAGCTTTGATCCGGAAACTGCGATGGTGGCGATGAACATCGTTGCCCGCAAGGCGACGCAGATCTGCAACGGGCCGGTCACCGATGCAATGATCATGTCCTCCACCCCCATGGTCACCAAGGCGCTGCATGCCCGTGCGGCGCGCAGCTATGACGATCTCATGGCGGGCAGGAGCGTCGGCGAGATCGTCCGCGCGATGGACGAGGAGCGCCAGCTACTGGTGGAGACACGCGGGTCGGAATTCCTGAGCAAGGTGAAGGGTACCAATATCAAGGTTCATTTCACCAGGATCAGCAAGGGTGCGCGGCGATCGAGCAAGATGGCGGCGCGCTGGCTTGCCTTCGATCCGGCGCTCGACGCCGAAGTCACCGTCGGCGACGAGACGATCCATATGGAAGGCATCATCAACGCCGTGATCCCCGAAGTCGCGCAGGGCATCGGCAAGGAACGCGCGCCGTTCCTCACCGCACTTGCGCCGATCGCCAGCGAACTGCTGCTCGCCGGCAATGTAATTATGAACGTCACCATCCCGGCCGTCGTCGCCGCCGCCATGGGCAAGATGAGTGCGTCGGATGCGACGGGCGAAGCCCAGTCGGCAGGCCTGATTTCCGCCGGCATTCCCGGCACCAAGACCAAGGCAGAGGCAGCCGCCCTGGTCGCCGTCGAATCCATGGCGTTCTGATGGCGGGCGGCGTCATCCTCCTGATGGCCCAGATCGATGACGCGCCGGGCGAGTTGCTCGGGCACGTCATCGAGAAGATGGGCGAGATGGGCGCCAAGAATGTCCAGCTCCTTCCGAGTCTGGGCAAGAAGGGCCGCCCGTCCTATGTCCTGCTGGTTGACATAAACGCCGAAGACGAGCCGGACTTCGCCGGCCTGCTGGTCGGTGACCTCGGAATCTGGGGCTATCGGGCTCTCGAATCCCAATACAAGCATTTCGACATCAGGCGTTATCGGACGCAACTTCGGCTAACGTGGAACGGCGGTGAACAAAGCTTTCCGCTGCGCCTCAAACGCATCCTGAGCGAGGGCGTGTTCATGCGGGCCAAGGCCGAACATGACGACCTCGTGGCGATTGCGGAGCAGATGAAAGATCGTCTGCCTATACCGGTCGCAGTGCTGAAGGCGGCGATCGAGACCAGCGTCGGATCGGCAGAACCTGGCGAGACCCTGCACGTCGACCTGTCCGGTTGGCAGCATTCGGAATGTAAGGAGGTTGGGTCTCATGCATATCCATCTTGATGTTCTGGGCGGCATTGCTGGCGATATGTTCGTCGCCGCGATGTTGGACGCATGGCCCGAGCTGGTTGGAACGGTAGAGAGAAATCTTCGTCTGGCAGGTCTGGACGAAGACGTGCAGGCGGTCTTTCGGGCACACAATGATGGCGTGCTGACCGGCAGCCGCTTTGACGTCACGAAGACCGGCTCCGAACAGGAAGCTTCCGGTCCTGATCCTCATCGCCATTCTCAAGGACATGGCCATGCGCATCATCATCACCATGACGAACATGGACATGCTCATCCTCATGAGGAGCATGTCCATAATGGCGACCACAGCCACAGCCACCACCATCACCACACCCATTGGCGCGACCTTCGCGCCATGCTCGACGGCAGCCGTTTGCCGGAGGGCGTCAAGCGCGCGGCCATAGCCATCTTCCACGAACTCGCCGTGGCCGAAGCCGCAGTACACGGCAGAAACGTCGGTGACGTAGCTTTCCATGAAGTCGGCAACTGGGATTCGATTGCCGATATCGTGGCGGCAGCTACGTTGATCGACGCTGTTGGGGCCAAAAGCTGGTCGGTGGGTTCGTTGCCGATCGGGCGAGGCTGGGTCGAGACCGATCACGGGCGACTGCCCGTTCCCGCTCCCGCCACGACTCTTTTGTTGCGCGGGTTTGCCTTTCATGATGACGGTCGCCACGGTGAGCGCATCACGCCGACGGGAGCGGCGATCCTGTCCCATCTCTCGCCCGCGACAAGCCTCGGGTCGTCGCCTCGACTGCTCGAACGCACCGGTATCGGCTTCGGCACAAGACGCCTGCCCGGCATGAGCAACGTGCTTCGCATCCTGGCGTTCACCGAGGAGGGTGCAGCACAGGATCGGGTCGGCGTCATCCAGTTCGACATCGACGACCAGACCGGCGAGGAACTGGCCGTCGCCCTCGACCTTGTTCGCGCGGCCGAAGGTGTGATCGACGTGACCCAGACGCCGACCTTCGGCAAGAAGGGCCGCATGATGGCCTCGGTTCAGGTTCTCGCGCGCGTGGATGCGATCGACGCAATCGGAGCGCTCTGCCTGCGGCAGACCACGACGCTTGGCCTGCGCAGCCGGATCGAAGCGCGCACGGTCCTGCCGCGACAGTCGGTGACAACCGAGGACGGGATAAGGGTGAAGCTCGCCGACCGGCCCGGTGGGATGACGGCCAAGGCGGAAATGGACGACGCCCAAGGCGTTGATCGGAGCCACAAAGCCCGCGCCGAATTGCGCCGCCGGGCCGAAGCTGAGGCGCTGGAGCAAAAGTCATGATCGCGAAGGAAACCTCTCTCGCCCGTCTCAATGCCGTGTTCGACAGCGCCCGGCACGCGGCCGTGGCTGTCTCCGGCGGCGTCGACAGTATGACGCTCGCGTTTGTGGCGCATCGTCGGATGGGAGCTGACGTGATCATGTTCCACGCCGCCTCGGCCGCCGTTCCCCTGAGCGCCACCGAACGGGTCAAAGACTATGCAGCCCGTCATGGCTGGGACCTACGGATCATCGATGCGGGGGAATTTGCCGACGAACGTTATCTCGCCAATCCCTCGAACCGCTGCTTCTTCTGCAAGTCCAATCTCTACGGCACCCTGTCTTCGCTTTCGGCAGCGCAGCTCTTTTCCGGCACGAACACGGACGATCTTGGCGATTGGCGCCCTGGCCTCAAGGCGGCCGAAGCCAATGGTGTACGTCATCCCTTTGTCGAGGCCGGCATGTCCAAGGCAGATGTCCGTGCCATGGCGTCCGCCTATGATCTTGCTGACCTCGCCGAACTGCCTTCAGCGCCCTGCCTGTCGAGCCGCGTTGAGACGGCTCTCAGGATCGAACCCGAGATCTTGCAAGCCATCGATCGGGTCGAGATGCTGCTGCGGCGCGAGCTCTCGCCGGGAACGGTGCGCTGCAGGGTGCGGCAAACCGGGGTGGTTGTCGAACTCGATGAACCGACGCTGTCGAAACTCTCTGGCGATAGTCGCGCGCGCCTCGTGGGGCAGATTTCAGAGGCGTTCGGTAGTCGACGGCCGATCGATTTCCAGGCATACGCCCGAGGCAGCGCCTTTTTGCGGGAGCGAAATTCATGAACGAAGAAGTCCGGCTGGATTTCCAGCGCACAGAGCGCGTGGGATTCGATGAGGCAGTACTCTGCGCCCGGAAATCCGATGCGCAGCTTGCCACGATCATGGACCGCGTTTTAGAGCGCGGCACACGCTGTCTGTTGACGCGCCTCGAGGCGGAGGTCTTTGGTCGCCTCGCGCCGGCCTATCTTGAACGATTGGACTACGACCCCATCTCGCGGACAGCATTCCTGAATTGGACCCCGCCTGCCGAACAGCAAGCACCCGATATCGCCGTCGTGTCGGCCGGAAGTTCGGACATGCCCCAGGCCGCCGAGGTCTTGCGAACGCTGGCTTATCTCGGCGCCCCGACCAGACAGTTCATCGACATCGGCGTCGCAGGCCTATGGCGGTTACTGGAGCGGGTCGAGGAATTGCGGACTTTTCCCGTTATCGTCGCGGTTGCAGGCATGGACGGCGCTCTTCCCAGCGTGCTCGGCGGGCTCGTTCCCGGCGTGATCATCTGTCTTCCGACATCGACCGGGTACGGCGTGTCGAACGGAGGAGAAACCGCCCTGCACGCGGCACTCGCCTCATGCGCGCCCGGACTGACCGTCGTAAACATCGACAATGGCTACGGCGCCGCCTGTGCGGCGTTCCGAGCGCTCAGCATGGTCCGGCGGGTGTCTGTTCAAGATGGCAAGGGACGTCCGAATGCGTAGCCCTTTCGATGACGAACCGCTTTACGCCAAAACAAAAATTGCCATCGTTTATGCCTTGCTGGTCGCAGCCAACGTCCTGGCTTGGATCTGGGCTTGGACTTCGTTCTCCGATCGACCGGCACTGCTTGGCATGGCCCTTGTCGCCTATATGCTCGGTGTCCGTCACGCGTTTGATGCAGACCATATCGCCGCGATCGACAATGTCGTGCGCAAGCTTATGCACGAGGGTCGGCAGCCGTTTTCGGTTGGATTCTTCTTTTCGCTCGGCCATTCCAGCATCGTCGTTCTGGCGTCGCTTGCCGTTGCCATCACCGCCTATGCAATGCAGAGCCAGACTGAGGGTTTCCACGACATTGGCGGCGTAATCGGCACATCCGTCTCAGCACTGTTCCTGCTGGTGATCGGAATTGCCAATCTCGTTATCCTGAAACCTATCTGGGACGCCTTTTCGCGAGCGCGGCGTGGCGAGGAAATTGTCGATGAGGACCTTGATGCGCTGCTGGCTGGACGAGGCTTGCTGGCCCGCGTTTTTCGCCGCACCTTCAAGGTGGTCACACGCTCCTGGCATATGTATCCGATCGGCTTTCTCTTAGGCCTCGGCTTCGACACCCCCACGGAAATCGCTTTGCTGGGCGTTTCAGCTTCGCAGGCCGCGCAAGGCTTGTCGTTCTGGACGATCCTTGTGTTCCCGGCCCTCTTCACAGCCGGCATGTCGCTGATGGATACGACGGACAGCGCTCTGATGACGGGCGCCTACGGCTGGGCCCTTATGAACCCCGCCCGCAAGCTCTGGTACAATCTGACGGTCACCGCCGCCTCGGTGATTGTCGCGATCTTAATCGGAGGCGCAGAAGCGCTCGGCCTGATTTCCGACAAGCTCGGCTTGCGGGGCACTTTGTGGGAGGCAATCGCCACCTTTAACGACAGCCTTGAAAATCTCGGCTTTGGTGTCGTGGGCATCTTCATCGCGAGTTGGGTCGTTTCGGCAATGATCTATCGCATGAAAGGCTATGACCGCATTCACGCGAACGTATCTTGAGAAGGGAACGTACTCGACCCAAGCGAAGCACGCCGCCATATTTGCCGTGAGATCAATGTAACGGTCGATGGAAGTTCATCTTCCTCAGCGCGTCCTCTATAGAGCTCGCGCCGACCGAGGTGACCGCCTGCTCAAGATAGGATCGGATGTCTGCCTCGCTCTTTCCTTCCAACAACGCGATTTCTGCGATGCTTCTGCCGAGCGCTATCCACAGCAGGCAAGACCTTTCAATCGGTGAGAGTATCCATTTGGGCATCAAACACCTTTTGCGAACTGATCACCTCGTCCGTGGAATCCTGGCTCGCCAACCTGTTCGAAGGCCGCTTGCAACTTACGACCTGTCCGCCCAGGCCATAACCATTCAGAAACGCACCGATGCCTAGGGCGCGACCGCTTAGGAGCGGGCCGTCGTATCAATGCTCGGCAACCTTGCGTGAGCCCTCCAAAGCACCCTTGACATCAGCGACGAGACGTAGCGCGGGCGAACCTGCCGACATCGGAAGGTCGCCTGACCGCTCAAAAGCTTGCAAAAGGTCCTCAGAGGCGTCGAGCCGAAACTCGGTGACGATATCCTGCAGACGCCGGACCTCCCCTGCCAGCGATGTGCTTGCCGAAGTATATTCCTCGGCCATGGAAGCGTTTTGCTGGGTGACATGGTCCATCCGGTTCACAGCGCTGTTGATCTCCGTAAGGGCAGCGGACTGCTCGTTTGCAGACGTCGCAATGGCAGAAAGCTGGCTGCTGATCAGGCCTACCTCCTCCTCAATCTTTTCGAGCGTTCGTCCCGTTTCCTGCACCAGCTTTACCCCGGAACTCACTTCGCCCGTCGAATTGCGGATCAGTTCCTTGATCCCCTTGGCCGCCTGGGCAGATCGTTGAGCAAGTTCTCGGACTTCCTGGGCGACAACCGCAAAACCTTTGCCGGCTTCGCCGGCCCGGGATGCCTCGACGCCAGCATTCAAGGCAAGCAGGTTCGTCTGAAACGCTATCTCGTCGATGACACCGATGATATTCGCGATCTCGTTGGACGAATGTTCGATGCCCTGCATAGCCGAGATCGCCTTTGCCATCACGGCCGCAGAATTGCGTGCCGACGTATTCGCGTCCGCTGCCGCGCGGCGGGCCTCCTCGGTGCGCCTGGAGGAATTCGAAACTCCTTGTGTAACCTGATCAAGGGCGGCGGCGGTTTCCTCAAGAGAGACCGCCTGCTGCTCGGTCCGCTTGGAAAGCTCGAGGGCACTTTGGCTTATTTCCGATGTACCGCCATCGATCGCCGCAGTGGCGACTGCCACCGTCCGGAGGCCGGTTGCCAATTGCTCGCGCGCAGCGTTGAAGTCGGCGCGCAGTTGCTCGAATTCGCTGGCAAACGGTTGTTCCAGTCGGAACGTGAGGTCGCCACTGGCAAGATGCTTCAAACCTTCAGCAAGGCTGGAGGTGGCCTCCGTCATCTTGCTTACCCGCTCCCGCTCTAACTCTTCCGCACGCACACGTTCGCGCTCGCGCGCCTCGCGGCCAGCTTCGACGTCTCTTTCCATCTCGCGTGCTCGCAACCCATTGTCTTTGAATATCTGCACCGATTTCGCCATCATGCCCAGCTCGTCGCGACGATCGGTTCCTTCGACAATTGCCGAGAGATTGCCGCCCGCCAGCGTCGTCATCGTGTCGGCGATCCGCCGGATCGGCTTGACGATCCAGGCGCGAACGGCAAGCACGCCCAGAACCAGCACCGCTGCCAAAGCGATCACGGCGCCGCCCATTGCCCTTTTCGACGTATCGGAGGCCAAGGCGGAAACGTCGCTGCGCTTTTGGTCGGCATCCTCGATCATCTTGGCTGCCGCCGACTGAAATCTCGGCGATATTGCCGCGAATGCCGGTTGGCACATGCTCAGAAAGAGCTGCTGGACCATGGCGATGCTGGCCTCGCTGTCTGCCGTTCGGCCAACAGCGATTGCCGCACCGCATGTCGTCGTCAAGATTGCGAACCCATCCGTCTTCAACGGCGGCAAGTCGGCTTGCGCCGGTAACGCGGCGATCGCCAGATCCATGGAGGCGACGAAGCTTTCCTGCGCCTCCTTGAGGCTTTCTTCAGCACGCACCCTGCCGTCTTTGGAGCGCGCCATGATCATGTCGCCGATATTGGCGCGGGCTGTCTGGAGGCTTCGGTTGGATTGGGCCAGGTGAAGGGCGGCGGCTGCGTTCTTTGTCAGGAGGTCGGTGTAGGCTGCGTCGATCCTGAACAACTCCCGGGTCTCGTAGAGGGAGAGGCCGAGGGCCACCAGCCCGAACATGCCGACAACGACGAAGAACTTGCCAACGATTGGAACGTGTTTCACACGCCACTCCCCTTTGAGATGATGTTGATATCCGCGTTCGCAAACACGGGGTTCCAAAAAGCCAGCCACTAAAAAAAGGGGCTGCCGCCGAGACCTGAACGACGACAGCCCCAGTCGCCCTGGGAGGCAGGCAAGACGACCGGAAATCCGAGCGCTTGCTCGTTTCATCCGGTCAGTCGCGAATGGCAGCTCCTGTTTGCGGATCGAACCAGTGCAGCTTTTCCAGATGGACGGTCAGCGGCAGGCGCTTGTTGGGCGCGGGCGTCGATACTGGCGGGATACGCGCCACCAGCCGGTTCGTGCCCTTTCGTTTGAACTCTGGCGGATCCTCCACGTCGCTGATGTCGACGGGCGGAGAGGCAATGTCGAAAAAGACGAAGGTGTCGGGGCCGAGCGCTTCGGCAACCGGGATCGGCTCGTTGAACAGCGCTTCATGCTCTTTGCACACCAGAAACATTTCCGGGCGTATCCCGGCGATCACCTGCCGTCCGGCATAGGCAGACAATGCGGCACTCGCGGGAACCGGAAACGCAATCCCGGTTCCCGCGATCGTCGCGCGCAGGCTTGCCCCGTCCGCCTCAAGGTCGGCCCGGACGAAATTCATCGCAGGCGAACCGATAAAACCGGCAACGAACAAATTCGCCGGCCGGTCGTAAAGCCGCTGCGGCGTGTCGATCTGCTGCAGGTTGCTCTCGCCGGCATCAGCGACAGGCTTCAGCACAGCAACCCTGTCACCCATCGTCATCGCTTCGACCTGGTCATGGGTGACGTAGAGCGTAGTAACGCCAAGACGCTGGTTTAAAAGCTTGAGCTCGGCCCGCATCTGGACGCGCAGCTTGGCGTCGAGATTGGACAGCGGTTCGTCCATCAGGAATGCCATCGGATGACGGACGATCGCCCGACCCATCGCGACGCGCTGTCGCTGACCGCCGGAGAGCGCGCCCGGCTTGCGGTTCAGGTATTTCGTAAGGTCGAGCATCTCGGCTGCGTCGCGCACAAGCTTCTCGATCTTGTCCTTCGGCATTTTGCGCTGCTGCAGGCCGAAGGCCATGTTCTCGTAGACCGTCATGTGCGGATACAGCGCATAGTTCTGGAATACCATCGCGATGTCGCGGTCCTGCGGCTCGGTGTTGGTGACATCCTGATCGTCCATAAGCAGCCGGCCGCTATTGAGCTGCTCGAGCCCGGCCGCCATCCGCAGAAGCGTAGATTTGCCGCAGCCCGACGGTCCGACCAGCACGACGAATTCACCGTCGCCGACCGTGAAGCTCACATTGGCGACGGCGACGGTCCCGTCCGGATAGGTTTTTCCAATCCCGTCAAAGGTCATGGACGCCATATAGTTCTTCTCCCAGTATCACGTGGCGAGGCAAGTCATCGGGTCGGATGGCGTGCCTCGTAAGATTGGTCACGCCATCAGCCGATGGTCACGGGCTTGCCGCTGGCGACGGACTCCTCAATCGCAGCCAGTACCTTGGTGTTGGCAAGCCCATCATTGGCGTCGGCAAGCAGGGGCACGCCACGCACGACGCTATCGACGAAGCGCGCGATGGATTCCTGCACGAAGCCGCCGATGCGGGTTGCACCCGTCGGCGTCATGCCGATGTAGTCGTTGAACCGCATGCCACCATCGACGATACGGCGCAGGCCGCCGCTATGGGTGGGATCAGCCTGGATCTGACCCTTTTCGCCGACGACTTCCACCTTGAAATCGACAAGCGAAGGGTTGTCGCGCGACAGGATCCAGCTGTTTTCCATGGTCACGACAGTGCCTCTGGAAAATTCGAGGATCGAGGCATGGAAATCCTTGGTGTCGACGCCGCCGGCGGCAAGCGTCCCGGAACGGGCCACGGCGTAGACGCGGGTCACCTCGTCTTCGAGGATGAAGCGCAATACATCGACCAGATGGCTGCCCAGGAACCAGAGTGCGGAGGATTTCGCGGCCCAGCTCAGCATTTCGAAGGGAACGAAGGTCGTGTTGGAAAGGCGCGCCGTGCCGTGCTTGGCAAGCCCGATTTGGCCCTCCTGGATCATGTCGCGAACCCGCGCCAGGATCGGGTTCACACGATTGTGGAAGTCGATCATCAACTTGCCCTTGGACTTTGCGGCAGCCTCGGCGATCTCTTCTGCTTCCTTGACGGTGGTCGCGAGGGGCTTTTCGCTCAAGACATGTTTGCCGGCCTTGAGCGCTGCAAGGATGATCGGTGTGTGGGTAAAGTCGGGTGTGGCGACGGACACCGCGTCGATCCGGTCGCTGGCGATGAGCTTCTGATAGTCGGTGAACGCTTCGATTGCGCCAAAACTCTCCTTCATCTTCAGCGCCCTGCCCTCGTCGAGGTCGCAGACGCCAACCAGTTCGGTCTCCGGCAGCACGTTGAAGGTGTGGGCGTGGTTATTGCCCCAAAGGCCGGCGCCGATGACGCCGATGCGAAGTTTGCTCATTTTATATGACTCCATTCAAACCGTAAAAGATCAGCCCTTCACCGAGCCGAAGGTGAGACCGCGCACGACGTAACGGTCGAAGACCAGGAAGATGATCATCGGCGGGATCATCGCGAGCACGGCGGCGGCTGCGATGTAGTTCCAGGTCACGCCGCTGGTGGCGAAATATCCGAGCGTTCCGATCGGAAGGGTGGCGGTTGAACGCGAGCTCAGCACCAGTGGGAAGGCCGCGTTGTTCCAGGCAAAGACGAAAGCGAACATCGAGGTGACAATGATCCCGGGGCGGACGATCGGCAGCGTGATGCGCCACATGATCGTGTGCCAGCGGGCGCCGTCGACGCGGGCCGCCTCCTCCAGCTCCGCCGGCACCTCGTCGATAAAGCTCTTCATCAGCCAGACCGAAAACGGGATCGTCAACGTCTGCAACACCAGCACCATCGACAAATACGAACCTTGCAGGCCGACCCGCGTGATCAACACGAAATACGGAATCAGGAAGGCAATCGGCGGCGCCATCAACAGGCCGAGATACCAGAGCATGATGTTCTTCTTGCCCCGCATCTTAAAGCGCGAGAGCGCGTAAGCGGCAGGCACCGAGAACGGCAGATTAAGCAACACCGCGCCGATCGCCACGATTAGCGAGTTCACGAGTTGCGGCGCGTTCGTGCCAGGATCGACGAGGATGTGGCGGAAGGCATCCAGCGTCGGTTCGAAGGTCACTTGCGGGGGCATCGCGAACGCTGTTTCTGCCGGCCGGATAGCGAGCGCCAGAAACCAGAGGATCGGGCCGATGAAGACCGCCAGGAACAAGAGGCCGGCGGCATAGGTGAGCGCAGTATAGAAGGTCTTGCGGCTGGCCATGTCACCACTCCTCATTGCGGAAGGCGAAGAACACGTAGAGGGCGATGATGACGTTGACGATCAGCACCGTGATCCACGTCTGGGCACTCACCAACCCGACATTGAAGTTCACCAGACCCTGTTCGTAGAGCGAATAGCCGAGTGTGCGTGTCGAGGTCCCCGGCCCGCCGCGGGTCAGCACCAGCACCGTGTCGAAGGTGTTGAAGATCTGCATGAAGCGCAGCATGACGATGATGGTCGCGGTGCGCCGGATGAGAGGCAGCTTGATGCGCATCAGGATCGTCCAGGCCGATGCGCGATCGAGACGCGCCGCCTCGATGATCTCGTCGGGAACGGAAAGCAGGCTCGCATAGAGGACGATGGCGAAGAACGGCGTCCACTGCCAGATGTCGACGAAGAGTATGGCGGCAAGCGCAGTCGTCGGTGACCCGAGGATGCCCTCCGCCGGCACCGGTAGCCAGAGCGACTGCAGCACCCAGGTCACGAGACCGCCGCCCGGATCATAAAGATAGCGAAACAGGAAGCCGACGACGATCGGCGCGATCGTGGTTGGCAGGATCAGCAGCGCGCGTACGACATTCATGCCGGGCAGCGCCTTGAGCAGCACCAGTGCGATCGCCAGGCCGAGCGAAAACTCAATCGCCGTGCCGAGCACCGAAAGGATCAGCGTGTTGGTAAGTGCGGCGCGAAAATCGAACGCATTGAGCGCCTGGACGTAATTGTCGATGCCGACGAAAGCCAAAGGCTGCGGCCCGACCTGCAAGTTCCAGAAGTAAAAGCTGGATTTGAGAGCGAAGAGCAGCGGGTAGGCGATCAGCGCCAACAGCATAATCACGGAAGGCGCGATCAACAGGTAAGGCAGGTTGCGGCGGACGAAGCCGCGCCGGACGGGCGTAAGCGTTGGCAAGGAGCGAATGGCTGTCGTGTGCATCGTCGAAGTCCAGTTCTTCTTGGCGGATGACCGCCGGCGCGAGCGTTGCCGCGCCGGCCCGAGAAGAATTCCATTACGCCTTGCCGAGCTTGCCGATCAGCGCCTTGGCGCCGTCGAGCGTGTCAGCGTAGCTTTCCTTCTGGTAGGGGATCATCAGATTGCCCTTGAGGATGCTTTCGAAGAGGCTGTTGGCGCGCTCCAGCGCGGTCTTCGGATCTTCGCTGCCGGTCAGAAGCTGGTTGAGCGTCAGGCCGAGCACACTTTCGACCGCGGTATAACCCGGAACCGGCGGACGCGTTATCTTGCCGTTGCCCTGCTTCATCATGTCGTACTGGACATCGAGGTATGAATAGATCTTCTTGACGTCCGCGTCTTCGTAGAGCGACTTGCGGGCAAAATCCGAGAACTGGAAATTGAGGTCCGGCCACTCAGCCATCTTCTTCTGGGTCGCCTTTGACGTCGCCCACTTTATGAAGGCGTAACCGTTGTCCTGCCGGTCGGAACTCGACGGGACGCCAAGGCTCCAGCCGCCGAGGCTGACTGTCTGCGCCACGCCATCTGCCTTCGGCAGGGCTGCGGTCGCATACTTTTCCATGACATCGGACTTCTTGCCCGTCATGTAGCCGGAGTTCTTGACCAGGTAGAAATACGGCGTCCACCAGTAGAACATGCCGATATCGCCCTTGGCGAAACGGGTGCCGGCATCGAACCAGACGTAATTGATCGCCTCGGGCGGCGAGAGCTTGTAAAGCTGCCGGTAGACCTCGAGCGACTTTGACCAGGCAGGACCTGTGAGCTGCGGCGAGAAGTCCCACGGTGCGCCGGGGAAGGATTTGAACCAGTTCGCGCCGTGACTGGCGGAAAGCTGGGTGAACATATGGGTGATCGGGGACGGCTGCGATCCGCAGATCACCGTCGGGAAGAGCGGCTTGCCACCGAAGGACTTGCCTTCGAGCGACTTCAGCGTCTCGATGTACTTCGTCCATGTCCAGTCTTCAGAGGCCTTTGTCGGTGGCGCGGCGATGCCGAAGCTGTCGAAGATGTCCTTGCGGTACATCACCCCTTGCGCATAGGCCGCAACCGGCAGTGTGGCGATCTGCCCGCGCCACATGTTCGACGAATAGAGGACCTCGGGAATGAAGTCGGCGAGATCGATATCGCTATCCTTGGCGATGTAGTCGTTGAGCGAGATGATCCAGCCGTTGTCGAGATACTGCCCGAGCCACATCTGGTCGACCGCGATGACGTCCGCGTCCGACGTCTTGGCGACGAAGGCCGAGACAAGGCGGGTCTGCAACGCGTCGTAAGAGAGGCTTTCGAGCTCGACCTTGATGCCCGTTTCCTTTTCGAATTCCGGGATCATGGCTTTCATCGAGAAGAAGAATGGATCTTCGACCGACAGAACGCGTATGGTCTTCGCGTCTTGGGCAGACGCACGCCGTGGCGCGACAAGCGCGCCCGCGCTCGATGCCAAGAGAGCGGCGACAGATGCCGACTTCAGCATGTTCCGGCGCGACATATTTCCAATATCGAATGTCATGTGGTGCCTCCTCAGTTGTTCTTAAATCCAACCTCATCCGACCACGGGAAACCTTCACGGCGCCGAGCTCGAGTTCGATTGTTACCCCTCATCTGCCATTGCCAACAGTTTGTTTGTACTTCGCACAAACTTATGGTACTGTCAAGAAGGTGCGTTCGGGCGTTCCCGCGGCTAAAGCCTCCGCATCTGTTGCGGTAAGCCATCAAGCGCCATCTGGTCGAGCAAGCGCTCTCAAGCTAGAACGACGGGGCTGGCAAATCGGAGATGCAAGTTGAAGTTCGAGAATCAGCCATCCTATTCGCTGGGGCAGCGCGGTCCCAACAAGGACACGCTTGCTGGCGAAAGTGGCAATGTAAGGCTCGTTTCGCAGTCGACCCTCGGCGAGATCAATCGCGGTCGGGTGCTGCAGGCGTTGTACGACAACGGTCCGAAAAGCCGCGCCGAGCTTGCCCGTCTGGCGGGCGTCAATCGCACGACGATCACGGGAATCGTCCAGCCGATGATCGAGGAGGGCCTGCTCGTCGAAGGCGACGCAGTGCCCTCAGACTTCAAGGGCGGTAAGCCGGCGCGTCCGATCTATTTCAATCCTGAAGCACCAATGCTAGGCGCCGTGCTTCTCTTGCCCGGCAGGATCCAGACATGCCTTGTGACGCTCAGCGGCGATATCAAAGCCCTCACCAAAGCGCAATTCGATCCGCATGGCGATAGGGGTGCGTTCCTGGCGATCATCAAGGACACCTTGTCCGCGACGCTTTCCCAAGCCCACCAGGCACCGTTCGGGATCGGCATCGCCTCGGGGGGCATGATCGACAGCGACAACGGGGTGATCCTCGCCGTCAATCTTGCGCCCGTTCTGACTGGCCTCCACTTGGTCGATATCCTGCAGGCGCATTTCTCATTGCCTGTTGTCATCGACCATCATCCGCGCGCGCTTCTCGTTGGCGACCGGTGGTTCGGGCCGGGACGGGGCCAACAAAACTTCGCGGCGATCTATACCGGTGAGGTATTGGGCGGCGCTTTCTACATCGACGGACGGGTCTACCGGGGCCTTGCCGGCTCCGGCGGCGAACTAGGCCATACCGTCGTGCAAATCGATGGGGAACTCTGCAATTGCGGCAAGCACGGATGCTGGGAAACAGTCGCCGCCCTACCCTGGCTGCGGCGTGAAGCGGCCCGACTTGGCTTCGCAAACCCTGAAAGCGTCACCTGTGCTCGCCTCGTCAAAGAGGCAGCAGAAGGCGCCGAAGCTGCGAATGGTCTGCTGGACCGCTATACCAGAAACGTCGCCTTCGGGATCCTCAACCTGCAGCAGACCCTGTCACTCAACTCCTATGTGCTGCATGGGGACATTGCAGGCGGCGGCGCGGACGCGGCCGAACGCGTCAGGCAACATGTCGAACGGTTGGTCAAGAAGCGACCGAACCAGGAGATTTCGATCACGCTGAATGGCATCGGAGAAGGTCATACGGCATTGCGAGGGGCCGCTGGCTTGGTCTTGTCCAGCCACCTGAAGCTCGTCATCTAGGCGGGATACGATCCCGGCGGCGAAACGGCCAACGACGCGGCTGAGCCATTGTGGTTTCAATTGTCGGGAGGTCACAAAACTATCGATCTCGCCGCACAAGCGGGCCGCTCGCGCTTTGTCTGGGAGGGGTCTTTCTCCAGCACAATCTCGGATACCCAATGAAAGTTCCGTGAGGCAATCGATAAGGGCGTAAGGGCCAATCATGGTCTGCGTATTGCTTCAAGTAGCGGCTGCTTGATCGCTTGATCGGATTGCTATCCCAGCGGCTCTTATACCGCGTCCCGTTTAACTTGACTCTTTGGCCTTCCCAAAACGCGGTGAATCTGAATCTCTGGAGCAAACCGGAGGTCTGCGATGCGATCAGGGATTTCATTGCGTGAGGATTTTGACGGAGAAGGTCTGCGGCGGCTGGCGCGGCAGACGAAGGACGCCGCCCAGGCACGACGTTTGTTGGCGCTCGCGTCGATCTATGACGGAGGCTCGCGTTCCGATGCCGCCCGTCTCGGCAATGTCACGCTCCAGATCGTTCGGGACTGGGTCATGCGCTTCAACGAGCGTGGTCCCCA
>NZ_JAQJCK010000039.1:0-16727 GCF_030182455.1 Rhizobium cerradonense
CGGCGCGCTATACGACGCGTTTCCTGCCGCCGAAGCCCGTCGTGTGCTCAAGCGGCTTGAATTCCACCACACGCCGAAACACGCAAGTTGGCTGAATATGGTCGAGATCGAGATTGGCGTTTTGAAAAGCCAATGCCTCGACCGCAGGATCGACGACAAACACAGGATGATTGCAGAGATCAATGCTTGGCAGCAGCAGAGAAACGCGCAAAGGGCACAAATCCAATGGATGTTCACCACCGAAAAAGCCCGTGAAAAACTCCACAAGGCCTATCCAGTCAAAGAGTCATAATCTCTGCGGAGGGGTACTAGATGGTTAGTGAAGAAGCACGACCCGGTTGATCCGTCTCTGGCCGCGTCCGTCGAGGCCCTTTGCCGCGATGCACATAAGGATCACGACTGGAGGGCCGGCCGGGGTCCTCGCAGGCTCAGCAACCGAAAACTCGAGAACATCGAGCGGTGGCTGGAGTTGCCAATGCGCACCCCGCCATCCATTCCCCTCGAAGACGTCGATTGGGAAGTCGGTCCATGGCTGTCATCCTGGGAGATCTCGCTGCCGCCCGATCGGCCGCGTTATTTTCACCATGACAACTTATGCGGCAGAACCTGGCTGCTTTCGGGAGAGGAGCCATTAGGCGACATGGACGATGATGACGAGTTTCCAGCTTATGAAGAGCACGACAATACGGCGGAAATCGCCAAAAATCTGGTCGCCTGCTGGCCCAATCCGCCGAAAGAGATTGCGGCTACGGTCGGCGTTACCCTGCGACAACTCCAATGGTTTCTCTCGGAACGCTCCTCCCTGGACAGAACGGCCCGCTACGACCTTTCACGCCTGTTGGGCGTCGCGTATGACGAGCGGATGGGCGGCTACACTCCTTCGGGACCTTACGTCCTGATCGCCAGAAAAGCACAGGCGCTCGACGCGATCTATCAGGAGATTTCCGGCGGTGGTGATGCTTGTCCTTGTGAACTCGTTCCCGCGCAGGGAGAGGCAGATCCGAGCTGGCGATACGTCTTGATCAATGCATATGGAACGCCGCCGACCGTTGTCATGGCGCGCCGTGGCGAGGCAATCGCGGAGCGCCTTCCCGACCTGATCATGAACTACGAGGGCATTCGGCCGGTCTCCCCTACTTTTTACCGGGATGTGGTCACCACCTGCGCCCGCGCCTGCCAAACCCCTCAAGCGAATGTCCGGGAGATGACAGAATTCGCGAAACGGTATGAACGGCACTGGATTGATTGCGCGTGGCTACCGGATTGAATTTTCTGGTAGCACGTGAGCTCTGATGTTTGAGCGCGTTCGAACATACCAGCCTGGTTTCTTTGCACCCCTCCTTCCATAGGGAAAATGGAAGGTGCCGCTTTAACTCATCGTTTTCCGCGACCGTACAGCTCGATGTCAGCGACGGCGTCAGTCTTCCTTGCCTGGATGTTATCGCCATTTCCGTCAGCAAGGCGCTTTTGTGGCATACGGTCGAGGCCCGGTCTGGCAATCGAATCTACGACCTGGCCTGCCTTGGAGAAGAGGCAGCCCGGCTAGCGGCTGATCTCTACAGCTTCTTGAACCATCACCTCTTCGAATTGATCGGCTCAGACGTCGGTCATTTGAGCGAGGTGGACACGAGACTACAGTCTGTTGTCGAGGGTAGCCCGCAGGCAATATTTAGCGCAAGCAGACCTTTCCCATGCGATTTGGGGCGTTAGAGTCAATCACTCTTCTGAAACGGCCGTCTCCTCCTAAATAACGAGGTCTAATGAAAGATCCCAACGGGGCCCGTGGATCGACTTCTCCGCCCGCGTCGGTTTCTGGTTCGGCTCCCAGCGGCAGCCATTGTGCGCTCCTTCCAGACAGGAGGAGCTCGCCGGTAAATTCTTCAGGAGGCGGATGCGATCTTCACGTTTCCGCCATGTCCGCCTCCCCCAAAGACCCGGTGTTCGCCGAATGCGGAGCGGATCTGCCCATGAGGGCCGGGCAGGCCTATTTCGGGGAAGAGCAACTCGCAAACCCGGTAGGCTTCTTCCAGGTGCGGATAGCCGGAGGCGATGACGGTATCGATCCCGAGCTCCTGATATTCCCGGAGACGTTCCGCGATGGTCTTCGGAGATCCGACCAGTGCGGTCCCCGCACCCGTGCGGACGAGACCAATCCCCGCCCAGAGATTGGGAGAGACTTCGAGCTTTTCGCGGCGTCCCTGATGCAGGGCGACCATGCGCGCCTGGCCGACCGAATCCGAGCTCTTCGCGAACACTTCCTGCGCTGCGGCAATCGTTTCGTCGGAAAGCTTGGAAATCAGCCGGTCGGCCGCGGCCCAGGCCTCTTCATCGGTCTCGCGAACGATGAAGTGAAGACGGATGCCGAAGCTGACGTGCTTGCCCTTCGCCGCGGCGGCCTGGCGGACCTTGGCAATCTTCTCTGCCACTTGCGCCGGCGGTTCGCCCCAGGTCAGGTACTTGTCGGTGATACCGCCGGAAAACGCAATTGCAGCGTCGGACGATCCGCCGAAATAGAGCGGAGGGCGCGGTTCCTGTATAGGCGGCAGGCCAAGTCTCGCATCGATGGCCTTGATATACTTGCCGTCGAGGTTGGCCTTTCCGGTCTCGACCAGCGAGTTGAACACCTGGAAGAACTCGCCCGCATGATCGTAGCGTTCGTCATGCGGCAGGAAAATGCCGTCACCGGCGAGCTCCTGGGCACTGCCGCCGACCACGATGTTAATCAGCAGGCGGCCATTGGAAACGCGGTCGAGCGTCGCGGCAAGGCGCGCATAATAAGCCGGCGATGCCGTACCCGGCCGAATGGCCACCAGAAATTTCAGTCGCTCGGTATGGGCGGCGAGATCGGCGGCCAGAATGAAGGATTCTTCGCACGCCGCCCCCGTTGGGATAAGCACGCCGGAATATCCCAGCCGGTCGGCAGCCTTCGCGATTTCGCGGAAATAGGCGGGATCCGCCGGGCGGCTGAGATCGTCCGACCCCAGATACGCACCGTCACCGGACGAAGGGATGAACCAAAGAAAGTCGAGAGGCCTATCGATTACCGTCATTCCCATTCCTGTCAAAAGCGGCAGAACCGTTACAGATTTTCTCGATATTATTAAATTCTATAGTTTTCATAAGCAATTTTCTTCCAACTATCGTGCGGCTTTCGAAAAGATCGGTTCTCTTGCGGCGGTCTTAGTGACCGAAGTGATCAGTAAGTGTCTGTCTGATACGGTTCGCACCGAACACGGCGTGTTCGGTGACCTGGGGCAGACCCATCAGTTCACCAGAGGTTCCTCGGCCAAGGGGCCGGCAATGAGCACATTAGACACGGCTTCACTCCCTCGAGAGATCGAATGTGCTTTACCATTGCAGGCGATACCGAGCCACGTCGGGCAGGGCTGCAGGAGGCCGGCGACGCTAAGGTCGCGTAAAAAGTCCTGGCTCTCGAGAATAGCGCCATGCCCCGGCCCTGTTGTCACGACGATGGCCTCGACCATGATTTCCCGACTATCTCGCCTGTGCCGTTGTCGTAGGCTCACCTTGAAGCTGGAGCCGGTTCTCTCAACCGCCGCTACTGAAGCGGCGAGGATCTCAAGTTTGCCGCTGGAGAGCTCATCATTGATGACATCCTCCACCTGCGGCGGATGCGGAAGCGGTGGACGTCCCAGAACGGCCTGACATGGCGGGCGATCGGCCGGCGTTCGGCCATCGGCAAAGCGGCCCACACTTCTTGTCCCTGCAAGCGAACAGCATCGAGCACACAGTGCCAGGACAGTCCCTTGGCCTCAGCCTTCCTGTCCGCTGTGCGCACGTGCCGCAAGAGGCGGCTCGCCGTCATTGCGGGTTCCGTCACGAGATCGCCCAGCGCCTCCTGTCCGGCCGGCTGTGCCCGCGCGAACGAAGACCGCGCCGAGAGATGGATGATGTGGCCATAACGTCCGCGACGCTTCAGCGATGCCACGACGTCTGCCCGGTCCGTCCGTTCCCGATAATCAGCACATGGTCGGTCGCCGCGATGGGGCCAGCGCACCAGCGACCGTGACATCCATGACGAGTTTGCCGTCTCCGCGCAACGGCACGAGGACGTGGGCAAAGCCGGCGGCGGATGGCTGACGGCAAGGACCAGGAAATCGGCTCGAATCTCGGATCAGTCGGCAGCCTGCAAGCGATATTCCTGACCGTCTCGGCCAACTGTCTGGATTGTGGCTCGGCAGTGCACGATCCGACCCTCTGCGATCAAGGGGCGCAGTCGGGCAGCCACATAGTCACCGAAAACGGAACGCCAGGGATAAGGCAGGCCATCTCGACCGATCAGTCTTTCGTCGGCAACCTCGGTCGAACACTCTGCGAGCAGTTCAGGAAATCGTCGGGTCGCTCCGGAAAGAGTGTCATCTTACCTGCGGAGACGTTTATCCGGTGCGCAGGGTCGTTTGTACCATAGGCCAGACCCGTCACCGATATCAGAGCGCCAAGGCGATCTCATTCGGATCTCCACAGAATTCGATAGGTAATCTGAAAATCAGAGGGCGCCATGCCGCGGGGGCAGGATGCCATTCAGATAGAAGTTTCCGATATGGTGATATTTCCAGCGCACCGGATCATGCAGGGAATGCGTGCGGGCATTACGCCAAAAGCGGTCGAGCCCATAGCCTTCGAGCGTCGAGCGCGCACCACCGAACTCGATAAGCTTGGTGGCGGCAAGCTGTGCCACTTCCGTCCCGAGCGCCTTAACCTCCGCGACAGCAACGGATGCCTGCGCTACGCTCGCCGCCGTCGGTTCTGCGATGGCGCGGTCGATGATCCGCCCCGCCCTTTTGAGCAGCGCGTCGGCCGCATGCACTCTGATCGCGACGTCGCCGACGCCATGTATGGTGTGCGGATCCTCATAACCGTGCTCGATCGTCAGTTCAAAAAATGGCCGTGCATGGGCACGAACGTAGGAAATCGTCTCCGCGAGCGCCCCGCGCGCGATGCCGACTTGCACAGCAGCATGGATTATCTGCGCAAAAGGACCCATCGGCGTCGGCTGTTCGAAGCTTCCATCATGGTCAACGATCTGAAACGGCGCCACCTCGACGTCGTCGAAGGTGACGGTCCCGCTCCCTGTCGAACGCTGCCCGAAGGACGACCAGTCGTCGACGAAGCCGAGCCCCGGAGCAGCCCGGTCCATGAAGACCAAATGGACGCGGCCATTCGGTCCCTTCGCCACAGCGACGACGATATGGGCGAACAGTGAGCCGGTCGCGTAAAACTTCTGGCCGTTCAGATAGAGTTTTCCGTCGCGCTCGGCGAAATGCGTCTTAAAGTCGACCGGCGTCTTCGTGCCGATCTCTGTGAAGGCGTTGCCAAGACGGTCACCCTGCAGCACGCCCCGGAAATAGTGCTGCTTCTGCTCCTCGCTGCCGGTCAGTCGCAGCGCCTCTACCATGTAGAAATGATTTTGCGGGATCTGCCCGATTGAAGAGTCCGCAGCCGAGATGATGGCGGTGACCTCGGCCAGCGTCACCGCAGAGACGCCGGCGCCGCCATATTCCTTCGGGATGGTGATTGCCCAGAGACCGCTTTGCGAGAAGCGGTCGATCTCCGCAAGCGGAAGGCGTCGTTCGCGGTCGCGCTGAGCGGCACCGACCGCGAATTCAAGCGCAAGGTCCGTCGCGATCTGGATGGCCTCCGCATCATCGCGGATGACATGGGCCAGGCCCCCGCGCGCGGCTATGCGCGGCGCGGGACGGCCGGCGGTGAGCGCTGCATCCCGGTGCAGCTTGCGATCATTTGTGCTCATCTTGGGGTCAGTTCCAGGCGTGGCGCGGCGGGTGGACGCGGTTCAGATAATAATTGCCGACATGGTAGAACTTCCAGCGCACTGGATCATGCAGCGTATGGACGCGGGCATTGCGCCAGTGGCGGTCAAGTCCGTGCTCGGCGAGGGTCGAGCGGGTTCCTGCAAGTTCGAACAGCTTGTTCGTTGACAGGATCGCAATCTCCGTCGTCAGAACCTTGGACTCGCCTGTCTTGATCGTTGCTTCCGAGACCGTCTCCAGCGTCGGATTGGCGCGCGCCACATCGATGGCGTGCCCGGCGATCTCTAGCAGCGCTTCGGCCGCATGCAGCTTGATCTTCAGGTCGCCGATCTGGGCAATGGTGAAGAGGTCTTCGCCGGCGGTCGCCTTGCCGCTGTCGATCCAAGGCCGGCTATACTTGCTGACGAACTCGATCGTATCGTCGATCGTGCCCCGGGCGATGCCGACATCGATCGCCGACTGGATGATCTGCGAGACAGGGCCGCCGACTGTCGGATGGTCGAAAGAGGTGACCTTCAGCGCCCGAGCCTTAGGCACGCGCACGTTTTCGATCTTAACCGAACCCGACGCGGTGGTGCGCTGACCGAAGCTCGACCAGTTGTTGGTGACGGTGAGACCGGGGGCGTCGCGGTCGGCAAAGACGAGATAGCCCTGGCCAGTCTCGTCGACGCCGACGATCGGCACGATATGGGCAAGGAGCGCGCCAGTCGTGTAGAATTTCTCTCCGTTGACGACCACGTCGTCGCCATCATGAACGACCTTGGTCTCGAAATCGGCGACGGTCTTGCTCTTCAGTTCGGAGAAGGCGTTGCCGTAACGGATCCCTTCGAGCGCCCAGCCGAAGAACAGTTTCTTCTGCCCTTCCGTGCCGTCGAGATCGACGGTCGCGACGATCGCCAGATGGTTCTGAGTGATCTGCGCGATGGCCGGATCGGCCGCAGCGATGATGGCGATCACCTTTGCGAGCGTGGCATAGGAGACTTCCGGACCGCCATAAGCTTTCGGCACGTTGATGCTCCAGAGACCGCTTTGCGAATACGCGTCGAGCTCGGCGATCGGAAGCAGTCCCTCCCGGTCACGCAGCGCCGCCCCGACCTTGAAGCTCGCGGCCAGCTTCTCGGCTATCTGGATAGCCTCCTCTTCGCTCCTGATCACATGCGCCGGCTTGACCGGGCGCGGACGGGGCGACAATGGGTCTGTTGAATTGACGCGCGGATGGACGCTGTGATCAATCTTGGTCTCGGTGATGCTTCCCATAAGGAAAAACCTCGTCGGTTAAGGACCTCAGCTGGCATTGGCCAGCGTAATTGCCTGGTTGCGTTTGAAGGATTCGATGTCGCGGTAACGGTCGGCCGGATGGGCCTTGGGCAAATGGGGTCCCTCGCCGAACAGCTTCTCCCGCAGCGTTCCGGGGCGATAGCCGGTCGGATAGACCCCGCGCTTCTGTAGTTCCGGCACCAGATAGCCGACGATATCCTCAAAGGTCTCGGGAGTTACGGCATAGGCGAGGTTGAAGCCGTCAACGTCGGTCTCCTCAACCCAGGCCTGCAGCTCGTCGGCTATGGTGGAGGGCGATCCCACGACCACCGGTCCCATACCGCCGATACCGCCCCATTCGGCGAGCTCCCTGATCGTCCAGCGCTTATTCGGATCGCCTTCCGAAAGGCTCTCGATCGCCGAGTGGATGGCGTTGGTCTCGACCTTGCGCACGAGGTCGTCCGGTGCGTAGCGCGAAAAGTCGACGCCTGTCCAGCCGGACATGAAAACCAGCGAGCCATCATAGGAAACGTAATCGAGATAGTCGCGGAATTTGGCGCGCGCCTTCTCGTCGGTTTCGTCCACGATGACGGTCATCAGATTGTAGATGCGGAACTTCGACGCATCGCGCCCGACGGTCGCCGCCCGCAGCCGGACATCACGCACATAGTTCTTCAGAATGGTCCTGGTCTGTGCCGCAACGAAGACGCATTCTGCATGCTCCGCCGCGAATTGCTTGCCCGGCCCGGAAGCACCGGCCTGATAGAGCACCGGGGTACGCTGCGGCGACGGCTCGGTCAGGGCGTAGCCCGGCACTTCGAAGAAGCGGCCCTTATGGCCGATCTCGTGCACCTTCGACGGATCGGTAAAGATGCGTTTCTCGCGGTCGCGCAGTACGGCACCTTCTTCCCAGGAACCCTCAAGGAGCTTGTAGATGACCTCGAGATATTCGCTCGCCACTTCGTAGCGGTTATCATGCGCACGCAATCCGCCTTGTCCAATGTTCTTGGCACCGCTCTCCAGATAGGAGGTCACGATATTCCAGCCGACGCGCCCCTTTGTCAGGTGGTCGGCGGTGGCCAGACGCCGTGCGAAGGGATAGGGGTGCTCAAACGAGATCGAGGCGGTGATGCCGATGCCGAGATGTTCGGTGGCTAGCGCAATCGGGACCGCGAGTTGGATCGGATCATTAACCGGAATCTGCGCCGCCTGTTGGATGGCGTGGTAGTTGTTGCCCTTGTAGACGTCGTAGTAGCCGATCACGTCAGCGATGAAGATGCCATCGAAGACCCCCTTTTCGAGCGTCCTCGCAAGACCTTGCCAGTAGTCCAGATCCTTGTATTTCCAGGATCTGTCCCGGGGATGCGCCCAAAGCCCGGGCGACTGGTGACCCACGCAGTTCATGTCGAAGGCGTTGAAATGTATCTGCTTGGTCATTCCTCGATCCCATCCGAATTTCAGGCTTGGCCCCGAAGCATCCAGACACTGCACATATTTAACAGTTATTATATGTTTTTTATAGACTATTTCGTGCAATTTTTTTCTCGGAGTTTGATGGGCAGTGAATGGCTCTCGTCTCGGTTATCGCGCTGATCGGCCTTATTTGACAGCATCCGCTCGTGCGTCGCCACTTCGGCTCTAGCCGCTCGAAGCGTCGCGCCCGAAAAGAAATTCTATGTTTTTTGTGTACTTTAAATTCCTGTTGGTTAACGGCAGGAGTTATCTGGCGAATGATCCCCCAAAGGCCGACGCGGGTGCCACACGGAATACCGCTCCGTGGTCATTCCTGCGGCCCGCACCATCGCAACCGAGGATCAATTCATGTCCGACCCCATCATCGACCAAGCATATCGCCGCCGCACGGTCTTGAAGACCATGCTGGCATCAGGAGCGCTTCCTCTTCTCTCATCGGGCGTCTTGTCCTCCGCCCTGGCCGCAGGCAATCGGTTCGCCGGACACACCCTCAATCTCCTGATCATTCAGCCGCATGTCGTCACAGGCAAGAAGATCTCCGAGGATTTCGAGAAGCTTACGGGTGCGAGGGTCAACGTAACCGCCGTTCCCTACGACCAGGTCAGCGTCAAGGCGACCCTCGACTTTCAATCTGGAGCCGGTGAATTCGACGTCATCGACTATTTCTATACCTACAAGGGCCAGTTGGCCGAGGACGGCGTGATCGAGGACGTCACTGACTTGATCGAGAAAGACAAGGCGGAAATCCAACCCGACGACTTCATCCAGACGATCTATGACCAGTACACGCTGCATGAAGGCCGTCGCTATGGCCTGCCTTATGACGGCGACAGCCACCTTCTGTTCTACAACAAGGAACTCTTCGATCGTTATGGCCTCAAGCCAGCAACGACCTGGGACGAATACAATGAAAACGCCAAGATCATCACCGACGCGGAATCCAAGAACGGTATCTACGGTGCTGCAGTCCTGGGCGCGAAGATCCCGGTGATCATCCTGTCGACCTATGCCAACCGCCTCACCGGCTTTGGCGGCAACTTCCTGAAAGCAGACGGCACCTCGGCCCTCGACAGCGCCGAAGCCGTGGAGGCGCTGAAGTCGCTCCTCGCATCCGCACCGCATGCATTGCCGACGCCGCTCGAGACGCGCTTCGAGGAAGGTCTACCCGCCTTCCTCAGCGGTAAGGCCGCCCAGATCGACTTTTGGACTGACCTCGGCGGCTACGTCCAGGATCCCAAGGGCTCGAAGATCGTCGACAAGTGGGGCGTCACCCGCATTCCAGTCGGTGGCGCCAACAAGACACCGCGTCTTGCCTTCAACGCCGGTTTCGGCTTCGCAATCACCAGCGGGTCGAAGAACAAGGACGCCGCCTGGGAACTGATCAAGCTCGCGACCAGCAAGGGCTACCACGAACAACTGCTCACGCTGACCGGCTCCGGTATCGATCCCGACCGTCACTCCGGCCTTAACTCCGAAAAGTTCAAGGCCTTCCAGCCGCTCGTCCAGCCGCTGCTGGCAGACGGTGCACTTGAAAACAGCCTCGCCTGGCCCACGGCCGTTTATGCCCCGAAGCTGGAAAACGCGCTGACCGATGAACTCTCCCTCGCCCTTGCCGGGACCAAAAGTGCCGAACAGGCGATCGCCGATGCCCATAAGTCCTGGACGAACATCATCGAAGCCAATGGCTGATCATTGAGCCCCGGCCCACCTGCGGACGTCGTACACCAGTCCCAAAGGCGTGGCTCGCGGCCGAGGGGGCACGCCTTTCCAGAGAAGAACGACGAAGACCACAGGCACGATGACATGACTGCGATCGATTTCCCCCCCGCTCGAAGACGCGCCGCCTCAACGACGGCAGATCACGGTATTTCGGCACACCGGGTCATCGGTTGGCTGTGGATCTCTCCGATCTTGCTCGGGCTCGCCTCGACCCTGGTCTATCCCACACTCTTCCTGGTGGCCCTTGCGCTCAGCAAAAGCACGCTCGGGAAACCCTTCCGCAGCTTTGTCGGATTGCGACATGTGCGGGACGTCCTCCAGGATCCGCTGTTTGTGACCTCTCTGACCAAGAGCATCGCCTATGCTTTCATCACGGCGAGTACCCAGCTGGCTATCGGCTTTTTGATCGCCTTGCTCTTCAGCCAGCTCCTGAAGGCCGGACGGTTCCTGGTAAGCCTGATCCTGCTGCCGCTCATGACGCCGCCGGTGATGGTGGGAGTCGCATGGAAGTTGATCCTCGCGCCGGCCGGAGGGCTCCTGAACGGGGTGCTCCTGAACCTTGGCATTGTCGACGCGCCCGTAAGCTTCCTGGGCGATCCTGTCTTTGCCTGGTTCGCGATCGCGGTTGCCGATGTCTGGCAATGGACGCCCTTCGTCGTCATCCTTAGCTTCGCCGCCCTTTCGACCATTCCCGAAGGCGTCCACGAGGCATCGATCATTGATGGAGCATCACCTCTGCAACGCTTCTGGCACATCACGCTTCCGCTCGTGGCGGCGCCGCTCTCCTCAATCTATCTCCTGAAGCTCATTCTCTCCTTCAAGGTCTTCGACCTCGTCTATGTCCTGACGTTCGGCGGTCCGGGCTTTGCCACTACGACGACCGGCTTCTCCATCTATCGCCGCGCATTGGAACAGTTCGATGTCGCCCGCGCCGCCGCCGAGACCCTGATCTATAGTCTGGTAATTGGCGCAGTGCTCTGGCCCGTCATCCGCATTCACCAGCATCTCGAGAGGAAAGACGCATGAAGATCAACCGCTCCGACATTCTGCTCGTTGCCGCGACCGCGCCGATCTTCATCTTCTTCACTCTGCCGATCGCGTATCTCATCTCGGTTTCTTTCAAGACCAAAGACGACGTGCTGAGCGGGCACTTCCTGCCGACAAGCCCGACGCTCGACAATTGGCCGGCCGCCTTCGAGGCTGCCTGTCTTTCAGGATTCATAGCCAACTCCGTTGCCGTATCGCTGCTCGCCGGCGCCCTGACGTTGCTGCTCACCCTCCCCGCCGCCTACGCCGTGCTGCGACTCGGCATCGGTGGCAAGTGGCTCGGTGATCTCACTCTGTCGAGCTACATGGCGCCACCGATCGTGGCTCTGATTCCCCTGTTCTATCTTCTCAAGGCAACCGGGCTCCTCAACACGCATGCCGGACTTGTGATGCTCTACGGCTTTGCCAATATTCCCGTCGCCTTCTGGCTTCTCACGCCTTTTCTCCGGCGCATGCCGCTGGAGATTGAACAGGCGGCAGCAGTCGACGGAGCCGGCCCCTTCCGGATCCTTGTCCATATCGTCGTGCCGATCATTGTGCCAGGCATCGTGGCGACGCTGATCATTGTCTCGGTCCTCGCCTATAACGAGTTCCTCTTTGCCTCCGCCTTCACCTTTTCCGACGAGACGCGCACGCTTCCCGTCGGCATCTCGCTCTTCCAGGGGGATCGGCTGGTCAATTTCGGACAGATGGCGGCTGCTTCTCTCGCGGGCATCGCACCAGTCTATCTGGTGGCACTCTTCCTGCAGCGTTATCTCGTTGCAGGTCTTGCCCATGGCGGCCTCAAATGACGACTGGACACGGTGCAAGCACGAGAATTCCGAGGAGTGGGCGGGATTGTTCCTCCGAGCCGTCACCCTCGCTAGAGAAGCTCGGGCGCATCCATACCCGCCTCAGTCTTATGACAAAGGGAGTGAACTGCTTCGTCGCCAGATCCGAGGCGAGCATCTCGCATGCGTACCGGCGTGTTCTTTTCGCATACCTGAACCGCTTCCCGTGACAGTGATCCGCCCCCCGCGCAAGATCTCTTATTTAGCTTCGAACGAGTTCAGCAATATTGACCTCAAGCCCAACTTGATAGCCGCAAGATAGTTTCATAAGTCGGGGAGACCTGCCCATTTCTCGATTCGATAAGGCAGAAGTTAATATACCCGCCCCCCGCCGGAGGGGGTTTAAGGCGAGCTCCGCCTGCGTTCTGAGCTTCTGACCTGCTGGTGCGATGGGAAGATATTTCTCGTTCATCGACCCTCTACTCGAATTCCGGTTAGTCCTGCACTTCCCGATGCGAATTACAGATTCCTAATGCCATCCAATGATTCCGAGCTCAACAGCTTTCAATGCAGCAGCCATTCTGCTGCTGCAGTTTAGCTTTCGCATGGCATTCCTAAGATGAAAATTTGCCGTGTGCTCCGATATGCTCAATGTCTTCCCGATCGCCCACGATGATTTACCTTTCGCAGTCCATGCGAGGCATGCTTTTTCGCGGTTTGAGATGGCTGGATATTCCGTGTTCATGGCCGAGTTTTGCATCGTGCGGTTCCTAGGTGGAGTCTTGAGCCGGCGAGAGGTTCGGAAGGGACAATGCGCTTGTCACCGTGATCGATCCCAAAGCGAGACTCAAGAACCGTGCCAAATCGTCAACTGTGGCGCCAAATGCGCTAGAACCTCAGTGGCGGGGCCGGTAAGTGTCAATAAAAATCGGTTTCGATGGCGAGATGAGCAATCTCTGAACCGACTCACGACAGCGACTGTCGGTTGAACCGGCCGCCTGACCAAAGTACCCCCTTAAAAAGGAGAGCCTTTCGTGTCGAAGGGCCGGATGTCGCAGCGAAAGCGCTGGCGATCTCGCAACAGCCGGCGGCCGTCATCATTCATATCACCGCCGCCAAGCCTGACGGGGCAGCCGCCGGCAACTGTTTAGGCAAGCCGAGGTTGGCATGGAGCGTCTCTTCTCCGCCTTCGGTGCGGATACACGCCCCGCTCCTGCAAAAGCGGCACGACCTTTCCGACGAATTCGTCAAAGCCGCCAGGAGGTAAATGCGGCGCGAAGACGAATCCATGCGCGCCATCGGCTGCTCCGGCTTTTGATAATGCAGATCATATTGGCTTATTCGTCAACGCCTCCGACATATGTTTGGCAGAGGCCGCATTTGGTTCACTTTGCCACGAACCTTGAGGTCTCTCACGCCGTGACGGCGCAAGAGACTTTTGCGGATCGTCAACTCCACGCATGCAGCGGGGGATTTTCGCCATTCAGGAAATATCTTCCAAGAATGGCGTATTTCCAGCGCACGGGGTCATGGAGCGTATGGGTGCGCGCATTGCGCCAATGGCGATCGAGGTTGTGCTCGGCGAGTGTTGAGCGAGTGCCTGCGAGTTCGAACAGCTTGTTGGTCGCAGCAATCGCGATTTCGGTCGATAGGATCTTGGCCTCGGCCGTGACGATCTGCGCTTCGGCGACCGTCTCCGCATTGGGGTTCAGTACGGCGCGGTCGATTGCATAGCCGGCTTTTTCCAAAAGCGCTTGCGCGGCATGCAGGCGCAGCGTCAGGTCGCCGACGGCCTGGATTGTATAGGGATCCTCCCAGGCATGATCCTGGCCGCTATCCACCCATGCCCGGCTCTTGGTGCGCACGAAGGCGACCGTCTCGTCAATGGCGGCCTGTGCGATACCGGTGTCGACGGCAACCTGGATGATCTGGAAGATCGCACCATCTGCGCTCGGCACTTCATAGCCCTTGTATCCAGGCACGAGATGGGTCTTCGGCACCTTGACGTTGTCGAGCAGCACGGTGCCGGACAGCGTCGTGCGCTGCCCGAACGAGGACCAGTCATCGATGACGGTGAGCCCCCGCGCATCCCGCTCGGCAATCGCATACCAGGCCCGCCCTTCGTCATCGAGCGCGACGATCGGCACAAGATGCGCGAGCAGAGCGCCGGAGGAATAGAACTTGCGCCCGTTGACGACAACGTGGTCGCCGGCATCGCTGAAGCGCGTTTCGAAATCGACCGCCCGTTTGGAACCGAATTCCGAAAAAGCGTTGCCGAAACGGGTGCCTTTCAGCACCTCGGCAAACAGGAGTTTCTGCTGGGCGACATCCGATACAGTCCGGATGGCAGCGACGACCCCCAGATGGTTCTGGGCGATCTGACCGATCGATGAATCCGCCGCCGATATGATTTCGATGACCTTTGCAAGCGTGGCGTACGAAACCTCCGGGCCGCCGAAGGCCTTTGGCACATTGATCGACCATAGGCCGCTTTGCGAAAAGGCATCCAACTCGGCGACGGGCCAAATGCGTTCGCGATCGCGCTTGGCGGAGTCCTTCACGAATTCGGCCGCAAGCCGGCGGGCAACAGCGATTGCCTCGGCATCGTCCTTGATGACATGGGCGGGCTCAGCCGGACGAGGAACCGCCGGCACAGCCTTGACGGCATTTTCGGTATTGACCTGTGAGAGCGTCATGATGGATTCTCCTGGTTGACGATGGCGGCCGATCAGGCCTGTGGGAGGCTTGTTGTGGCGGGTATGGATGCCGGTGTGGATTTCTGACCGAGATAAAATGCCTTGACGTCGTCGCGTCCGCGCAACTCGGCCGCATCTCCCGAAAGCACTGCAGCGCCGTTTTCGAGGACTGTCGCGCGGTCGGCATAACGCAGGGCGATCGCCGAATTCTGTTCGGCAACGAGAATGGAAAGACCGCCTTCAACATTCAGCCGCCGCAACGTCCGGAAAATGTCCTGCACGACGATCGGCGCCAGCCCCATGGACGGTTCGTCGAGCACCAAAAGCTTTGGACGCGACATCAGCGCACGGCCGATCGCCGCCATTTGCTGTTCACCGCCCGAGGTAAGACCGGCCAGCGCGCGGCGCTTCTCCTTTAGTCGGGGAAAAATCGTGTATATTCTCTCCAGATCGGCGGCGATCTCGGAGCGCGAGCCGCTCCGTCCAAGGCCGCCGGAAACGAGATTTTCCTCGATGGTCAAATTGCGGAAGCAATGCCGGCCCTCAAGGACCTGCACGAGGCCGGCGCGCACCAATTCGGCCGGCGTTGCAGTGGTGACGTCGCGGCCCTCGTACAGGACGCCGCCGGCGGTAATCTCGCCGCGCTCGGCTGGAAGCAGGTTCGAAATCGCCTTGAGCGTCGTCGTCTTGCCGGCGCCATTGGCACCCAGCAGCGCCAGAATCTCGCCGCGGCGCAGTGTGAAGCTGACACCGTGAAGCGCCGTGATTGCTCCATTGTAGGTCGCTTTGATCCCGTCCACGCTCAGCAGAACGTCTTTTCCAGCCATGGTCCACCCAATCTCAGTGTGGTTTCGTATGCGAGCCGGGCACCGGCAGACAGCAGCAGGACCGCGCTGCCGATGCCCAGCCACCGGGCTCAGTTCGTCACGGCCTGTGCGTCTTCGGACGTGCGCAACTTGATGCCCTTTTCCTTGGCGTAGGCTTCCGAGGATTTCTCGATGATCGGCCGGAGCAGTGCCCAGTCCGGCGCAATCCAATCGGAGACGACGTTCCACTTCTTGCCGTCCCACTGCTGGAAGGTCACGTAGCCGTTGCCCTCGTGATTGTCCCAGGTGACGTTTATGGAATGGAACAGGCCCTTGGCGCCGAGCGCCTCGACGCGAGCCGGATCAAGCTGCAGGTGCTCGAAGCCCCAGCGGACCTCGTCGCCCGTCAGAGTCCGATGTCCGAACTTTTCCTGGGCAATACGGATCGCCTCGACGTTCAGGATACCGTTGACGATACCGAGATTATGATAGACGGAGCCGATGCGCTTCTTGTCTTCCAGATTGCCCTTGCCGTTGTCATAGAGCGTCTTCACGATCTCCTGGACGATCGGATATTCCGTGCCGGAGGCTTGGGTCGTGATGGCGGTATATCCCTTCGCGGCGTCGCCGGCCGGGATCACGTCCTCTTCCGAGTTCGACCAGACATTGCCGATGATATGGTCGGCAGGAAAGCCGGTCTTGGCCGCGGTTTTCAGGGCGACCGGGTTCATGACACCCCAGCCGCGCAGGACGACGTAATCCGGCTTGGCGCGGCGGATCGTCAGCCATTGCGCCTGTTGCTCATTGCCGGGATGCGGCACCTCGATCTGCTGCAGTTCGAAGCCATATTTCTGCGACAAGAGTTCATAGATCGGGATCGTTTCCTTGCCGTAGGGCGAGCCGTGATACAGCACGACGATCTTCTTGCCCTTCAGCTTGTCGAGACCGCCGAGCTTCGAGGCGATGTAGTTCACGATGCCCGAGGTCTCGCTATAGGGATTGAGCAGCAGCGGAAAGACATAGGGGAAAACGCGGCCATCAGTGGAATCCGTGCGACCATGGTTGATGGTGATCAACGGCACCTTGTCCTGCGTGATGCGGTCGATCATGGCATAGGCGATACCGACGGAAAGCGGGTTCCAGGCGGCAATATTCGGATTGCTCTTGAGA
>NZ_JAQJCK010000040.1:0-16277 GCF_030182455.1 Rhizobium cerradonense
TGGGGACCACGCTCGTTGAAGCGCATGACCCAGTCCCGAACGATCTGGAGCGTGACATTGCCGAGACGGGCGGCATCGGAACGCGAGCCTCCGTCATAGATCGACGCGAGCGCCAACAAACGTCGTGCCTGGGCGGCGTCCTTCGTCTGCCGCGCCAGCCGCCGCAGACCTTCTCCGTCAAAATCCTCACGCAATGAAATCCCTGATCGCATCGCAGACCTCCGGTTTGCTCCAGAGATTCAGATTCACCGCGTTTTGGGAAGGCCAAAGAGTCAAGTTAAACGGGACGCGGTATAAGTCCGCCGCGGGAACGTCCCATGCCGCCATCGTCTCCATCCCCTTTTTTCCCGTGGCCGCGTGCTGGTGAACGCGGACACAGGTCGAGTCGATCATGACGATGTCGCCATCGTAGGCCTCAGATACCGCTTCAAGAAGCCGATCCCAGACCACGGCTTTCCGCCAGCGGACTAAGCGGTTGTAACAGGTGGTCGGCGGGCCATCGCGTTCCGGGACTTCCGCCCAGGGCTAGCCCGTTCGAAACCGCCAGAAAATGCCATTCAGTACCCGCCGATCATCAACGCGGGCAACGCCTCGTAGCTTGTTGGGCAACAACGGCGATTCGTGGTCGGTCAGTTCGTAGCGACGACGTGTCATTAAAGGCTTCCTTATTCGGAAACCTGTGAATCACAGCGCGCCATAAACGCCAAGCATTTTTATAAGTTTACGTCGTAGCAGAAAGCAGGGCCCCCGGACCAGTCAGCTCCGGGATCCACTGACGTGGGTCGATAAACTTCTGGCCGATGATGAGAGCTGTGAGATAGCCGTCGAGATCGCTCATCGACCAGACCGGTGACACACGGGACGACGTGCTCTAACGAAGGCTTCGAACGCCTCGTCATCGAGCTTCGGTCGTGTCGTCGTCCCTTGGCTGTTCTGTGTCATGCCGCCCGTCGCTCCCGATCTGCAATGTCCTCGCGTCGCGCCTTCCAATCCCACGGAAAGGGGGTTTTCATCCGGTCGGCTTTCACTTTGCCGGAGATTATGCGTTCCAGCACACCCTCGCCGGAAAGGCCACCGGAACGACCCTCTCCGCCCTCGGCGGCAGCCCTTCGCGATCCGTGGTAGGCATCTCAATGTAAAACTTGCTGCTCGCCGCAGTGATCTGACAACCGGAATAAACGCCGATGTCGAAGACCGCGCTAACGGATGGGCGAGGGTGTGTTTCTTGATCCATTTCCAAACGAGGTTCGCGTTGACTCCATGTAAGCGGCAAGTTTCGATACCGATGCGCCCGGCTCAAGGCACAACGCAGGCCGCAACAGGCGGTCCTACGATCATTGATCGAAAAGGCGTCGCCCATTCCGACCAACAGCCGCACGGCAAGTTTTTGATCTTCGTCCATCACAAGCTGTCCACCTCTTTTAGGTGGACAGCTTGTGCCAAAGAGCACTCAATTACAGAAGGTGCGCGGAAATTCACACTTGAGTTGCAATTGTCAAGGAATGAACGTAGCAAGCTTCAGGGCCAGCCTTTGGCGTGTCATGTCCATTGGCGAAAGAAAATGGGCCGATCTGGCGCTTCTTGCGTTCGAGGAGAGGTGAGGGCTACGATTGTTCCTGTTCGCCAGCAGTCGGAAACGATGTAATCGACCATCTTATGAGATTTACGGCATGCTGAAGGATCTCCTCAGTCTCAGAATGGCTGGGAGAAGCGGCGATGACATGTCCGATTCGATCTTGGTAATTACCTTTTCTCACAATCTGCGTATTCGGTTCGATGTAAAAGTTGACCTCGATCACACCTGGTATCGCAGTTGCTCGGCTGGCACCCTTGATCCATTTAAGGATGCCATCACTATTAGGAACAAGGTTCCGTGCGGTCGCAATTTGCGAATGCGTTGCGCGCGCATCCCATGCCGCGCCGATGACAAGTTTGATGTGCTCGCTGATCAGGTCGACCCCGTAAGCCAACCGGATCAATCGAGGATCGGGCGCGCCAACGATACGTGGATTAACTTCAATAACGACCGGTCCCCGCTTCGTCCACCGGAGTTCAATGTTCGTTGGCCCCCAACTGAGGTCGAGAGCTCTCAAAGAGCTAAGAGAAACGTCAGCAATCCGCGCATAGTCGTCATGGCTTAGTGCAGCCGGAAAAGTAGTCTCACGAAAGACGAAATAAGGTGGCGGGCAGAAGGCTGCAGACGCAATCCCTATGACCTTATTTTCCATCGCCGCAGTGCAATAGTATGGCCCCAGTATGAACTCCTCAACCAATATCTTCGGCGACGATTGCCATATGTATGTTCCGTCGAGCAGATAGGTAGTATGTTCGGCCAACTCATCGCCATCACGGCATAATCGAACACCAGTGCTGCCACTTCCTGCAGCCGGCTTAACGATCACTGGCATGCCGATCTCCGTAGCAGAGTATTTTACGTCAGCGGCATTTGTTGCTACCCTATAAGCTGGTATCGGAACGTTGGCCTGTGCGAGGAGTTGTCGTTGAGCGCACTTGTCGCAGCATTGTTCAATCGAGGCGGGATCCGGCCCCGGTAGGTCGAAATACCGACAGAGCTTGGCCACAGTCACATACAGTGACTCATCTAAGGCTGTAAAGCCGGTGATGCCAACAATGTCATAGCTTCCACGCAGGCGCGAACATTCGCGGATCAAAGCATGGAGGTCGTCGGTGTCAACATGGATTGCTTCCGCCTTTTCCGCTGCAAGATAGCCATACCGGATTGGGTCGGACGACAAGGTAATCGGATGGAGGCCAAGACGCCGCGCGGCTTGAATATATAGTGGGCCATTACCCCTGTCCCCTTCAATAAGGACGAGCGCTCTTTTTGTCATCAGCGTTGGCCTCCAATGTAGCGAGAATTGACGTTGATTACCGGCTATTTTCAGCTAGCTTAAACTCAGATGAGCGTATCATTGCCGGCAATTTTGTGTCGTAAAATTTGTGTAAATCTTCTTATGTACCGTAGCTACCGCCGACAATTGCTCCAGACATTCGATACGGCGGAATCGTGAAATTGGTTGTGCCATCCTCGTCCCGCTGAGGCCGTGCACCATTTCGTCACTATATTTTCTAGGCGCATCGGATCGTACGCATACGGAGCAGACCACAGGAATTCGCATGACGTGCGTGCTGTTGTTGTCTGATGGATATCCACAAAGACAAGATCGATAACGCTGTGCTGGCGCTGCGATGGCTGACGCTGCATGACAGGTATCGAGCCTGGAAGGGTTTCGTCGCCCGTGAAGAACGCCGTTTTGTATCCCCACGCCGAGAACCGCCTTGTTTTGTTAGACTGATGCCGTTGTTTTGCTGAGGTGAGCGCTATCGCCACGTTGCTAACAACGAGGATAACGACGTGTCTATTCATCAGCTTGAGATTCGGACCGGGACCGTACCGGCGGCGGAAGTTTACGCGGGCTGCCAAAGAGGCGATTGTTTCAGAGACTTTGAGCGGCGAAACGACAGTGACGGATGTTGCGCGACGTTACGACGTTGATCGGTCACTGGTTTATCGGTGGCGTCGCGAGTTTGGCGTTGCAGAGAGACTGGAGGAGCCACGCGCCTTCGTCCCGGTGAAGGTACAACAGGCGGCGGACGCGGCAATCGCAATGCCCGGTGCTGCGACGGTGCGCGAAAAGTTCAGCTGCCGCGACTGTGAGAAGATCAGCCAGGCGCCGGCACCTTTCCATGTCATCCCCAGGGGCTGGGCAGGTCCGAGCCTTCTGGCGATGATCCTGTGCGACAAGTTCGGCCAACACATCCCGTTGAACCGGCAGGTCGAACGCTTTGCGCTTGCCGTCATCTCGCCGATCGCCATCGAGATGGTCCGTCGGATCGATGCGCTGTTCGAGATCGAACGTCAAATCAATGGCCAGACGGCTGATGAGCGCAAAGCGACCCGTCAGCAGCATAGCAAGCCCCTGATATCAGACATGGACGTTTGGATGCGCGAGCAACGTGCCAAGCTTTCCCGCGACAATGATCTGGCCAAGGCGTTCGACTACATGCTGAACCGCGGGGCTTCGTTTAATCGAGATGCAGTTCGTCGATCCGCCGCATCAGGGTCAGATCGCCGTCTGACACAGGACGCGGCGGATAATAGAGGCTACCACGACTGAAGCCGAGAAGCTTCGCCTGGCGGACGACCGACAGTTTGTGCTCGCGGTTGATCATTTCTTTCCGCTCAGCAGTCCGGCTTTGCCGAGCGCACCGGATAAAAAATCATTCTCCAGCGTCAGTTCTCCAAACTTGGCATGCAGGGTTTTGACATCCACGGTTGGGGCCGCCGGTTCCGCCTTGGCTTCATCGCCAAAAACGCCGGTGGCCCCCTCAAGGAGCTGGTCTTTCCACTGTTTGATCTGATTGGCGTGCACGTCGAACTGCTGGGATAATTCCACCAGCGTCTGCTCGCCCCTGATGGCGGCAAGAGCCACCTTCGCCTTGAAAGCCGGGCTGTGGTTCCGGCGCGGTCGTCTTGTCATGCTCTCTCCTGTTTCTGGCATCTAAGCCAAATTCAGGCAGAAATTCCACTTATCCCGGCTGTTCAAATTTCCCGAGCCAGCTCTCCCTTCCAGGCTCGATATCTGTTATGCAGCGCCAGCACAGCGTCATCGATCTTGTCTTCGTCGATATCCATCAGACAACAATAGCACGCGCGTCATGCGAATTCCTGTGGTCCATGCCGTATGCGTACTCCTTTCCGATGCTTGGGTGAGTTGTAAAGCAAGACCTCACTTTACCATCACTCGAAGTGCAGCACCCCACGCCCGATACGGATGGGGGCAAGCCGAATACCCCATCTATAGCGCACGCTGTGACTTTGTCGGAGAACCTCGAACCGCTGAGGTCGATGCCGTTTTAGGCATAGCGCTCAATCTGCCGGTTCGCCGCTCCAGCGGCTAATGTTGGATTTCTTGAACTGGATCATGGCCGGGAGGTTCCGTCCTGCTAAGCGCGGCGCGCACCTGTCACCACAATCGGCCCGCCGGAGGATTACTTCATTCAAGGTATTTTATCATTATCATCGTATCCAACAGTCCACCACAAACCGACTTGTTAAAGCGTATGATGCCAAGGTCTGAAAAGCCCCATTTGAGATAGGCGCTCCTTGCGAATTTGACAGAGACTATGGCTTCGAGCCACATATGACCAAGCTTCTCTTTTCGCGCCTCAGCAATTGCCGAATTAAGGAGTTGTCTGCCTAGTCCAAGTCTTTGAGCCCCTGGTAGGAGATAAATTCTTGATATTTCTGCACCACTGGCCTCTTGCGTAATGGGATTCGTAGAGCCAATTATCATGGTGAGAAACCCTACAATTGAACCATCTAGCTGCGCGACCCATAGCCTTGTATCGGCCCGCTTCAACAGCTTTGCAAACGCGTTAGCATTAAAAGTCGCGAGTTGGTTTGCCAAGGCCGCGCTACTATTCCACAGACATCCATAAGCGGCTGCATATGCCGCTGAACCAACTGTGCTCAGGCTATCCACATCCGCAGGCGTCGCTGTCCGGATTATGGACGGGGAAAATTCTTGATCTAGAGGCATTTCTAATCTCTCAGGTTCCGTCGAGCGTGCGAGTTCCTTATTCTGGCGAGACGTCTCATTCGCCAGAGTTGAAACTTTCACCGCTTCTTACCCAAACTCAAGCGACCGCAATGGGTAGTTGTTTTTCGATTCGCCAGCTTCTTAAATAAGGGATTTGGCAAGGTCATGGTGAAGCCTTCTGCATAATGCTCGATGGCTTGACACCATTCCGAGCGGGTGATCAAAGGCTTGACGCAGCGATCATATGGCGACGTGACTATGACGTGCGGCTGTTGGCGAATCTGTTCAGCGTCATTGGTCATGCGCCAGTCCCGCGATCTGTTGGAAATTCCCAAATGTCGATTGCGCAGCAATGTCCTTTGCCTTGGCTTTGCAAGCGGTCAGCCGATAGCGTCTTGCTCGAAGTTCCAAGGCATCAGAGCCTCTAAATCTTGAGCGCTCCATCGGTTGGCCATCCGAACTAACGTTGGTGTCAGCGAGGCGAGAGGATCGACTCCTTTGTCTTGGCGGTCTGCAACAGGGTGTCCGAGCCGGGTTCATAAACCCGGGTTTCTGGCTTTTGAAGCAAAGTTCACTTATCCCTTTCACCCATTGGTTGACCAAACCCTATTTGTAACTGGCAACCATGAGCACGACGGTATTCACTACCTGCTCATTCGACTGGCACATGATGGTTCATTTCAAATCCTCGCAAGGATGTTTGATTCTGCGGCAAGTTCGATCGAGCTCGTCGCCGAGCCGCGCCTTTTGGCAGCGAAGCTCGTTGAACGAGCGCGCTTTCCTTGATTCTCTCGTAACCTATTGCCCGACGCAAAAGCCAAAGGGATAGGGCATGAGAAAGCAATTTCGCATGCAATGGATCTGTTCGTCACAGCCCGGCCGATGGATCTGAGCGACACCCAACGCGCGAAAGTATTAACACTCCTGCAACTATTGCTGACGGAAGCGGCGGCAGAGCTGCCCGCCGAGCTGGAGTCGACGCCGAACGGGAGGCAAATGATGAGTAAGATCACCGCCCCAAAGACGGCAGTACAGCCTGGTTGAACGCGCTCGACGGTTAGGTTGGGGGACCGTTCAGATCGTGGACGATGACCTTGGACGATCTGGCGGTGGCACGGCCCGCCCCGGATTCGAGGAACCAAGGGCGAAAGCTTCCCTAGCGCTCTTCCTCACGGGGCAATAGGGAGGAAAGTTTACCGAATGCAGGGCCGAAAGTCGGTAACGAGTTCCAGGTCAGGGTTGGCTAGGGTAGAACTTGGCGATTGTAGTAGCTGCGGATCCGGTTATTGGAGCGCACCGCGCACAATAGGGCTTTCTTCGATCTGATGGCGCGGTGCGGTCTGAACCGCGCCGGGAGAAAAGTCTTTAGCCTCCCGCGAACGCTAGTATTTGGCAAGCGAAACTGTCTCCACAAATGATACGTTTGAATTATCAATGATCATATAAAACAAATGTTGCATAGTATCGCTCCTTGCGATAGTGATTGTTCTGGATCAGGAGTGCCCTAGTGGTCTGGTCCGCGTAACGAGCTTTGGGCGCGTAGCGCTTCCGGCTAAGAAACTCAGCAAAAGGGGAACAAGGTATGAACAGATTCCTGGCAAGATTAGCCGCCACCGCAGCGGTAGCACTTTTGTCGCTCGCGTGTTCTGTTTCGGCTCATGCTGGCGAAGTACTTGATCGCGTCCTAGCCAAAAAGACGCTGACAGTGGCGACGTCGGTAGGCTGGCCGCCGGCTTCGTTCGTAAATGACAAGGGCGAGCTTGACGGCTTCGACGTTGAGGTTGCTAAAGGCGTGGCGAAATACCTTGGCGTTAACATCAAATTTGTTACGCCGGACTGGAATATCGTGACATCAGCGAAGTGGGAAGGCCGCTGGGACCTTACCATGGGTCAGATGGTCCCGACCAAAGCGCGTGCGGAAAAATTCGACTTCCCCGGTGTGTACATCTACTACAACACTGTCGCCGTGGTTCATAAGGATAGCAAGGCGACCAAGCCTGCTGATCTCAATGGCAAGCTGATCGGTGTCACGGCAGGATCTTCGGAAGAATCCTACGCTAAACATACGCTAGAAATCTATGGCGCTCCACCCGTGCAGTATGAATTTACGCCCGGCGAAGTGAGGAGCTACGAAGGCACCCCCAGTGCATCGGACGACCTTCGCCTTGGCGACGGTGTCCGTCTGGACGGCTGGGTGACCGATGATCAAGGTGCGAAACAGGCCATCAAGTCCGGCTATCCACTCAAGATCATTGGAGCGTCCCTTGCCGCTACCCCCGGAGCGATCGCCATCCTTAAGGGGGACAAGGAGTTCAACGATAAGGTCGCCGAAGCCATCAAGAGCATGAGAGATGATGGCACCCTCTCCAAGATTTCCTTGAAGTGGTACGGGTCGGACTACACCACGGGAAAGTGAGTTGGTGAAGCTGCGGCCAAGCTTCGTCTTCCATTCATCGGAAGGACATTTACATGCTTTATCCGGATACAGTTGAATCCGAAGTACTTGTACATAAGCCATGGTTTATCGCCTCAATTTTCGCGGTCGTGCTCGCAATTTTCATGGCAATTAATCTCACGGGCACTACAATGGGCGAGGTTATGCGCCCGGTTATAGGCAATCCGCTGGAAAGCGGTTTTTACGGGCGTTTCGCGATCGCTTTCACAATCTCGATTATGTTCAGTTTCAATCTGGTGCTGATCGGCTTTGCGCCGATAAAGATACAGATCGGCGTAGTCTGGCTCGAGCTCCTCATCTTGTTCATCGGGTTCTTCCAGGTCTTTGATCTCAGTGTACCATTCATTTGGGATAAGCTTCCCTTCTTGATTTCCCAAGGTGTCGTTACAACACTGTATGTCTCGGCGATTTCCCTCATCTTCTCATCGATGATCGGAATCGCAGCTGCGATAGCAAAGCTTTCTACCAACGGCTTTGCTTACGGTGTTGCCAGCTTCTACACTTCCTTTTTCCGTGGCATGCCGCTTCTGATGCAGATCTACTTGATCTATCTCGGACTGCCCCAGTTGGGCATTGTGATGGACGCCGTCCCATCAGGCATCTTGGCCCTGTCGCTATGCGTCGGAGCATACATGACGGAAATCTTCCGATCTGGCATCGCGAGCATTGATCGCGGTCAGTGGGAGGCATCCCGATCTATGGGCTTCGGCTTTGGCCTCACTATGCGCAGGATAATCCTGCCTCAAGCGCTCCCCGTGATTATCCCGCCAATGGGAAATATGTTCATTGGGATGCTGAAGGACAGTTCGCTTGTATCTGTCCTTGGTGTTTGGGAACTGACGTTTCTTGCCCGCACGATCGGCCAGCCAACCTTCCATCACTTGGAAATGTTGATTGCCGCTGCTGTCATCTATTGGATCTTGTCCGTCTGCCTGGAAGTGGTCCAGTCCAGGATCGAACGTCATTATGCAAGGAGTAAGGTACGATGACATTGGCTACCATACATCATCTCAGAGACGGTCTCGATAAAGGCAAGGCTTCAGAGGTCACCATTAACCGGCAGGGCGCTCAGTCAACTTCGGACCAAGCGTCGGCAAACCCACTACAGGCTACAATGAGTTCCGATAAGATCATCGAAGCAACCAACGTCTCCAAGTGGTACGGTGTGTTTAAAGCATTGACGGATGTCAATCTCACGGTTCGCAAAGGCGAACGCATTGTCATCTGTGGCCCCTCTGGTTCTGGCAAGTCGACGCTAATCCGATGCTTTAATCGACTGGAAGCACATCAGGAAGGCGAGATCACCGTCACTGGCATCAGGCTCTACAACAAGATGCGAGACGTCAAGGAGGTGCGCAAGAACGTCGGGATGGTATTCCAGCACTTTAATCTATTCCCGCACATGACGGTGCTGATGAATTGCATGGCTGCTCCGATGTGGATCAAGGGCGTGCCCGAAGCTAAGGCCAAGAAGACTGCGCTGAAGTTCCTTGAACGTGTGCGAATCCCTGAACAGGCAAATAAGTACCCGGTTCAGCTTTCCGGCGGCCAGCAACAGCGCGTGGCGATCGCCCGGTCACTCTGTATGGAACCTGCGGTTATGTTATTTGACGAGCCCACTTCGGCCCTTGACCCGGAAATGGTTTCCGAAGTGCTGGAAACCATGACGAGCCTCGCCCGCGATGGTATGACGATGGTTTGCGTGACGCACGAAATGAGTTTCGCTCGAGCGGTCGCTGACCGGGTGATCTTCATGGACAAGGGGCAGATCGTCGAAGAAGCCGCTCCGAATGACTTCTTTACCAACCCCCAACATGACAGGACGAAGCTCTTCCTCAGCCAAATCATCAAACATTAGGTGAATGCCGGAAGCAGTAGCAGCCGCGGCAGCCTTCATCGAGAATAATTGGACTCGAGTCCGGAGAAGCAAGCTGACGAGACAGCGCGCGACCATCACGCGATCACCATCTACCTAAAGGTACCTCTTGTAGGATCCTTCGGACAGGCGGACGCCGCGAACTTGATGCAACGCGTGCGGCAAGTCCCCTGGGACACCGCTTCGATGCTTCGTTGTGCCGTGCTGCTTATCACCGTTTTTTCACCGGCAGGCACCGACAGGGCAAAATGTTGACGAGATCGCAGAACACCGCGGAGAAATGGTGCTCTGTTAAATGCACACCTCCACCTGATGAAGTTCTGACGGGAGGAGAAACATAGGAATTCTGCTGAGCCAGACTCTGCATGAAGTCAAGAGGAACCTTCTATGGGTAGTATCGAACTTGGTGGACAATTATTCCTGGATGGGCGGGCGTCCGATCCTCGAGAACTCGGGTTAATGAATGGTGCGCCATCAGTTGCAGAAAAGTGCGTCACCTACGAAAGTGACACATTTCTCGATTTCCCACAAATCCGATGGTCGCTGTCGCACATGCGCGAACTAAGGCCCACGCTCAACGTAAGGCGGGGCGGAAGCGTGTCGTCGCCGTTGGAATATGAAGACATGAGCGAGACAATTGACGCTTTGACATTCACCGATATGAATGGCCGTGTGCGAACCTTTGCGGACGCGTTGTTCGATACGTATACGGATGGCTTTCTGGTACTCCGCCGTGGCCGCATCATTTACGAGCGCTACTTTGGTGCTCTTCAACGACACCTACCTCATGCGTGCCACTCGATCACGAAGTCTTACGCGGGCACTCTCGCCGCCTCGTTTGTCCACGAAGGCGTACTTGATGACCAGAATACGATTCTTTCGTATTTGCCCGAGCTTCGGGGCACAGCGTGGGAAGATGCGACGCTGCGGCAAGTTATGGACATGCGAACGGGGCTGAATTACTCGGAGGAGTATTCTGATAGCGATGCGAGCGTGTGGAAATATGCACGCGCCTCTGGTTGGCGTCCTCGGTCCGGTAATTACGATGGGCCAAAAACGATATATGACTACTTGAAGACCATCACTAAGAATGGCGCGCACGGCAAGGCACTCGCTTATAAAACCGTCAATACGGAAGTGATGACGTGGGTACTGGAGCGAGTGACTGGCCGCGCGTTCGCAGATCTGCTTCACGAACGCCTCTGGGCGCCTCTTGGATGCGAAGAAGACGGATACATCCTCACCGACGCCGCTGGCACGGCGATCGCCGGGGCAGGGTTGTCGGCGACATTACGCGACATGGCGCGCTTCGGTGAGTTGATGCGTCGAGAGGGCGCTTGGGGCGGAAAGCAACTGATACCGGCTTCTGTGGTGCAAGACGTGCAGCAGCACACCGACCTCACTAGATCTGTCAACGCAGACGAGTATCGCAGCATGTGGTGGGGCGCGCCCAAGGAGATGGGTGGCTTCCTAGCAGCAGGAATCCATGGGCAGCGGTTGTACGTTCTGCCCGATCATGAATTGTTGATTGCACGGTTCGCTTCGCATCCAATCGCGTCAGCTTCCGCGAGTGAACCAATTATTGCACCCCAAATGGTTGCGTTGACACGCTTATTGCGCGAATAGCGCCTCGCACACCCCGCGCTAGCTCCTGACACCGTTGCCCGAGAAGCAGGGCGCTTCCTTTGCCATCGGCGGCATTTCGCGGCCGGTGCTGCGCGTGGCTTCAACCCAGTCCGATGTAGCAATTTTCTGGCCGCTCGTTCTGGGGGATCACCAGCATTATCGAAGGGTACGCCCGAAAACGGGTAACATGAACGCCGATGCACCTTGCTTATCCGAGGTCGTCGGCCCGCGATAGGAAAACAGAATGCGCGACTTAACTCTCCTGCAAAGGCTCACGGGGATCAACCCAGATCAAGTTGGAAAGCACCGCTCCAAGCTGGCTATCTCCACGGGTCAGGGAACTCCAGTCGAACTTCCCATGACAATTGTCCGTTCGGGACCTGGTCCGCTTGTTTTGTTTGCAGGCGGGTGTCACGGGGATGAGTACGAGGGCTCCACTGCTCTCCTCAAGCTCGCTCGAGAGCTTGAACCTTCAGATCTGTCGAATGGTGGCGTCGTGATCATGCCGATAATTAACCCACCGGCCATTGAAATGGGCACTAGGGCATCTCCAATGGACGGAAAGGATCTAAATCGCGTTTATCCTGGCAAAAGCGATGGCTCCGTTAGTGAACGCATTGCTTACTTCATTACGAATGCAATCCTACCCCACGTAATTGCGGCACTAGACCTGCATGCAGGCGGGTACACGACTTCTATGGTTCCGAGTATTATGGGCCACTTCTTTGAAGATGATCCCCAGCGTACTCATGCCACAATTGAGATGATGCGATCATTTAGAGCGCCAATGGGAATCCTGATTAAGGAATTCAATACGGAAGGTATGCTCGACACTACCGTCGAGAAAATGGGTCTCCTGTTCGGATGCTGCGAACTTGGCGGTGGGGGAATGCCGACCTCAGAGTCTATAGCCGTCGCGAAGATCGGTGTTCGAAATATCATGAAGCATTTCGGCTTAATGCAGGGCGCGCTGGAAACACCGTCTTGGAGGGGGGCGAGACGCAGCGTGCTCGTTGAAGCTTTGAGCGACCGCCACTATAGCAAGGCAACTCAGAGCGGCATCTTTGAACCCCTTGTGGACATTGGGGAACTCGTGGAAGCCGGGCAGGCAATCGGCCATATACACTCGATTGACTGGAGGGGAAGCGACCCCTCGGTGCAATATGCTCCGATCTCCGGCTTGGTTTATTGCCGCCGCACTTTGGGAAAGATTGCATCAGGTGAAACAGTTGCAGTGGTCGCGAGGGAGCGGACGCACGTCTAGTTTTCGCGACGAAAGTCCCCCGCGACCCATGGAAATTACTCATTGCCAGACCTGCAACGTTTGAATCTCAGAGTAAAAGATGCAACAGATGTTGCATTCATCCCTTTGATCAGATAGATGTTCTGCCGTTATGACCCTGAGTGTCTCACGGTGTGCGGGGAGCGAACAATGGATGTAGGGGAGTACATTGAGTTTGACGCCACGGGTCTGGCGTCGCTGGTTGAGACTGGTAAGTTGACGCCTAAAGAGTTGGCGCGCCTAGCCCAGATTGCGACAGAGCGATTCAATCCGCACCTCAATGCGATAATCGAATTTTACGATGATGCCGAAAATGTCCCAGGCGCCGCCGCCGGGCCGTTTCATGGCGTGCCTTTCCTTCGCAAAGATGCTGGTGCTAGCGAGTCAGGCCGCCTACAGGAACGAGGAAGCAGGTTATTTAGGGGATACCGAGCCGAGTCCGACAGCGCTTTTTTTCACCGCGCCCGAAGGTCCGGTCTGAGGACGGTGGGTAGAACAACGCTCACTGAGTTCGGAAGCTCTGGAATGAGTGAATCAACTTTGTACGGGATAACCCGAAACCCCTGGGAACTGAGCCGTTCCGCAGGGGGCTCGTCCTCAGGATCCGCTGCCGCAGTGGCCGCCGGTATAACACCAATAGCCCATGGGAGCGATGGCGGGGGATCACTCCGCGTGCCTGCGTCCTGGTGCGGCGTCATTGGACTGAACCCCTCTGCCGTTCGTATTTTCGATGGGCGGGGTTGCGGAAGTGTTACCGTTGGCTTTAGTCGCGAGTTCATCCTTTGCCGCTCGGTGCGCGACATGGCTGCTGCTTTGGATGTTTTTTCTGATCCTCTCTCGACGGCTCCGCGGAGTATTGTTGGTCCCCCGAACCGTTCTTATTTATATGAGTTGTCCCAACCGTCCCGCCATCTTCGCGTCGGAATTGCAAGAACAAAATGGGGCGCGGTCGAGGTGGACCCCGAGATCTTTGCAACAGTCGAGACAACTGGCTCGATGCTCGAGGAGATGGGGCATATAATCGTCGATATTGACGCACCGTATGATCCAGAACTCAAGACCAAGATTTCGATGGGCCGTGCTCCCCAGGCTACCAGATCACTTGAAGACGAAGCGCGTGCACTGGCCAGGAACATCGACGGAGGTACATTGGAACCGATGAATCTGAAGAAGTTCGAATTTGGTCGCGGCCGGCCCGTTGATATGCAGACCTTGGGGGAAAACATTCGGAAAATAAGGCTGCAAGTCAGCGGCGCGATTGATGCCTTCGATATCCTACTGACGCCGACTATGCCCATCTTCCCTCCGGAACACGGGAGTATCTATTCAACGACGAACGCGACGCTTTCATATGAGGAATTTGCCGAAGCGGATACTGCCCTCTATCAATATCTGGGGATATTTAACGTTACCGGACATCCGTCTGTATCTCTGCCGTTGGCGCAAAGCTCCAATGGGTTGCCGATCGGTGTTCAACTAGTTGCACGAATTGGCGACGAGGCAACATTGGTGCGCATTGCGCGTGACTTGGAGGAGGCACTTCCATGGCGCAAGCGCAGACCAAAATGGTCCTCACAGTGACCGACTAGAAACAGTTCAAATGGAGTTAGCTCGTAATGGTGGTAGGAGGGCCTGTAGATCGGCAAAAATCGATTTGACGGTCTGGCCAACCGCAGAAATATCAATGCAAGCTAAGGTAACACTTGTGGAGAACAAGGTGCTCCGCCAGAAGCTAGTTCGCCCAGCCTGAAAAGTTGTTGATCGGACATTCCATCGCCGAGGGACCATTATGACGAACCATTGTGAAGAAAAAGACACCTGCCAGAAAAGGTCAAGTGCAACCTATGACACGGTCGGCTCAACAGCAACCAACGTATCCGACGGATTCACGATGGTTGCTGTAGGGGATCTCATTGTATCTCGCCCCCTGACCAGAGGTGCAGATGTTGGGTTTGGCGACATCGTAAAAATCCTGCGAGACGCCGATGTCACCTTTGGTAATCTGGAAATGAACATCTTCGATATCCGATCATTCAACGGGAGTCCTCAGGCGGAATACGGCGGTGCATATCATGTTAGTGTCCCGGAGCTTGGTCCTGATCTTAAGGTGATGGGATTCAATATTCTGAGCCGCGCAAACAACCACGCGCTCGATTGGGGCCTTGAAGGTATGCGCGAGACGAGTCGAATTCTCGATGAGTGCGGAATCATTCATGCAGGCGGGGGGGAGAGCCATTCCCAGGCGAGCGCCGCCCGATTTTTGGAGACCGGGCGTGGAAGGGTGGCAATGATTTCGTTCGCTTCGACTTACTTACCGCTATCTCGCGCGGCCGATTCCGCGGGCGAGGCACCAGCAAGGCCGGGATTGAACGCTCTTCGCTTGACGGAGAGTATCGTCGTTCCGAGAGAAATGCTCGAAAGCCTGAAGCAGATTCGCCGGGCATTGCCGGGACCGAAGCCGGACATTGAGGATGAAGATCAGGTCAGGCTCGGGGGCAAGAATTACAAGCTAGGTGAGCGTGTTTCGTTGAGTTACGAGGTCAATCCAAAAGACCTCGCGAGCATTCTCCAGAACGTTCGCCGAGGAAAGCAGTTCGCAGACTTTTGCATTGTAACCAACCATGGCCACGAGCCCGAAAACTGGAGCCAAGAGCCCCCTGATTACGAACGGTCATTCGCTCACAAAATGATCGATGCTGGCGCTGACGCATATATCGTGCACGGGCCACATCAGTTGCGAGGTATTGAGATCTATAAGGGCCGACCAATCTTCTATAGCGTTGGGAACTTCATCATGGATGATCTCCGCACGCCAGTGGGAGCTGACATGTTCGATACCTATAACAAGGATCCACGCACCGATACAGATGCCGAAGTCACCGTTAGTGAGATGGCGGCGGATTTTTCAGATCCGGTCTACTATGAGAGCGTCATCACGGTCAGTCGATTCAAGCACAACCAGCTTTCTGCAATACAACTTTTCCCGATTGATCTTGGTCCCTCTTTGAGACTGGCCAACCGAGGTGTGCCGCGTCTCGCTGCTCCACCCCTCGCGAGGGCGATCCTGGAACGTCTACAGAGATTGTCGCGTGAATTCGGCACCGAGATTGCGATCGAGGACAACATAGGCGTTATCAGACTAGCAGCGTCCAATGCGCCGACTCAATAGGGGCCGAGTATGCGGCGTCCACGCCCCATCGATTTTTCAGTTGCAGTGATCTGAGGTTGATCTACGGCCCGTCAAATGAGCTCACCGAAGAGTACCTGACGAGCTCATTGTGAGGCCTTGATGCGGGCGGCGTAGGCCCAGGGCATGAGGGCATCGATGTCTTTTGCTAGGTGGCCGTTTGCGAGGCTGACGAAGAGATCGCACAGATAGGCGTAGGGTTCAACGCTGTTCATTTTACAAGTGCCGATCAGGCTGGCAAACCGGGCCCAGTTGCGGCCCCCTTCATCGAAGCCGGGTTCATAATG
>NZ_JAQJCK010000005.1:0-397015 GCF_030182455.1 Rhizobium cerradonense
AAAATGGGCGATCCCGGCAGGGTGGCGCTCAGCTATGCTCCTCCTTACCTGCTGATTGTCCTTCTGTTCCGGATGGTAGCACCCAAAGCGCCGGTTACGCCACTTTGTGCCGTGACGCTTCTGGCGTCACTCGCCGCCGTCGTGCCGTTGGTCTATCAGGGTAAGGGCTGGGCCTACCATGCTTTCGCTGCGATCTCGCTGGCTCTTGTTGCTGTGCTTTGCAGGGTCGCAGCGTCTTCCGGCTGGCGTTACAACCGTGAAACGCTCGGACGTGGCATTCTTTGTGTCATTGTCGTCATGTTTGCATGGCTGCCGTTTTTACAGACGGAGAAGCCGAGCGACGCTTTCGTCGCGGCAGTGAAAGCGGCATCGAAGGGGGAGCCGACGCTCGGCGTCATCGGCAGCGACATCGCCGCTGCCCATCCGCTCGCCAGGATTGTCGGGGCCCGCTTTTTGTCTGCCAATAACAGCGACTGGTTCGGCGCCCTTGCGTATGTTCTGGCTCGGAAGGCGTCAGCAAAAGGAGAGGTGGCGGATGCCGCTCGCTACCAGAAGCGGTCGGATGCTTATCTGGACACCAAATATGCCGAGTTCGCCAGCCACAACTACGATCTGATCGTTATCCAGCAGGACGAGCCGCTTTGGACCGATTACGTGCTTGGTCAAGCACGTTTTGCCGCGCTGCTTTCCGCATATCATCCCATTGCTAGGGATGAGCGGTTTATGGTCTATGGCCGCGCCGCTCCTGCCGACCAGAGTTCAATTGCTCGGTGAGCGATCCAGAACTTTTTTGGCCAGCAGAAGGGATTGCGCGCCCAGATAAGTTGCCGCCGTATCGGTAGGCTTATGGCGCTATGGTGAAGGTATAGGTCCCTTCGGTCTTATGGCCGTCGGCTGAAAGGGCATGCCACTCCACAGTGTACTTGCCAGCCGTCAGCTTGTCAGTAACCGGCACCATCAGTGTGGTGTCCCCGTTCATCAGCATGGTTTCACCAGTCTTCACCGCCATCTTCTCCGGACCGGTAACCTTCACCCCGCTGAACTTGAGGTTTAGTCCTTCGGTGAAAGTAAGATCGAGTTCCGAAGGTGCCTGCTTCACCGTGCTGTCAGCGGCGGGAACGGCGGACTTAAGGTGGGCATGGGCGAATGCCTGGCCGGCAAATGCAATGCTGGCTGCGGTTGCAACAAAAAGGAGCTTCTTCATCTCGAGCATGCTGGTTTTCCTTCTGGGGTTGATGATCCGCAGGTTCAGTGCGGCCGGTTTCATAAGCGGGATGTTGTCTTCGGATTGCCAATGGTCCGATTTGTGATCCGGTCCGTGATCGATATCCTTCTTGAAAATTTGCAGGTAAGCTGAGCCATTCGTGTCGTTCCCGTCCATCAGGAGAAGAAGCGCCGGAGCGGCGGTACCAAGCGCACCACGATTTGGTCGAAGAGCAACATCACGACGACGGCCAGCCCGGTTAGCGGGAAGGCCGCGCCAAAGACGATCACGATCAGCCATAGACCGACATAGACGCACTTCTGTGGCGGCATCGGCGGCACGCCGAGACGCCCGGCCGGCCGGCGCTTCCACCACATGGCGATCGCAGTCACGCAGGAAAGGATGATCGCCATGCAGGTGGCCAGCATCAGGAGTTGGTTGAACAAACCCCATTCCTGGCCCTGATGGACGTTGATGCCCCATTCGATTGCTTGACCGAGCGCCGGATACTGGGCGAAGGAGAGGTCGACCAGCGGCTTGCCGGAATATTGGTCGATGTGAACGGTGCGCTCGTTACCGAGATTCCCCAGATAATGGCTGGCGGTGTAGACGCCCGTTTCATCGGTAGGGATCGCGAGGTCAGAGCCCAGCGCCATGCCCAGCCCATGCATGATCTCGACAGCCTTGTTCAGATCGATCGGCTTTGCAGCTTGCGCAGCGGCGATGTCGGACAGCGGTACGGGCGCGTTCTCGACGACCCAGCCGGCCGGGCTGACGATATCCTGTGTTACCTTCGCCGACTTCGGCACACTGTCCCAAAGCGCGGCCGGAGTGCCGAGATCATGGGCCGTCAGCCAGGCATTGACATTGGCGCCCCAATAGCCTGACCAAGGCATGCCGCTAAAGGCGAGGAAGAAGATGCCGATGCCGGTAATCGCTCCGGTGACGGCATGCAGATCACGCCAGAAGACACGGCGCGAAGGTGTGCCGCGCACGCTGAGCACGCCGCCTCTCTGCTGTCGCGGCCACCAGAGATAGATACCGGTGACAACGAGCATGAGTGCGAAACCGCCGACGATCTCGACAATGCGGTTGGTCCATTTGCCGAAATATTCCAGGCTGTGAATGCGTTTGACGACCCAATTGAATTCCTGTTTCGAGCCGATCGACGCGAGCACCTCGCCGTTGTGCGGATTGACATAGACGATCGTCGATTGGCCGTCCTTCGATACCGTGACCACTGCAGACCGATTGCCGGATGGGGCCTCGCGATAGGATGCCGGCTCTGAGCCAGGGACGGCGGCAACCGCGGCATCGACGATCTGCTGCGGTGTCAGCATCGATCCGGTATCCGCGACGATGTTGCGATGGGCGTAGAAGGTATCGGCGATCTGATCCTTGAACAGATAGAGCGATCCGGTGATCGCCAGATTGAGCATGAAGGGAATGACGAGCAGCCCGGCGAAGAAATGCCAGCGCCAGATCGCGCGATAGAGCGATACATTATGGGAGGTGGAGGCCTTGGGCTCGGCGGCGGCGAAGGTAGACATGGAAATCCTCAGAAGATCGGCTGGCGGTCCGGAAAGTCATATCTGCGGGGAGATGGCGACCGTTCCGGTCGCAGCCTTATGCGGATGTGCACGCGCGTTTGGGATACCGAGGCAGCCCGTTTCGCGTCGCGATGTTCAGCATGGAGGCAATCCGCCCGCAGCCGGCACGATCAGTTCTCGTGCATGGTCCGGCCGCCGTTGACGACAAGCGTCACGGCTTCCGCCGCAACGCAGGCTCAAGCAGTGATCTGGAGGATGGGCGGAGCGCGGGGGCCGGTGTTCGGCGGATAGAGCTGGCGATGGAAAGCTTCGGCTCTTGGCGCGAGCGCATCCTGATCGGCAGAGGCAAGATGCTCGCAGACATCCGTCGGCGGCACGGGAAGCAGGACTGCCGTGGCGATCCGGCAGGCTTCGCATCCCGGCGCATGTGTCTTGCTGTGTTCCTTACCGTCGGTGCCCTTGTAGGTGACGCAAAGGATCGGCAGGGTCCCGTCCGGCAACCGGTATTGCACCAGCTTCGCAGGGGTGAGCTCATCGGCATCGGAAATCGGCGGCTGATGGGCGAAGCCGACAAGCACCAGCGCGAGGGCGCACATGATGCGCACCATCCACTGTGTTGTGCAGAAGTGCTTCTTCCCCACGGCCGTCCTCATCCCTCTAGCGCGCAACCTTTAGGATGTTCGGCGCGCAAGCTCAATGCGGCAATTTGCTGCCATTGTTATCCCGCGCGTTTTCCGTCGCTATCGAAGACATGCAGATGCTGCGGCGGGAATATCACATTTACCGTCGGCCCCGCCTTCAGCACATCGCGATTGAGCGTGAAGACCTTGAATGGCAGACCATGAAGCGAAAGGTGGAGAATGATGCCGAAACCGGTCGGCTCGATAAGCTCCACATCGGCGCTGATGCCGGAGTCGTCCGAGGACAAAATCACGTGCTCCGGCCGGATGCCGAGCGTCACTTTGGCGCCGTCCGGCAGGTTCGGCGCTGCCGAAAGTGGAACAACCGTTCCGTCCTTGAGCCTAACACCGCCGGTTTCATAGGTCGCGTCGAGGAAATTCATCCCCGGAGAACCGATGAAGCCGGCAACGAAGAGATTGGCGGGACGGTCGTATAGCTCGAGCGGACTGCCGACCTGCTGAACCACGCCGCCATGCATGGCAACAATCCGGTCCGCCAGCGTCATCGCCTCGATCTGATCATGCGTCACATAAATTGAGGTCGCCTTCAGGTCGCCATGTAGTTTCTTGATTTCGGCCCGCATCTGTTCGCGCAGGCGCGCGTCGAGGTTCGAAAGCGGCTCGTCGAAGAGGAAGGCCTTCGGCTGGCGCACGATGGCGCGACCCATGGCGACGCGTTGGCGCTGGCCGCCCGAAAGCGCCTTTGGGCGGCGTTCGAGCAATGGGTCAAGCCCGAGCTTCGAGGCCGCACCCGCGACGGCACGCGAAATCTTGTCTTTCGCGATCTTCCGGAGCTTCAGGCTGTAGCTCATGTTGCCGGCGACATTCATGTGGGGATAGAGCGCATAGGATTGGAACACCATGGCGATGTCGCGGTCTTTCGGATGCAGCTCGTTGACCCGGTTGTCCGCAATACGGATCTCGCCGCCGCTAATGTCTTCGAGGCCGGCGATCATCCTGAGCAATGTCGACTTGCCGCAGCCGGACGGGCCGACGAGAACGACGAATTCGCCATCCTTGATCCTGAGGTCGATGTCGTGCAGCACCTGCACGTGGCCATAGGCTTTCTTGACGTTCTGGATATCGATCGATGCCATTTGACTAACCCTTGACCGCGCCGGCCGTCAGGCCCTGCACGAGATAACGCTGAATGAGCAGGAAGAAGAGGCCGGCCGGAATAAGCGCCATGACGCCCGCCGCCATCATCTGCCCGAAATCCACGGAGAACTTCGAAACGAAGGTGAGAAGGCCTACAGGGAAGGTGGCTGCCTGATTGCCGTTGATGAGCATCAGCGCGAACAGCAGCTCGCTCCAGGCGGCCGTGAAGACGAAACCGAGCGTCGCGGCAATGCCGGGCAACGTCAGCGGCAGAATGATCTGCCGGAACGCGGTGAACTGCGTCGCGCCGTCGATCATCGCCGCCTCTTCGAGGTCCTTCGGGATGCCGTCGAAAAAGGACTGCATCAGAAAGGTGGCAAAGGGCACGTTGAAAGCCGTGTACACGATGACAAGTCCGGTCAGGCTGTTCGTGAGATGCAGCGGCGTCAGGATCTTGAAGATCGGCGCGACCAGCATGACCAGCGGAAACATCTGCGTCAGCAGCATCAAGGCCACGATCCAGTATTTGGCGCGGAAGGTGAAGCGCGAGAGCGCGTAGCCGGAGAGCGACGCGCAGACGGTCACCGCGACCGCCGTCGAAGCAGAGACGATCAGGCTGTTTTCAAAAAATGTCGGGAAATCGCTGTGTTGCAGCACGAAAGCATAGTGCTCCCATGTCGTGCGCGACGGCCACATGCGCACGCCTTCCGTATAGAGCAGGTCGTTTGGTGTGACCGAGACCTTCAACAGCCAGAAGAGTGGGAAGAGCGCAAAAACCACATAACAAAGGATTGCCAGGCGATGCGCGATGGTGGGGATGACGGATCGTCTCATGGCTCAATCCTTGTTCAGCAGGGTCTGCCGCAGCAGGATGATCAGCATGGAATAGGCAAGCAGCAGCAGGAGCAGGACGAGGGCAATGGCGGAGGCATAACCGAAATCCAGCCGCTTGAAGGCCTGGGTGAAGATATAGCTTGCGACGATCTGGGTGCGGTCGGCAGGTCCGCCGCCGGTCATGACGACGATCAAATCGGCGAAGTTTGAGATCCAGACCGTGCGCAGGAGCACCGTGATAGCAATAGTCGGAGCCAGGAATGGGAGCGTGATCGAGCGGAAGCGCTGGAACCAGCCTGCACCGTCGATCGAAGCTGCTTCATAAAGATCCCTGGGGATCGCCTGGAGAGCGGCCAGCAGCGTGATGGCGAAGAAGGGAATGCCCCACCAGACATTGGCGACGATCGGGCCCCACATCGCATATTGCGGATCGGAGAGAATGTTGCCGGGCTCCTTCATCAGGCCGAGGCCGAAGAGCCAGTGCGGGATAGGCCCGATCACGGGATTGAAGAGCCATGACCAGTTGAGGCCGGCAAGGAAGGAGGGGACCGCCCATGGCAGAAAAACCAGCGCCTGGACGATCGCCCTGCCGAAAAACGGCTTGTCCAGCAAGAGGGCAAGGATCAGCCCGAAGATGAACTGCAAAACCACCGAGGCGCCAGTCCACCAGAGCGTATTCTTCAGTGCCCAATAGAAGGCGGCATCCTTTGAAAGATCGCGGAAATGCTCCAGGCCGACAAAGCCGCCGGAAAACGGATTGAGCAGTTGAATATCCCGAAACGCATAGGAAATGCCGATCACCAGCGGCACCAGCATGACGGCGATAATGAGGATGAGCGCGGGAGCGCTGTAGAGATAGGGCTCCGAGGCATCGGCAAAGCGCTTCAGCCACGGCCTGCGGTCGTGACGCCTGTCGAGCGTGTCGGCGGTCATGGTCATCGGCCAATGTTCCCATTCGCGGCGTTCGGACGCCGTCTGTGTCATGTGCGGAAAGCGGCGGCGGATCGCTCGGCCGCCGGTCAGGCGATCTTATTTCTTGGCAAGGAATTTCTGCTGCGCCTTGGTCAGATAATCGGCCCATTGATCAGCCAGATCCTTGGCCGAGATATCGCCGAGCAGCGCCTGCTGCGACGTCTTGATGGCGAGCGAATCCTTGAAGAAGGCGAATTCCTCGAGATAGGTCGGCATGACAGTCGGAACCGTGTTCTTGTCGGCCAGTTCCTCGAACCAACCCTTGAACTGGTCGCCGGCATAGAAGGGGTCCTTCTCAGCCGAGGTATAGGCCGGCAAGGCGCCGATCTTCTTGTTCCATTCAAGATTGCCTTCCTTGCCTTCAAGGGTTGCGATCAGCTTCCAGGACAGATCCTTGTTCTGGCTCGTCGCGAACATCGACCAGCCGGCATAACCGATCGTCGGGAAGGACTTGCCGTCCGGACCCTTCGGCAGCGGAGTGACGCCGAAGTCGTCCTTGTTCATGCGTTCGGCGATCGCAATCAAGGCATCCGGATCCTGATCGAGGAAAGCGCAGGTACCGGAATAGAAACCGGCGACGACTTCATTGAAGCCCCAGTTGACGCTGTCCTTTGGCGCATAACCCTTCTTGTAGAGATCGACCATCCATTCAATGCCCTTGGCCCAGCCGGGGCTGTTCATCGTCGAGGTGCCGTCATCCTTGAAGTACTTGTTGTCGCCGGCCATGGAGGCCGCGAAGATCATCCAGCCGTTTAGACCGCCGGGGCCGCCGCGCATGCAGTAGCCGTATTTGCCGGGCAGTTTGGAGATTGCTTCGGATGCCTTGACGAAATCGTCCATCGTCTTCGGCGGTTCGGCGATGCCGGCGTCCTTCAGGATCTTCTTGTTGTAGAACATGGCGCGCAGATAGAAGCCGTAGGGCAGCATATAGGCCGTATTCTTCACATCGCGGCCGAGTTCGAGCGCCCGCGGCGTCAGCTCTTTGGTCTGATCCCATTTCGCGAGATAGGGTTCGAGGCTTTCGAGCATGCCGTTATTGCCATAGAGCGACAGCCAGGTATCGGGCATTTCCATCACGTCCGGCGTGTCACCCGCCGAAACCATGGTAGCGAACTTCTGGAAGGCCTCGTTCCAGGGCAGGGAAATGATATCGACCTTCGTGCCCGGATTGGCTGCTTCGAACTTGGCGACGATCGACTTTAGTGTCTCGGTGCGTTCCGGGCTGGTAATGACTTCGACGAGCTTCAGCGTGGTATCGGCAAACGCCGTACCCGCCATCATGGTGGCGAAGAGTGCTGCCGTGATCAGTGTTTTCATGTCAGTTCCCCCTGTTTAGGTGTTTCTCTCGGGTTGATGGTCTTATGAGGCGGCGGCGATCGCTTCCTCGATATCTCTCCACAGCGCCTCGGTTCCTTCGAGACCGACATGGAGACGTACGGACCGCGGGTTGATACCAAAGGTATGCGCGGAATTCGGCTGTGCCTTCTGCTGAAGCACGACCTCGCCCGGTACGATCAGGCTTTCGTGCCCACCCCAGCTCACACCCAGTTTGAAGAGCTTGAGGTGATCGGCGAAGGCGCGGATATCGACGTCTTCGCGGAAGATGAATGAAAACAGGCCCGAGGTGCCGTTGAGCCCGGCGGGCAAGCGGTTGGCAAGGCCCGGATGGCAGACCTGCTCGACGACATCGAGCTCCTGCAGCCGCTTGGCGATCGTCATTGCGGCTGCCTCATGCGCCCTCATGCGGATCGGCAGGGTGCGCAGGCCGCGGATCAAAAGCCAGGCATCGAAAGGCGAAAGCTTGCCGCCGAGATAAGGATATGCCTCGGCTTTCAGCCGCGCAATCATCGCCTTCGAGCCGGCAACAACGCCGGCAACGACATCGCTATGACCGCCCAGATATTTGGAGGCGGAATGGATGACGAGATCGACGCCGAGCGTCAGCGGCCGCTGGAAATAGGGGCTGGCCCAACTGTTGTCGATCATGGAAACGGCGCCATGCTTCTTGGCGAGTGCGGCGAGCGCGCCGACATCATGGGCTTCCATCACCCAGCTCGTCGGGCTTTCCAGATAGAGAACCTTCGCGCCGGGAAGTGCCTTGGCAACGGCTTCCTCGTCGCGGCCATCCACATAGGTCACCTCGACCTTCATGCGTTTCAGCACCGTGCCGAAGAGGCGGAAAGCGTCCGGATAGACATGCTTGACCGCGACGATCCGATCGCCGGGTTCGACGAAGCTCAAAACGGCCGAAGAGATCGCCGCCATGCCGCTCGCGAAGCCGAGCGCATCCTCTGCACCTTCGAGTTTTGCCAGCATTTCCTCGAACATGCGCACGGTCGGATTGAGGCCGCGCGTATAGATCGGCCGCACCTTCTCGCCGCGATAGGAAGCGATCATGTCGTCGTAATTGGCAAAGGTGAAAAGCGATGTCTGAAAAATCGGCGGCACCACGGCATCGGCATAGTTGCCGTCGTCATGGGCCGTGATGAGGGAAGCGAGATCGAACGGCTCTAGCCCGTCAGTCATTTGGACATTTCCTTGATGTCTTCCTCGACGACGTCGAGAATTTTCAATGTTTCGGCGCGCGCCGCCTCGGGATCCTGGGCAACGATCGCGTTGAACAGCGTGCGGTGAAAGGGGAAGGACCGGCGGGCAAAATCCTGCCGGTCGAAGGGGTGGGTCCAAAACCGCTCGAAGCTGCCACGCATCTGTTCGAGGAGCTGCTTGAACAGCGGATTGTGCGTGGCGTCGTAGACGGCGAGGTGAAACGCCAGATCCTCCGGCCCGGACGTGCCCTTTGCGATATGGACGCGCTCCATTTCATCGAGCTTCTCCTCGATGATCGCAATATCCTTGGTCGTGCGTCTCTTGGCGGCGACCATTCCGGCCTCGCATTCGATACCGCGGCGAACCTCCAGGGTCTGCAGCAGCGCATCGCGCAGATGCGCGGTATCGAGCGACAAGGGCATATGGATGGTTGCTTTGGAAACGGGTTTCAGCAGATACGTGCCGCTGCCCTTGCGGGTTTCCACGACACCCAGGGCTTGAAAATGCGTGACGACTTCCCGGATCGTCGAGCGCCCAACCGAAAGGGCCGCCATCAGCTCGCGCTCCGTCGGCAACCGGTCACCGGCCTGGAGCTTCGAAGACTCGATAAAGTCGGACAGCGCGTCGATAACTTGCTGCGTCCGGTCGATTGACGGGAGAGGGGTTAGCATTGCTTTCGTCATGACCTTAAATTGGTCTGACATCTGCTATCAGGTCAATCTATTTTTTATATATCAATCTATTTTTCACATGGGGATTGCGGTCTCACCCTCTAGGGGATCAAGCCCGACACGCGGTAACGGCAAGGCCACTACCGAACTGGTTAAAAAACAAAGGCCCGGCTGTGGATTCCTTGAAATCCGCATACCGGGCCGCATTGCAGGGCAAATTTGGGATCAGCGCGCGCTCATCAAACGACCGCTGAACACGCCTTTCCACCGCAACAGTCTCATCGCATTGGCAGTGACAAGTACCGTCGCGCCGGTATCGGCGAGGATCGCCGGCCAGAGACCGGTGATGCCGGCAATCGTGGTCACCAGGAACACCGCTTTCAGGCCAAGCGCCATGCTGATGTTCTGGCGGATGTTGCTCATCGTCGTCCGCGACAGCGCGACCATGTTGGCGACATCGGTGACGCGGCCGTGGAGAGCGGCGGCATCCGCCGTTTCCAGCGCCACATCGGTGCCGCCGCCCATGGCGATGCCGACGTCGGCGGCCGCCAAGGCGGGTGCATCGTTGATGCCGTCGCCGACCTTGGCGACGATCTGTTTTTGCGCCTGCAGTTCGCGCACGATGCGCTGCTTGTCTTCCGGCAGGAGCTGCGCGCGAGGTTCGATCCCGAGACCCTTCGCGATTGCACCGGCCGTGCGGGCATTGTCGCCGGTCAGCATGACGGAACCGACGCCGGCTGTCCGCAGCGCCTCGATTCCGGCGCGCGCATCGGCGCGGGGTTCGTCGCGCATGGCAATCAGGCCGGCGATCTTGCCGTCGACCAAGAGAACGGAGACGCTTTTGCCTTCGTCGTTCATGGTTTCGATCCGGGCGTCCTGTTCGGCCGACAATGGCTCACTCTCCCGAGCCGCCTGCGGAGAGAGAAGCGACAGGGTCTCGCCTCCGACACGGCCGCTGACGCCTTTGCCGGGCAAGGCCTTGGCTTCGGCCGCAGGCGGGACCGGAGCACCATCGGATTTCGCCCGCTCCAGAATTGCGAGAGCAAGCGGATGGCTCGAACCGTTTTCGAGAGCTGCCGCCCGTGAGAGAACCTGTGCCTCGGTGAGACCGAAGCCCAGGACGTCCGTCACCTTGGGCTTGCCCTCGGTCAGGGTGCCCGTCTTATCGAAGGCAACCTTTGTCACCTTGCCCATTGTTTCGAGAACAGCGCCGCCTTTCAACAGCAGGCCGCTGCGGGCGCCTGCCGACAAGGCGGCCGCGATCGCGGCGGGCGTCGAGATCACCAGCGCGCAGGGGCAGCCGATCAGCAGGATAGCGAGGCCTTTGTATATCCATTCTAGCCAGCTTGCGCCGGCCACCAGCGGGGGCGTCACCGCGACCAGTGCCGCGACGGCGACCACGCCGGGCGTGTAATAGCGCGAGAAGCGGTCGATGAAGCGTTCGGTCGGTGCCTTGGATTCCTGCGCCTCTTCGACCAGCTTCACCACGCGGGCAATCGTGTTGTCGGCCGCGGCCGCGGTCACTCTGACACGCAGCACGGCATCCGTGTTGATGGTGCCAGCGAAAACCTTGGCCTCCACGCCCTTGCGTACCGGCGTGCTTTCTCCGGTGACCGGCGCTTCGTCGATGGCGCTTTCGCCTTCGACGATCGTGCCGTCGGCTGCGATGCGGTCGCCCGGACGCACGAGAATGACCGCACCCACCTTAAGGCTTTCGGCCTGCACTTCGCGGGTCTCGCCGTTGTCTTCGATCAAGGCGGTTTTCGGGACCAGGGTCGTCAATGATTGGATGCTTGCGCGCGCCTTTCCGGCGGCGACACCTTCCAGCAATTCGCCGACGAGGAAGAGGAAGACCACGGTCGCCGCCTCTTCACCGGCATTGATGATCACCGCGCCGATGGCCGCAATCGTCATCAGCATCTCGATGGAGAAGGGCGTGCCCGCCAGCGCCGCCATCACGGCGCGGCGCGCGATCGGCACGAGACCGACCAGCATGGCGACAACGAAGGCATAGGATGAAATCGAGGGCACGAGATGGCCGATGGCATAGGCGGCGACCAGTGCCGCGCCGGATACGATCGTCAGCCGGCCCTTCCTGCTCGCCCACCAGGGGCCATCCGTGGGCGTATGGTCGTGACCATGCAGCCCCTCGATTTCCTTTACGGCGTGGTCGTGATGATCATGATCGGCGTGGTCGTGCGATGAATGATCATGGCTATCGTGATTGTGATGATGATCATGATCATGGTCATGATGGTCATGTCGATGTTCGGAGAGCGCGCGCTCAGCCTTGCCAGCCAGCGGCGCGAGGGAATAGCCGAGGCCCGTCACTTTCTTTTCGATCGCGGTGAGATTGCTGGTCTCGTCGTGACGAACGGTCATCGTTCCCGCAGTGACGGAAACGGAGACATCCTCTACGCCCGGCATGCGTCTCACAGCCGTGTCGATCTTGGCCGCGCATGAGGCGCAGTCCATGCCGCTCACCCTATACCGTGCTTCCCCTGTCGCTGCCATGATCCGTTTCCTTGTCAAACCGTGGCATCTCTCCTACATCCTCTAGTGGCTAGAGGTGCAAGAGGAAAATCATGAAAAAGATCACGATTGGCGAAGCGGCCCGGCAAAGCGGCGTGAAGGTGCCGACGATCCGCTACTACGAAAGCATCGGACTTCTGGCTGAACCGGACCGGAGCGAGGGCAACCAGCGTTCCTACGAGCAATCGCACCTTCACAGGCTGGCCTTTATTCGCCACGCCCGCGAATTGGGCTTCGAGGTCGATGCGATCAGGACGCTTCTGGCGCTCCAGGACGATCCAAATCAATCCTGCGCCTCCGCCGACGCCATCGCCAAGGCCCGCCTGATCGAAGTCGAACAAAAGATACGCAGCCTGACGGCCCTGAAAGCCGAGCTGGAGACGATGGTCGAAGGTTGCGGCCACGGCCGTATCGACCAGTGCCGGGTGATCGAAGTTCTGGCCGACCACGGGCAGTGCATGCATCCGCGCCATTAGTGCGGTTAAGCTTGTTTACATTGGCGATCGCGGGCTTGAGCTTCGGATCAAGGGAGAATGCCTGCCGCGTTGCGGGCCGTTCGATCTCAGAGTAGAATCCGCCAACCGTGCCACGAGAGGTACGGAGCATCGCGGAAGGAGGTCCGATATGATGGGCCCGCCCGCACATGAAAGCGACACCAAACCGCCACTCGGAAAGACAAGTCTCCTGTTGGCCGGCACCCTGCGTGAATTGACTGTCCATGCCGATGTTCTCGCTTTGCTGCCCGATCCCGCCATCGTCCGAAACTGCCTGGATCTCGCCGAGGATGCCGCGGGTGCCATACATGGCAGCATGGCTGCAGCGCATATCGGGGCCGATCCCGAAAGGATGATTGCCGCGCCTGAGGAAATTGACCTGCAGATCCTGCGGGACATGGACGAGAACTCTCCGCACCAAAGATTCGAGCGGATTGCCGATGCCTTTGAGGATTGGAAGCGGGAGCGGCCGGATCGTGCGAGCCTTTTCCTGGATGATTGCCGGGGCGATATCGAGCGCTGCGTGATGACCGAATGCCATGAGACGGCGCTTGTCGTCGCTCCCTGTCACGGCAACATGGATGCGCAAGACACATTCTATGATCTTCTGTTCAAGAAGCATAAGCTGGTGCTGGTGCCGCCTGCGGGGGCTTACTCCGGCAATCTGCTGGGCCATGTCCTGATCGGCTGGAAACCGCACAAACATGCGCTGCGCACCGTCGTTGCGGCAAGACGCTGGCTGGCTGTGGCCAATCGCATCACCGTTCTATGCATCGACGATAGAGCGGACGGAAACTATCAGCGCACGGCCAGCGAATTGCTTGATCAGCTCGGCCTTAGGGGCGACGTCGTCGCGGTCAGCGCCGGAGGCCGGCCGGTCGGAGAAACTATCCTCGAGTTTGCCAGATCCACGAGCGCGACATGCCTGCTGATCGGTGCGTTCAAGCGCGGATATTTTATGGAGCTGCTTCTCGGCCGCATTACGCGCCACCTTCTATCGCATTCCACGCTTCCCTTGATGATGAAGCATTAGGAGTTCGCGGGCATTCTCGGACGGCCTTCGCCGCTACACACGCTCCAGGATGATGCCGTAGTGATAGGGCGGCAGTTCCTCGACGCGGGCAGTGACAAATCCGGCAGGTTCGACGATCCTTCGCACCGCGTCGGGCGACATGCGCATGTCCGTCTTCGGTCCACGTGGCTGATCCAGCACGACCGTTTGTTCTCTGGGTATCACATGCCAGTTGACGATCGCGAACAAGCCTCCGGGCCGCAGGACATGCCAGACTGCCCGCGCCAGATCCGGCTTGTCCGGCACGCCATGAAAGGTGTTGGCCATCAGCACGTAATCGACCGGTTCGGGCAGAAGCGACGCGATTTCGCGCGCATCGGCGTTGATCCATTGGCGCACAGTCCCGCCGAGGCGCTCGACCTCGATTCTTGCCTGCTCGATCATTTCCGCATCCAGATCGAGGGCATAGACACGGCCATCGACGAGACCGGCAAGCGGCGCGGTGAAATAACCATCGCCGCAACACAGGTCGAGCACGGTCATGCCGGGCTGAATGCCGAGATCAGCCAGGACCTCCGCCGGTCGCGGCCAAAGTGCCGCCCACCAATCTCGGTCGGGCATGGAGGTCGCGGGGAACAGATCATCCATTGTCTTCTCTTCCGGCGCGCAGGCCGTTTCTGGCTCGGGCAGAATTGCCGAGTGCCAGCAACCTTGATGGTAGGCTAGACGGGCTCTTTCTGGAACCCGTCCACATGCGATTTGACCACCTCCGTCACAAAGGCTGCGCGTTTTGTCGGAAGAAATTTAAGCCCGGAAGGATGGTCTCCCGGGCTCAACCTTTACGTGCTCGTCGACATCATGGAAGCGTATCGAACTGAGCGTTGTGAAGCCTGGCATAGCTACCGCCGCGCGCCAGCAGCTCGGCATGCGCTCCCTGCTCGACAATGCCGTCTGGCCCCATGACAATGATGCGATCGGCGTTGCGGATGGTCGTCAGCCGGTGCGCTACCACCAGGGTCGTGCGCCCCTTCGAAAGATCCGCCAATGCCTGCTGGATGGCAAATTCGGTTGCCGTGTCGAGTGCAGACGTTGCCTCATCGAGGATGAGAATCGGCGGGTTCTTGAGGAAGATGCGCGCGATGGCAAGACGCTGCTTCTGCCCACCCGACAGTTTCACGCCGCGTTCGCCGGTCGGCGTGTCCAGGCCGTCGGGCAGCGAACGAACGAATTCATCGAGCGATGCGCGGCGCAGCGCCTCCATGATGTCCTGATCGGTCGCGCCGAGCTTTCCATAGGCGATGTTCTCGCGAATGGTCGATCCGAACAGGAACACGTCCTGCTGCACGATGCCGATCTGGCTGCGCAGCGAGGCCTGCGTCATATCGCGGATGTCGATGCCGTCAATGGTGATGCTGCCGCCGGTCACGTCGTAGAAGCGCGGCAGCAGCGAGCAGATCGTTGTCTTGCCTGTTCCCGAAGCGCCGACGAAAGCGACCGTCTCTCCGGCCGATATTGTCAGATTCAGAGCATCGAAGATCGTACCCTGATTCGAATAGCCGAAGCTGACATCCTTATAGACGATATCGCCCTTGAGATGATCGACCGCAAACGCGTTCGGCCGGTCGGCAAGGTCGGGCTGTGTATCGATCAGCGACAGGAAACGTTTGAAGCCGGCGATGCCCTTCGGATACATTTCGAGCACCGAGGTGATCTTGTCGATCGGGTGAAAGAAGACGTTGATCAGGAGCAGGAAGCTGACGAAACCACCATAGGTTAGTTCGCCAGACACCACGAACCAAGTTCCGGCCACCATGACCACGAGCTGCACGAGGCGCGTGCTGAAATAGCTGAGCGCGATGCTCGCCGTCATATAGGCATAGGCATTGAGCTTTGTGGCCTTGTAGTCCTCGTTGTTGCGGGCAAAAAGCCGGCTTTCGTAATCCTCGTTGGCGAAAGCCTTGACGACCCGGATGCCGCCAACGCTCTCCTGCACGCGAATGTTGAAGTCACCCACCTTGGTGAACAGGCTGCGCCAGTTCAGTGTCATCTTGGCGCCGTAGCGGCTGACCAGCCAGGTCATGAAAGGCACGATGATCGTCGTCAGCAGCGCCAGCTTCCAGTGCACCGAGAACATCAGCAGGAAAGCGCCGATGAAGGTCATGATGGCGATGAAGACATCCTCGGGTCCGTGATGGGCGATTTCGCCCACCTCTTCGAGATCCTTGGTCACGTGGGTGATCAGATGCCCGGTCCTGTTGTTGTCGAAATAGCGGAACGAGAGCTTCTGGATATGGTCGAAGGCCTGGCGGCGCATGTCCGATTCAATCGAAATGCCAAGCGCATGACCCCAATAGTTGACCACGGCCATCAGGCCGGTGTTCAGCGCATAGACGATCAGCAGCAGCGCGGCAGTCGCGGCGATCAGACCCCAGTTACGGCTCGGCAGCAACTCATCGACAAAGAGCTTGACCGCCAGCGGAAAGCCCAGTTCGAGAAGACCAGCGACAACCGCGCAGCCGAAATCGAGAAAAAACAGGGTCTTGTAGCGCGCATAATAGGAAAAAAAGCGACGAAACATGAATGCCCTCCAAGGGCACGAGAGATCATATTGTCAGACAAGGATGGACTGAACAGCAGCCCGCATTCGGCGGCGCTGTTCAGCGCTGATTGGTGCCGAAATGTCTCATCTAACTGATCTCCCTCATGAGTCGCAGGGATCTTATAACCGACGAACCAGACGTTGTCATCCCCAACGGCAAATTGGTGCTATGACGGGCGCTGATAATGCCACATTATCGCCGTGTGTCGCTTTGAGAGCTAGGACACACGGCGATGTCTGCATAGCCCAGATCAGCGGGCGTTATATTTCGCGTCGACTTCGTTGATTGCCTTGACGTTTCCGGCCGAGCGGCCCTCTTCGTCGAATGTGTGCGCAAGGAAGGTGTCGGCGATGGCCTTGGCAAGTTCCGGCCCAATGACACGGGAGCCCATCGTGATGATCTGCGCGTTGTTCGAAAGTGCGGCACGTTCGGCCGAATAGGTGTCGTGCGTCAGTGCCGCGCGGATGCCGGGGACCTTATTGGCCGAGATGCTGACGCCGATGCCGGTGCCGCAGACGAGGATCGCCTTGTCATAGGTGCCGCCGATGACGCCCGAGGCGACGCGATCGGCAAGGTTCGCGTAGAACGGATCCGGACCGGCGTCCGTGCGCGACACTTCCTGCACGTCGTAGCGGTCCTTCAGGTGGTCGGCGAGAATTTTTGCGAGGCCTTCGCCCGCACTGTCTCCTGCAATTGCAATCTTCAACGTCTATCTCCTTGGAGTTTGGCGGTGCATTGGGCGAGGATGCCGAGATAGCCTTCAGCGCTCCAGGCCGAACGACCGATGAAAAGCCCATCGATATTCGGGCACGATATGAGGTCTTCACAGTTCCCCGGATTGACCGATCCCCCGTAAAGGCAGGGGACGCGGCGGCCGAGCACATCTTGCGCGATCGATACGATCTCGGCATGGCGTGCATCGGCATAGTCTGGCGAGGCGGGAATTCCCCTTTCGCCGATTGCCCAGACAGGTTCGTAAGCCAGAAGGATTTGTGCGCCCTTCTGCGCCTCGGACAGCTTCGAAAAAGCGCCGAGAACCTGAATTTTCAAAATATCCGTGGCCCGACCGCTTTCCCGGTCGGCCAGTGTCTCGCCGATGCAGATGAGCGGGATCAGACCGTGGCGGACGGCGGCTTCGGTCTTCAGGCCGACGGTCTCATTAGTCTCGCCGAAATGTTCGCGGCGTTCGGAGTGGCCAAGCTCGACAATATCGAGATTGCAATCCCTGAGCATGAGGGGAGAGATCTCGCCGGTCCAAGCACCCTCATCGGCCCAGTGCATATTCTGCGCACCCACCTTGACGGAGGTGCCGGCGAGAAGGGCCTTGACCTCGCGCACCGCCGTAAACGGCGGGATGATGAAGCGCTGAATGGCCAGGTCTCGCCCGGCATCGGCATCGGCAGCGCGCAGCGCCTCGGCATAGCTGCTGGCTTCCGCCAGCGTCTTGTTCATCTTCCAACTGGTTCCAATCCAGAATCGAGGTGCGGCGCTCATGTCGTCTCCCAGTTCAAGGCAATGGTCAGCGTGATGTTGGCGCGTTCGAGCTGCTTCAGGGCGGCAGGCTCGGGGGTGTCGTCGGTGATGATGGTGTCGAAATCGGCAAGGTCGGCCATGACATGCAGGGCGGTATGTCCGATGCGCTGGTGGTTGACCAGCAGGCATGTCTTGCTCGCGGACGCGATCATCGCCCGCTTCGCGCGTACGACATTGTCATCCATATGATAGGCAAGGGTGCCGGAAACGGCTGGCGTCGAGATGAAGGCGATATCCGCCCTGAGGCGAAACAGCGCTTCCTCCGTCACCACGCCCAGAAACGCGTTGAATTTCGGCGAATATATGCCACCCAGCGCAATCAACGTGATGCCGCTTTCGTTCTTCAGCCTCTCGATGATCGCGGCATTGTTGGTGATCAGCGTCAGCGGCCGCTTCTGCAACAGCATCTCGCCGAGTACGGCGGCCATGGAGCCGTCGTTGACCATGACCGTCATGCCCGGCTCGACAAGCTCCAGCGCACGACGCGCCATGCTGACCTTGGCCTCATGTCCCTGGCGTTCGCGGATGCGGAAGTCGCTTTCGAACTGCATGCCCGCGTCGATCGTCGCGCCGCCGCGGATCTTGCGCAGGACGCCGGACTGTTCGAGATCGTCGAGATCGCGATGGATGGTCATCTTGGACACGGCAAAGCGGTCGGCCAAGTCGTCGAGGTCGACGCTTTTGTGCTCGACGAGCAGATTGACGATCAATTGTTGGCGTTCTTCGCGTTTCATCTTGGTGCTCCGGTTCTCTCCGGATCGAATGCCTGGGAATGTAACACGTTTATCACATGGTTCCACATTAATTTTGTTATTTTGTTATAATTCATGTGGCGAGGAAGGCCCCAGAAGCGCCTGGGCGGTTCGTTCGTCGGTAATCAGGCCGTAGAGGCATCGGCTTTTCAGGACCGCGCGGATGGCCTCGGCCTTCGCAACGCCGCCGGCCAAGGCGACCAGCCTTTCCTTCTTCGACCGCGGCAAGGAAGCCGACAGGGTTCGCGCCGTCAGCGTCGTCTCAAGAATGTGTCCGTCAGTATCGAAGAAATGCCCGAGTATCTCGCCAACGCCGCCTGCGGCCGCGATCTCCGCGATTTCACGCGGCTCAACCATCCCGGATAGGACAAGCTGCGCGTCGGTATCGACGGTTCCGAGACCAACAAGCTTCAGGTCGGCATTGTTGGCGAGATCGAACACTTCCTTGACGCCGCGCTGCGCAAGCATCACTTCGCGGTCCTCGCCGGTATTGGCGAAAAAAGGCACGGGCATCATATAGGCGTGCGCGCCGGTCTTTTCGGCGATGCGGTGCATCACGTCATAGGGATTGGCCACATAGTTTCTCGACAGGCCACCGAGCATCGAGACGAACCGCAGCCCCTTGGCGTTCAACCGCGGCATATGGTGCACGGCCGATGACAATGTTCGACCGTGGCCGAGGCCTATGACCTTGTTGTCGCCGCGCTCGATCTCTCGCTTCAGGAAGCCGGCGCCGGCCTGGCCGAGGGCGCGAAACTCGAAGCCCTCTTCGCCGAGATCCGGCGCCACCTCGCAATATTGCAGGCCGAAACGTTCCGCCAGGCGGGTCTCAAGCTCCACGCATTCGACGATATCGCCGTCGATCGTCACCTTGACGACGCCGTCGGCGACCGCCCGTGCGATCAGGCGGTGCGCCTTGACCGACGGCACGCCAAGGCGTTTGGCGACCTCCGACTGTGTCAGTCCGCCGGCATAGTGCAGCCAGGCGGCGCGCACGGCGAGCGACTCATCCGCATCGGCCATCGATTGTCCCCTTCCATTCTTTCACCCAAAATCGCGCTTTCGCCATCGGTGCCTTTCGATGGTGGCCAGCGGCAGGCTTCGTTGCTGTTGCGGCATCGGTGCTCGACCAAGAATCAAATGTAATGCCGCAACGTTGATGTCCTAAAGCCTTGCCGGGTTCTTGCAACTAGAGGCGCAGGCTGCCCGCGCCGGTGTCGATATGAGGCGCCCAGAAGGCGATGCTTTCAGCGATCTGTGATATGACCTGGCGATCATTGGGTTCGCGCTCCTTGAACGACAGCTCTAGGCAAATCTCGTTGTCCTCCGCACCGCCCTCGGCGAAGGCCTGCAGCAACGGGGCGGGCTGGATACGGCCCCTGGCGTTGAATTCCGCCGTGAAGGGCCGATGCCCGCCCTTGTCCATCAGGCTTTGCTTGATGTGGATGATCGGAGAAACCGGGGGAACGGCGCGCGCCCAGGCATAGGGATCATAATCGTCGGGATTTGCCGACGTGACATCGCCATGATCGATATCGGCCATCATCCACATCGGCACCGCGAGATCGGCGGCCGTCAGGCGATCCTGAAGCGCAATGCATTCGCTGATCGTCTCGCCGAATTCGCGGCCGATACTCATCGGCTCCCAAAACACATAGGAAAGACCGGCCGAACGGGCATGCTCGGCAACCTCAGCCCAGCAATCGATGGCGATCTGGGTGAGGCTCTCCCGCTGCGCCGGATCGTCGAAATCCTTGTAGGTGAAGATGGCGAATTGCGTGCCGACAGACTGGCCGCCGAGATCGGCGATGATATCGGCGAAGGTCTTGAACCAGTCAACGTAGTAGCGCCGGACATCGGCGTCGGGATGGCCGAAATGATTGAGGCGCCCATAGGGGCCGGTCATGCCCGAGGTTACGCGAACGCCGGTGCGCTCCAACGCGGCTCGCATCCTGCGGGTCAGCCGTCGGATTGCCGATGCTTGCCAGCTCGGATTGATGAATTCATGCGTCAATTGCAGGTCGCGGATCCTGAGGTCGCGCGCAACCGTCTCGATGAGATCGTCCGGCTCGGCGAAGCGGTTCACAAGCGGATTGGTGTTGAGTGAAAGTGTCAATGCCATGGGATCGGCTCCTCGGATGTCTCAGGCGGCCAGAGCCAATTCGCTCTTGAACCAAGTCGAGAAATCCGCCTTCTCCTTCGCGGTCATATGCAGGCCTTCTTTGGTGCGCCGCAGGAGAACATCGTCCACGGTCTGTGCCCATTCGTAAGCAACGAGATAACGCACCTCCGCCTCGTAGAGATTGCCGCCGAAATGGCGCCCGAGGCCGGCAAGTGACGTGGCGTCGCCGATGATGGTTTTGGTCCGCGCCCCATAGAGGTGGCCGTAGTGGTTCACGAGCACGCGCGGCATCCAGGGATAGGCCTCGCGCAACGTGTCTGCGAAGCTGGTGTAGTCCGCGTTCGGAATGTCGCCGCCCGGCAATGTCGCCGCACGGGTCCAATCGCCGCCCATCTTGGGGAAGAATTTGGCGAGCCTTTGCAGCGCGTGTTCGGACAGTTTGCGGAACGTCGTGATCTTGCCGCCGAAAACGTTGAGCATCGGCGCGCCGCCGGTTTCGTCGAGATCGAAAACGTAGTCGCGCGTCACGGCGGAAGGATTGCCCTGACCGTCGTCGAACAACGGCCGAACGCCGGAGAAGCTTGAGATCACGTCGGAACGGCGCAGCTTCTCCTTGAAATAGCGGTTCACGGCGGCGATCAGATAATCCATCTCTTGCTCGTCGGCCTTCACCTCCTCCGGTTGGCCTTCGTAGGGAATATCAGTTGTGCCGATGAGGGCCATGTCGCCTTCATAAGGGTTGATGAAGATCACGCGCCGGTCATGATTCTGAACCAGATAGGCATGTTGCCCGCTCCAGAATTTCGGAACGATGATATGGCTGCCTTTGACGAGCCGGACCTTGCGTTGGCTGTTAGAGCCGGCGACGCGGCCGATGATGTCATTGACCCATGGGCCTGCGGCGTTCACAAGGACGCGCGCCCGCACTGTGCGCAGGTCGCCGGAGCGCTGGTCGCGCATCTGAACGATCCAACTGCCATTGTCGCGCCGTGCGCTGATGCAGGCCGTGCGCGTCAATATCTGAGCGCCCTTTTCGGCCGCATCGAGTGCGTTCAGCAGCACGAGCCGTGCATCGTCGACCCAGCAGTCGGAATATTCGAAGCCCCTGGTAAATTGATCGACGATCGGCGTGCCTTCCGGATCGCGGCTGAGATCGAGGGAGCGGGTGCCGGGCAAGCGCTTGCGGCCGCCCAGATGATCGTAGAGGAAGAGGCCGAGGCGGACGAGCCAGGCGGGCCGGTCCGTCGGGCTATGCGGCAGCACGAAACGCATCGGCCAGATAATGTGGCTTGCGGAATTCAGCAGCACCTCGCGCTCGATCAAGGCTTCGTGTACCAGGCGAAACTCATAATATTCAAGATAGCGCAATCCTCCGTGGACGAGCTTCCCCGATCGCGATGATGTGCCTTCCGCCAGATCGTCCTTCTCGCAGAGCATGACGGAGAGACCCCGACCGGCTGCGTCCCGCGCGATGCCGGCGCCGTTGATGCCGCCGCCGATCACGAAGAGATCGAGGATTTCGGATTCAGTCATTTCACGCTCCTTAGGATGCCTTGCGCATCAAAATCATCTGTCTCGACCGCGCGCGGGATGTGTATGCCCCTATGGCTGCGAAGCGAGCTTGTCCCACGCGGGTGCGATCGCCTGCCGCACCTCTAGATAGGCCGCAAATAGTCGGTCATAACGGCGAGCCTCGTCCGCGTCGGGCGCTTCGGTTTCACCAAGCAGCGGCGTCACCCATTCGGCAATGCAGTCGTCCATGGTCCCATAGGCGCCGATTGCGACCGCGGCCATCATGGCAACACCTGCGGCTCCCGCCTCCTGGCGTTCAGAGACTCTGACCGGCGCATTGACGGCGGCCGAGAGCGATTGCCGCAGTGCGCGGCTCCGTGCCGCTCCGCCCGTCATCCGCAGCTCGAGCGGCATATCGCCCATCGCCGCGTAACAATCGCGCGTCGCCATGCCGAGCCCTTCGACCACGGCGCGAACCAAGTCCGGAAAGCCGTGGCGAATGGAGAGCCCGGTAAAGCCGGCCCGCGCATGGGCATTGACGAAGGGGCCGCGTTCTCCCGCCTCGGAAACATAAGGGTGGTAGAGAATGGAACCGGGACGGCTTTGAGCGAACCAGGCGTCGATCCGGGAGATGAGATCCGAGGCGGCTACAGGCTTGCCCGCTTCGGACATCAGATCGGCGGCAATCTGCAAAATCCAGTCGATATTGATCGTCGCACCCATATTGGTCTGAACCTGGGTGACGATGCCGGGGATCGGCAGGGTGATGACATAGCCGGTGCCCTCGGCATTGAGCTGGACATCGGAGACCGCCTTGGCGCGCATATGCACACCTGTCGAGCCAATCGTCGAGCAAGCGGCATTCTGGCCGGCGGTACGCACTCCCGCGCCGAGCGCCGTCATGACCATATCGACATAGCCAAGGCAGACGGGCGTGCCGGCCAGCAGCCCGGTCGCGCTTGCCGCATCGGCCGATAGCGGATGCGTGAGCTCGGTCCCTTCGATGATCTCGGGCAGAAGGGATGTTCTGTGATTGAGGCCGAGCGCGTCGATGACGACGGAATCGTAGCGACGCGTACGGAAATTGCCGAAGGTGAAGCTTGCCTCGGACGGATCGGTCGCGCGAATGCCGGTGAGATTGAGGTAGAGCCAATCCTTGCAATGCAGCGCCGTCTCGGCGCGATCGAGAAGCTCCGGCATATAGCGGTCCATATGCGCGAGCTGCGAGCCCTGCTGACAGGTGTTGAGCCCGGTGCCGGTCGCCTCGAAACGCGCGCGATTGTCCGGATGGCTGGTCAGGCGATTGACGGTCGGGGCCGCCCGTGCGTCGAGCCATAGCCAGGCATCGCCGACGGGCTCGTTATTGGAGCCGACGAGCCAGGTGCCGTCTCCTTGGCCGGTCACGGCAATGATGGCGGCACGCGCGGCAAGGTCGTTGACCATATCGGCGAGTCCGCGCAAGGCGCTGACGCAGTCCGTCCACGTACGGCCGAGCGGCTGCGTAGCGGAGCCGTCATCCCCCATCGTATATTGATTGCGCGCCGATGCCGACGCGATCTGCCGGCCCGAAAGCTCGAAGGCTACGGCCTTAATGACGGAGGTTCCCGCATCGATGCCAATGATGAGCGTTTCGTTGCTAGGCATTGCGCAATAGCTCCGGCGCGCCAAGACCTGCATCCACGGCGGTCAATCCTTGTGTCGCATCCATTCTTCGCTCCTCCCCAATCGCTTTCATTGAACCGCGCCTGCGGCGCCATCTCAACGACTGCATTCGCTGCCGAAATGCTCGATCAGATTATAACATAGAGATATCATAACGTCCGTAATATTTTTCTAGTAATGTAATTTTTTTCATATAAAATGGATGGTGTCAATTGTTTCGGATATCCCGCGAGCCAAGCGGCGCTTGGTTGGCGGGCATTGCATGGCTTGGCCTTGAAGTGGCCGCAGCCAGGATGCGGTCAATTGAGCAGTCAGCAAATTGACGCTAAAAACTATTGGTTTTCAACGGTATTTTTGGCCTCTGTTGATTTATGGACACTAAGCCGAGCATTGGTGAATGCCGAAAGGCTGGCGATGGCGGCAAGCGCGATGACTATCGTTGCCGGCCCTATCTCATCGACGGCGAATGCGCCAGGAAGCCAGTAGGATCAAGAGAGGCTGTTGACACATCGGAAAATTTATAACATGGTTGATGGCGTTAATAACATATATCTATCGTAACTAACGTCATAGCTGTGATGATGAGGTCAGGTGATTGGGGGAGACAAGCGCCGGCAACCGAGGAGGAATTTCGATGAGCTATTTCGTTTCAGGATACGGTCCGGTTTCGTGCCAAGGCGATCGCGTCTGTGAACGAGGCACGCGCCGTTCCGTTCGCGCAGGCCGACAGCGGCTTCGATGATTGCCGGCCGCCGCTCGCGGTTCCCTTCCTTGTCAACAGAGCAATCCGGCCGATAGCGCCGAAGGTCTTTCGAATATGAGTGCACAAATTCAAAACGCGGCCTCCAAGCCGAAAATTACATTGTGGGCGAGCGTGGCGGCGGCGGTGATCGTCATCGCGGCGATCGGCTTCGATACGACCGTCGTAAGGATCGGCTCCAAACATGACGTGCGCGAACAGGCGTTCTCGCCAGAGGCTTACGGCGCCCAGGAGTTCCCGAAGGTGGTGGCGAATGTCGAGCAGCGCGCCGTTGGTGCCGTCGATCTGGCCAATGCGATCGCGGCCGACAAGAAGGCGGCAGGCGACAAATACGGCGTTGCCACGAGCACCGGCCCGGTCATGCCGGTTTCGCTGACCGGCGTCTTCGGCGCCCGAAAAGCCAATTACAACGAGATCAAGGTGGATGGATTGCCGGACGATGTCGTTGTCCGCGTCCAGACGGGTCCGGCCGTCAACGGCACGGACCTGCGCGATGCCACGGGCACCATCGAGTTCGGCCAGTTCACCAATCAGATCGAGTATCAGGATGCCGGTTCGGCTATAAACAACGAGATGAAGAAGAACGTTCTTGCGGGTCTCGACGTGGACAATCTCTCGGGCAAGACCGCATCCGTCGTCGGCGTCTTCAAGCTCATCAATCCGAAAAACTGGCTGATCACTCCGGTCAAGGTCGAAGTCAAATGAGTGCAGCGCTGCAAAATGAGGGCGCACGCGGCGAGGTCGTTCTTGCCGCCCGCCACATCGCGAAATCCTATGGCAGTGTCCATGCCCTGAAGGGCGTCAATTTCGACATTCATCGCGGCCAGGTGACCACTCTCTTCGGGGAGAACGGCGCGGGGAAATCGACGCTGATGAAGATCCTCTCCGGCGTTGTCCAGCCGAGTTCCGGCGAGATTGTCCTCGACGGTCAGCCGGTCTCGTTTTCTTCCTCTACCCATGCCCGCGAATGCGGCATCTCGATCATTCACCAGGAATTGAGCCTCGCTCCCAACCTCAATGTCCGCGACAATATTTTCATGGGCCGCGAGATTATCAGGAGCGGCAGCGTGGACTTTGCCGAGGAAGAACGCCAGACGCGCGCCCTGATGGCGGAGCTTGAAGAGGAGATCGATCCGCTGACCCCCGTCGAGGATCTGCGCCTCGGCCAGCAGCAGATCGTCGAGATCGCGCGCGCTCTGTCGGTCAATTCGCGTATCCTCATCATGGATGAGCCGACCTCAGCGCTTAGCGCCAGCGAGGTGGAGGTTCTCTTCAAGGTCATTCGCGACCTGACGAGCCGGGGCGTCTCCATCGTCTATATCTCGCATCATCTCGAAGAGGCGCTTCAGATCACCCACCATGCCGTCGTGCTCCGCGACGGCAACATGACGGCCTATGCCGAGCGCAAGGACATCGATCTCGAATGGATCGTCCGCAATATGGTCGGCGAAAACTTCGACCTCGGAAGTCCGCCGATCGGCCATGAGATCGGCGAGGTTGCGCTTGCACTTGAGAATTTGACGGTTCCTGGCCCCTCGGGCGCTGCCTATAACGCGGTGGATCGTCTTTCGCTGCAAGTCCGTGCCGGTGAGATCGTCTGCATATACGGTTTGATGGGGGCAGGGCGCACCGAACTGCTCGAATGCGTCGCGGGACGTCTTCGCTCGAGCGGCGGCAGGGTCCAGCTTGAAGGTCGTGATATCGGCAATCTCAACATCGCCGGACGTATCGCCAGCGGCTTGGTGCTGGTGCCTGAAGACCGCCAGCGCGACGGCCTCGTCCAAACGATGACGGTCGGCTCCAATCTTTCGCTGGCCAGCATCGCTGCCTTCACCAAGGGATTGCTTACCTCCGGCGGACGCGAGCGGGAGCTGGTGAACAACTCGATCCGCAAGGTTCATATCAAGACGGACGGCGGCGAGGCGGCGATCGGCTCCCTTTCGGGCGGCAACCAGCAGAAGGTTGTAATCGGTAAGATGCTAGCGACCGAACCCAAGGTCATGCTGCTCGACGAACCGAGCCGCGGCATCGATGTCGGCGCGAAGGCGGAAGTCTTCAAGCTTTTGGCCGAACGCGCCAAGCAGGGCCTGGCGGTGATCTATTCGACCTCGGAGGTCGGCGAATGCCTCAGCATCGCCCACCGCATCATCGTCATGCATCGCGGCAGGATATCCGCCGAATTCGGTCCCGACGTCACCAAAGAAAAAATCATGGCCGCCTCGGGCGAAGCAGTGGTCGCGCACTAGCCGGCAATTATGGAGCACTGATTATGTCAGTCACGAATGTCACTGAAAAGAAAGCGGTTGCGAACGGGCAGAGGCGGAACACCAATGTCATCCGGTTGATCCTCGAAGGCCGCGCGTTCTTCGCGCTGATCGTCATCGTCGCAGTCTTTTCCTTTCTGTCGCCCTATTATTTCACGCTCAACAACTTCCTGATCATGGCCTCGCATGTCGCGATCTTCGGCATTCTGGCGATCGGCATGCTTCTGGTGATCCTGAATGGCGGCATCGACCTCTCCGTCGGTTCAACGCTTGGCCTTGCGGGCTGCATCGCCGGCTTCCTGATGCAAGGTGTGACGCTGTCGAGTTTCGGCGTCATCCTGTATCCGCCGGTCTGGGCCGTCGTCGTGATCACCTGCGCGCTCGGCGCGGTCGTGGGCGCTGTGAACGGCGTGCTGATCGCTTATTTGCGCGTACCAGCCTTCGTGGCGTCGCTCGGCGTTCTCTACGTAGCGCGCGGGGTCGCGCTGCTGATGACCAACGGCCTGACCTACAACAATCTCGGCGGCCGGCCGGAACTCGGCAATACCGGCTTTGACTGGCTCGGCTTCAACCGCCTGGCAGGCATTCCGATCGGCGTCATCGTATTGGCGGCGCTTGCCATCATCTGCGGTCTGGTGTTGAGCCGCACCGCCTTCGGCCGCTGGCTCTATGCCTCCGGCGGCAATGAGCGCGCCGCCGATCTTTCGGGCGTGCCGGTCAAGCGGGTGAAGATCATCGTCTACGTTCTTTCCGGCGTCTGCGCCGCGATCGCCGGCCTGGTCCTGTCGTCGCAGCTCACCTCCGCCGGTCCGACAGCGGGCACGACCTATGAACTGACCGCAATCGCGGCTGTCGTGATCGGCGGCGCGGCGCTGACCGGCGGCCGCGGCACCGTCCGCGGCACGATGCTCGGCGCCTTCGTTATCGGCTTCCTGTCCGATGGCCTCGTGATCATCGGCGTGTCCGCCTACTGGCAGACCGTGTTTACCGGCGCAGTCATCGTGCTCGCGGTCCTCATGAACAGCATCCAATACGGACGTCGGACCAAGTCGGGCTGACGATCGCGACAGAACTTGTCCACGACGGCAGACCTGCTTCGAACAGCCCGCCGATTGCGGAAAGCACCGCCGGTTCGCCGGCATTATCTGAGCTCATCAAATGGGAGAGAGACCAATGTTTAAAAAGGGATTGCGCATTGTTATGACGGCTGTCGCGGTGGCGCCGCTTTTGACCGGGGCGGCATGGGCCGCCGGTCAGATGACGATCATCGTCAACGATCCGGCCAACCCATACTGGCTGACGGAAGGCAATATCGCCAAGGCAACGGCCGAGAAGCTGGGCTATACGGCGACCGTCAGCGCCCATAAAGGCGATACCAATACTGAAAGCAATCTGATCGACACGGCAATCACGAACAAGTCTGTCGCCATCATCCTCGATCCGGCCAATGCCGACGGCTCGGTCGGCGCGGTGAAGAAGGCAGTGGCTGCTGGCATTCCCGTTGTCCTGGTCAACGCTGAAATCAACCAGGAAGGTCTCGCCAAGGCTCAGCTCGTTTCCAACAATGCGCAGGGCGCCGCACTCGGCGCGCAGCAATGGGTCGAAAGCGTCGGCGACAAGGGCAAGTATGCCGAGCTGCTCGGCGCCCCCTCCGACAACAATGCCGCAACCCGTTCCAATGGTTACGAAACGGTGCTGACGCAGTATCCGGACCTGAAGAAGGTTGCGCAGGAAGTCGCCAATTGGGACCGCACCCAGGGCCATGACAAGATGCAGTCCATGCTGCAGGCCAATCCCGACATCGTCGGCGTCATTTCCGGTAACGACGAAATGGCGCTCGGCGCGATCGCCGCGCTGAAGGAAGCCGGCAAGCTCGCCAAGATCAAGGTCGGCGGTTTCGACGGTTCGCCGGATGCGGTTGCCGCGATCAAGGCTGGCGAACTGCAGTACACCGTGCTGCAGCCGGTCGCGACCTTCTCCGCGGAAGCGGTCAAGCAGGCCGACAACGTCATCAAGACGGGCAACACCGGCGCCAAGAGCGAGAAGCAGCTCTTCGATTGCATTCTGATCACCAAGGATAATGTCGACAAGTACACCGCTCCGTTCGTGCTGTCGCAGTGATGACAACGGGGGCGCCGGTCGCGGCGCCCCCATTCGGCCGCCGGCAGTTTGCTGAAGGCGGCCAGGACATGCGCAATGCAAAGGGTTGTTCCATCTCCTCTTTTTGCCTTCGCACTGCATTCGCTGTACGAAAACGACATCGACGAGATTCAGCGGCAGGGGCCAAAGTGACACAGAAGACAAGCTTAGGAACATCCCTCTTGGACGAATTGCCAAGCGACAGCCGGCACACCCGCCAGCTCGCTCGCCGGCAGATGATTGCCGAGGCGGTGATGACGGAAGGCTCCATGCGTATCGAGGATCTGACGGAGAGATTCGGCATCAGTCTGATGACCGCTCATCGCGATGTCGACGAACTCGTCAGCCGCGGTCTTTTCCGCAAGACGCGCGGAATCGTCACGGCCGCCGCCACCAGCCTTATTGAATCGAGCGACGTCTACCGTTCAAACCGGCAGGCGGCCGAAAAGAAATCGATTGCGGCGGCGGCAATGCAGTTCGTTGAGCCTGGCCAGGCGATTTTCTTCGATGACTCCACGACCGTGCTGCAGATGGCAGCCCATCTTTCTGCCAAGGTGCCGCTGACGGCGATCACCAACTCGCTGACCCTGATGAACACGCTCAAGGGGATGCATGACGTGACGCTTCTGGCCCTTGGCGGCCAGTACTATAGCTGGTGCAACGCCTTCATGGGCCGCATGACGATCAACGAGATCACCAGGCTGCGGGCCGATATCGCCTTCATTTCGATGTCGGCGATCACCGACGACATCGTCTTCCATCAGTCGCCTGAGATAGTCGACACGAAACGGGCGATGTTCGACTGCGCCGTTAAGCGCATCCTGCTTGCCGATCACACGAAATTCGAGCGGCGTGCGTTGCACAGCTTCGCGGCGCTCGGCGAGTTTGATGCCGTGGTCGTCGATGACAAGACGCCCGCCATCCACATCGACCGCATGCGGTCCAAAGATATCAACGTCGTCATCGCCAAGGGCGATGGGGGTCGGTCATGATAGTGGTGAGGATAGACGGGGCCAAAAGCGGCCAGTCTGTTCGCGGACCGGATCATGCCTGCGGCCTTTCCACTATCCGGAGTCATGAGAATGCCGAGTCTGCTCGGAATTGATAGCGGTCTGACGGTCACAAAGGCCGTTATCTTCGATATCGACGGCACGCCGATTGCCGTGGCACGGCGGCGCGTCACGCAGTTCATACCCAGGGCCCGCCACATCGAGCGCGATATGGATGAGCTCTGGTCGGCGACGGCGGATGCGATCGCCGAGGCGATCAGCCTCAGCAAGCGTCCTGCCTCCGATATCCAGGCGGTCGCGGCAACCGCCCACGGCGACGGCATCTACATGCTCGATCGCTCCGGCAGGCCGCTGGCGCGCGCGATCCTGTCGCTCGACAGCCGGGCAGGGGCTGTTGTCGATCGCTGGCTCGAAAGCCCGGTCGCAGACGAAGCCATAAGGCTTACCGGGCAATTGCCGCATGTCTCGGCGCCGTCGGCGCTGCTTGCCTGGATCAAGGAGAAGGAACCGGCCCGTTTTGCCGAGATCGGCCATATCATGAGCTGCAAGGACTGGCTTCGCTTCTGCCTGACCGGGGCGATCGGCACGGACAGGACGGAAGCAAGCACCTCCTTCACCGCTGTTGCCAGCCAGGATTATTCGCAGGATGCGCTCAAGCTCTTCGGACTGGAAGCGCTGGCGGATGCCCTGCCGCCGGCCTCGCGTTCCGACGAGATCGTTGGTCATGTGACGCGGACCGCCGCGGCGCGAACGGGGCTTGCCGAGGGAACACCAGTCGTGGCCGGGCTGCACGATGTTACCGCATCGGCGCTCGGTGCGGGCGGTTACGCATCCGGCGTGGTTGCCGTGATTGCCGGCACATACTCGATCAACGAAACCCTGTCCTCCGAACCGCGCGTCGACAGGCGATGGTTCTGCCGCAATGCCATTGCGCCCGGCCAGTGGAACAACATGTCGATCTCGCCGGCTTCGACGGCGAATTACGACTGGTTCCTCGATCGCCTTTGCGCCAGCGAACGCGTAAGCAGCGAAGCGTCTGGCGGATCGATCCATGCACTGCTGGCGCCCGAGATAGAGGCGGCGTTTGCACGTTCCTCGACAGCGCTTTTCCATCCCTATCTGTTTGGCTCGCCCTACGGCGCTTCCGCAAGCGCCGGCTTCTTCGGTCTGGGCGGCTGGCATGATCGCGGTGACATGCTGCGGGCGGTTCTCGAGGGAATTGCCTTCAATCACAAGATCCATGTCGATGCTTTGAGTGATGGCTTCGCCTTTGGGGAGGCAAGGCTTGCTGGCGGCATTTCCCGCAATCCGAGGGTCGTCCAGATGTTTGCCGACGTACTCGACATGCCGGTGACTGTGACGGAGACGGATGAGGCAGCGGCTTGGGGCGCGGCTCTCTGTGCAGGTGCGGGTGTCGGTCTCTATACCGATCCGCAGAGCGACCCTCGCGATGTCCCCAAGATCGCTACAACCCTCCATCCGGATGCATCCCGCAGCCTCCATTATCGCGAGAGATACGATCTGTTCCGTGAAATCGCCGAGGCAATGACCCCGATCTGGCCGAAGATCGGCCGCCTCGCCTCCACTGAATCGCAAGATTAGGACAATAGGCCGCCGCGCGCGGATAGCTCGCACTGACGGTACTTCCGTAGGAAATAATGGTATGACCGATATCGCCGCCGATCTGAAACAACGCTTTGCGACGTTGCCGGACAGGGACAAGGACATAGACGTCGTCATTCTCGGTGCCGGCGTCAACGGCGCGGGACTCTTTCGCGATCTTGCCGCCCAGGGCGTCAATTGTCTCATCGTCGACAAGGCCGATTTCGGGTCGGGAACGAGCGCGGCGCCGTCGCGCCTCATTCACGGCGGCTTGAAATATTTGGAGACGGGTGAGTTCGGCCTGGTTGCCCAATCGACGCTGGAACGCAATCTCCTGCTTCAGAACGCGCCGCATTGCGTCGAGCCGCTGCCAACCTTCATCCCGATTTTCTCATGGACGCGGGGCATATGGGCGGCTTTGCGCACGCTGACGGGCTCGACGACGGCACCCCGCAGCCGCGGCGCCGTTCTTATCAAGATCGGGCTTGCGCTTTATGACTTCTTCGGATCACGCAACCGCGTCATGCCGCGTCACCGGTTCATATTGAAGAAGCGCGCGCTCAAGGAAATGCCGTATGTCACCCCTGATATCGCAGCGGGTGGCATTTACTACGATGCCACGATCAGCCGGCCGGAACGGCTCGTTTACGAACTGGTTATGGACGGGCTTCAGGCCAACAAGAACGCGCTGGCGGCAAACTTCACCATGCTGACGTCATCGGCGGGTGGGAGGCTCAGCTTCGAGCGAGCTGACGGCACGACATTTTCGGTTGCTCCTAAGCTTGTCGTCAACGCCGCCGGTCCTTGGATCGATCGCGTCAATGAAGCGCTCGGCGCGCCCTCGCATCTGATCGGCGGCACGAAAGGCTCGCATATCCTGCTCGATCACCCCGAGCTCGTGCGCGGCCTGAACGGCCATATGATCTACTTCGAGGCGGATGATGGCCGTATTTGCCTCGTCTACGGCTATCTTGGCCTCGCTTTGGTCGGCTCCACGGATATTCCCTGTGACGATCCCGACAACGTTCGGTGCGATGAGCCGGAGATCGACTATTTCCTCGAAAGCGTCCAGGCATTGCTGCCGGGTCTTCGCTTCGGGCGGGAGCAGGTGGTCTATAGCTATAGCGGCATTCGTCCCTTGCCGGCTTCGGATGCATCGTCGCCGGGGCTGATCAGCCGCGACCATTCCGCTCCGGTGATCGAGCCGAAGGCGGATCGTCCCTTTGCGATCGTTTCGCTCGTGGGCGGCAAGTGGACAACCTTTCGAGGCTTTGCCGAGGAAGTTGCGGATCTTGCGCTCCAGCGCCTGAACCGCACGCGGACCCAATCCACAAAGCATCTCGCGATCGGCGGCGGCCGCGATTTCCCGATGAATTCGACGGCGCGCGCGGAATGGGTGCGCGCCGTGGCGAAACGAACGGGTGCGACGCCGGGGCGGATCGACCAACTCTTGAGCCGCTACGGCACCACCGCGACCGCGATCCTCGATTATCCGTCGGCACATACCGATACCGTGCGCCTCTCTGGGGCTTCACATTACAGTGCTCTCGAAATCGATTGGATCGTGCGGCAAGAGCTCGTTGTCCATCTTTCGGACGTGGTGTTCCGGCGCACGACGCTCGCGATCGAGGGCGCGCTGACCATGCAAGGCTTGCGCGACATCGGCGCAATTGCCGCCGAAGCGCTTGGCTGGACGGAACAAAGGCTAGAAGCCGAGATCGAAGACGTGGTGAATTTGCTCGCAAAGTTCCACGACGGCCGGCTGACGGATGCGTCTGGTCAGCAGCCGGTGGACGTGCGGATATGAACCGGCCCAGCCTCTGTTTCCGCTCACCCTATTCTTTGTAGGACGCGTCGCTGCGGTCGAGCATCGATTTGAGGTAATCGAAATGTGCGAACGCCATGCCCTTGTAGGCATGCCAGCCTTCCGCGGTTTTGTGGGCGATCTCGTCGGACAGGATGTTCAATGCCTGGCCGCTGGAATAGGCCAACATCAGCGTCTTCGCAGCCTTTTCAAAGAAATAGAGATCCTCGAATGCCTCCGCTACGGTATCGCCGGTACAGGTAACGCCATGATTCCCCATCAGCAGGGTCTTGTTGCTGCCGAGAGAGCGAGCCAGCCTTTCGCCTTCCTCGGCATCATCAGCGATCCCTCCGAAACCGAGGTCGATGCCCAGCCTGCCGAAGAAGCGCGCCGTATTGTTGTCGATCGGCTTCATCGACGGGTCCTTGAGGGTGGAAAGTGCCGTCGCATAGGGCGGATGGCAGTGGAGCAGCACGCGGACCGCAGGGCATTCGCGATGGATTGTGCCATGAACAGTCCACGCAGACGGATCTGGTGCATTTGTGCGGTTCATAACCGTCCGATCATCCGCATCGAGCAACAAGAGATCGCTTGCCCGGATTGATCCGAAGTGTTTCCACTTCGGGTTCATCAGGAACCGTTTGCCATTCGCAGACACGGCTGCGCTGAAGTGATTGCCGACGGATTCGCTCCAGCCGAATTCGACGCAGAGACGAAAGGCGGCCGCCAGATCGATCCGCAACTGTGCGAGATCATCGCCGGCAACATCGGCATGGGAAGCCTGTCCGTTCATTTGAACCGTCCTTCGGATGTCAGCGCGCGATAGGTGCTGCGCATCTCGCCGCGATCGGCGTAGCAACCGCGAAGATAGCGTTCGCCGCTGTTTGCCGAATAGGCCGCCCGCCCGTGCACGATGCGGTGATTGTCGAAGACGATGCATTCCGTCGCCTTCAGCGTGAAGCGCATGAGGTACTTGTCGGATTGCAACATGCGGCCGAAACGGCAGAAGGCCGGATAATACCGATCCAGAAAAGTCTGCGGCAGGTCGAATATATCGGCCATGTGTTGGCTGATGGTGACGCCGGACACCTCGCCGTGCTCGTCCAGTTCGATGACCCTCTGACGGGAGCGCACATCATAGGCGTCGTGCTCGCAGTAATAGGGAATTTCCGTTTCCGTCAGGAGCTTGAAGTCGTCCGGAAACTCCTTCTTCAGATCGTTCGCCACGGCAACGCCATCGAGAAAGAGATTCCTGCCTCCCTCGACGCTATTGGCCCGGCAATGCAGGAATTGCATGCCCGGCGCCATTTCTTCCGCGGGAGTGTCGGTATGCAGTTCCAGAGCCTTTGCCGTATAGGCAAGGTTTGTCGGTTTGATATGCGTGCGCACGTCAAAATAATCGCCGAAGAATGTCGGGCGTACATGCCCCATCAGGCGCACCAGTTCCGTCAGCCCCTCGTTGCTGTCGGGCATGTCCGTCACGATCGCGACACCTTCGACGATCAGCGCCTCCAGCCATTTGGCGACGATGGATTTGTCGCCCAGAAGCGCCGGCTGTGAGAATCTGGCAATGGCGGGATAGTGATCCGAATACCAAGGGCGTCGCGGAAGGTCTGCAGGATCATGCCGGCGCTTGCCGTTGCTATACTGCGCCAGCAGGCTCAGCGGATAACGGCTCTTGTGCCCGTCTCCCGTCCAGACGATTTCTAAGGCATTTTCGACCATCGTGGCCTGCTCCGGTACGGGTGCACTATCAAGATGGAAGATATCGAACACGCGCTCGCGCGTCTGACTGTCGAACGATGTCGGGCAATTATCCCGCAACCAATAGTAGTTGAAATAGCTTGCCGTTCCACCTGACAGGCAGAGATGAAGACCCAGCTCGCCCAGTTTTACCGGTGCTTCGTTCAAAAGACTCGTGCCCATCCTACCCTCTTGCTAGCTTATGTTTTACCGTTGGCCTTCATCTCGAAAGGCCCTTGTTTGTGGACAATAGAGAGGGTAGGCGCTAATCTGAATACTGGAAAAAATACATCTAGTATAATGTAGGGATTATATTGGGCGCTCGTCTTCCACCCCTTCGATTGCTGACGGTCTTCGAGACCGTACTACGGACAGGCAGCGTCCAGAAGGCTGCGTCGGACCTGAATGTTACGCAACCGGCCGTGAGCCAAGCGCTCAAGACCCTGGAAGACTACGTCGGCACACGCCTGCTTGACCGGAGCAAGCGCCCGGCAACACTCACGGAAGCGGGCAGGATTCTACAGACCGGTGTTTCAGAAGGGCTTGGGCGCATAGCGGAGGCCTTCATGCAGATACGCTCGCTTCAGAATGCTGCCGAACAATCCGTCACCGTCGCCTGCAGCGTCGGTACGGCGACCTATTGGCTCATGCCGCGGCTGGCGGATTTCTACAGTGAGCACCAGAACATCGCCGTGAACGTGCTCACGACCGCCGGCGCGCCGGAATTCCAGCCCGGTGTGGATCTTGTCATCCGCTACGGCACGGGCAGGTGGACGGACGGTCGAAGCGTTAAGCTCTTTGACGAAAGGGTCGTTCCCGTCTGCAGTCCGCTCGTCGCTAAAAGGATCGAATCCGAAGGCGGCCTGTCGACCGCGACCTTGCTGCATGTCAGAAGCGACGACAATAGCTGGCTCACTTGGAAGGATTATCTCAGTCTCAATGGATTGCCCGAAAATCGGGCGCTGGGCCGCTACTTCACCAACTATGTTCAGGCAACCCAGGCTGCCTTGTCGGGGCAGGGCGTCCTGCTCGGATGGGAGTCGAATGCGGGAGATCTCGTTCGCGAGGGGAGGCTCGTGGTGTTTGGCGCGACTGCCTATTATCCCAAGGAAGCCTTCTTCCTCGTTTCTCCCACGACGTCGGAGCGCGGGGAGGCGGTGCGGCTTCTGACGGAGTGGATCGTCGGTCTCGGAACCGGCAGCAATGGCGTCGGCGCTTCGGCCTGAGGAGCGGCCGTTCGCATATCCGGAAGAGAGTGTCCACAAAGCCTGCCATCCCCGGCAGGCTTTGTGGATCGACATTTTACGTTTGTGCCGGAGTCGGTCTATCGCCCGACATCAGCTTTTACGAAAAGACCGGGTCGAGCGAGCCGGACTTGTAGCGCTTGGCCATTTCGGCGACCGAAAGCGGTTGAATGCGGGCGGCGTGACCGGCCGTTCCAAACTGCTCGAACCGCTCCTTGCAAAGCTTCGTCAGCGCCGCCATGGCGGGCTTCATATATTTGCGCGGATCGAATTCGCTCGGGTCTTCCTGCAATATGCGGCGAATCTGGCCGGTCATCGCCATGCGGCCATCGGTGTCGATGTTGATCTTGCGCACACCGTTTTTAATGCCGCGCTGAATCTCTTCGACCGGCACGCCCCAGGTTGGCTTCATCTGGCCGCCATACTTGTTGATGATCTCCTGCAGTTCGGCCGGAACCGAGGAAGAGCCGTGCATGACGAGGTGCGTATTGGGCAGCTTGCGATGGATTTCCTCGATCACGTTCATTGCCAGCACCGAACCGTCGGGCTTTCGCGTGAACTTATAGGCGCCGTGCGAAGTACCCATGGCGATGGCAAGCGCATCGACCTTGGTCTCGCGAACGAACTTGACCGCCTCGTCAGGATTGGTGAGAAGCTGATCATGCGACAGCTTGCCTTCGGCACCATGACCATCTTCGGCCTCGCCCATGCCGGTTTCCAGCGAGCCCAGCACGCCAAGCTCACCCTCGACAGAAATGCCGCCGAGATGCGCCATGTCGGTGACCGTCTTCGTCACGCCGACATTGTAATCCCAATCGGCCGGCGTCTTGGCGTCTGCCTTCAGCGAACCGTCCATCATGACCGAGGTGAAGCCGGCCTGAATCGCCGTCATACAGCTCGAGGGATCGTTGCCATGGTCAAGATGCACGCAGACCGGAATATGCGGGTAGATCTCGACGACCGCGTCCATCATGTGCTTCAGCATGATGTCGTTGGCATAGGCTCTGGCGCCGCGTGATGCCTGCATGATGACGGGCGCATTGACAGCGTCGGCAGCCTCCATGATGGCGAGCGCCTGCTCCATATTGTTGATATTGAAAGCGGGTACGCCATAGCCATGTTCTGCTGCGTCATCGAGCAACTGCCTCAACGTGATGCGTGCCATTCAAGCTCTCTCCCTTTGCCATTGTGAGCGACTGCGATCATTTTGATACTTATCGGGATGTCATTTCGATTGCACCGGAGATTGGCTACAGGTCGTAGCCGGATGCGAGATCGAAGATAGCTGGAACCTCCCGAAAACTTCGTGGAAGGCCTCATAGCATTCCATCAAAATTCATAACAGCATAAACTAACAAGATCACATGGTTTGTGACGCTTTGCTTAAAGTCGCAGGAAATCGCGGGAAATTCCGCCCGCCGCTTTGTTAAGCGCGGATATCTCTTTATACTTCAAGCAATCTTGTCGGTGATTTGATTATTATGTCTTTTCAGGCGTTTTTTCGAGACGAGGCATTCAACCTATGCATCACAGGTTGAGAGAATCGCTTCAATTTTCATGTGATGGGATTATCGGTTCGCCATCCGGTGGCTGTTACAGGCAGGCCGAGGACCTGTGAATGGCATGAGAGGCAGGTGTGCCGCTCAGTTCGCAATTCTGACCGGAACGTGATTTTCATCGAAAAAAAGAAGGGATTGGATCGATCGTCTCGGGGGACAGAGCACGATAGACCCTAATCCAAAACAACGCTTCGCTTGTTCGTTGGCTGCGTTCGGCAATCAGCGCCCGTATCAACGCTTCAGAGCCGGCCATATCGTGCCAGCTCGTTTTTAATCCAGTGGCGGCTTGGCTCACCGCCTCCTCCGCTTCGTCCGATTGGCCCATCTCGCTCTCCTAACGTGAGGATATACGACCGCCTTTCCTAACGTCATTCCCCTCATATGTGGGGATCCCCTTGTTTGTGGAAGCAATCTCGCGGTAAGATGGTATCGAAGCGAGGTGGTGCGTCATGCGGGGAACTTCCGACAACCCAAGATTCGAGCACGCCTTCAATGAGATCAAAGCGGCGCCGAATGTCGACAGCGCCATTCGGTCTCTGCAGGCGGCATATCACGTCGACTACGTGACTTACCATCTTGCGCAGACCATAATGGATACGATCGACGCGCCATTTGTGCGTACCACCTATCCGGACGCCTGGGTTTCCCGATATCTTCTCAGTGGCTACGTCAAGATCGATCCCGTCGTTAGGGAAGGCTTTCTCCGTCAACTTCCGTTCGACTGGAGCGAGGTGGAGCCGACGCCGGAGGCCTATGCACTATTGGTCGACGCGCAGAAACATGGTCTCGGCGGCAACGGTTATTCCATTCCGGTTGCCGACAAGGCCAGACGCCGGTCGCTGCTTTCCATCAATTCAGGCTTGCCGGCCGATAAGTGGCAGGAATTGGTCGTCAGTTGCCGAGAGGAATGGACGGAACTTGCACATCTCATCCACGGCAAAGCCGTCTTGGAACTTTATGGCGAACATGATCCGGTGCCATCCTTGAGCCCAAGGGAAATCGAGTGCCTGCATTGGACAGCGCTTGGCAAGGACTATAAGGACATCGCGCTGATCCTCGACATTTCCGAACATACGACACGCGATTATCTGAAGACGGCGCGGTTCAAGCTCGGCTGCGCCACCCTCTCGGCTGCCACCACCAAAGCCGTCCAGCTTCGCATCATCACGCCCCTGACCAATCCCCTCAAATGAGGGGCTCCATTTGCGGGATTTCCGATAGCGGTTTTCCGGCCCATTCTCGCCTTACGACAGCAACTGTTGGAGGCGAAAATGTTCATAGTTATTCAGGCTCATGAATATCATAAATATGCGAACATCCTCGATCAGATGTTCCGCCTTCGTAAGACAATCTTCGCAGATACGCTCGGCTGGGACGTAAACGTCATCGGACCTTACGAGCGCGACAGCTATGATGCGCTCGGCCCCGCCTATCTTGTTTGGTGCGATGAGCGCCGCATGCGGTTCTACGGCGGGATACGGCTCATGCCGACGACAGGGCCGACGCTTCTTTACGACGTCTTCAGAGACACGTTTCCGGCCGCAACGGACCTCGTTGCCCCGGGGATTTGGGAAGGAACGCGCATGTGCATCGATGAAGCTGCCATTGCGAGCGAGTTTCCCGACATCGATGCAGGCCGGGCATTCAGCCTGTTGTTGCTCGCGCTTTGCGAATGCGCGCTCGATCATGGCATCCACACTATGATTTCCAACTATGAACCCTATCTCAAGCGCGTGTACAAGCGGGCAGGTGCCGAAGTTGAGGAACTCGGCCGCTGCGACGGATATGGAAAATATCCTGTTTGCTGCGGTGCGTTCGAGGTCTCGCAGCGTGTGCTCGCAAACATGCGGCGCATGCTCAAAGTCTCGGCTCCCCTTTATGTTCGCCCGAAGCCGATCCGATCCGTTACGACCCGACTGTTGGAGATCGCGGCGTAAGAAACGTGACCTTCGTGTTTCGAATTAGGAGGTGCTCATGCCCGAAGACGATAGTCTGAGAGTGCGTGAATTTGTCAGAATGTTCAGGCTGATTTCCACGGCGAAGGAGGCGGCCGAAGCGCTACAGCTTCGCAACCTTGTCCACCTGACGAACATGGCACTGCTGCAGGTGGCATTGGACTGGGATGGTCTGGACCCGGAACGTGACCCCGATATCGATCTCGGAGGACTCGTTCGCGAAAAAGCACGGATCGCGATGAGGAACGGCCGAGAGAACCTGCTCGTCCTACCTCATCCTTGAATGACGAAACCTGGGCGGGGGACATTCAATGATTTCCATTGGGTCGGGTCGGCGCCTTCGTCGACCTGATCTTCGTCCAGAGCGTCGTTGCGGCTTTGAAGGGTGGCATTCGACTCGGTGCCGGGACTCGAAAAAATGCCCCGCGGCGCGGGGCAATTGGCTAATACGACCTGTTAGTGCCAGGTCTGCCTGTTATACCAGCTATCAATGTCGCGCCGCGCGCGATCTCTTTCCAAACCATAGCGTTCCTGGATTTTGCCTTCGAGCTGATCCAGGCGGCCGTCGATTTGATCGAGGTCGTCGTCCGTGAGCTTACCCCACTGCTCCTTTACCTTGCCTTTAACCTGCTTCCAGTTTCCTTCGACTCTATTCCAGTCCATGATTTTCTCCTCGTTATCTCGGTTGCTCATGGGGAGATAACGCTGCTTGGCTGTCTTTGTTCGGGAAAAAGGCCTGCGACGAGGAGCGAAAATGACAGGCTAACTAGACTTACGAGAGATCGGCCAGGATGGGCCGCAACCCCATCCCAGTAGGGTCAAGTGACGTACAGAACGATCATCGGAAGCCCGCAGATATTTAGGCCCGCCGCGAAGCTGGGCAAGCACGCGACGGGCCAGGGCATCGCTGCTTGGTTCATGCGATACCCAGTGGCGCCCCCCTGCCACCCGCGTTCAAACCACGATAATCTGGGAAAGTTCCAGGGTATTTTCTGAAAGCCCGGCTAAAGACCTAGACGTTGTACAAAAGGCGTAGTTCCCCAGCCGAGCCATTGTTTGACCGCTTCTTTCTTGGTTCTATGGTCGCCGCACGACCCGCATGACCAGCGAGACGATAAACAAAACCAGGAAGATGAAGAATAGAAACTGTGCGATCGAAGCAGAGGCGCCTGCAATGCCCCCGAATCCGAGAACACCGGCAATCACTGCCACAACCAAAAACACGAGAGCATAGTAAAGCATCGTGGTCTCCTTTCGATTGATGTAGGAGATAACGGAGCGCTTCGGTATTAGTTCCGAAAGGTCATGCCCGCGCCAATCTAACCTTTCGAGCATGGCTATCGCATCGATCGTTCAAACCACAGATGGACGCCGGCGGCGACCGGGGCGGGAGCAACTATTTGTTGGCTATCCAAATCCGACGGCATGCTGGAATGATCTGTCGCCCTCATTGGGCTCCGGCGGTTCCGCCGCTTGAAGGTAGAATTTGACAGGCGCCGTCAGAACGAACCAAATACTTGCGCCGAACAAAAAATACGCGCCCACGGAATCGCCGGAGCCGGCGAAAAACGGAAGGCTGGCGGACATGAACAACACAGTCATTCTCACTGACCATTCTGTTTCCCGTCTTGCGAAGGCATGTGTCCTAAGGCGCGCATATTCCCGCCGGCCATATGTGTCGGCTTTTCTCATCGACAAATAGAGCTTCCAAACGGAAGGAAGTGCCAGCATGATGAGCGCTGCAGCGCTGACGAGGAATCCCGAGCCGTGTAGAAAGTGTTCAGCGGCAATGAAAAGAAACAGGAGTACGGCAAGGTGCCAAGTCGGCTCGAGCCGCTCTGGAGGTTGACCGGAATAAATATGCCAGGCTCGAAGCCAGTTGGCTGCGCCATCGAGCAGTGGCTGATCGATGTAACGATTGATCCATTCCATTGCGTAAGTCGTCCCATTTGCCGGAGGAGAAGGGAACACCACGCAATTCCGTCATCATCGTGGCAAGATTAGTGATAAGCAATAAATGGCTGTCACCGAAGGCACCGCTGACGGCCGGAACTTGATGAACAGTCTGCCGTTTATAGCCATCTCTCATCGGAGGACATCATGCAATTCACCGACATAGCTATCGCGTTCAATGGGGCGACCGCTCCAGTGGAATTCATCGGCGAAGGAGTCAAACTGTGAACACTGCCAACCTCCAACTCGAAGGTCTCCTCACCGCAGTCGCTTCAATCAATGCCCTTCTCGTCGACAGCGGCATCGTTTCTCGCAGCGAAATGCAGCAGGCGTTGGAACGAGCACAGCAGGGCGTCAATGGCGAGGCCCGCGGCCTTTCAGAAGCCAATCGAAAGGCCATGCTCTTTCCCATTCGCCTTCTGCTGCTTGCCAACGAGGACGCTGATTTGGGGAAATCCAGGACATTTGCCGAATATGCAGAGGCAGTCGGCAAATCATCCTGAAGAATGCCTGATCTCCGAGACATGCCTGAGGAGAACCGGAGAGCTGCAGCCGCCGGGCCGAAAGAGTTTGCGGCAGATTATGCCATTCCTGTCTACCGCAAACGGGGCGTTCGCACGAGGCCGTAAGTCGATATAGAACTCCATCGGCCAGTCACGAAGCTGCGGTCGAGCTATAGGTGAATGTTGCGGTGCCCGTCCTAAGGCTGCTCTCGCGTCCCCGGCGCGGCGGTCCGTTTATCCGCATCTTCCAGATCGCTTTTTACCAGAAATGCGTCGGTATGTTTGCGGGCGGCTTCCCGTAATGCATCAAGTTTCGGCACGTCGTCGCCCTCGATCTCGATCTTATCGAGATGGAACTCGCCGCTGATCTGTCTTTCCGCACGTTCCCAGTGCTCGACGGCTCGACCTTCCGGTCTGCCTTCGTTCTCCCAGATGGCGTAAGCCCGCTCTCTGATTTCCTTTTCAAGGTCTCTTGTTGCCGGTTCCGCCGCTTTTGATTGATCGGCTGCTGGTGAATTGATGGGTGCGTTGTCTGCCATCGGTCATCTCCTTTTGCCTATCAAATCGACGTAAGGAGAGTATGTTCCGTGCCCAGGCTTGCCTTTTGCTCATTCCGCGCAAATTTCTGCGGCGGCACGTCATCGGCTGACGCAAACGCGCTCGGCGATCTACTTGAGCAAGATGCCTTTGGCGGCAAGGCCCCGTCTCAGCCGCTCGATCATGGCGTGGCGCGTCTCCGACCATTCCCTCGTTTTCGCCCAGTATTCGATCATCAGGACCGTCTTATCGGCGGTAAGATCGTCCGAATAAACGCGGGACGGCGGATCCTTTTGCACTCGTTCGTCCGATCTGACGAGTTCGAGGATCGCCTGCGTCACGATGTCGATATCGACATCGTTGCCGACCGCTACCGATAATTGCTGGCGCCGGCTGACCTCGCGGCTGTGATTTTTGATCGGTGTATTCCAGAGCGTGGAATTTGGAGCCATCAGGTAGAGGCCGTCGGCCGTCTTCATCTCGGTGGCGAACAAGCCTATTTCGAGAATGCGTCCTTCGACGTTGGCAGTCTCGATATACTCACCGACGCGCAGCGGCCTCAGCACCAGAAGCATGATGCCGGCTGCAATGTTTTGAAGCGTGCCTTGCAGCGCCAAGCCGATCGCCAAGCCTGCAGCGCCCAGAGCAGCAACGATCGATGCGGTCTGGATGCCGAATTGCGCCAGTACTGCGACAAAGACAAAAATGAGAATGCTGTAGTGCAGCAGGTTTTCGAAAAAGCGCGCAAGTGTCTCATCGATCCCATGTATTCTCGACAGACCTTCATAGGCCCACCGGCTTAAAACGCCGGACAGAATCCAGCCGGCGACGAGAAGAATGACTGCGCCGAGGATGGAGAAGCTATATTGTACAATCAGTGCCGCTGCTTGGCTGAAGGCGGCGCGGGCGGCGAGAATAAGATTGACCGGCTGATTTTCCATCGGAAAAGCATCCTTCCAAGATAGTGTCGACTTTGATTGGGTCTGAAATAGTTCGTTGCCCCCGTTTTCAACCGAGATGTTGCGGTTTCTGTCGAGGCGAAGCTTAGCCCGGAGCGGTATCGAGGACGGCGATGCACGAAACGCCGCTCCTTCATGGGCGCGCTGGCAAGCTTATTTCTACTTGGAGGATCAAGGTCTTCCGGCTGTCGCTCGATGTATGGCATGAGGGGCATGGAACATGAAAAGAACTCGCTGCCCTCTGGCGGATAGCGGCGAGTTCTCTTCATTCAGTCCGCCGCAAAGCACTCATCTTTCCGCTTTGTGGCTGCACGAAATTCTTCGACTCAGCACCGCCCCGAATTCCGCAGAATACTTGCCACATGCCGGGGCATCCAAATAGTCGCTAATAGGTATTAGCGCGTTCGGTTCAATCGGGGTACCGATGGTTGGTCCAATCAACCGCGCGGTGGGACGTCGAAGCCCTGCATCGGACGGCTACTCGAGGTGGCGCAATTCGAGAACAGATTTCCTCCTTTCGTAGCAAGGAAAGATGCTCGTTCCTTTTATCTACTATTCTTATAGAGAATATTGGTAAGCGGTCTTGGATGACCGATAGGGCAGACGGCTTAGTTCTGCGTGACGAGATCAACGAGATGGAGGATCGCATGAAATTCGATTTCATCAGCCGCTTGAAGATAGTTTTCCGCCGTCTTGCACCTCACCAGTCGGGCAAGCCTGGCGCTCTGAGGACATCTGTCGAAAGAACGATCACGTCGGGTGAAAGCCACGATCCATCGGCGCGCGATTACGAGCTCTATTATTGGTGCTCCACGCCGGCGCCCTGGTATTGAGAGGAAACCCGCTATGGCATTAGCCTTCGATCTGCGACGACCGGTTGCGAACCGGTTTCCGAGCGACATTCGATCCCATCTTGTTCATGGTATCGAAGTTTTCTCCGTTATTTCGGCCTTCCTGTTTCTGTTCGCGTTTGTGGCGGGCGTATTCTGATGCCTCAAAGCATAATCATGGACATGCGATGAGCAGAGTGCTGATCTTGCCGGGTCTGTTCGGATCGGGGGAAGGGCATTGGCAGCGTTACTGGCTGCAGGATCAGCCGGACGGGCGCCTGGTGGATCAGGACGATTGGGATCACCCGAACTTTTGCGATTGGATGGCGAGGCTTGAGGCAGCGCTTGAAGAGGCAGGAGAAGCCTACATCGTTGCCCACAGCCTCGGCTGCCTCCTGGCAGCGCGGCTGGCGGGCCGGACGGCGGCGCGACACGTCAAAGGCGCGCTGCTCGTTGCGCCTTGCGATCTTCCGGCAACCGAGGCGCTGCATGCGGGACATATTTCTTTCGGAGCCATGCCCACCGAGGCCTTGCCTTTTCCCAGCATGACGATCGGCAGTCTGAACGACATATACATGACGCTTGACCGCCTTACGATGTTCGGGCACCTCTGGAATTCCGATATCCGGAATATCGGCCTTGCGGGCCATATCAATGTCGCGAGCGGCTTCGGGCGCTGGCCGAGCGGATACGGCTTGTTGGAGATGCTGAAGGCGCGGGCTAAACACTGGAGACCCCGAAGGTCTATGTCCGTGACTGCCGCGACCGCCTAAAAGGAGGACTTTTCTTCGGATGCATTAGGCGGCATCCTGCGATTAGATTTTAACCCAACGTTCGCCGCCAAAAATTTGCAAGAGACGACGAGCCCCTATTTGGAGGATCCACCATGAGCCTGCGTATCAATGATATCGCACCCGACTTTACCGCCGAGACGACCCGCGGGCCGATCCAATTCCACGACTGGATTGGCAATGGCTGGGCAGTGCTGTTCTCGCATCCCAAGAACTTCACGCCGGTCTGCACGACCGAGCTCGGAGCAATGGCGGGCCTTGAGCAGGATTTTGCCAAGCGCGGCGTCAAGATCATCGGCATTTCCGTCGATCCGGTCGAGAGCCACAGCAAGTGGAAGGGCGACATCAAGACGGCGACCGGCTTCGATGTCGACTATCCGCTGATCGGCGATAAGGACCTCAACGTCGCCAAGCTCTATGACATGCTGCCCGCCGGCGCGGGTGAAAGCTCGGAGGGCCGCACGCCCGCCGACAACGCCACCGTGCGCTCAGTCTTCGTCATCGGCCCCGACAAGAAGATCAAGCTGATCCTCACCTATCCGATGACGACCGGCCGCAACTTCAACGAAATCCTGCGCGCTATCGACTCCATTCAATTGACGGCGAAGCATCAGGTCGCCACGCCGGCGAACTGGCAGCAGGGCGAAGATGTCATCATCACGGCCGCCGTTTCCAACGAGGACGCCATCACACGCTTTGGCTCGTTCGATACGGTTCTGCCCTATCTTCGCAAGACGAAGCAGCCCTCGGCCTAAGCGGCCCGCATCCGGGAACGTCGGCTCGATCTGAGCCGCGTTCCCATTCCATCGAGGGATCGCCAATTCGCTCCCTATTTAATGTTCTTGTTTAACAACAGAAAATTCTTGTATTGCGCTGTTCTTGAATGATTTTCATGATAGCTGCGTATGCGGAAAGCCGAATTTAGCTTTCCGGGCGCCTCGCGGGCTCACCGATTTATGTCAGATGGAAAGGTGCCTGGAGCGGAGAGAGTCGATTTCGCCCGCCGAATTGCATCCAGTGCAATCATCGTCAACAACGCTGCGGCCAGAATGAGAAGGTAGCCGCCGACGGCGCGATAGATGACGACGCCCAGAATGCCACCGATCAGGAAGGCGGCAATGGTGTAGAGATGCAGCCGGAGCTTGGTCAGATTGTGCCGCGCCTCAGTCTTGGGCTCGCGCCCGCATAGAATGTCGAAGGCAATCCCGAGTTCGATTCCGAGATCGGTGGCCATGCCTGAGACATGTGTGGTGCGCACGCGGGCATCGGAGATGCGGGTGACGACGGCATTTTGCACGCCCATCAGGAACGCAAGGCCAAGAACGAGAACCGGCACACGCCAGATGGCCAGCAGCCAGAGATCCGCGCAGCCGAGGAGGGCAAGCAGTCCCGCTTCGGTCAGGATGCTATAGGCGTAAATGGCATAGACGTTACGGCGGCGGCCTTCGTTGATGATCAGCGTCGAGACTGCCGCGCCAAGTATGAACGCCACCACGATCCCGCCATAGAACAGGGCGGAGAGCCACTGGCCAATCGCCAGATCGTCGGAAAGCGTGGAGACGTTGCCCGTCATATTGGCGGAGAAGAAGCCGACGGCATAGAAAGCCGATGCGTTCAAGGCGCCGGCGATGGCGGCAAGCGAAGCCGCAAGGCCGCGATCGATCTTTTCGTTACGGTGAGAACCCTGTCTTACGAGCATATGTTGAGAGCTATTGGCGTGACGGCATGTGTGAAACGCTCTCAGCTTACCCACAGGCGCCGAGTCTTTACAAGCGGCGGTTTCGATCGTGCTGCAGGCTCTGCCGGGCGCGCTTGGCTTAGGGCTGCCGTATCTCCAAATGCCGCCAGCCCTCCCTTGAAGATGAAGGGGACTGGGCAATATTCATAGCTCAGAGCGATTGGGACGGCATTCGACTGGAGGAAGAAAATGTTGAACAACAACGTTCCCTGGATACGGTCCGTCAGCATCCGGTTGCAATGCGGTTTGGAGCGGAGTTTCTCCGGCGCATACGATGCTTTGGATTTCCTCGAAAATGAATGGCCACTCCGACACGGAAAGCGGTATGATCGCGCAATCAAGTCATGCCACGGAGCGTTGAATGGCGTGATCCCCTCGATCGTCGCACGTGAGGCGTTTCTCGCAGCGTGCCTGGAGGCAGATATGCCGGCGGTCATTTCGCCTCGCAAGGCGATACCGCAACTGGCTTCCGGACCTTCGCGGCCAATGCGCTCCACCAGGATTTGAGGCAGATGGCTCCGCCTGAGGGCGGAGTTCTGAGCAGCGGGTACAGGTATCACCGTTAAACGCCCAACGAACGGAGCAAATCTCTCCGGTTGGCGATGTCCGATATCATCAACGTTACAGGTTGGAGAAGACAATGCCTCCCGAAGAGATGAATGACGTGCTGACGAAGCTGCCGCTCCGGATCGGTGCCTATGTGCCCGAAGACTTGCTTGAAGATTGGTTTGCTCCGGGGACCGGCATGAATCCGGTGAGCAAGGCGGCCCTCGACAATGCCGAAGCCTATGGCCGGCGCTTCGAGTGCGAATTCAAATATTATCCGGAACGCTCTGAGGGCGTGTTTTGGAAATTTGTACCGGCGATGTAGAAGCAGCTCACGTTCACGGCACGTATATGACCCCGGTCAAATGCCGCGCTTCGCGATGATCCAATCGACCGCTGCGGAAATATCATCCACCGTTGCGGTTGGAGAAGGCTTGAAACGATTCTCGTCCTCACGACGGTATTTGCCCGTACGGACCAGCAACGCGCAGGAGATTCCGGCCTGCAAGGCTCCCGCGACGTCGTTTTCCGCATCGTCGCCCACCATCACCGCTTCCGTTTTCGAGCAATGCATGCTGTTGAGCGCGGACAGAAAGAAATCGGGTGAGGGTTTCCCCAAGATGACGGCACGCTTCTGACTTGCGAACTCAAGCGCCGTCACAAACGCGCCCGCATCGAGACTAAGTTTTCCGTCCGCATCTTTGAACGCCCTGTTCGGTGCGAGCGCCAGGAAGTCCGCGCCCTCAATCAATTCTCGAAATGCCCTATTCAGCGTCCGGTAATCGAAAATCTCGCCTGCATCGCCAACAACAACAGCCTTGCCTTTGCTACCCGTCAGGTCATGAAAATCCGGCACAAGATCGGGATGGACTAGGAGGTGGGGCGATTGCTCATGTCGACCAAGCCACTCGCGGGCCGCTTGCGCGGGAGTGAACAACTCATCGCTTTTGATTGAAAGTCCGAACCGGGAAAGTCGGTCCAGAATGGCCTGCTTGCTTGAGCGTGTCGTGTTGCTCACGAAACGCACGGGAAGGCCGGCCTCGTGCAGGCGGGCGACCGCAGATGTTGCGCCCGTTATGAGGTCTTCGCCATCATAAATGACGCCGACTAGATCAAGAAGCACTCCACTGATCATCGAAGCAAATTACCTTTCTTCGTGTCATCTGGGCTCTGCCGCTCACTCTTCCGCTTGTTCTCCGCGATTTCAACTGGGGCGCTGGCCAAATGTTCCGGAATGTGGGGCTCGATGGAGCGTTGTGGGGTACCCTGATGCCGGCTATTGCTCTCCGCCGAGCATCTTCTGTAGTTCCCGGATTTGCTGGTTCAATGCGTCCAACTGCTCAGGCGTCATGCCCGAGCGCGCCATCAAGGTTTCGCCCAGGCAGCGACTCCGGGCGAAGAGGTCGCCGCCGGCTGTCGTCAGCCAGACATGGACCTGGCGTTCGTCGATCTTGCTGCGTCGGCGTTCGACAAAGCCCGCCTGTTCCAGGCGCTGCACCGGGGGGGTGATGGTGCTCGACTCTAGTGCGAGACGGTCGGCGATCGCGCCGACCGTCAGCCCATCATTTTCACCCAAGGTGCATAAGACCAGATATTGCGGATAGGTGATGCCCATCGAATCCAGCATCGGCTTGTACGTTCGATTGATAGCTATGCTTGCCGAATACAGCGAAAAGCAAAGCTGATTGTCCAAGGGGACGGGCGTGGGTTCTGACATAGACATCTTCCAATTGCGCTCATCCTTTCTATATCACGAAAAATGATATCGCGATAATTTTTTATGGACAAGGATTCGAAATGGCTTTAAGCATATAGATATCGCGATAATAAATAGTGCGATATAAATTAAATGGAGATTGAAATGAGCCAGTCGATCAATCAAGCTACCCGCCGAGGCGTTATGACGGCCGGTCTTGGCCTGGCCGCTACAGCGGCTGTCATGCCCTTCGCGCAAACTGCACAAGCCTCTCCCGTAAAACAATCTTCGAAAGGTAAGGACATCATGAGCAGCAGCACGATTACGACCAAGGATGGAACGCAGATCTTCTACAAGGACTGGGGCACAGGTCAGCCGATCGTCTTTCATCATGGCTGGCCGCTGAGCGCCGATGATTGGGACGCGCAGATGCTGTTTTTCCTGCACCAGGGCTTCCGTGTCATCGCCCACGACCGTCGCGGTCATGGCCGCTCGAGCCAAACGGCGACTGGCAATGAAATGGATACCTACGCCGCCGATGTCGCAGAGCTCGCAGCTCACCTCGACCTGAAGGGCGCCATCCACGTCGGTCATTCGACTGGCGGTGGTGAGGTTGCCCGCTATGTCGCCCAGCACGGTGGCAACGGCCGGGTCTCCAAGGCGGTGCTGATTGGCGCGGTCCCGCCGATCATGGTCAAGTCCGAGAAAAATCCGGGTGGTTTGCCGATCGAGGTGTTCGACGGTTTCCGCGCCGCACTTGCCGCCAACCGCGCCCAGTTCTTCCACGATATTCCGGCCGGGCCGTTCTATGGCTTCAATCGTCCGGGTGCGACTGTCTCTGAAGGCATCATCGACAACTGGTGGCGTCAGGGCATGATGGGTGGCGCTAAGGCTCATTACGATTGCATCAAGGCCTTCTCGGAAACCGACTTCACGGAAGACCTGAAGAAGATCGATGTGCCGGTGCTGGTGATGCACGGCGACGACGACCAGATCGTCCCGCTCGCGGATTCGGCACTTCTGTCGTCCAAGCTGCTCAAGAATGCGACGTTGAAGGTCTACAAGGGCCTTCCGCACGGCATGGCGACCACCCATGCTGACGTCATCAACGCCGACCTGCTTGCCTTCTTCAAGGCGTAACAATCTTCAGAAAAAGAGAGCGCTCGCCGGCAGGCGGGCGCCTTTGGGGCAATGACCCAGGCACTTCACTTCGGCTGCGGCAGGCGGAGAAGCAATGTTCTTCCGCCGTCACACCATATATTATCGGCCGCCTTCGATCTTGCGATGACGCTGATTGGCGCCGCCCTTGCCGTAGGGGTAATCAGACGGCTGCGGTGCGCTGACCTCGTTGAGCCTGCCCATCTCCGCCTCCGATAGAGTCAGCTCCGCCGCACCGAGATTGTCGGCAAGCTGTGCGGGCGTGCGGGCGCCGAGGATGACGGAGGTCACGGCCGGCCGCGCTGCCGTCCAGGCGAGCGCTACCCGTGCCATGCTGACGCCGCGTGCCTTGGCGATCTCTTCGACGGCGGCGATAATCGCCCAGGTCCGTTCCTGCGCATTACGTGCCGCGTAGGATTCGCTGCCGCGGTTGGGGTTTTCACCGAGGCGAGTTGCGCCGGTCGGCATATGGTCACGCTTGTACTTGCCGGTCAGCCAGCCGCCGCCGAGTGGCGACCAGGGGAGCAGGCCCATGCCGGCATCCTGGCAGGCCGCGACGATTTCAAGCTCGATATCGCGAGCAAGCAGGTTGTATTGCGGCTGAAGCGTAACCGGCCGCGTATAGCCGCGCGCCTTGGCAATTTCGACGGCCTTGGCGATGTGCCAACCGACATAGTTGGAGAAACCGTAATAGCCGATCTTGCCGGCAGAGACGGCGTCATCGAGGAAGCGCAGCGTCTCTTCGATCGGCGTCAGCGCGTCCCAGGCATGCATCTGATAGAGGTCGATATGTTCAACATCGAGGCGCCGAAGCGAGTCATTCAGAGCTTGGTTGAGATGCCGGCGTGACAGACCGATATCGTTCGGCCCGTTGCCCATCGGAAAGCGTCCCTTGGTGGCGATGATTGCCTGCCGCGCTTCGGTCGGCCGCGCTTTCAGCCAGCGTCCGATGATCTCCTCCGATTTGCCGGCACTGTAGACATCGGCGGTGTCGATGAAATTGCCGCCCCAGGCGAAATAATCGTCCAGCAATATGTGAGATTCCGCTTCGTCGGCCTCCGCACCGAAGGTCATGGTGCCAAGGCAATATGCAGTAACGACAGCCCCGCTGGGACCGAGCTTGCGATAATCCATTCCTGCCTCCTCTGGTGGGAGCACCTGCATCCGATCCGCAAAGCGGCCAGCAGAGCGAGAGCCCCGTGATCTATAGCGATGTTGTGCTTGGGACGGCCTCCGGCCATCGAATGACATTCGGCGCTTTGCGCTTCAGCGCAAGGCCGCGACGGAACAATAGCCAATCATACCGCTGCGACCAAGTGGGTCTGCAAAATAAGCCGCACCGCTCCCGGCGGGACGGATCAATCAAAAATCTCAGGTCTTCGCGCCAACAGAGAGTCGATGGTGCGGAAGACCTGCTGCAGATGTTTGGCCATGTGTTTTTTGGCAGCCGAAGCATTGCCAGCTTCGATCGCGGTCACGATTGCCAGATGCTGTTCGTAGAGCTCGGCCAGGTGCCCCGGCTCGGGCAGGCTTAGGACACGAACGCGGTCAAGCTGGCCTTTGACATTCTGGATGACCTTCCAGGCCCGTGTCAGATTGACGGATACGGACAGGATGAAATGGAAATTTTCATCCTCCGCCAAGAATCCATCCAGGTCGCTGTTGTCGACCGCGCGCTTCTGTCGCGCCAGGCTTTCATGCAGGCGAGCGACGACGGCGGGATCGGACATTTCGGTCACGCGCGCGACAACGGCTACCTCAAGCGCCTCGCGAATGAACTGTGCCTCCAGAACTTCCGAAACACGGATCGGCGCAACGAATGTGCCACGCTGGGGAAAGATATCGACCAGCCCATCCTCGGCGAGCTTGATCAGCGCTTCACGAACGGGCGTGCGGCTGACGCCGAGCATGAGGGCAAGCTCCTTTTCGCTCAAGGCCTGCTTGGGCGCGAGGCGGAGATTGAGGATCGACTGGCGAATATTGCCATAGATCTGCGGCGCCATCGGCAGTTTCGGATCGATTGCAAGCAGGGATGACGACTTTCTATCGGTCAGAGCCAATGATGTTCTCCTGTACGGGTGGAACGCTTTTAGCACAGAGGTGTGACGGCGCGCACTGACCAGCTTCATTGACATGTTACCATGGTAGTGTATGTGAATCGAGAGCGATTATTGCCTGGTTTGGTGGCGTAGGTTTTCAAGGGAAAAGTCAGGATGAGACATACGTGGAGATGGTTTGGACCGATCGACAAGGTCAGCGTCAGAGACGCCGTTCAGGCTGGCGCGGATGGCATCGTCAGCTCCCTCCATCATATTCCGACCGGTATCGCCTGGCCGTTGGAGGAAATCCGCAAGCGGCAGGATGAGATCCGGCAGGGCGGATTAGAGTGGGAGCTAGTCGAGAGCATCCCGGTTTCCGAAAGCATCAAGACCATGTCCGGCGATTGGAAAGGCCATGTGAAGGCGTGGGCGGAGACTCTCCGGCGTCTGGCTGAAGCAGGAATTTCCACGGTCTGTTACAATTTCATGCCCGTTCTTGACTGGACCCGTACCGACCTGCGCTGGACGACGCCCAGAGGCGCAAAAGCCATGCGTTTCGATCTCGTCGATTTCATCGCCTTCGATCTGCATATTCTGCAACGCCCGGATGCGGCGGCCGATTATTCCGCCGAAATGGTGGAGGCTGCCGCCCGGCGCTTCGCCGAGATGCCGGAAGAAGAGCGCTCGGTGCTTTCGCGCAGCGTCGGGGCCGGACTTCCCGGGCAGGCAGAGGCCTATACTCTGTCGGAATTACGTGCCGAACTCGTGCGCTACAGCGCCATTGATGCTGACCGCCTTCGCGGCAATCTGGTCGACTTCCTGTCCGAGGTTGTGCCGGTCGCCGAGGAACTGGGCATGCGGCTCTGCGCCCATGGAGACGACCCGCCATGGCCGCTTCTCGGCCTGCCGCGCATTCTCTCGACCGAAGAGGACTATGCGCGCATCCTGAAGGCCGTGGACACCCCGGCCAACGGCGTTACCTTCTGCACCGGCTCGCTCGGCGCGCGCGGAGACAACGACCTGCCGGCGATGATCTCGCGGCTGGCCTCGCGCATCCATTTCGTTCATCTGCGCAATGTCCGCCGCGAAACGACGGCGCAGCCGGGTTCCTTCTTCGAGGACGAACATCTTGAGGGAAATGCCGATATGGTCGCGGTGATTGCCGCCGTCCTTTCGGAAGAGCGGCGGCGCAAAGCCGAGGGGCGCGCGGATCATACGATTTTCATGCGGCCAGATCACGGCCAGGAAATCCTGGATGACTTGGCGCGCGGGGCGCAGCCGGGCTATCCTGCCATCGGCCGGTTGAAAGGCCTCGCAGAACTGCGGGGCATCGAGCGAGCCTTGTCACACCCTCAATATGGATTGGCCCGCTGATGGAACGATTGAATGCCCGCACGCAACCACATGATTCAATTCAGTCTCCCGCTTATGACCGGCAGGTTCTGAAGCCTGGGATCGTCCATATCGGTCTCGGCGCTTTCCACCGTGCGCACCAGGCGGTTTATACGGATGCGGCGCTGGCTCAGGCATTTGGAACCTGGGGTATTGTCGGCGTCAGCCTGCGGTCGACCGAGATCGCCCATGATATGCAGGCGCAGGACTGCCTTTACAGCGTTGTTGCGCGTGACCGCTCCGGCGATAGCGTCCGGGTTATCGGCTCGATTGTCGAGGCGCTTGCGGCAAGCGAAGACGGAGAGGCTGTCCTTGCGAGGCTCGCCGATCCGGCCGTCCATGTCGTGACGCTGACCGTCAGCGAAAAGGCCTATGGCATCGATCCCGTCGGCGGCGGAATTGATCATGCCCATCCCGCAATTGCCAACGATCTGAAATCGCCGGCCCGCCCTTCGGGCGTGATCGGTTACTTGACCGAAGGACTTGCCCGGCGGCGGGATAGGGGTCTGCCGCCGTTCACCGTGCTTTGCTGCGACAACCTGCCGAGCAATGGCCGCATCGTCCGCCGTCTTGTGACCGAGATGGCAGAAATGCGCGATCCCAACCTTGCTGCCTGGATCACGGAAAAAGTGTCCTTTCCTTGCAGCATGGTGGATCGCATCGTTCCGGCCGCAACGGCGGAAACCCGCGCCCGCGCCGAAAGTCTCCTGGGAGTGGAGGACATGCTGTCGATCGAGGCGGAAACCTTCTCGCAATGGGTGATCGAGGATGATTTCGTTTCGGATCGCCCCGTCTGGGAGGCGGGCGGCGCGCTCTTTGTCAAAGATGTCGAGCCCTACGAGAAAATGAAGCTGCGGCTGCTCAACGGTTCGCACTCCCTGATCGCCTATCTCGGGCAATTGCAGAAGCTCGAGTTCGTCCGCGACGTCATGAGTGTGCCGGAGAATGTCGCGCTGGTTCGGCGGCACATGCAGGCGGCGGTGCGCACGCTCGATCCCGTGCCCGGTATCGATCTTGCCCACTATATGGATCAGTTGGTGGAGCGTTTCGCCAACCCGGCCATCGCGCATCGCACGCTGCAGATCGCCATGGACGGCTCGCAGAAACTGCCGCAGCGGCTTTTCCAGCCCGCTGTCGACGCCCTTTCTTCGGGGAGCGACGGAGCGGAGTTCGCCTTCGCCACGGCTGTCTGGATAGCCTTTCTCAAGCAGGCCGATACTCTGGACGATCCGCGCGCCGACGAACTGTTGAAGGCCGCGGCGGACACGGGGCATCCGGACGACGAAACAGCCTCCTTCTTTGCTGTGCCGGGGCTTTTCCCGAGGGAATTACAGGCAAACAGGGCCTGGCGTGACCTGGTGAATTCGCTTTTGAAATCCCTCCAGTGAGGCGAGAGGCGCTTTGTCGATGACAGCCTAAAAAACAGCCTTGCGCCTCCCGGCATTCTTGGATACAAGTATGCAAGCTTTACATCAGCCGCTTCTTTGGAGCGTGGCCTATGTGGGAGCAGGGAGGATACATGGTTGCGATAGCGGTACGCGCGCCTCATCGGCTGGCGTTGGAGGACGAAAATTCTTCTGGAGAATTGGCGCCGGGCGAAGTTTCGATCCGCGTCAGCCGCGCCGGCATTTGCGGTTCGGACATACACATCCTGCACGGCTCGAACCCGTTCGTCGTCTATCCCCGTATCATTGGGCATGAGTTTGCCGGCACGGTGGAAGCGATTGGTGCCGGCGTTTCACGCCTTGCGGTCGGGGATCATGTGGTCGCCGATCCCGTCATTTCCTGCGGAAAGTGCCATCCCTGCCGCATCGGCCGATCGAATGTCTGCGCCAATCTGCAGGTGATCGGCGTTCACCGCGATGGCGGCTTCCGGTCGGTGGCCGTCGTCCCGGAAGACAATGCGGTAAAGGTTTCATCGTCCCTCGGTTTCGACATAGCCGCTCTTGCCGAGCCGCTGGCGGTTGCCGCGAATGTGCTGGCGCGAACGGGCTGCGGCCCCGAAGATGCGGTGTTGATCTATGGCGCTGGCACGGTCGGCCTGACTGTGCTGCAGGTCGCCAAAATGAAGGGCGCGCGCTGCATCGTTGCCGATATCGATGACAAGCGGCTTGAGCGTGCTCGTGAATTTGGCGCCGACCTCGTGTTCAATTCTTTGGAAAAGTCCGTTCCGGACATGGTTGCCGGCGAGCTGGACGGGCTCGGCCCATCGGTCGTTATCGATGGTGCGGGAATCCCTTACCTGCTTGAGGAAGCATGCCGTGTCGCCGCGCCTGCCGGCAGGATCGGATTGCTCGGATTTTCCTCCGCGCCTTGCAATGTCAGCCAACAGGAGATCGTCCGCAAGGAGCTGAGCCTCGTCGGTTCTCGTCTCAATCGCCGTTTCATTCCAGAGGTGATCGGCTGGTTGGAAAGCGGCGCGCTCAAGCCGGATGCGATGATCACGCAGACCTTTGCCGCTGCCGATGCGGCCGCAGCCTTTGATCTCATCGAACAGCATCCCGAGCAGACACTCAAAGTGCAGCTCGCCTTCGATGCCTAGTCACCCCGCCGCTTAGCGGAAGCATTCAACCTAATGACCTGGGAGGGTATATCCATGTTCTTGAGACGCGCATTTTTGGGTCTTCTTAGTGGTCTGGCGATCGCCGCAACTGTTTCGGTTCCGGCCTTCGCGGAATCCGGCAGTGTTCTTCAGTCGATTCTTTCCAACGGCAAGCTTCGCGTCGCCGTGCTCGGCAGCCTGCCGCCCTATGCGACTGTCGGCGCCGACGGCGTGCCTGTCGGCTACGACATCGAAATCGCGAAAAAGCTGGCGGCGGCATTGAAGGTCGATCCGGAATTCGTCGTTACCGATATTCCAAGCCGCGTAACGTCGCTGCAGACCGGCAAGGTCGACGTGACGATCGCCGACTTCACCCGCAATGTCGAGCGTTCGACGTCGGTTGCTTTTTCGAACCCCTATGTGGTGACCAATATGCGGCTGCTCGTGCCGGCAAGCGCGCCCTATAAGACGATCGATGAGGCCAATGCCGCCAAGATCCGCGTTGCTATTTCTCGCGGCGGTACGGCGGAGCGCGCCGTGCCGGCCCATATGCCCAACGCCCAGCTCGTCCGTTTCAACACGCAAGCCGACGAACTCAGCGCTCTGCTGTCCGGACAGGTCGACGCAATGGCGGAAGACGATTTCTACAACCGCAAGGCCATCAGCGACAATGCGGGCAAGCTTCGCCAGGTCGACGGTTCGCTCGCGCGCGCTGAGATAGCGATCGGTGTGCCGGCGGGCGATGCCGATTGGCTGCGGGTCGTCAACCTGTTCGTCGACCAGTTCAACGCGTCCGGCGACAACAAGGCGCTTTTCAAGACGTGGTTCGGCTTCGACCAGCCGGCGCTGCAGGCACAATATTGATCCAAGGGAGCGGCGTTGAGCCGCTCCACCATCCCGCGGAGAGGACTTGGCGGAGGGGACCATGCACTACACGCTCCAGTTTCGCAGCATCCGCGAATATCTGCCGCTGCTCTGGGATGCCGCACAGACCACGCTGAACCTGTCGATTCTCGCGATCGTCCTCAGCGTGATCATCGGCTGCGGATTGGCAATCATGCGGCGCAGCCAGAGCCGCCTCTCGCGCGTCTTGGCGATCACCTATATCGAGATCATGCGGAACACGCCGCTTCTGGTCATTCTCTATATCGTCTATTTCGCGCTTCCCGCCATGGGATTGCGGTTCTCTTCCTTCACCGCCGCCTTGATCGGATTGACGCTCAACAGCGCCGGCTACATGGCAGAAATCATCCGCGCGGGGCTCGTCGCCATCGCGCATGGCCAATTCGAAGCGGCGCGGGCGCAGGGTTTCAACCCCGTCCAGACCTATCGCCATATCATTCTGCCGCAGGTCTTTCGGGTCATCTACGCCCCGCTCGGCAATCAGGTGATCGCAGTCATCCTTGCCTCCTCACTCGCTTCCGCGGTCGCCGTGGAGGATGTGGCCTCGTGGATGCAGACGGTCGGCTCCACCTCCTTCCGGTTCTTTGAAACCTTCTTGGTGGCGGCGGGCGTCTATCTGGTTCTTTGCCAGGCGGTGAACCTCATGCGCCTTGCGATCGGCCGCATGCTTTTCAGGGATAATGGTGCGCGCCGATGAATCACGACCTGTTTTCCTTTCTGCCGCTTTTTCTGAAGGCGGCCGCACTCACGATCTGGTTGTCATGGCTGGCTCTGATGATCGGTGCCGTCGCGGGTGGCTTCGTGGCGCTAGCGCGGACGTCCCGCTGGTGGCCGCTAAGAGTGGTGGCTCTGCTTTTTGTCGAATTCTTTCGGTCCATTCCGATCCTGATTGTGCTGTTCTTTGCCTATTTCGGCCTGCCGGTCATGTTTGGGGTTGATATTTCGACCTTTATGGCGGCGACCCTTGCGCTGGCGCTGCACGCCACGGCCACGATGTCCGAGGTCATGCGCGCTGGCATCGAGAGCGTGGGACGCGGCCAATGGGAAGCCGCGCAATCCTCGGGAATGACCTTTGCTCAGACCATGCGGCATGTGGTCGGCCCGCAGGCATTGAGGGTCGTCCTGCCGCCTTCGGTCGGTGTCTATGTGACGACGCTGAAGGAGTCCTCGCTCGCCTCGATCATCGGCTATGTCGAATTGACCAAGACCGGTCTTCTGGTCCGCGAAAGCACGGGCGGCAGTTTCGCTCCGCTGCTGATGCTCGGCGTCCTTTATTTCCTCATCAACTATGGAATCTCGCTGGCGGGAGGCGCGCTTGAGCGGCGCTACAACGTCGGAACGAAGCTCATGCTCGCGGGAGGCGGACAATGACGCAGGCAGTCCTCGAATTCGACAATGTGGTGAAGCGCTTTGGCAAGCGCACCATTCTCGATGGTATTTCCATGCAGGTACAGCCGGGTGAGATCGTCTGCTTCATCGGCCCTTCCGGCACCGGCAAATCGACGCTGCTGCGTTGTGTCAATGGATTGGAAGACATCCAGGGCGGCGAGATCCGCTTCGAGGGCCGGCCGGTGCTTGCGCATGAACGCGGCGCGATCACCAGCGTCCGCCGTCGGATCGGCATGATCTTTCAGCATTTCAACCTCTATCCGCATCTGACCGCCCTGCAAAATGTCGTGCTCGCCTCCGTGGTCGTGCATAAACAGGATCGAAAGACGGTCGAAGCGCGTGCAAAAGCTTTGTTCGAACGGGTGCGCCTATCCCACCGGATGAATGCCTATCCGGCGCAGATGTCGGGAGGCGAGCAGCAGCGGGTGGCGATCGCCCGTGCCCTTTGCGCCGAGCCGCACATCTTGCTGTTCGACGAGCCGACCTCGGCGCTCGACCCGGAAACCGTCGGCGAGGTTCTCGGCGTCATGCGCGACCTTGCTCGCGAGGGCCGCACAATGCTAGTCGTCACGCACGAAATCCGTTTCGCCGCCGATGTCGGTACACGGATGATTTTCATGGACGAAGGCAAGATCGTGGAAGACCGGGAGCCTCGCGCGCTGATCGCAAATCCGAGCAGTGACCGAGCCCGGCGCTTCCTGAGCACCATCACAGCAGAGGCGCATTGAACCGATGGCCGTATCACCAATCCGCCCACGGATGAGCATCAAGGACCTTTATGACGTCCTTTATATGCGGATACTGACCGGCGAACTTCGTCCGGGCGCGGCTATTTCGGAAACACGGATCGCCGACGAGGTCGGCTTGAGCCGAACGCCGGTTCGGCAGGTGTTTCAAAGGCTGGCGGATGCGGGCTTTCTGGTCGTCGTGCCGCAGGTCGGCACCTATGTTGCACCCATCGAAATCAGCGCGGTTCGGGACGCGCAGTTCGTGCGCGAAATGCTGGAATGCAGCGCCGTCGCCGAAGCCGCCACGTCACCCGTGGCGGACAAGGAAGCGCGGCTGCACCGGTTTCTGGAGGACCAGCGGCGATTGATTGGCAAGGGCGATCACATCGGTTTTTTCCTGTCTGACGAGGCGATGCACCGGGCACTGATGGAAATCGCCGGGCATCCCCATGTCTGGGGCATGATCGCGTCGGCAAAAGTGTCCCTCGACCGTCTTCGCTATCTCTCGCTCGAGCGGATCGATTGGCTGGAGATGATCTTTCGTCAACACGAGGATTTGGTCCATCGCGTCGTCACGGGCGATCCGGATGGGGCGACCAAGGTGATGCAAGCCCATTTGCGCACCGCTTTTGCCGCCATCGAACGGATCGCCGCGGAAAATGCGGATTTCTTCGCGGAATAGCGTTCAGGTGCGCAAGGGGATTTCGTTGCGAAAACAGGGTGCATGGCGTAGACACCTTCACCTCGAAACTCCGTTTTTCAGATTCTGAACATCCTCTGCCCATGGATCAAACTCCTACGACCCGAATGCTGGCCTGGGCACGCAATTCGACGATCTATCGCCTTGAACGCAAGATGATGACCGAGAAGCAGTTGTTCGATGTGATTACGAGAAAAGCGAAACAGAAGTTTGAAGACATCAGCGATGCGCAGATCAAGGCCGTCGCTGATTTCGCGGTCCAGTTCGCTTATGACCAGAACGCCCTTAATGACGTCGCCTATGCCGAGATCAGCACGCGGTCCGCGATGCGCTCCGGCAAATCAAGGAAGGCCATTGGCTACAAGCTCGCTTCGAAAGGCATAGACAGCAACACGGTGATGACGGCGTTGGACGCCACGAACGACTTGTTCGCGGCCATCATCTTTGCCCGCAAACGCGGCTTCGGGCCATTTCGGAGAGATGAGCCCGATGAGAAGCGAAAGGCGAAAGAACTGTCCGCATTCGCCCGCAACGGATTTGGCTTCGAGATCGGCAAGGCGATTTTCCATATGAGCCGGCAGGAGGCCGAAGAACTCCTGCAGTCATCGCCGGTCGTCTGAGCGGGACGAGTTCGTTCGGCTTCTCATCGTCCGATTGAAAGCGGCATTTGCACCCGGTAGTTTCGCCGGCATTGGGCATTGTTCATGGGGATTTGCATGAAGGCAGGCGTTCGATTTTGTGTGCTGACAGTCTGTTTTGCATCATTGCCGATGGTTGCGCACGCCCAGTGGCAGGCCGTCGAGAAGGTGAAGACCTATGCCATTGCTGGCAAGTCTGGCGCGGATCTTTATGAATCGATCGGCGAGAAAGGGCCTGAGGTTGGCGGTGGAGCGCGCGCTATCGCACACACGGGTTTCAAGCTGACCTGGACGAGGAAATACGAACCGCAGGGCGAATCCTGCGTCCTAGTTTCCGCACAACCGAAGCTGACAATCACCTACACGTTGCCCAAGCCTGCGGAGCAGTTGCCGGTCTCGACCAAGAGAAGCTGGGAGACGTTTATCGCAGGCGTGCACAAACATGAGCTCGTGCATGGCGAGATGATCAAGGACATGGTGAAGGAGATTGAGACCGTGAGCGTCGGCCTCAGTGCCGCCGACGATCCTGAGTGCCAGAAGATCAGGAGTGATCTGACGAAGCGCCTGTCCGAGATTTCCGACAGACAGCGTCAGCGAGCCCGGGATTTCGACAAAACCGAACTCAGCGACGGCGGCAATCTGCAGCAGCTCGTGCTGAAATTGGTGCGGGAACAATAGGCCCCGTTGGGATCTATTGAGCCGCGGTCAGATAGTTGTTGCCGATCGAAAGGCCTTCCGCGGTGCGAACGAGCTCTGCGCCCAGGGCCGTTTTGTGGTCCTCCGAAACATCGATCGGCAGGACGAAGCAGATGGTCGCTTCGACGATGCCGTTCGAGTTCCAGATGGGGGCGGCCATGCATTGGGTGAAGCTGTTGATCAAGCCCGTGGTGACGATCAGCTTCTTTTTCTTGGCCTCGCTGCATTCGCGGGCGAAATCCTCTAGGTCGACCGAGCGTCCGTCGGGAAGGGTCAGGTCGCCTTCCTCCAGCAATCTACCGATTTCTTCCTTGGATAGATGTGACAGCAGCAGCCTTCCCGATGCCGTCCAGGGGATAGGTACCTGCGATCCGATCTCCGAGCTGATGCGGAGCGGGCGCGAACCTGGCGCGGCATGGACGATTGCCTGCTTGTTCCTATGGCGCACACAGAGCTCGCTCGTCTCGCCGGTCTGTTTCGAGAGCCGCTCGACTGCTTCCCTGCCGCGAATAATGATGTCGTTTTCCTGCAGGTAACGCGTGCCATAGAGATAAAGCAGCTTGCCGAAATAGACCCTATTGTCGCTGCCGTTCGTCTCCAGAATACCCGCATCAGAGAGGATACCAACGAGATCGTAGATGGTCGATCGCGGCGCGTCGATCGCCTTGGGCAGATCGGCGAGCCGCACCGGTTGCCCGGCCTTGTTCAGATAAGCGAGCAATTTCAAGACTCTATCGATACCGCGCTCACGAGGTCCGTGGGCCTCCCGGGTCTTTCGCGCACCTTCGTCGTTCGAAACCATGCCAGAAATGCTCCATTGCTGCCGCTCTGGCATTGCGCCAGCGCCAAAATCGGTATATCGTCCTAAATATAAGAAACGTGTCTTATATATAAGACAGAAGCTTGAAAAACAAGCTCGACTACGGGAACTTTATCTCAAACGCGGAGGCTTACATGAACGATATTTCGCAGCGTCGTGATTTTTTGAAGCTGGGCCTGGGTGGCTTGGCGGTCGGTACCGCCGTTGGCCTTATGGCCAGCAGCGAAGAGGCGGCGGCGCAGGCAGCCAGCGACAGCCTGCTGCGCACGGTGCTGGATCGCGGCCACCTGATTGTCGGCACCGGCAGCACCAACGCTCCCTGGCATTTTGAGAACGATGCCGGAGAGCTGGTCGGCATGGACATCACCATGGGCCGCATTCTTGCCAAGGGCCTGTTCGACGATGAAACCAAGGTCGAATTCGTCAAGCAGGATGCGCAGCAGCGCATTCCGAACATCGTTACCGGCAAGGTCGACATTACCATCCAGTTCATGACGATGTCGGCGCAGCGTGCGCAGCTCATCAATTTCTCCCGGCCCTACTATGTCGAAGGCGTCGCGCTGCTAACCCGTCCAGACGCCGACAACAAGACCTTTGACAAGCTCCTGGCCGGTGGCAGTAGCACGCGCGTTTCCATTCTCCAGAACGTCGACGCGGAAAAGACCATTCACCTCGTTCTGCCGGATGCGCAGGTCATGCAGATCGACACCCAGGCGAACGTTCTACAGGCTTTGGAAGCCAAGCGTGTCGATGCGGCCGCGGTCGATCTGTCGACCGTGCGCTGGCTTTCCTCGCGCAATCCCGATCGTTATTTCGATGCGGGCAAGCAGTGGAACAGCATGCTTTACGGCGCCGGCGTCCGTCAGGGCGATCTCGACTGGCTGTATTTCGTCAATACGACGTTCAACACCGCCATGTTCGGCCATGAATCGGCGCTCTATGATGCTGCTTTCAAGGAGTATTTCGGCCTGGATGCGCCGGTGCGCAAACCGGGTTTCCCGACCATCTGATCTGGACGGAGCCAGCGCGGCTTCGGCTGGCGCTGGCTCCGCCGCAGACATCGATCGCTTAGCGGGAGATAATGGCCGGCATGGGCTATCACCTGAATTTCAATCTTATCTGGCGGCACATCGACAAGCTGTGGGGCGGGCTGCTGCTTAGCCTCGAGTTGGCGGTCATTTCTATCGCCATCGGTGCCTTGATAGGGCTCGTCCTCGCCATCTGGTATGTATCGGCCGGCAAAATTGTGCGCCGTTTCATTGCCGCTTACGTCGAGTTCATCCGCAATGTGCCGTTGATCCTGCTCGTCTATCTCGTCTTTTATGGACTTCCGACCGCTGTGAACATCGCCTATAGCGCGACGACCTCCTTCGTCATCACCTTGTCGGTCTATGCTGGTGCCTATCTCGTTGAGGTGTTCCGATCCGGTCTCGAAGCCGTGCCGCGGGGCCAGATCGATGCGGGCAAGGCGATCGGGCTGACGCCGTTGCAGCGGCTCCTCTATGTCCGCCTGCCGACGATGACGCGCATTACCTTGCCTGCGCTATCCAATACCTTCATCTCCTTGTTCAAGGATACGTCGGTCGCCTCGGTCATTGCCGTTCCGGAGCTCACCTACGGAGCGCAATGGATCAATTTCAACACCTTCCGCATCGTCGAGGTCTACATCATCGCGACCCTGATGTATCTCGTCACCGGCTACCTCATCTTGTTCGGCCTGCGACGGCTGGAAGGTCATTTCAGGGTGGAGCGCTAGTATGGCTGCGATCGTCTATGCTCTGCCGTTCCTTCTGAAAGGGCTGCTGATCACGCTTTGGGTCTCCGCGATCGTTGTCGCGCTTTCGCTTTGCATCGGCATCGTCTTTGGGGTCGGGCTGATCTACGGCCCCTGGCCGATCAAGCTGCTGGTGCGCTTCTTCAGCGATTGTATCAGAGGCATTCCAATCCTCGTTCTCATCTTTATCGTCTATTATGGATTTCCGGCACTCGGCCTGCATATAGTTGCCTTTTGGGCCGGCGTCGTCGCGTTGACGCTGTTCAAATCGGCCCAGGTCGTCGAATACGTGCGCGGCGCCGTTCTCTCCATTCCCAAGGGACAGATGGAAGCCGGCATGGCCATCGGCCTGACTTTTGTGCAGCGCCTGCGCTACGTCATCTTCCCGCAGGCGACACGCCGCTTTCTGCCGCCCTGGATCAATGGCGTGACCGATGCGGTCAAAGGAAGTGCTCTGATTTCGCTGCTCGGCATCGTTGACCTCATGCAGTCGATCAACGAAGTGATCGGCCGGACCTATGAGGCCATGCCGCTCTACCTTCTCGGAGCCTTCATCTACTTCGCGATCAACTACAGTCTCTCCAGCCTGAGCCGGAGAATGGAGCGCCGCTACTCCTACATCAGGGATTGACCGTCATGAACAATATACAAGCTGCCACGCCGCTCCTTAGAATACGCAATGTCGCCAAGGCATTTGGACCCGTCCAGGTTCTGCATTCCATCGATATGGATGTCGCCAAAGGCGAGGTGGTCTCGGTCATCGGCCCTTCGGGCAGCGGCAAGACCACGCTTCTGCGCTGCGTGAACTTTCTCGAAAGTTATGACAGCGGCTCGATCCAGATCGATGGCGCCGAGGTCGGCTATCGGGACGGCACCAATCAGCAGCGCCGTGGCGAGAAGGACTTGGCACGTATGCGGGCCGAAACGGGCATGGTCTTTCAGAGCTTCAATCTCTTTCCGCATCTGACTGCCGCGGAAAATGTGATGCTCGGCCTTCAGAAGGTCCGGGGCAAGCCTAAGAAGGAGGCGCGGGAGATAGCCGAACATTGGCTCAGCCGCGTGGGGCTCGGACACCGCATCAACAATCTGCCGTCGGAATTGTCGGGTGGCCAGCAGCAGCGCGTTGGCATCGCCCGCGCCGTGGCCATGGACCCGAAGATTCTGCTGCTTGATGAAATCACCTCGGCGCTCGATCCGGAACTGGTGAACGAGGTTCTCGATGTTGTCAGGCAATTGGCGGAGGAGGGCATGACGATGCTGATGGTCACCCATGAGATCGCCTTTGCCAGGGACGCCAGCGACCGCATCGTCTTCATGGCTGATGGAAAAGTGTCCGCTCAGGGAGCGCCGAAGGATCTTCCGGCGCTTGTGGCGGAGAATGAACGGCTGAAGGCTTTCTTGTCCCGCTTCCATGCGGCCGCGGCCGTCTGAGATTGAACGGGAGAACAGAGACATGCACCGTTCGCAAATGGCCGGACTGAGGGAAACTAGCCTTAAACGGCATCGGCTCCAATGGCAACAAGTGCGGCGCGGGCGACCTCGAAATCCTGATCGCCTGTGCCCGACCCTACGCCGATCGCGCCAGCAAGCCGGCCGCGGAAACGGATGGGCAGGCCGCCCGGCAGATGCGTGACGCCGCCTTGCGAGGCGATGCCGGCGGCGGTGCCGAATTCGAAGGAGATGGCGCCGGTCGGCGCATTGATCGAGGCGGCGGTGCGGGCCTTGGCGCGAGCCGTATGCATGCTCAGATATTTTGCGCCATCCATCCGGATGCTCGCAATGGTTTCGCCGCTCGCGTCGACAATAAAGACACACTGCGGAATGCCGATCTTCTCGGCATGGACGATCGCTGCCGCAAGAGCCTGCATTGCGCCGGCATGGGACAGGGCTAGGGTTTCGCGTGTGACGGACATGGGCTTGTAACTCCTCAACTATCAAATTCTCGCGGCAAAGATGGGCTGCCTGTAGCTAGACCGGTATGCTCATAATTGGCAATGCCAAGAGGCGAGGCCGCCAACACCCGTGCGCGGCCAAGGGCAACGAATTTTCAGACGACACCAAAGAAGGGGTCTTCATAGATAAAATTAGATAATATCGATAATATGTTGATATAATTCTTTTATTCTCAGAAAGAATCCCGTCCCCGTAATCGGTGACGGGATTTCGGTTCGACATAGCGCTGAAGACGCCGATCAGCGTCCTTTCTGCTTCCGCCACTCGGCGAACTTGACCTTCGGCGCGTCGCTGGTTGCCGGGTAAAGTCCGATGATGGTCGCGCCGTTCAGAACTTCCTCGGTGACGAAATCCTCGTAAGCGGTCATTTCGACAGTCTCATCGGCGATTTCGTCGGCGAGGTGGGCCGGGATGACGATAACGCCCTCATTGTCGCCGACAAGAACATCGCCGGGGAAAACTGCGACATCGCCGCAGCCGATCGGTCCATTTATTTCGATCGCCTGGTGCAGCGTCAGGTTTGTCGGCGCGGACGGGCGGTGATGATAGGCGGGAATGTCGAGATTGGCGATTTCCGGACTGTCGCGAAAACCGCCATCAGTCACGACGCCGGCGACGCCGCGCACTTGCAGCCGCGATATCAGGATCGAGCCGGCCGAGGCCGCGCGTGCATCCTTGCGGCTATCCATCACGAGGATGGCGCCGGGCGGGCACGCTTCCACTGCTGCACGCTGCGGATGTTCAGGGTTGCGGAAGACCTCGATCGTGTTCAGATCTTCGCGCGCGGGGATGTAGCGCAGCGTGAAGGCCTGGCCGACCATATTGGCCTTTTTCGGCGATAGCGGGCGGACATCCTGAATGAATTGGTTGCGAAGGCCGCGCTTGAAGAGCGCCGTGGCGATCGTCGGCGTGGCAACGCCCATAAGCTTGCTGCGGGTCTCGCTGCTCAACACGTAATTGCTCATGATATCGTCCTTTGCGGTCAATAAATATCGGGTTCGCCCGGCGTCGGGCCGAAACCGGTTTCCAGGAAATCAAAGTCGCAGCCCGTATCGGCCTGCGCTACGTGGCGGGCGAACATCCAACCATAGCCGCGGCCGAATTTTTCCGCGGGCTTGACCCAGGCTTCGCGCCGTCGCTGCAATTCGTCGTCATCCACAAGCATGTCGATCCGCCGTGCTTCAAGATCGAGGCGGATAATGTCGCCGTTCTTCAGCAGCGCCAGCGGGCCGCCGACATATGATTCCGGGGAGACATGCAGGATGCAGGCGCCGTAGCTCGTGCCGCTCATGCGGGCATCGGACAGACGCAGCATGTCGCGATGGCCTTGCTTCAATAGTGCCTTCGGGATTGGGAGCATGCCCCATTCCGGCATCCCAGGCCCGCCCTGCGGGCCGGCGCCGCGCAGCACCATGACATGGTCCGGCGTGATGTCGAGATTTTCGTCGTCCACCGCCGCTTTCATCTCCGGATAGCTGTCGAACACCAAGGCCGGTCCCTGGTGCTTGTGGAAGCGCGGATCGCAGGCAGCCGGCTTGATGACTGCTCCGGTCGGCGCAAGATTGCCCTTCACGACTGCGAGGGAGCCCTCGTGATAGACGGGATTGTCGAGCGAGCGGATGACATCGTCATTGTAGCACTTGGCGCCCTCCAGGGTCTCGCCGAGGGTGACGCCGGAAACGGTCAGCGCGGAGAGATCGAGCTTCGTGGACAGCTTTGCCATCAGCGCACGCAGGCCGCCGGCATAGTAGAAGTCTTCCATCAGATAGGCCTTGCCGGTCGGCCGGATATTGGCGAGTACCGGCGTCGTCCGGCTAGCCTTGTCGAGATCATCCAGCGTAAGGGCGACACCGGCGCGGCGCGCCATGGCGATCAGATGCACGACCGCATTCGTGGAACAGCCCGTCGCCATAGCCACTGCAACTGCGTTGCTGACGGCGGCGGCCGTGACGATCTTCGAGGGGACAAGGTCTTCCCAGACCATCTCGACAATGCGGCGGCCGACGGCCGAAGACATGCGGATATGGTTGGAATCGGCTGCCGGGATGGAGCTCGCTCCGGGCAAGGTCAGGCCCAACGCCTCGGCAATCGCCGTCATCGTGCTCGCCGTGCCCATCGTCATGCAGTGGCCGTAGGACCGGGCGATGCCAGCTTCGACGTCGACCCATTCCTTCTCCGAAATGGCGCCGGCGCGGCGCTCGTCCCAGAACTTCCAGGCGTCGGAACCGGAACCCAGATATTCGCCGCGATAATTGCCGCGGAGCATCGGGCCGGCGGGTAGGTAGATCATCGGCAGGCCCACGCTGAGCGCGCCCATGACGAGGCCGGGCGTGGTCTTGTCACAGCCGCCCATCAGCACGGCACCGTCGACCGGATGCGAGCGCAGTAGTTCTTCCGCCTCCATCGCCAGCATATTGCGATAGAGCATAGTCGTCGGTTTGACATAGCTTTCGGACAGTGACAGCGCCGGCAGTTCGAGAGGAAAGCCACCGGCCTGAAAGATGCCGCGTTTGACATCTTCGACCCGGTGCTTGAAATGCGCGTGGCAAGGGTTGGCGTCGGACCAGGTGTTGAGGATGGCGATGACGGGCTTGCCCGCCCATTCTTCCGGCGCATAGCCCATCTGCATGGTGCGCGAACGATGTCCGGAACTTCTGAGGTCGTCGGGCGCGAACCATCTGGCGCTGCGCAAGCCCACCGATTTCCTTTTGATATTCATTATGTTGAGACCTTATATTCAACTATTGGCCGAGGACTCGAATTTGCGCGGGCGTCATTCCTTCATGCCCCATTTCTGTAAGGTTCGGCGCTCGATCGTCTGGAAGACCAGGTTCTCGACGATAAGGCCGATGACGATGACCGTCAGCAGGCCGGCAAAGACCGAGGGTATGTCGAGGAGGTTGCGGTTTTCGAAAATGAACCATCCAAGCCCGCCTTGACCGGAGGAAACGCCGAAGACGAGTTCGGCGGCGATCAAGGTGCGCCAGGAGAAGGCCCAGCCGATCTTCAACCCCGTGAGGATTGATGGGAAGGCGGCAGGGATCAGAATGCGGAAGACATAGGAAAGTCCGGTCAGCCCATAGTTGGCCCCCACCATGCGCAGCGTGCGCGAAACGCCGAGAAAGCCGGCATGGGTGTTGAGTGCAACCGCCCAGAGCACGGAATGCACGAGCACAAAGACCAGGCTCGCGGGGCCGAGACCGAACCAAATGAGGGCGAGCGGCAGCAGCGAGATCGCCGGCAGCGGGTTGAACATCGCCGTCATTGTTTCGAGAAAATCGGTGCCGATACGGGTGTTGATTGCGACAACGGTCAAAATAGCGGCGAGGACCGTCCCCGTCACGTAGCCGGTCACCAGCACCTTCAGCGTCGTCCAGATGCGCTCGGGCAGAACGCCGTCTGCAAAACGATCGTAGAGCGCCGTCAGCGTGTCGCTGAGTGTCGGGAAAAGCAGCGGATTGTCGAGATGCCGCGCATAGCTCTCCCAGATGATGGCCAGGACGACTATCAGCAACGATTTGCGGAAGAGGCTCGACTGCCAAAGAAGTTCGATGGCGCCGAGTTTCTGCTCGACAGAGGCGATGTGGCCTGCGGGTTCGGTCCTCTCAGGCGCGAGGATGATCTGCGGTGCGTTCATGGCCTATTCCCTATGTCCGGCTTCGGCAAACAGCATGTGATGGATTTCGTGTTCCAGTTCCGCGGCTGCGGCGGTGTCGTGACGGACGGATTCGACATTGCGAACCTCGGCCTTGACGCGGCCGGGATGCGGGGAAAGCAGCAGGATGCGGTTCGAGATCTTGATTGCCTCGGCGATCGAATGCGTGACGAAGATGACGGTGAAACGCGTATCCTCCCAAAGCTGTAGAAGCTCGTCCTGCATCTGCCGGCGGGTCAGCGCGTCGAGTGCGGCAAAGGGTTCGTCCATCAGCAGGATATCGGGTTGCATAGCCATGCCGCGAGCGATCGCCACACGCTGTTTCATGCCGCCCGAAAGCATATGCGGATAGGTATCGACAGCCCGGGTGAGCTTGACCTTATCGATATAGTCGCGGGCGATGGCTTCGGCTTGCGCACGAGGCAGGCGCCGGGCGGTCGTCAGCGGAAACATGACGTTTTCCAGGACGGTCTTCCAGGGCAGGAGCTGGTCGAACTCCTGAAAGACCATCATCCGGTCCGCGCCGGGCTTCTTGACGGGTTGCCCCTTGATTTCGATGCGGCCTGCCGCCGGCGTCAGATAGCCGCCGATCGCCTTCAGCAAGGTCGATTTTCCGCAACCGGATGGTCCGAGGAGTACGAAACGATCGGATTGCGCTACCGAAAAGCTGACCTCTTCGGTGGCGGTGATCAAAAGGTTCGGCGTCTTGTAGCGAAGCGTCACCTTGTCGACGTTCAAGAGTGGTTTGGCCTTGGCCATTTCAGCCGGCACGGCATCGGCTGCAATTTTTGCCTGAAGCATAAGGCTCCTCCATGAGAGATAGCTGAGGGCGGCATTGGCGCCGCCATCAGGCTTCAATTGCCATTCAGATCCGCCGCTTCCGGCAGATAGTAGTCGGTCCAGGCCTTGGGCATCGCCTTCAAGGTCCCGATCTTGTGGAGATGCGCCGCAAATTTCATGGTTCCCTGCGGATCCATGCGGAATTCCATCATGTGCGGCTGGTTCAGGATCGTCAGGAGGTCGTCGACACTGGTCTTGTCACCGCTGACCGTCTTGTAGGCCTCGACTGCTGTCTTCGGGTCCTTTTTGATTACACCGATGGCATCGGCCGTCGCTTCGCGTATGGCCTTGATGATCGTGGGGTTGGCATCAGCGAATTGCGTCGTCGTGAAGAAGGTGCCTTGCGTCAGCTCGCCACCGATGATGTCGCGGGAATCGACGACTTGATGAACGCCCGGCTGCTTCAGTTCTAGATATTGGAAGGGTGGGGCCGAGAAATGGCTTTTCACTTCATGGTTCTGGTTTGCAAGCGCCGCCATGGCGTCGGGATGGCCAAGCTGCACCGTATTGGCGTCGAACTTGTGTACTTGATCGTCACCATACATCTGAGCGGCGGCCATCTGCAGCAGGATCGCCTGCGTCGAGACGCCGACCGTCGGCACGGCGATCTTATCGCCCGGCTGGATGTCCTTCAGCGATTTGATGCGCGGATCGCGCGAGACCATGATGACCGGCTGCGCGGAGTTGGTGACGATGCCCTTGACCTTGCCTCTCGTGCGATCCCAGAGCAGCAGCAGATTGCCGGTGCCGGTATTGACGATGTCGACGCTGCCGGCAAGAAGCGCGTCCGTTTGCGCGCCGCCGCCGCTAAAGGTACGCCATTCGACCTTGACGCCCGGTAGGCCGTCAGCTTCGGCGCGTTTCTCGATCAACTTCTGCGTCTCCATGACGTGGCTGACGAGATAAAGAATGCCTGGCTGGCGTGTGATCGAAATATCGGTCTTTTCGGCAGCGCTAGCGGAAAACGTGCCGGCCAGCATTACGGCAACCGCGGTCATGCCGCGAAGAAATCCTCTCATTATGTCCTCCCAAATGACGCAAACCCGTGAAATCGCGTTTACATAAATTGACTAAAGCACTAATGTATCAGTGCATCAAGCCCTAAATTGTGCTTTATGAACTTACGTTCTCGATCAGGAAGGTAGCCAGTGAAAGTAAACCCGAAAGAATTCGCCTTGGATCGCTCCCGCCAAGTGGCGCCGCAGATCCTGGAAATCCTGCGATCGCGTATTCTTTCAATGAGTTTGCCGCCGACCACCGTCCTGTCGCGCATCTCGCTTCAGAGCGAGTTCAATGTCAGCCAGACGCCGGTTCGCGATGCTTTGATCAGGCTGGAGGAGGAGGGGCTGGTCGAGGTTTACCCGCAATACGCCACCGTCGTCGCGAGGATCGATATCGGTAACGCCGTCGAGGCGCACTTCCTGAGATTGTCGATCGAGCTGGAAGCCGTCCGGCGATTGACGGCCGAATCGCCGGAGGAAACGGCGGCGGCGTTGCGGCATGTTTTGGTGCGGCAAGAGCATGTGGCGTCACCCGAGACCTACGATCTGTTCGATGCCCTCGACAAGGATTTCCACCGTGTCCTCTTCGAAAGGGTCGACATCCTGGGACTGTGGGCAACCGTGCGGCGCCAGAGCGTTCATCTCGATCGGCTTCGCATGCTGAACCTGCCGATGCCGGGCAAGCAGCAGCAGGTCATCGCCGATCATCATGCCATTGTCGATGCCATCCAGTCGGGGGATGTGGAACAGGCAGTGGCAGCGCTTCGCAGGCATCTTTCCGGCACGCTGTCGATCATCGATCTCATTTGCGAGAAATATCCGGATTACGTCAGCCGATAAGCGCTTGTCCTAGAACGATCATCGAAAAGTTGCGCGCAGCACATGCCCCGAGGCGTGCGTATCCTCCTCGGGAACGGTCCGTCTGGTCGTGACAAAAACGGAGCGCGGATTGGCTCTGTCCATGACGATCTTGGTTGGATGTGTCACGGGAAAGGCGATCGGTTCCAGCGTTTCGCCCGATGGTGCGAAGCGGAGGAGCTGCGATCCCTCGACGCCGGCAATCCAGTAGATGCCGTCCTCATCGATAAACGCGCCGTCGGGCCGGCCGGCGAATTCATGCGTCGTCGCAAAGACGCGGCGATTGCTCGGCGTTCCCGTGGAGACATCATAATCGCAGACCCAGATCGTTTGTACGGTCGGATGAGAATCCGAGAAATACATGCGGCTACGGACCGGATCGAAGGCGAGCCCATTGGGCGTCCATATGCCATCGAAGACGCGGCGATGACTAAGATCGGCTTCGACGCAGAAAATGGCGCCCGCAGGTTCGGTCAGGGTGAATTGCATGGTGCCCGCCCAGAAGCGGCCCGCCGGATCGAGGGCGCCATCGTTGAAGCGAACATCCCTACGGCTTTCCGGCGAGCAGGCGAGGTCGAAACCGCCCTTTGCCGGATCGAAGAGAAAAATGCCGCTGGCGAGGCCTGCCAGCAGCGTTCCATCCGGCCGCAGGGCGATGCAGCCGACAGCCTCCGGCGCATCCCAGACCTCGGTTCTGCCGGACGCTACGTCGGTTCGCAGCAGCCGGCAGCCCTCGGTATCGACCCACCAGAGACAGTTGCCGTCATCCGACAGGACCGGGCTTTCGCCGAGAAAACTCCAGCGGTCGGAGAATACTTCGAAGGCTGATATCATTTTGTCTCTTGCTTATGCGCGCTGTCGGCGGGCTTCCATATTATCGCCAGACGTCAAGCTGTCGACCAGATCCTTCCATCGCCCGAGGCGCGGCGCCGTTTCCGGCAGCGCCGCCGTGCAGGCGATGGTGATCGCACAGCCGAGAGCGACGAAGCCAGCAAGCGCCCAGGGCGCACCATTCAAAAGCGCCAGAAGCCAGCCGGCAGCAAGTGTTCCGACGGAGCCGATCAACGCGCCGATCTGCTGGATGAAGGAGACGCCGCTGGCGCGGACCCGGGTCGGGAAGAATTCGGCAAAATAGGCGGCCTGCGGCCCGTACATGGCGCTATGGCCGATGGCCAGCGCCGCCGTCAAGCCGACCCAGATGTAGCTGTCGACGCGATAATAGACCAGCGCGAAGGTCGGAAAGCTCGCCAGCAGCACGGTCGACGCGCCAAGGATATAGACCGGCTTGCGGCCGATGCGATCGGAAAGCGCGCCCCAAAACGGCATGCAGACCAACTCCAGCACGATGGCGATAAGCGATGCCGTCGTCATTACCGGCCGCGACACGCCGCGGCTCGTCGCATAGGCGGTGATCAGCACCGCAAAGCTGGTGAATGCAACGCTTTCGGCAAACTTGGTGCCGCAGCCAAGCGCCAGATAGCGCGGATATTTTCTGACGATCTCGACAAGCGGATGCGGGTCCTCGGCGCGGCGCCTGCGCATTTCCAGGAACAGCGGCGATTCCGTCAATTGCAAGCGGATATACATGCCGACAGCCACCAGCACGAGGCTGAGCAGAAAGGGAATACGCCAGCCCCAGCTCATGAAAGCCTCTTCCGACAGCGTGGCCGTTAACGCTGCGAAGATGCCGAGCGGCAGGATGAAGCCGGCGGGCGCACCCGTCTGTACCCATGAGCCGAAATAGCCGCGCCTTTTGGCGGGCGCATGCTCGCACATGATGAGGATCGCATTACCCTGTTCGCCGCCGATGCCGAAACCGTGCAGCATGCGGATGAACAGCAGGATCAGCGGAGCGGCAATGCCGATGCTTTCATAAGTCGGCATGAGGCCGATGACGAAGGTGGCGATGCCGACGATCAAAAGCGTGGTGACTAGCGCGCTCTTGCGGCCGTATCGGTCGCCGAGATAGCCGAACAGTAACCCGCCGATCGGCCGCACGAAGAATCCGGCGGCATAGGTACCGAGCGCAACCAGCGAGCCGACGAGCGGATCGAAACTCGGAAAAAACAGCTTATTGAAAACCAGCGCCGAAGCGGTGGCATAAATGAAAAAATCATACCACTCGACGGTGGTGCCGATGCAGGAAGCAATCGCCACCCTTCGCATCATGGCGGAGTTTGCCTGCTCCTCCAGTCCGATATTGCTCATAATATCCTCCCAAATCCGGCAGGGCCGGCCTCACGCGTGCAAGACTAAAGCACTAATGTATCAATATATCAATAGGACGCTTACAATATGTTTGGCTGGCTGCAAGTGCTCGCGTGTAGGAGTTTGCACGCGTTTATATTGTCGGGAATTGTTGAGTGGCCGAACGGCTGCATTGGCTTCGGTAATGCTTCGTGCGAGAAAAGCAGAGCTCGAACAAGATAGGGAATCTTCTTGACCATTGGACTTGCGCACGCCGAATTGATCGCGGTTCTCACAGCCGTCACCGGCAACGATCCCCGGGTTATGACGGTGCGCTCCGGCGATGCTTTGCCGTCGGGACCATTCGAGCTTGGACACCGGACGCTGCAGAGCGGTCTTCGCGAATGGGTGCGGGAGCAGACGGCGCATCCGGTCGGCTATCTCGAGCAGCTTTACACATTTGCCGACCGAGACAGGAACAACGAGATCCTGGGCGGCCGGACGATTTCGATCAGCTATCTCGGTCTCGTGAGGGAGCAGGCGGCGCCTGGCGGTGGGCGGCCGGGATGGCATGGTTGGTACGAATATTTTCCTTGGGAAGACCATCGCAACGGCCGGCCGGCCGTCATGGATGATGTCGTCGAGCGGCTGAATAGCTGGATCTCCGACGACCCGGCCAAGCGCGATCAACGCCGGCGCCGCGCGGATTTCACTTTTGGTTTGAACGATGCCCCCTGGAATGAAGACCTTGTTCTGCAGCGCTACGAGCTTCTTTATGAGGCCCGGCTTGTCTTGGAGGCGGGCTGCGCGCAGCAGAGCAATTCCGGTCGGCCGATGTTTGCCGATCACCGGCGGATTCTTGCGACCGGCATGGCGCGGCTACGCGCGAAAATCAAATATCGTCCCGTCGTCTTCGAACTGATGGCGGAGAGTTTTACGCTCCTTCAACTGCAGCGTACCGTTGAGGCTCTGGCAGGTTTAACACTGCATAAGCAAAATTTCCGCCGGCTGATCGAGCAGCAGGAGCTGGTGGAGGAAACAGGCGCAACCGAAAGCGAGACAGGCGGGCGTCCGGCCAAGCTCTTCCGTTTCCGCCGCGCCATCCTCGAAGAACGCGAACTCGCCGGAACGAAATTACCGCTCTCCCGCAATTGACATATGCTCATAACGAGAATATCTATTTGCGCATGATATACTCAAGATGAGTATAATTAGGAGAGCCGGTCATGAACCAACCCGTATCCGCATCCTCCCTCTACAATCGCGTCAGCCGCGTTATTCCCAAAGCCGAATGGATGATGTTTCAGGACGATGTCGAGGCGATCCTCGAGTTGAAGCGTCGCCGCAACGCCGTCATCCTAGCGCACAACTACCAGACGCCGGAAATCTTCCACGGTGTTGCCGATATCGTCGGCGACAGCCTGGCGCTCGCTCGCAAGGCGATCGATGTAGACGCCGACATCATCGTGCTCGCCGGTGTGCATTTCATGGCCGAGACCGCCAAACTGCTCAATCCGGAAAAGACCGTGCTGATCCCCGATATGGCGGCCGGTTGCTCGCTGGCGGAATCGATCACGCCGGAAGACATTGCACTTTTGCGCCAGGCCCATCCTGGGGTTCCCATCGTCACCTATGTCAACACGTCCGCTGCGGTGAAGGCGGCATCCGATATCTGCTGCACGTCGGGCAATGCCAAACAGGTGGTGGAATCGCTCGGCGTTCCCAAGGTGCTGATGATCCCCGATGAATATCTGGCGCAGAACGTGGCGCGCGAGACCAATGTCGAGATCATCGCCTGGCATGGGCATTGCGAGGTGCATGAACTTTTCACCGCCGCCGATGTGCGCCAGCTTCGCGAAAATTATCCCGGCGTGACGGTGCTCGCCCATCCGGAATGTCCGCCTGATGTCGTCAGGGAAGCGGATTTCGCCGGCTCTACCGCCGTCATGTCCGATTACGTCGGCAAGAAACGCCCGGCGCGCGTCGTGCTGCTGACCGAATGCTCGATGAGCGACAATGTTGCCGTCCATCATCCGGATGTCGAGTTTGTCCGGCCCTGCAATCTCTGCCCGCACATGAAGCGCATCACGCTCGGTAATATCCGCAGGGCACTTGAGGAAAACCAGCATGAAGTGACTGTCGACCCCGCAATTGCGGTCGCAGCCCGCCGCGCAGTGGAAAGGATGCTGACGATATGACCGAGGTTCTTCACGATCTTGCAGACCGCGTCGTCATCGTCGGTAGCGGTCTCGCCGGACTGATGGCGGCATTGACGCTGGCGCCGCAGCCGACCGTCATCGTCACCCGTGCAGCACTTGGCGCCGAGACATCGAGCGCCTGGGCACAGGGCGGCATCGCCGCGAGCATGGGAGCGGACGACAGCGCGGAGCTGCATGTCGCCGACACGCTTGCCGCCGGCGATGGGCTCTGCGATCCCGTAGTGGCCGCAAGCATCATCGGTGAAGCGCCGGCGGCAATTGCCGCTCTGGAGCGGGCAGGCGTCCGCTTTGACCGAAATGGTGCGGGAGCCTTGTCGCTCGGCCTCGAAGCCGCCCATTCGCGCCGCCGCATTGTGCATGCCGAAGGCGACGGCTCCGGCGCGGCGATTGTTCGGGCGCTGGTGCATGCCGTCGCCAACACGCCGTCCATTACGGTGCTTGAGGGATATGAGGCGCGGCGGCTGCTCCTCCTGGATGGCGAGCGGATCAGCGGCCTCCTATGCGCGACACCAAAGGGAATGGCCGTTCTGCCCACCTCGCGTATTCTCCTCGCGACCGGCGGCATTGGTGGTCTCTTCGATGCGACGACCAATCCCATCGGCAATTTCGGCCAGGGAGTAGCACTCGCCGCGAGAGCTGGGGCGCTTCTTGCCGATATGGAGTTCGTGCAATTCCACCCGACAGCGCTCGATTCTCGCCGCCGGCCGCTAGCGCTGGTCAGCGAAGCTGTGCGCGGCGAAGGTGCCTTGCTTGTCAACGAGAGAGGCGAGCGTTTCATGGCTGAGGTTTCCGGTGCGGAACTGGCCCCGCGCGATGTCGTTGCGCGGGCGATCAGTGCGGAAATCGCCCGCGGCGGCCGTGTCTTTCTCGATGCGCGCGAAGCGCTCGGTAGTCGCTTTGCCGCTCGCTTTCCGGTGATCGATGCGCTCTGCCGGGAGGCAGGCATCGATCCGGCGAGCCAGCTCATCCCGGTCCGTCCCGCCGTCCATTACCACATGGGCGGGGTTGCCACGGATGTAAACGGCCGCAGTTCCGTCTCCGGCCTCTGGGTGGCAGGGGAGGCGGCGTCAACCGGCCTTCACGGAGCCAACCGGCTCGCTAGCAACTCGTTGCTGGAGGCCGCCGTCATGGGCATGCGTGCCGCACGGGACATGGGAAGCACTCCTGCGACCTCTGCGAATATGCCGTCGGTCCACGCACGTCCGATAGTTCCGGATCCTTCGCTTGTCCGGCCGATCGCCTCGCGTCATCTCGGCGTGCTTCGCAATGCCGGCGCCATCCACGGAGCAATCGCTGCGCTGTTGCCGCTGGCCGAAAGCGAAGGTCCCGCCGCCGATTCTGCCGTGGTGGCGCTGCTGATCGCCGTCTTCGCAAGTCTCAGAACGGAATCGCGCGGCGCCCATGCCCGCACGGATTTTCCGTTGAAACTGAAGCATACTCAGCGGCGGACAATGCGACTGCCGGATGCATTGGATATCGCTCGGTCGGCCATTCCCTATACTTTCGCCAGGAGCGCCTGACATGACCCTCGTTCCCCTGCCGCGCCTCATCATCGAGCCGCTGGTGCGCAATGCTCTGCTGGAAGATCTCGGCCTTGCCGGCGATATCACGTCTGCCGCCGTCATCCCGGAGGATCACCGTTCCACCGTTGCCATGGTGGCGCGCCAGCCGGGCGTGGTCGCCGGGCTGGATGCCTCGGAACTCGCCTTCCAGCTCGTTGATCCGCGGATCGTCATGATCCGTCATCTGCACGACGGCGCAAAGGTGGCTGCCGGCGATATGATCGCAACGATCGAAGGCCCGTCTCGCGGTCTGTTGACGGCGGAGCGGACCGCACTGAATTTCCTCGGCCATCTCTCGGGTATCGCGACCGTAACAGCCGGCATCGTCGAGGTGATCAGCGGCACGAAAGCCTCGATCGTCTGCACCCGCAAGACGACGCCGGGACTGCGGGCGCTGGAGAAATATGCAGTCCGTGCCGGCGGCGGTATGAACCATCGTTTTGCGCTCCATGATGCCGTGCTGATCAAGGACAATCATGTCGCGGTTGCAGGCGGCGTCACAGAGGCTATCCGCCGGGCAAAAGCCGGGGTCGGTCACATGGTCAAGATCGAGGTTGAAGTGGACACGCTCGACCAGCTTCGTGAAGCCATGGCAGAAGGCGTCGACGCCGTGCTGCTCGACAATATGACGCCCGATCAATTGCGCGAAGCGGTAGGCATCGTTGCCGGGCGCGCAATCACCGAGGCCTCGGGCCGTGTCACGCCCTCAACTGCCGCGACAATTGCGGCTTCGGGCGTCGATCTGATCTCGGTGGGCTGGGTGACGCATAGCGCGCCGACGCTCGATATCGGGCTCGATTGGAAAGCGGTTGCATAGCGCTGAGCTCGATATTGGCATAGCAAGCAGCGACGGAATCGGCGGTAGTCAGGTAACGATATCGTTATGGAAATTCCCCCCCGTGGCATTCGCTTGGCGCTTGCACACCCGCCGCCTTGCTGATCAAACTCCGCGAGTTTTCATCATCATGCATGGGATGCGGCAAACAGTGACCAAGATCATAGATTACGTTTTTTCCATCGGCTCGCCCTGGTCCTATATCGGCCTGGAGCCGTTTCTCGATCTCGCCGAAAAGACGGGCGCGGAAATCCGGCCTTATCTCACCATCGTCCTCGAGGAGAACGGCGGCATTTTCTCGCGCAATCGGCCGGAGCCTCGCCGGCAATATTGGCAGCGGGATCTCAAGCGTTGGGCCGGCCTTCGCGGTAAGAAACTGCTTCTGGAAAATCGCCCGCCGCTCGCGGACCCGGCGCCTGCCGCCTTCATGGTCATCGCCGCCTATCTCGACGGCAAGCCCTGGCTCGAACTGACGAAAGCCCTACAGGAAGCCTTCTGGGGTCGCGGCGAAGATATCGGCAATCCCGCGGTACGCAAGGCGATCGCCACCGCCGCAGGTTTCGACGGCGATGCGCTCGCAAAGCGGGAACAGGATGCGGACGTACAGGGCAAGTGGACGGCGGATCGTGAGTTTGCGATCAAGAATGGCGTCTTCGGCTTTCCATCATTCCTCTATGACGGCGAGCTTTACTGGGGCCAGGACAATCTGCACTTCCTCGAGAGCCATCTCAACGGCATCAAGCCGTAAGTAAATCGGCTTTGGTATAGCCCTGAAGATAGAAATCGACTGGGGGTTAGACGCTGTTTGGAAGTACCATGGACTGCATTGGTGCAATGCAGTCCGGCATAGCGGAAGGGTAAAGGCATTTGAGCAATCCTTGGTCCGGGGGCCAAACAATCGATGTCGCCATTATTGGCGGCGGTGCGGCCGGCGTCGCAGCGGCGCGGCGGCTGCAATCCCTCCGCCCCGACGTTTCGGTGTTGATTCTCGAGGCGAAGGACCGGGTCGGAGGTCGCGCCTGGACCTTTCGATTGTCATCGCTCGGGGATGAGCCGGTCGATCTCGGCTGCGGATGGCTCCACGGCGCAAGGACGAATGGATGGACCGAGATTGCCCGCCAGCTCGGGCTGACGGTGGAAACGACGCCCGCCCCCTGGAGCGAAGGCGGGCGGACGATCGGAGGGGCGGAAGCGAGATCCGCCATCGGCGCCTTTTTCGCGCGCGCGGAACAACGGGGGGATTCCGGCGAAGACGGATCGCTCGACGAACTGCTGGAACCCGGAAATCGCTGGAATGGCTGTGTTGAAGCAATCGGCACGTTTCTAAATGGCGTCGAGCTCGCGGCGGCCTCCATTCACGATTATGTCCATTATGATCCGGGGCCTAGCCCGGACTGGCGCGTGCGTGAGGGGTATGGGACGCTGATTTCGGCCTACGCGCAGCCGATACCCACGATGCTGTCGACTGTGGTCCAAACCATCGATCATCGCGGCGCCGAATACATCCTTTTGCAGACGGATCGCGGCACGCTGCGTGCACGCATGGTCTTGGTCACGGTCGCGACAAATATGATTGCGAAGGATCAGATCAAATTCGATCCGCCACTGCCGAGAAAGCGGGAAGCGGCCAGTCGATTGCCGCTGGGGCTTGCCAACAAGCTGTTCCTGAGCGTGCTCTCGCCAGACGATCTGCCGATCGATACCAGACTGACGGGTTCCCTGGATCAGGTCCGAACGGGTTCCTACCAGATACGCCCCTTCGGCACCGCCTTGATTGAGGCCTATTATGGCGGTTCATTGGCGCGGGATCTGGAGGCCTCTGGGGAGCAGGCGGCGCTCGCATTCGCCAGAGAAGAGCTGACGAAGCATTTCGGAAGCGCCTTCGGCCGTCGGATTGATGCTGTGGCAATGTCGGCCTGGCGTGGCGAGCCACATATTGGCGGATCCTATTCCTATGCCGAACCGGGCGCTTCCGGTGAACGTATCGTGCTCGGCGAAACCGTTGACGACAGGCTCTTCTTTGCCGGCGAAGCCTGCTCGCCGACACGCTTTTCAACGGCACACGGCGCTCTCGAAACCGGCTTCGGCGCCGCCGAAGCGATCGCTGCGGCTTTGAAGCGAGCCGCTTGATGCGATCACCTCTCTTGTATTGCACTTTGCATTACATTGGCCTATTTTTCTTCTGAAACTGAGGATCATGTGATGGCAACGCCTGCGCAGAAAAAAGAGACACCCGTATCGATGCGGTTGCGCAATGACGATCTGGCCATCATTGACCGCGGCGCGGAACTGCTCGGTCTGTCACGTACGGAGTTCATGCGCCGCGCCGCAGTTCATGAGGCGCAAACCGCGATCTTGAACGAGACGGTCATTCGTCTTTCGCCAGGAGCTTTCGATGATTTCCTGCAGGTCATCGGCGCAACACCGGCAGTTCCGCCGGCAAAGGTGAGGGAGCGGTTGCAGCGCAAGGCGCCGTGGGAACAATAGGACCATGGCGCTTTCCGGCATCGCCCTTTTATCCGATCATCACCGGTTGGATGGTTTTACCTGCGGGAAACCTGCGCTGGATGATTGGTTGGCAAATTTTGCGCGAACCAATCAGACACGCGGATTCACCCGAGTCCTCGTCGTGGCTGATGACGATGTCGTCGTTGGTTATTACGGCCTTGCTCCCTCCGTCATTGAGCCCAATGCCACCCCACGCAAGATTCGCACGGGCCGTCCGCCTGATCCCATCCCCTGCTTATTGATCGGTCAGCTCGCCGTTGACCGCCGCTACGCCGGACGTGGCATCGGCTCGGGTCTGGTGAAGGACGCGCTGGCGCGCTGCGTCGCCGGCGCGGATATCGTTGCAGGGCGGGCTGTGGTGGTTCGTGCTATAGACACGGAGGCGGAGACATTCTGGCAGAGCTGGGGTTTTATTCCGGCCCATGATAATCCCTCGATCCTGATGCGTTCAATAGACGATATCAGACACTGGCTTGCCGAATGTGCTTGATAGGCGTCCGACGGGTGAGCACCCCCTGCTAGGAGAGTTGCTTCGCCTTCAGCACCGAGACGGCCGCTTCGCTGTTGTGAACGTAATCGTTCGCGTCTGGCTGCCTCTGCACGAGCAGGATGAACAGCAGGTCGGTGAGCATCAGTTGCGCGTCGCGCGCCGTAATCGCCGAGGAGCGGACGCGGTCTTCGTCGCCGACGGTATAGAGGCGGATATCGGCGACGTGGGCCAGTGGATTGTCCTGAAGGCCGGTCACGGCGATGACGACCGCATTTCGCTGGCTGGCGAGTTCGGCGATCCTGAGAGTCTCGATGCTGGTGCCTGAATAGGAGAGGGCGAATAGCAGGTCGTCGGGGCCGAGTGTGGAAGCATTGGCCATCTGTACATGGCTGTCGCTGTCGTGCAGGACATTTCGGCCGAGTTTCATAAGCTTATAGGAAAAGTCTCGAGCGACCAGCGAAGACGCGCCGACACCGGCGAGATGAATGCGGCGGGCTTCGTAGAGCGCTTTCAGCGCCTTGCCGATATCGAGTTCATTGTTGACGGCGATCGTCTGCTGCATGGCCTGCAGCTTGCTGCCGAGCAATTTTTGCAGGATCGTCAGATAACCATCATCGACTTCGATGGTCCCGTGGATCATGCCCGCCGGGGCCTGCCATTCCTGCGCCTTGGCCTCGCTGACGGCGAGTTTCAGTTCCTGATAACCGGCATAGCCGAGTTTCTGGCTGAACTTGACGACGCTCGACTGGCTGCGGCCGGTCTCGGCGGCAAGGGCGGCGGAGGAGAGCCGCAGCATCTGATCGGGATTTTCGACGATGAATTGCCCGATCTGGCGATCGGCCGGCGCCATGCCTTCGAGCTTCGCGCTGATTTTCTTTAAGATAGACATCCGCCCCTTCAGGCCCTGGAGGCCAGTACACACGCCGACATAGTCGCGCAACAAGATATCATCTGACCGAGGGTGGGCAACCATGCTTTCACTCCGTCGGCCGCTGACGTTAGCACAAATGCGAGGAATAAAAAATTCCACTCCGCATTGACATGGCGGAATGAACGAATAGTCTTGAACCGGAAGCAGACGAGATGGCGCATGCTCCTTCGCCCCTCTCTTCGACGGGTTTCATCTCATGGACAGATTGCGGATATCAGGCGGAAACAGGTTGCAGGGCGCTGTGACGATTTCCGGCGCCAAGAACGCCGCCTTGCCGCAGATCGCGGCGGCGCTACTCAGTTCGCATCCGCTGGAACTGACGAACCTACCCGCCGTGACCGATGTCGAGAACATGCTCGGCGTCGTTGCCCTCCACGGAGCGGTCGTGACCCGCGCGGCGCACGGAACCACCATCGATCCCAGCGCCATAGTCTCGAAGGAGACCTCCTACGACACGGTGAGGCGCATGCGGGCGACGGTGTTGGTGCTTGCGCCGCTGCTGGCACGCTTCGGGCATGCCCGCGTCTCTCTGCCCGGAGGCTGCGCCATCGGTGCACGGCCGGTCGACATGCATATCAAGGCACTGGCGACGCTTGGCGCTGATATCGCGATCGAGAATGGCCTGATCGTCGCATCGGCCCCTGGCGGACTGAGAGGCGCGCGTATCGTTTTGAGCTCACCATCCGTCGGCGCGACCGAGACTGCGATGATGGCGGCATGTGCTGCCAAGGGCGAGACGGAAATCTTGAACGCAGCGCGCGAGCCGGAGGTGGCCGATCTCGCCGCCTGCCTTACAGCCATGGGCGCTCGGATCGAGGGCGCAGGTACGCATCGCATCCTGATAGAGGGCAGCACGAATTGGCAGCCTGCCCGGCATCATGGCATATCCGACCGGATCGAGGCCGGCACCTATGCCGTCGCGGCCGCCATCACCGGCGGCCAGCTTGAACTGATTCACGCCCGGCTGGAGAATCTCGCTTCCGTCGTGCAGGCGCTGGAAGCCATGGGCGTCAGCGTCTGGCCAAGCGATCGCGGCCTGGTGGTTTCGAGGGATGGCCCGCTGAAGGGCGCCGATATCACTACGGAACCCTATCCTGGCTTTCCCACAGACCTGCAGGCGCAGTTCATGGCGCTCGCCTGCTGCGCCGAAGGCGCCTCGCTGATCCGCGAAACGGTGTTCGAAAACCGCTTCATGCACGTGCCGGAATTGATGCGTCTCGGCGCCAACATCACGCTGCAGGGCACCACGGCGCTGGTCCGCGGCGGCGCACCTCTTCGAGGGGCGCAGGTCATGGCGACCGATCTGCGCGCCTCCGTCTCTCTGGTGTTGGCGGCGCTGGTGTCGAACGGTGAAACCATCGTCAACCGCGTCTATCATCTCGATCGCGGTTACGAGCAGTTGGATCGCAAACTCCGCCTTTGCGGCGCTGATATCGAACGATTGACGTCATGAGCGGCGAAACAGACGACGTCCGCTACTTTCTCGGCATCGACGGCGGGGGCACCGGCTGTCGCGCAAGGATCGAGGATGCGGCCGGGGCCGTATTGGGCCAGGGACTATCCGGCCCCGCGACCACGCGGCTCGGCATTGCCGAAGCATGGGCTTCCATTACGAGGGCTTTCGAAGCCGCGATCGAAGAGGCGGGCCTCAGCCCATCTGACATCGTGCGTGTTCACGCGGGCGTCGGCCTAGCCGGGATCGGGCGCAAGGGTGCGCTAGAGGCGCTGCGAGCCATAAAGCATCCCTTTGCCAGCATCGATTTCGTCAGCGACGGCGAGGGCGCCTGCCTCGGAGCCCATTCGGGCCGCGACGGTGCGATCGTCATTGCCGGGACGGGATCGATCGGCCTGGGTTTTGTCGAGGGTCGCCACTTGCGTGTCGGAGGATACGGCTTTCCGATCTCAGACGAAGGCAGCGGCGCGGATCTCGGGTTAAAAGCTGTGCAGCTTGCGCTACGCGCCAATGATGGCCGCCACGAGAAGACGGCACTGTTGGCCGAGATCATGCAGCGATTTCAGAATGATCCCATGGAAGCGGTCGCCTGGATGGACCGCGCCTCCGCCACGGACTACGCCGCTCTGGCGCCGATGGTCATGCGCCATGCGGATCAGGGCGATGCCGCCGGGCGGCGTATCGTCCAGAATGCGGCCGAGCATATCGACACGCTGATTCGCACCCTCTTCGACAAGGGTGCTCCGCGCGTCTCCTTGCTCGGCGGCCTTTCCAGCCCGCTTGAGCCGTGGCTGGCGCCGGATGTCCGCCGCCGCCTCAAACCCATTGACGGCGATGCCGTTTCGGGCGCCATCATTCTTGCCAGAAAGTCGGTCTGCGGCCGCTGAAATGGCGGCTCTGCGTGTCGTCGATTTTACGCATTAAATATGGAATATTTTATTCCCATCATGATTGACTGGCGGAATAAATGGACATAATGTTAACGAAGGTAAACAGGGAGGCCAGCAGCGAATGAAGCCATAAAGGCCGGCTGCTTGTGCTGATGACCAGCTTTCTGTTGTGTTGAAAATCCAAGGCTGCTGCGGCGAGCCCGATCCTTGTCGATCGAGCTCGCCATCCCTGATCTATTGATATCGAAGAGCATTCTTCCGAGAGCAGGCACATGACAGAGCAAAGATTGATATCCGAACTGGAGCAGTTGGTTTCCGAGGGTCGCAATCCGAACACGATGCATATCGATCTACTGTCAACCTTCGATATCCTGCGTGAAATCAACTATGAGGACCAAACCGTCCCCGCTGCGGTCGAGAAGGTGATTCCTTCTATCGCCGCCGCGGTGAACCAGATCGTCGCGGCCTTTCAGAAAGGCGGTCGACTGATCTATATGGGCGCCGGCACCAGCGGCCGGCTTGGTGTTCTCGATGCATCCGAATGCCCGCCGACGTTCAGCGTGCCGCCGAGCATGGTGATCGGCCTGATCGCTGGTGGCCCCGACGCGCTGCAACGCTCGATCGAAGGCGCGGAGGACGATCCGGAAGAGGGTCGCCAAGCTTTGCAGGATATCAACGTGGCGGCCGCGGATGTTGTCGTCGGCATCGCCGTCAGCGGCCGTACGCCCTACGTCATCGGCGGGCTGAACTATGCAAAGAGCGTCGGCGCGGCCACCATTGCCCTGTCCTGCAACCCCAATTCCGTCATCGCCGGCATTGCCGATCTTGCGATTTCTCCCGTCGTCGGTCCGGAAATCCTGACGGGATCGACCCGGCTGAAGTCGGGAACGGCGCAGAAGCTTATTCTCAACATGCTGACGACGGCGAGCATGATCCGGATCGGCAAAAGCTATCAGAACCTGATGGTCGACGTGAATGCGAGCAACAAGAAACTGGTCGCGCGTGCCTCCAGGATCGTCATGCAGGCGACCGGTTGCACGCAGGAAGAAGCACGCCGCGTGCTCGACCAAACCGGCAATGATGTCAAACTCGCCATACTCATGGAAATTACTGGGATGGGCATTGAAGAAGCTCGCGTGGCATTGCAAAACGCTGGTGGATTTCTGCGAAGAGCGATCAATGCGAAGACCGCGTGAACTGAAGTTGCAATGGCAATAGCTTTTACGAAGTAGCCAAAATCGGCTGGGGAAGCGTCAAGACGCTCGGAGGGAGAAAACAATGAAAAGGCATTTTGCGAGGAAGCTGATTTCGTGCGTCGCAGTGGCGGCAGCTCTCGGCGTGGCGGCGGTTTCGACCGAAGCGCAGGCGGCAACGCTGCGGATGGCATGGGCGCAGGATGCGACCGGCCTCGACCCGCACAAGCAGACCGCCTTTTCCTCGATCCGCCTGCTGGAGCTGATCTATGAGCCGCTCGTCCGGCTCGACAGCAATCTTCAGATCATTCCTGCCATTGCCGAGAGCTGGCAGTTTTCGTCCGACGGCAAGGAGCTGACCTTCAAGCTCAATCCGAATGCGAAGTTCCAGAATGGCGCTGCCGTCACGTCGGCTGACGTGAAAGCGTCGTTCCAGCGCATTCTCGACCAGGCGACGGGTGCCGCCGCACGCGCCAATTTCCTGTCGATCGCCAGCATCGATACGCCGGATGCGACGACCGTCATCTTCCACCTGTCGCAGCCCGATGTTCCTATCCTGACGTCGATGACCAGTCTCAACGCGTCCGTCGTTCCGGCAAGCGAAATCACCGCCGGCTCCATCGGCACGAAGGCGATCGGTTCCGGTCCCTTCAAGCTCGACAATTGGGTTCCGAATTCCAAGGAGGTCCTGAGCGCCAACAAGGCCTGGGCCGGCGGCACAGTCGGTGTCGATGGCATCGACATCAGCGTCCTTCCGGATGAAACGGCGATCTTGGCATCGCTTCGCACCGGTCAGATCGATTTCGCGCTTCTGAACGATCCGCTGGTAGCGACGCTGGTTCCGAAGGAGCCGAAGCTGCAACTGACCCGCACGCCGGTGCTTTCCTATAACGTCCTGCAGCTCAACCCCTCGCACAAGCCGATGGATCAGTTGGGCGTGCGCCAGGCAATCTCCTGCGCGATCGACCGGCAGGATGTGCTGGATACGGCAGCGCTCGGCGAAGGCAAGGTGACGGGCCCGTTGACCATGCCACTTTATGCGACCGATCCGAGCCAGCTCTTCTGCTACAAGCGCGATGTCGAAAAGGCGAAGAAGCTGATGGCCGACGCGGGCTTTGCCAACGGCTTCTCCGCAACCGTGATCGCCGCCACCGGCGAGCCGCCGACCGCCACCGCCGAAGCCCAGGTCATCCAGTCGCAGCTCGCCGAAATCGGCATCAAGCTCGATATCAAGGTCATGGAACTCAACGTCTATGTCGATGCCTGGCTGAAGGGCAATTTCGATATGGCTGTTGCGCTGAATGGCGGCAGCGCCGATCCGTATTCGATGTACAACCGTTACTGGACCAAGACCGGCAACCTGCAGAAGGTCGCGAACTATATCGACGATACCTTGGACAGCCTGATGCAGAAAGGTCGTGTCGAAACCGATCCCACCAAGCGAAAGGTCATTTTCGGCGACTTCGAAAAGCACATTGCCGAAGTCTCGCCGTGGATCTGGCTCTACACCGCCTATGGCTACACGGCCGAGCAGAAGAACGTGCAGGGCTTCGTGCCGACACCGACGGGCTCTCTCTTCGGCCTCAGCAAGGTATCCATCCAGTAAGGATAGGTATCTGGTTCTAGAGGAAGTCCCATGGGTTACCTGACGCGCCGGCTGATGACATTCCCGCTGATCATGTTGGGAGTGTCCGTCCTCGTGTTCGTCGCCATCCGGCTGGTGCCGGGCGATGCGATCACGGCTATGCTCGGAACCAATGCCGGCCTGCTGACACCCGAGCAGAGGCAGGCGCTGGCGGCCTATTTCGGCATCGACCAATCATGGTTCGTGCAGTACTGGCATTGGCTGTTCGGTGTGCTGCAGGGCAATCTCGGCATTTCCGTCACCTACGGCAAACCGGTGCTGGACATCATCCTCGAGCGATTTCCGCTGACACTTGAGCTTGCGCTGCTCTCCATGGTGATCGCGCTGCTGATTGGCCTGCCGGCAGGCGTCTTCGCCGCGACAAGAAATGAAAGACTGTCCGATCTCGCGGTACGCGTCGTTGCCATGGTCGGGCAGTCCACCCCGAATTTCGTTCTCGGCCTTCTCATCATCTACGCTCTTTCGGCAGGCTTCGGTGTCCTGCCGGCTATGGGCGCCTTCACGCCGTTCTTGCAGGATCCGCTTGGCAATCTCGGCCAGATGATCCTGCCGGCATTGACACTCGGTTTTGCCTTCGCCGCTTCGGTGACGCGTGTCGTGCGCTCGGCCATGCTCGATGTTCTGAGTGACGACTATGTCCGCACTGCGCGCAGCCGCGGCGTGCCAGCCCGGGGCGTCATCTGGCGTCATGCGCTGCCCAACGCGCTCATTCCGGTGGTGACGCTGAGCGGCGTGGAATTTGGCTATCTCCTTGGCGGCGCCGTGCTGGTCGAGCAGATCTACGCGCTGCCCGGTCTCGGGCGGCTGGTGCTCGATGCGATCCAGCAACGCGATTACGCACTCGTTCAAGGCTGCGTCCTGTTCATTGCCTTCAACTTCATGATCGTCAATCTGCTCGTCGACCTCGCCTATGTCGCGCTCGATCCGCGCGTTCGTTTGGGAGAAGGCTGATGCGCACCGTCAAAGCCATTTTCGGGCACACGAGCGGCTGCATTGGCGGCGCCATTGTCGTCGTTTATCTCATCCTTGCCACTCTCGGCATGCTGGGACTGACCCCCTATGATCCGGTGACGCGGAGCCCGCTCAACCGATTGCACGCTCCAAGTGGCGCCTTTTGGATGGGGACGGACTTGCTAGGGCGCGATGTTGCTAGTCGGCTAATGAACGGCATCGGCGAGTCCTTCATCGTCGCCTTTCTCTCCGTTGCGCTTGCAAGCCTGATCGGCACCGTGCTCGGCCTGACCGCCGCCTGGTTCGGCAAGCGCTGGGACGGGGTGATCATGCGCACGATGGATGTATTGCTGGCATTCCCCGCCATCCTTCTCGCGCTATTGATCATCGCCATAGTCGGCCCCGGCACCTGGACCAGCGTCGCGGCGATCGCCATCGTCTATACGCCGATCTTTACCCGTGTCGTGCGCGGGCCGGCCCTCTCGCTGAAATCGCGCGATTTCGTCGATGCCGCCCGCACCTTTGGCAGCAGCAAGCCCTATATCCTGACACGGCATCTGCTCCTGAACCTCGTCGCACCATTGACGGTCCAGATCACCCTGGCGCTGGCATGGTCCCTCTTGACCGAAGCCGGCTTAAGTTTCCTCGGCCTCGGTACTCAGCCGCCGGCCTCTTCCCTCGGCTTGATGCTCAGCGACAGCCGCAACCTGATGGAAACCGCACCCTGGCTGCTGATCTTCCCCGGCCTTACCATCATGATCAGCATCCTCGGCTTCAATCTGCTCGGCGATGCCTTGCGCGATGTTCTCGATCCGAAAATGCGGAGGGCCAGCCTGTGAGCCCTCTGCTTTCTGTGTCAAACCTGCAAGTAGGCTTTGGCCGCAATCCGGAGGCCAACAAGATCGTCCGTGGCATCCGCTTCGATCTCGAAGCCGGTGAGACGCTGGCGATCGTCGGAGAGAGTGGCTCGGGCAAATCGGTGACCGCACTCTCGATCAATCGCCTCGTCGATTTCGGCGGCGGTCGCATCATCGGCGGCTCGATCAAGCTGAGGCGCGCCGACAACAGCATTCTCGATCTGACGATGGCGACGGAAGCGGAGCTCACCAAAATCCGCGGCGCCGAGATCGGCATGATCTTCCAGGAGCCGATGACCTCGCTCAATCCGGTGCTGACGATCGGGACGCAGATCGAAGAGTCTTTCCGCCTGCATCGCGGGCTGACCGGTCGTCAGGCAACCGCTGCAGCAAAGGATGCGCTGGATCGCGTCCGCATCCCCGATGCTGCGCGGCGGCTGAAATATTGCCCGAACCAGCTCTCCGGCGGCATGCTGCAACGTGTGATGATCGCGACCGCGCTTGCCTGCAATCCGCGCCTGCTGATCGCCGATGAGCCGACAACGGCACTCGACGTGACAGTGCAGGCGCAGATCATGGCGCTTCTGGCCGAGCTGAAGCGCGAGACCGGCATGTCGATGATCTTCATCACCCATGATATCGGTCTCGTTGCTGGTATCGCCGACAAGGTCATGGTGATGCAGGCTGGCGAGGCGGTCGAGCAGGGCGAGTTGAATCAAATCCTCGACAAACCCAGCCATCCCTATACCCAGCATCTCCTTCATTCCGTGCCGCATTTTTCGGCCGGCCGCGCGACCCGTTCGGATTTTAGCCGCGATGAGACAGTAGAGACTGCGCCGGCGCTCAAGGTTGATGGGCTGACCGTTCGCTTCCCGGTATCGGGCGGCTTCTTCTACCGTCCGACCGGTGCGGTGCATGCGGTCGAAGGCGTTGGTTTCGATCTTCTGCCCGGCGAAACGCTGGCGATCGTCGGCGAAAGCGGCTCGGGTAAATCCACTACGGCGCGGGCAATTCTCGGATTGGTGAAGTCGACGCGGGGCACATTTACCGCAAATTCCGGAAAGACGGCGGACCGGACGAGCGCTGTGCAAATGGTGTTCCAAAACCCCTATGCCTCGCTCAACCCGAGGCTTCGCGTCGATAGCATCCTGGCGGAACCCGTCATCGCCGCCGGCGGACGGGCGTCGGGGGAAACACGCAACAGGATGGCCATGTTGCTGAAGCGCGTCGGACTGCCCGAAAACAGTCTCGAACGCTATCCGCATGAATTTTCAGGCGGGCAGCGCCAGAGACTGTGCATTGCACGCGCGCTGATGCTGAACCCTTCGGTTCTGGTGCTGGACGAAGCCGTCTCGGCGTTGGATGTTTCCGTTCAGGCTCAAGTCCTGGATCTTCTGATCGAATTGCAACGCGAGTACCGCCTTGCCTATCTTTTTATCTCGCATGACATGGCAGTGGTCGAGCGGATTGCGCACCGGATCGCGGTGATCTATGCCGGCCAGATCGTCGAGATCGGCGATGCCGTGTCTGTACTCTCGCAGCCGAAGCATTCTTATACCAAGCGATTGATCTCGGCCGTTCCGGCCGTTGACCGTCGGCAAGAGAATTTTGCGCTGGATACGCGTCAGGTCCCCTCTCTGATGCGCCCGCTCGGGTTCGAGCCGGCGGCACCCGAATGGCGACAATTCGCTCCGGATCATATAGCCCAGGCGGAAGCCTGAGAGGAAAACGCGGGGAAGCATGACGGCGACAGGGAATACGGAATTCGCGCAGCGCTTCGATCGGGCATTCCAGCCCGTTGAAGCCGCCGTTGCGACCGGGCGCATTCCCGGCGGCGTGCTCGGCATTATCGATCGCGACGGCAATCGGATGGTCCGCGCTGTTGGCTCGGCGCAGAAGGTTCCGATCACGCGGCCAATGCTTGCCGATACTTGGTTCGATCTGGCTTCGTTGACCAAAGTGATCTTCACCACACCGCGCATCCTGGCCTTGGCGGAAGCCGGCACGATCGATCTCGACGCGCCGCTGATTTCGTTGCTGCCGGATCTGCGCCAATATGATGCGGCTGCCTGGGAGCGGAAGGTGACCTTTCGCCAGTGCCTCGGCCATCAGACGCCCTTTCCGGCCGTCGAGCCGCTTTATACCTACGGCCGCGATCCCGAGCTGCTGCGCACCTTCATTCTCCAGCGCGAGTGGCGGGCCGGGCCGCCCGTTTATTCCGATATCAATTTCATCTTGCTCGGCTTCGCCCTGGAGCGCCTGACGGGTCAGACGATCCGCGACATGGATGCCGGCCCGGGCTTTGCGTTTTCCGCTACACCCGATCAGGCTGCCGCGACGGAGGATTGCACCTGGCGCCACCGCGTCCTTTCGGGCGAAGTCCACGATGACAATTGCTCCGCTTTGCAGGGCGCTGGGCATGCCGGCCTGTTCGGAACGGTCGACTCGATCCTCAATTTTGCTGTGGGCTTGCTTACAGGCTCCGGCGCCTCCGAGCGCTCCATCGCGTTGATGCGCTCGCCGTTATCGGCGACCCGCACGCATGGATGGGAGCGGCCTTATGACGGCTGGTCGGGTGGCAGCTTGTGCTCGCCGGGCACAATCGGCCATACCGGCTTTACCGGCACCGGCCTCTGGATCGATTTCGACAAGGGAAGAGCCTGGACGCTGCTCACCAACCGTATTCACCCGACACGCCATTTCGACAGCGGGATCGTGGCGCTTCGCCAGACCGTCGGCGATCTCGTCAACAAAGCTTAGGAGCTTGATCATGGAACCAATCTGGGCCGTGGGTCTGATGACCGGAACCGTTCTCGACGGCAATATCGATGTCGCCCTGCTCAAGACGGATGGCGAGCGGATCGAAGAGTTCGGTCCCTATGTGCTGGCGCCCTATCCGGAGTGGATCAGGACATTGCTGGAGGAGACATTGGCGCAGGCCCGGGTCTGGAATTTCAACGGGCCGGAGCCGGAAATCTTCAGGCAAGCCGAGGAGGCCTTGACGCGTGCGCAATCGGACGCGGTCAAGGACCTTGTTGAAAGCCACGGGCTGACGATGGCCGATATCGGTGTGGTTGGTTTCCACGGCCAGACCGTCCTGCATCGCGCGCCGCAAAAGGAGCGTCGCGGCGATACACGCCAGCTCGGCGACGGCGAATTGATGCGCTCCATCCTTGGCACCAAGGTTGCCTATGACTTCCGTTCCGCCGATGTACGCGCTGGCGGGCAGGGTGCGCCTCTGGCGGCCGTCTATCATACCGCCCTGTTGCGGCGTGCAGGCGCCGGAGACGATACCGCCATCCTCAATCTCGGCGGTGTCGCCAACATCACTTGGTCGGACGGGGAGGGCAATTTCGTCGCCTTCGACACCGGGCCGGCTAACGCGCCGCTCAATGATTTTGTCAAATCCCATGGCCTTGGCGAGATGGACAGGGACGGCGCACTCGGCCGAGCGGGTACGGTGGATGAGGCAAGGCTCGCGAAGCTGTTGCAACACCCTTATCTCAGCGCCCCCTATCCGAAATCGCTGGATCGCTTCGACTTCGGAGCCTGCATGGCTGACGGACTTGGCCCCGAGGACGGCGCGGCAACGCTTTCGGCCTTCACCGCATCCGCTGTCGGCAAGGCGCTGGACCTGCTGCCCCGCCGCCCGAAGAAGCTGGTGGTCAGCGGCGGCGGCCGCCGCAATCCGACGATCATGTCGATGCTCAGGACCCGCGCTGGCGTCGAGCCCATCTCGGCGGAAACGCTCGGCTGGCGTGGGGATGCCGTCGAAGCCGAATGCTTTGCATTCTTGGCCGTGCGCGTCTTGCGAGGCCTGCCGATCAGCTTCCCGGGCACGACGGGCGTCCCGACGCCGATGTGCGGTGGCCGGCTTGCAGAATAGGTCGGCTTCGGCGGAGATCACACTTCGATCGTAATCGAACCATTGCCGAGCGAAAATCACTTATGGTGAAGCGGACGTATCCTGTTTCAGGAGGACGAAGTGAGAACCGTTGAACCAAAAATCTTGTATTTTGGAACACCTATCGCACTGATCAGCAGCCTGAACGAGGATGGTTCGACGAATTTGTCACCGATCTCGTCATTTTGGGCACTTGGCTGGACGATGGCACTTGGCCTGTTGAATGATGCCAAGCTCGCGGAGAATCTCGCGCGGCACCCGGAATGCGTCGTAAACCTTCCTTCTCCCTCAATGTGGCAGATGGTCGAAAAGCTTGCGCCGCTGACGGGCAAAGACCCAGTACCCGAACTGAAGTCCAGACAATTCAGGACGGAGAAAGACAAATTCACAGCAGCGGGATTTTCCAGGCGCGACAGTGAGCTGGTTCGCCCGGTCCGGGCTGTAGAATGCCCGGTTCAAATGGAAGCCCGTGTCTTGTCACGTCATGAAATGGGCGGAACAAGACTGGCTGAACTTGGAGGCGGCCTTGTTGCGGTTGTTGAGATCTTGCGCGTGCATGCCTGCGAAGAGTTCTTGAAAGGAGATAGCGATCATATCGATCCGCATAAATGGTCTCCGCTGGTTTACAATTTTCGTCACTATTACGATTTGTCCGACACTGAGCTTGGGAAAACATTCCGGGCGTAAGATCTCTATCCGACTGTTTCATAGCGCGCGCGGCTGAAGCTGACGCAGCTAGAGACCGCCGCGCAGATGCCGGCCAAGACAAGTGCGAAGCTGGGTGCGCTTGTCTGCGGCATGGTTTCGAAAATGATCGACATGCAAATGGCGCCAAAAGTTTGCCCGAGCAGACGTGCCGTGCCCTGCATGGCTCCCGCAGCACCGCTACGCGCCTTCGGTGCGGTGAGAAGGAGAATGCGGTTGTTCGGAGTCTGGAAAAGACCGAACCCGACACCGGCAATCACGGTACCAACCAGAAATGCAATTCCCCGCGGATCGGAAGGGCTTAGTCCCGCGACGAAAAGGCCTGTGGCAAGGAGCGCGCCGCCAGTGGCGCAGAGCCACGCCGTCTTGATGCGACCGGCCAGCCGCCCGGAAATCGGAGCAATGATGATGGTCGCGGCGGGCCAAGGCATCATGTAGAGCCCCGCCAGCGCCGGTGGCATGTGCAAAGTGTGCTGCAGGTAGAACGGCAGCGCGACGTAGCTCAGCATTTGGCCGGTGAAACACGCGATTGAGGCGATGACGGCAACCCGAAAGGCAGGATCGGCCAATAGATCCGTCGGAACAATCGGCGCAGTGTTCTTGCGCTCAAGGCGTAGCAGCGCGACGAGAGAGAGAATTGAGCCGCCAATCAACACGGCGCCGCTGATCGGTGCGCTGGCTATCCGATCTGCGCCGCAAAAGAACAAAACGAACATCAGCGTGTTGGCCAGCAGTGCCGCAACATTCAATTGTCGCTTCATGACTGGTAAATGGCCTAGAAGCCTGCCACACAGGAGGACGGTTGCGCCAAGCGGTATGTTGACGGCAAACAGCCAAGGCCAACTGGCCACAGAGAGGATTGCCCCGGCGACACCTGGCCCTGCGGCCGACGAAATGGCAATGACCATCGCGTTGATGCCGATGATCGTTCCCAATAGTTGTTGCGGCACCGCAAAGCGCAGGTTCATCATCGCCAGGGCCATGATCGCGCCGGCACCCAATCCCTGGGCAAATCGCGCCGCGACCAGAACCGGCAGATTTTCGGCGAAGGCACAGGCTGCCGAAGCTAGCGTGAACAGAGCGACACCCATCAGGAAGACTCGTCGCGGCCCGTAAATTTCGCCCAGCGCGCCGCAGGGCAGGAGGGCGACAAGCACAGCGAGCTGGTAGCTGGATACGACCCAGACGGTGTCGCTGGCATCGGCACCAAGCGAGGCCGCGATGGATGGCAGCGCGACATTGGCAATGGCTCCGTCCAACACGACAAGGACGAGCGTCATAAGAAGCACGGCAATGGCCATGTATCGTCGCGGATAGGGCAGGCCGTCATGGGTAGGACTGACGAGTGATGCTACGGACATAGGGGCTCACTTTGTTCGTTTGTTTGCGCCATGGATATCCGCGGCGGGCGACTTGCGCCAGACGCAACACAGGAAACTGAGCGTTGCGTCGAACGCCTCACCTCGTTAAAACCAGCCTATGCCCGATGTCGACTTGAACCTGCTGGTAGCCCTGGACGCTTTGCTTCGTGAGCGGAGCGTATCGGCTGCCGCGCGAAAGCTTGGATTAAGTACGTCCGCCATGAGCCGGACGTTGTCGAGGCTTCGGATAGCGTTGAGCGATCCCATTCTGGTTCCGGCCGGCCGTGCGATGGTCGCGACGCCCCATGCCGAGGCGATAGCAGACCAGGTGCGTTCACTGACCGCTGCTGTCCAGGCCGTGCTTAGCCCGCAGCCAGCGGTCGAAATTCGCGAGCTGCAACGCGATTTCACGATCCGTGCCAACGAGGCATTCGTGCTCTTACATGCCGCGCGCCTCAGTATCGCCGTCACGAATGCCGCGCCCGGTGTGCGGCTGCGTTTCGCGCCCAAGCCTAACAAGGAAATTCAGCCCCTGCGGGATGCAACGATTGACCTGGACATCGGGGTCATCTCGGGTGATGGCGCGGAGTTGCGCGGGCAAACACTGTTTGAGGACTCCTTTGTCGGCGTGGCGCGGGCTGGACATCCTCTTTTAAGGGCAGAGCATATAACCCCCGAGCGATACGCGGCGTGCGAACATGTCATCTCCTCCAGGCGAGGGCATTTCACGGGTCCCGTTGACGAAGCTCTCGCCGAACTCGGCCTTTCGCGAAAGGTCAACCTCGTCGTGCCGAGCTATCCGGCAGTTATCGCCGTCGCGGCAGCATCCGATCTTATCGGATTGGTGCCGCGTTCGTATTGCCGGCCGGGCGCTGCGAGCCAGATCGAGATGTTTGAGCTGCCAGTGGCCACCCCCGGCTTCGTCATCGCGCAGACGTGGCATCCGCGCATGGACGCAGACCCTGTCCATCGATGGCTGCGGGCATTGATCTTCGATGCTTTCAGGCCATAGCCGACCGTCGAACGGAGGCTATCCGGAAACCCCCCGCAGCTTCCTAGTTTTCGTCGTCGCGCATCGATGCTATCAAGAAGGCAATCTAGCGATTTGACGATTTCAAACGGGTTTCGCAGGGATGGCAGGCAACCAGCATCGGTCCGGCTTTGTCGTAAGGGTCACAGGTTTTGTTATTGCGTCCGGCTTCGTCGTCTCGGCCGCTTGCCCCGCGAAGGCCCAGCCTGAATGGAGCGTTGCGTCACCGGCCTGCATTTCCGGACCTTTGGTGACGGATACCGGCAAGACACTTTGCATCCACAAGGAGAGCTACAATCGCGACCTCTGCGACGCGATCGACTATTTTGCCCACGCCAATCATCTGCCATCGGATTATCTCGCCAGGCTCATCTGGCGCGAGAGCACATTTCGCCCCGATGCGGTCAGCCCGAAGGGCGCGCGAGGCATTGCGCAGTTCATGCCGGGGACAGCACGGTTGCGCGGCGTTCAGGACAGCTACGACCTGCTGGAGGCACTGGGCAAGGCGGCGGCCTATCTGGACGAATTGCGCAACCGTTTCGGCAATCTCGGCTTGGCCGCCGCCGCCTATAATGCCGGCGAAAACGGCCTCGCAAATTTCCTCAATTCCGGCAATCTTCCCTATGAGACACGCAGCTATGTGATTGCCATCACGGCACACACGGTCGAGCAATGGAAGGATGACCCGCCCGATACCGTCGCGCCGGAACTCGACAAAGGCAAGCCTTTCGCGCAGGCCTGCATGGCGCTTGCCGGCAGCCGCCGGCTGAAGCAGGTCGCTTTGGAGCAGGAGCGGCCCTGGGCGCCCTGGGGCGCCCAGCTTGCGGAGCACCTCCAACTCGATACCGTCCGGCGGCTTTTCTCCGAAGACGTCAGCAAGCTTCCATCGCCATTGAATGAAGAAAAGCCGCTTATCGTGCGCCAGCGCAATGCCGATTTCGGCTTCCGCATCCGATACGCTGCCCGTATCGGCCGGCAGACGCGTGATGAGGCAGATGCCGTTTGCGCTCAGGTCCGCCAAAAGGGCGGCGCTTGTTTCGTCTTTAAGAATTGAGGGTTTCGCCGCGTCGCAATGCAGCAAAATGCACAATGGGTTCATCGCTCGCTGCTTCTCAATGTGCAAATACTCGTCAATCGGCTAGTCTCGTTCGCGGGTCTCGGGCGGGCAACCAGAGGAGCGTGCTATGGCGAAGAAGCGCGAAGTTCCGGGAATTCGTACCTACAGCAATCCCGCGGGCGGCTGGGGTGCCTTGAGGGCGACCGCCAAGGCCGTGCGCGAGCAGATGGATGTCACGGAAGCGCCGCTGCTTCTTCTGCGCACCAACAAGCCTGATGGTTTCGATTGCCCCGGCTGCGCCTGGCCCGACAAGGAACACACATCGACGTTTCAGTTCTGCGAAAACGGCGCAAAGGCCGTCACCTGGGAAGCCACGAACAAGCGCGTGACGCCCGAGTTCTTCGCCAAGCACACCGTGACCGAGCTGCTCAAACGGAGCGATTACGAGTTGGAGAACGAAGGCCGGCTCACGCACCCGATGGTCTATGACAGGATAACCGATACCTATCGGCCGATCGAATGGGACGCGGCGTTTGCCCGCATCGGCGAGATCATGCGCAGCTTGCCCGATCCAAATATGGCGGAGTTTTACACGTCCGGCCGTGCCTCCAACGAGGCCGCGTTTCTGTTCCAGATTTTTGCACGCGAATACGGCACCAACAATTTCCCCGATTGCTCCAACATGTGCCACGAGGCGACCAGCGTAGGCCTGCCGCAATCGATCGGCATCGGCAAGGGCACGGTATCGCTGGAGGACTTCGACCGTTGCGAGCTGATCATCTCCATGGGCCACAATCCCGGCACCAACCATCCGCGCATGATGGGCACGCTGCATGAATGCTCGCGGCGCGGCGTGCCGATCATCGTCTTCAATCCGCTGAAGGAACGGGCGCTCGAGCGCTTTGCCGATCCGCAGAACCCGATCGAGATGAGCACTTTCGGTTCGACGCGGATTGCCTCTTCCTACTATCAGGTGAAGATCGGCGGCGATGCGGCGGCGCTGAAAGGCATCATGAAGGCAATACTGGAGTTGGCCGAGGCGTCGGAAGACGTTGTCGACCGTGCCTTCATCGCCGAACACACCAACGGTTTCGATGCCTTCGCCGCTGATCTCAAGCAGACGGCATGGGCCGATATCGAAAGGGCTTCCGGCCTTGTGCGGGCAGAGCTGGAACGGGTCGCAGCCGCTTATGCTAAATCGAATGCCACGATCGTCACCTACGGCATGGGCATCACCCAGCACGCCAAGGGTACTGCGAATGTGCAGCAGATTGCCAATCTGTTGCTGCTGCGCGGCAATTTCGGCAAGCCCGGCGCAGGCATCTGCCCGTTGCGCGGCCATTCCAACGTGCAGGGCAATCGCACCGTCGGGATCAGCGAGAGGCCCAATCCTGCGATGTTCGCCGGCATCGAGCGCGCGTTTGGCTTCAAATCGCCCGAACACCATGGTCACGATGCGGTCGCGGCAATGCAGGCGATGGCGGAGGGGCGGTCGAAGGTGCTGCTCTGCCTTGGCGGCAATTTTTCGATCGCGCTGCCGGACCCGGAACTCTGCGCCTCGGGCATGCGCAAGCTCGATCTCGCCGTTCACATGAATACCAAGCTCAACCGCTCGCAACTGCTGATCGGCAGGGAGTCCATCATTCTGCCGGTGCTTGGGCGCACCGAGCAGGATATCCAGTCCTCCGGGCCGCAATCGGTGACGATCGAAGACTCGATGTCGATGGTGCATGCCTCGCGCGGCAAGCTGAAGCCGGCCTCGGACCATCTGCGTTCCGAACCGGCGATCGTTGCCGGTATGGCGCAGGCAACATTGCCCAATAGCAAGGTCGCCTGGATGGACCTTGTTGCCGACTATGATCGCATTCGTGACAAGATCGAAATCGTCTTTCCCGATTTCGCGCGCTACAATGAGCGCATCCGTGTACCGGGCGGTTTCCGCCTGCCTCTTGGTCCAACCGAGCGCGTTTGGAAGACGCCTTCCGCCAAGGCGGAATTCCTGCTGTTCCAGGGGCTCAACGAGGATGTCGCAGTGGCAGACGCCGGCCTGCTCAAACTCGCGACGATACGCAGCCACGACCAATACAACACGACGATCTATGGTCTAGACGATCGCTATCGCGGCGTTTTCGGCCGCCGTGACGTATTGTTCATGAATGACAGCGATCTGGCGGCGAAGGGGCTGGAGCATGGCGATCTCGTCGAGATCGAAACAGCGCTGCCTTCGGGCGACAAGCGGCTGCTGAAACTGACAGCGATCTCCTACGACATCGCGCCGGGTTCGGTCGCCGCCTATTATCCGGAGGCAAACTGCCTGATCCCGATCGACTATCAGGACAAGGAAAGCGGCACGCCGTCTTATAAGTCGGTTCCGGTGCGCATCAACAAAGCGGTGTAACCTATTGTTTCTGAAGCGGTCTGAACTTGAAGCATCCGAACTGGCGAACTTCAGTAACTCTTTCCGATCATCTCCGCTGCCTTGGAGCCGATCGCCATTGCCGGCGCATTGGTATTTCCCGACGGGATGAAGGGAATGATCGAGCAATCGATAACCCGCAGGCCTTCAATGCCGCGCACGCGCAGCTTTCCGTCGACCACCGACATCGGATCATTGTCCGGTCCCATGCGCAGGCTGCCGGAAGGGTGGTAATTCGTCTTGACGGTCTGGCCGGCGAATTTGGTCAGGGCCTCTTCGTCCTGCAGTGCTCGGCCGGGCAGGATTTCGTCCGCGATCTTCGATTTGAACGGTTCCGTCTCCAGCAGTTGCCGGGCGACCTTCAGCGAGGCGAGCGTCAGGCGCAGGTCGTCCGGATCACCGAAGAAGTTGCAGTCGACCAATGGCTGATCCGCGGGGTTGCTCGAGCGTAGTTTGACACTGCCGCGTGCCTTCGGGCGCAGGAGGCAGGAGGTGAAGGTGACGCCATAGGTGGGCTTGGCGGAGGAGACGTCACGGTCGAGATAGACGATCGGGGCGCAATAGAGCTGGATCGATGGCCGCTCGCTGCCATCCGGATCGTAGAAGAGACAGGATTCTATGCCCGTCGTGGTGACTGGACCCGAGTTGAAGAGCAGGTATTGCAGCCCGTTGCGAAGCATCGGCCAACCCTTGTCCTCGCCGAAATAGCCGGATTTGGCTTTGGTCGTGGCGATGACCGGGACTTCGTGATGATCCTGCAGATTGGCGCCGACGCCGGGAAGATCGAGCGTAACGGCGATATCATGCTCGCGCAGATGATCGGCCGGGCCGATACCGGACAGCATCATCAGTTTGGCGCTGTTGTAGGTGCCCGCCGCGACAAGGATTTCCCGCGCTGCATGGATCGTCTGGCTTTCTCCATTGCGCGTGTAGGTCACACCGGTCGCGCGGCCGTTTTCGATGACGATGCGGTCGACGCGGGCATCCGTGATGATCTCCAGCCTCTTGTCACCTGCTAGCGGATCGAGGAAGGCCTTCTTGGCATCGGAGCGCTCCATCTTGCCGTTCCATTGGCCGTAGGTGTGCTGCATGATGCCGACGCCGTTTTGCCGGACGCCGTTGAAGTCGGGATTGTAGGGATGACCGAGCCCTTGCGCGGCCAGCAGAAAATCCTCCGTCGTGTCCGAGATGTGTCCGGGCTCGGAGACGCGCAGATTGCCGGATATGCCGTGATATCTGTTGTTGAAGCGCGTATTGGCTTCGATCCCTTTGAAGTGCGGCAGCATGTTGGCATAGGACCATTCTATCCCATGGCCGAGATGGGCGGCCCAGCCGTCGTAATCCTCTTTCTGCCCGCGCATGTAGACCATGGCATTGACGGCGCTGCCGCCGCCGAGTGCCTTGGCGACCGGAACGATCGGCCCGCGGCCGCCAAGCTGCGGCTGCGGAACCGTGTGATGCATTTCAAGGAAATCGTCGCGGGCAAGATATTTCATATAGCCCGCGGGAAAGGCCATCAGCTTCGCGGTCCTGCGCGGCCCGCGTTCGATGACGAGCACGGAAAAGCCGAAATCACGCACCAGCCGCATGGCGGCGACGCAAGCTGCCGAACCGCCGCCGGCAATGATGAAATCATAGGTCTTCGCCACCAAAGCTCCCCCCTTGGTCAATATTCACTGTCTTAAATTGATCGGATCGTGCCCTCGTCGACCCTGATCCGTGCGCCTATTCTCTTGCTTGACCCCAGCACCAGTGCCTCCTTGCTCGCCAGCCCGAGCGTCATGCGCCGATCTCCTGAAGACGGCGTGCCTGCCGGGCAAGCAGGCGTTCGACGTCCTTCACGTCGAGCGGCGAAAGCTTGGCGCCGGGCTTGCGCAGGGTGGCGGATTTGATGACACCGCGTTTGGCGAGGACATATTTGCGGGCGGCGAGGCCAATGCCCTGTTGCTGCTCGTAGCGTGCCAGCGGCAGATAGGCATCGAAGATCTCATGCGCCCGATCGATATTGCCGGCTCCATAGGCCTCTACGACGCCGACCATCATTTCCGGATAGCAGAAGCCGGTCATGGCGCCATCGGCGCCGCGGCCCATTTCCTCAGGCAGAAAGAGGCCGCCATTGCCGCAGAGGATAGAGATACGCCGCGTTTCACCACTGTCGCTGGAGGCGCGCAGCGCGGTAATCTTCGACAGGCCTGGCCAATCCTCATGCTTGAGCATGACGCAGTTCGGCACGCCCTTGATGATCCGGTCGATGACCTTGGGCGCGATGGTGACATTGGTCGTCAGCGGATAATCCTGCAGCACGAAGGGTGTATCGCCTAATGCTTCGCCGACCGATTGATAGAAGGCAAAGGCCTGGTCGTCTGTCTTGATCGTCCAGGGCGGCGCGACCATCACGCCCGCCGCGCCCTGGTCCATCACCGCTTCGGCCAGTTCCTGCATCGGCGCAAGCCCCGGCGCGGAGACGCCGACGACAACGGGCAGGCGGCCATCGAGGCGCTTCAGCACGCGTTCGACGACGGCGCGCGATTCCTCCGCCGTCAGTTTCGGCGCCTCGCCGAGCTGACCGAGCACAGTCAGCCCGGTCACCCCGACGCTTTCGTAGAAATCCACCATGCTGTCGATGCTGGCGAAATCGAGCGCGCCTTCGTCGGTGAAGGGTGTAACGGCGATCACATAGACGCCCCTGGCGTCTTCGGTCAGTCTGGCCATCCTGCCGCCTCCAAATTCATTCGCCGAAACAGATGCTCCCGCGCTACCGGCAAACATCGTCATAATTTTAGTTGTTCGTCAAATGATTAGGCAGCGTCGCTTTGAGATGATCCTTCAACGGAGCCGGTTCCCCTGTCCGTCGAAATAGCGGCGTCTTTCCGGCGGGCAGCGCAGGTAAAGCGTATCGCCGCGCTGAACATTGGGGCCTTCGCGATATTCGGCGATCAGGTTTTGACCGTCCTCCGTCTGGCAATAGAGATAGCGCGTGCCGCCGAGATATTCGTCGAAATCGACGGTCACGCGGATCGCATCATTATTGTCGGATACGACGACCAGATGTTCCGGGCGCATGCCCAGCATCAGCTTGTCGCCGGCCGCAAGGTTCGCCTGTCCTATGTCCGCCCTGATGGAGCCGCCTGGAACTTTGGCGGAACCATCATGGGTCCATTCGGCTTCGATCATGTTCATGCGCGGGGAACCGATGAAGCCGGCGACGAAAATATTGGCTGGATCTTCATAGACCTCGCGCGGGCTGCCGACCTGCTCGATCTTGCCGTCCCTGAGCACGACGATCTGGTCGGCGAGTGTCATCGCTTCGGTCTGGTCGTGCGTCACATAGATCATCGTGTTGCCGAGCTCGCGGTGCAGCCGGGCGATTTCGATGCGCATGGAGACGCGCAGTTCCGCGTCGAGGTTGGATAGCGGCTCGTCGAACAGGAAGACATCCGGCTTCCGCACGATCGCCCGGCCGATGGCGACGCGCTGCCGCTGGCCACCGGAAAGCTGGCCGGGACGACGGTCCAGCAAATGGTCGATCTTGAGGATCGCCGAAGCGGCCCTGACGCGCGCTTCGATCTCTTCAGCATCGGTTCGGGCCATTTTCAGCCCGAAACCGAGATTTTCACGCACGCTCATATGCGGATAGAGCGCATAGGATTGAAAGACCATGGCGATGCCGCGCTCGGACGGGTCGAGATCGGTGACATCCCGGCCCTTGATGGCGATCTCGCCGTCGGTCACTTCCTCCAGTCCGGCGATCATCCTAAGCAAGGTCGACTTACCGCAGCCGGACGGGCCGACGAAGACGACGAATGCACCTTCCTGCACTTCGAGATCGATACCGTGAATGACCTCCAGCCCGCCGTAACTCTTGCGGACGCCGGTCAATCTCATGCTGTTCTTGCCCATGTCAGGCTCCGTGTTGTGTCTGGCCGGCGCGGACCCAGACCAGCATCTCACCCGGCTCGCGATTATCCCACAAATGATAGGGAACGAAACGGGCGGTGGCGGAGCGGCTCTTCGGCGGCGCCGTTCGATAGAGGTCCGTTCCCCAATCCGACTCATCGCGCTTCACCGGAATATCGAGCGCGACTGCGCCCTCCAGTGCGGCAATTTCCGCCGTCTGCGCCAACGCGGGATCGCCGGTAAGCGAGATGCCGTTGAGATCGCGGCCATTATCGGTCGTCTCGACGCAATAGACCAGCGGCCCACGCATTAGCGCTGCACGGCCGGCGTCCTGGCGCACCCTGGGATTGGCGAACAGGGTACGCGGGATCAACGGAATGTTGAGGTCGACCTTGTCGCCAGCCTGCCACTCCCGCTCGATGCGAGCATAGCCGTCGACGGTAATTGTGGAAAGATCGATGGGCGCGCCGTTGATGGCGAGCGTAGCACCATCAGCCCATCCGGGGATGCGGAGCGATAGCGCGAAGAGGGCGCTGCGGTCCGGATTGACGCCAAAACGGATCGCGCCGTTCCAAGGATAATTCGTCTCCTGAGACAGTTCGACCGTGACGCCGCTTGCAAGCGGAACGCGGGCCTTGCTCTCGCCATAGAGATGGACGGCGATTTCGTTATCGGCCGCCGCATACATGTAGGAACCGACGGAAGCGAGCAGGCGGGCAATGTTCGGCGGGCAGCAGGGGCAGTTATGCCAGGTCCAGCGATGATGCTTGCCGGCGCTTTCCAGCGGATTTTCGTAGAAAAATGTCTTTCCGTCGAGCGACAGCCCGGCCATGGCGCCATTATAGAGCGCCTGTTCCATGATGTCGGCATAACGCCGGTTCGGCCCGCGCCCCAGCATGCGGTTCGCCCAGAAGACCAGACCGACCGAGGCGCAGGTTTCGGCATAGGCGCTTTCGTTCGGCAGGTCGTAATAGTCGGTAAAGCCTTCGTTGGAGGCGGCCGGCCCGATGCCGCCGGTGACGTACATCTGCTTGGTGGTCAGATCGTCCCACAGCGTCTCCAGCGCCGAGGTCAGGCTGTCATCATTATATTCCGTGGCGATATCCGCCATGCCTGAATAGAGATACATGGCGCGCACCGCATGGCCGACGACCTTTGTCTGCTTGCGCACTGGCTGATGAGCCTGGTTGTATTCATAGGTCTTCTGCACGAATTTTGCCGGATCGCGGCCGTCGCGCAGCGCCTCCTCGGTGAAGAAATGCGGTTCCTGGCCACGCTCGTCGATGAAATACTTGGCAAGGTCGAGATATTTCTTCTCGCCGGTGACGCGGCCAAGCTTCACTAGCGCCAGCTCGACCTCCTCATGGCCGCAATAGCCGCGCAATTGCCCCTCGCCATGGCCGAAAACTGTGATCATGTAATCGGCAAAACGGCTCATGACGTCGAGCAGCTTGCGTTTTCCCGTCGCCTGATAATAGGCAACGGCGGCTTCGATCAAATGTCCGGCGCAGTAGAGCTCGTGATGGTCGCGCAGGTTGGTCCAGCGACGGCCCGGCTGCACGCGCTGGAACCAGGCGTTCAGGTAACCGTCCTCCTGCTGCAGCTTTTCATACATATCGATGATCGCATCGGCGCGGGCTTCGAGCTCTGGATTGGGGCGGCGATAGAGCGAATAGGCGATGGTCTCGATCGATTTGCCGAGATCGCTATCCCAGAACATCTGTGTCGAGCCCGACCAGGTCTGCAGCGGCAGGATAATGCCAGGGCTCGGCTTGTCGACGTCGATTGCCCTGACCATGCCGGCCTCGACGCAGCGGTCGAGAAGGGTGGCGGCCGTGGAGTTGCAGATCGCGTCCTGCCGGGCACCGAAAAGGCCGTGAAGTTCGACATTCGGAACGGGCAGGGGGCGGAATTGGCGATTTTGCTTGTCTGACATGGCTTTCATCCGTTTCGTTTGAGGTTCATTTCACCGCGCCGGCCATCAGACCGCGCATGTAATAGCGTTGCAGAAGCAGGAAGACGATGACGCAGGGTATGGTCATGACGGCAATGCCGGCCTGAACCGCGCCCCAGTTGACGGCGCCGAGCCGCCCGGTCCGGACCGCGATCATCAGCACCGGCAGCGTGAATTTCTCATTGCTGGAAAGCAGTACCAGCGCTGCCAGGAACTCATTCCAGGCATTGAGGAAGGCAAAGATCGCAACGGTCGCTACACCCGGCAGCACCAGCGGGAAGAGGACGCGAAAAAGGAGTTTCAGATCGCGTGCGCCGTCGATGCGAGCGGCTTCCTCGATCTCCTTGGGCACCGCGTCGAAGGCGTTGCGCATCATGAAGACCGAGAAGGGTAGCTGGAGGGTGACATAGACGAGCGTCAGCCCGAGCAGCGAATTGTTGAGGCCGAGCCTTGCCAGGATGATGAAGAGCGGCGTCAGGATCGACTGGAACGGGATCATCAGCGTAGCGATGATCAGAATGAAGAAGGCGCCCTTGAACGGAAACTGATAGCGCGAAAAGCCGTAGCCGGCGAGCAGGCTGACCATGACCGTCAGGATGACCGTCGCCACCGAAACGAAGAGCGAGTTCAGCGTATGCTGCACGACACCGGCACCGAAACCGTCGAGGGCACGGTAGGCATCAAAGCTGAACCCCGATGTCGGCCACGGCGGCAGGGGCGGAAGGCTCGCCTCCGTACCGTGCCGGAACGATGAAAGGAGCGCGATTGCGAAGGGCGCGAAGAAGAAGATGACGATGATGACGCCGACGCCGTGGTAGCTGACGGCACTCCACATTTTCCGCCGGGCACGACGCTCTTTTGCGGTTCTCACCTTTGTGGTGCTCATATTCGCGATGCTCATGGGCGATCCTCCCCGACGCGCAGCAGCCAGAGCTGGACGATGCTGATCAAGACGAGAATGACGAGGAGGGCGATCGACAGCGCCGCGCCATAGCCGAGATTGAAGGACACGAAGGACTGGTTGAAGATATAGTAGACGACTGAGATCATCTGGTTCTGCGGTCCGCCGCTGGTCATGATGTAGAACTGGTCGAAGGCAAGCACGGAGCCGGTGATCGAGATGATCAAAGCAAGCGCAATCGTCCGGCGCATCAGCGGCAGGGTCAGGAATCGGAAGCGCTGCCAGCGCCTGGCGCCGTCGATGCGGGCGGCCTCCGTCAGCTCGGAGGGGATCGCCTGCAGGCCGGTGAGCAGGATGATCATGGTGAAGCCGGCGATCTTCCAGACCACCATCACGATGATCGTGGCAAAGGCGGTGTCGAAGTCGGCAAGCAGGTTCGGCCTGCGGTCGATCAGTCCGAGTGCCTGAGCCGCGGGTACGAAAAAGCCGCTATCGACATTCGCGAGCCAGACCCAAAGCAGCGAAGCCGTCGCCAGCCCGACGACGACGGGCAGGAAGATGATGGTGCGGTAAAAACCAACGAGCCGCCGCTGCTTTTCGACGTAGAACGCCAGTGGGAAGGCGACGGCGAAAATAGCGATGGTGACGATCACGGTATAATAGGCGGTGAAGCGCAATGCCGCCATGAAGCGGACGTCCGACACCATCCTTGTATAATTGCCGAAGCCGATCCAGCGCGGACTACCGAGCAGGGGCCAGTTGTGCAGGCTCATCCAGCCGGTAAAGATCACTGGCAGGACAAAAAAGACCAGGACCAGCGCCATGGCGGGCGCGATGTAGAGAAATCCGTGCCAACCGGCACGTCGACGCCGCTTGCGCTGCCGCAGTGCTGTAATAGCTCCGGGACCAGCCATGGGATGCTCCTGATGTTTTGGTGGGGAAAACCGGGAGGCCAAGCCTCCCGGTCCGTGATGGTTTATTACTACTGGGCGTTGTCGATGATCGACTGCATTTCCGATTGTGCATTGGAGAAGGCCGTATCGACGTTGTCTCCAAAGATTGCGGCATTGGTGAAGCCGGCCCAAGGGCCGTTGGCGCTGTTGATCAGGTCATTGAACTGCAGCGTATAGGGCGTCTTGGCGATGGAGATCGCTTTCAGGCCCACCTGCATGCGCGGATCGAGGCCTTGAAGCACCTGGTCGGCGATATCGCCGCGCGTCGGCAGGCTGCCATATTTCGCCATGATCTTCTGACCGTCCATCGAATAAGTGTATTCGAGGAACTTCTTCACCGCATCGAGCTTCTTCGTACCCTTGGTGATGACGAAGTTGTCGCCGCCGGCAAAGGAGGACGGCTTGCCATCGACACCGGGGATCAGCGTCACACCGAAATGAATATCGGGGTATTGCGTGATCAGTGTGCCGATCGAGAAGGCGCCGATGCTCTGCTGGCCGATCTTGCCGTTGCTGATGCTTAGGAAGTTGGCGCCGGTGTCACTCGCGGCACCCGCCGGCACCAGATCCTTCTTGACCATGTTGCGGTAGATATCGACAGCCTTGCGCATCTGCGGCGTGTCGAGCGTCGCCTTCTTGCCGTCTTCCGAGAGAATGTCGGCGCCTGCACCCCAGACGAGCGGCGTGAAGGTGAAGATCATGCAGCCGCCGCAGCCGCCACCGGAGAAATAGAAGCCGTAGGTATCGCCGCCGAGCGCACGGATCTTTTCGGCATTGCTCGTAATCTCATCCCAGGTCGTCGGCGCCTTGTCCGGATCGAGACCGGCTTTCTTGTAGAGGTCCTTGTTCCAGGCGAAAATGGAAGTCTCGACCGAGAGCGGCAGGCCGTAGATATGGTCCTGATAGGTGCCGAGCTTCACATGAGACGGAGAGAGCGAGTTGAAATAGGGCAGGCTCTTGGCCCAGTCGGTCAAGTCTTCCAACTGGCCGGCGGCGGCGAAGGCTGGCGTGTAGATCAGGTCCATCGACAGGGCGTCGGGTGCCTGCCCGCCGGCGATCGCGGTTGCGTATTTCTGCACCAGTTCGGAGAAGGGCACCTCGGTCATGGTGACCTTGTCGTCGTGGCTGGCATTATAAGCCTCGACGACCTTCTTGAAGGAATCGCCGATGCCGGAGCGCACCCACATCGTAATGTTTTCGGCGGCTGACGCGCCGGACATCAGGCATAAGGATATGAGGCCGGTCGCGGCCAGAAGTCGCTTCATCATGTTTCTCCTCCCATGGGGCATTTCCATCAGCCCCTCTTCCTCAACTAATGAACGGGGTGTCCCCCACACGACTGCCGCACGACCAATTCGCACGGCAATGTCCTGATCCCTGGTTCGATGGCGCGGCCCTCCGCCAGCGCCAGAACCGTAAGCCCGGCCTCCCGGCCGAGTGCCTTGAGATTCATGTCAACCGTCGTCAGCGGCGGCCGTGTTTGGGCGGCGACGATCTCCCAATTGTCGAAGCCAACCACGGAGACGTCCTCCGGCACGCGCACGTCGCGCTCGCGCAGGGCGTCGACTACAGCGCGGGCGATCTGGTCGTTGCCGCAGAAAATGCCGTCCGGTTTCGGTCCGGGCGTATCCCAGATTTGCGCAACGGCCTCGTGGCCCCAGGCCTCCGACCATGTGCCGTACATCACCGGCAACGCATCGCCGACGAGGCTTCGATAGGCCCTTGTGCGCTCGCGTACCGAAACGAAGCTCTCGGGGCCGGTGACATGAGCGATCCGGCGGCGGCCGAGACCCATCAGCCAATCGACGGCAAGAGCGGCGCCCTGGAAATCGTCGGCGCAGAAGGTAACACTATCGGGTGTCCCTTCCGTGAAGGCATAGACGACGGGCACGGGCAGGTTGGACAGATCCACCGGTAGCCGGCGGTCGATCCTCTTTCCTGAAGCGATGATGCCATCGACGCTCTTGTCCAACATGGCGTCCACATGAACCTTTCCGAGCGCAGGATCGTCTTCGATCGTGCAGAGAAATACCGAGACGCCGTGATCGACAAGCGCCTCGGTAATTCCGGCCATGACAGGGAGAGTGAAACGGCCGTAGGTATCGTTGGTCAAAAGACCGATGGTGAAACTCCGATTGCTAAGCAGACCCTTGGCCAAGGCGTTCGGCCGGAACCCGATCTCAGTCGCGACGCGCTTGACCCGTTCCCGCGTGTCGTCGGCCATCCGCCCGGTATTGTTCAAGGCTTTCGACGCCGTCGAAATGCTGACCCCTGCGGCAGCGGCAACATCGTGAATCGTTACCCGACCGTTTCTGATCCGCTGGTTTTCCAGATGTCCTCTCCCGAACTTATTTGCGGTGAGAAAAGCTTTTCCCATCCGAAGAGTCAAGATGAGAAAAGCTTTTCTCAAATTTTTTTGATCATGCCTGCCCATGAATGTCTTTGGCTGTAAAGGTGGGATATCTGCGCGACTTCTACGGCCGGTCGAAAGACCAGCGGTTCACCATGTAGGTGCGCGGCGAGGTTCCGAGCATGCGTCGGAACATGGTGGTGAAAGCGGCAACGCTTTCGTAGCCGGCCTCCAGCGCGACGTTGGTCACCGGCTGCCCCTCCGCAAGTTGCGGCAGGCACGCGAAGACGCTCGCCTGCTGACGCCAGGTGATGAAACTGATGCCGGTTTCCTTGCGAAATTGCCGGGTGAAGGTGCGGCGGCTCATTGCGAGCTTCTCGGCCCAGTCGTCCAATCTGGCATTCGGGGTCGGGTTTGCCAGATACTCACGGCAGAGCGCCGCCAGCCGTCGGTCGGATGGGAAGGGGAGGCCGAGCGGGCGTTCTTCCAGCGTCGAAATCTCCTCGATGAGGAGGGAAAGGACAAGTTCAGCCTTGCGATTTCCGACCGGCGCTTCCCGCAGCCGGATGGCTTCGAGCAGCAGACTGCGCGCGAGATCCGTCACTTCGACGACGCGGGGCGCCTCGTCCGGCGGGATCGGGTCACGCGGCATCACATAGACCGATTTCAGGCTGACATCGCTCAGCATCTCGACGGAGTGCTCCAGCCCAACGGGAATGAGCAAGGCATGGCCGGGCGGCACCATCCATCGGCCGCGGGTCGTCAGGATCAGCACGACACCGGCGAAAACACAGAGCAATTGTGTGCGGCGATGATGATGCCAGGGAACAGTGTAACCCTGCGGCGGCTCCGAGCTGTGGACGAGCACGCCGGCATTCGATCCCTCCATCCAGAGCATATTTTGCTCGTGATCTCGGTCGAGTGTCGCCAGCAGCTTTTGAGAGAGCTTTTCCATTTTGGCCCGATCGCGAAAGAACTGGACCAAAACACGAAAGAAGGTCACCTGCAAGCCGTGTAAAAGCTGATCAAACGGCATGGCTGAAAGAATCGGCCGGCGCAGGAAGGAATCCTCAATGGTTGCGGCATTTTCGGGCGCGCAGGCCCGATTTGAGAAGACGACAATTTCAATCGTCGTGGCGGTCAGTGTCTGCCATCTTTTGAACGACATCATGCAATCGCTGCTGACGTCGCTCTACCCGATGTTCCGGGAGAATTACGCCCTCGATTTCGTTCAGATCGGTCTGCTGACGATGACGTTTCAGATTACGGCGTCGCTGCTGCAGCCGGTCGTCGGCATTGTCACAGATAAATGGCCCATGCCTTATTCCCTGCCGGTCGGTATGGTCAGCACGTTTTCAGGGCTGGTGCTGCTCGGTTATGCCGGCAGCTTCCCCATGCTGATGGTCGCGGCGAGCCTCATCGGTTTCGGGTCCGCGGTGTTCCATCCGGAAGCCTCGCGCGTCGCGCGGCTGGCTTCCGGCGGGCGCCATGGCCTGGCGCAGTCGCTCTTCCAGCTCGGCGGCAATGCCGGTTCCGCCATCGGCCCGTTGATCGCCGCCTTCTTCGTGCTCCAGCACGGCCAATCGAGCGTCGCCTGGCTCGCGGTTCTGGCGGTCATCGGCTTCATCGTCCTGAGCTGGGTCGGCACCTGGTATGTCAGCCATCGCCGCGAGCATGCCGCGCGTCCGGCTCCCAGCCGCGCCTTGCCGATAGCACGCAACAAGGCCGTCTGGGCGCTTGCAATCCTCATCCTGCTGACGGCAACGAAGAATGTGTATATGGCGAGCATATCGAGCTATTTCACTTTCTACGTCATCGACAAATTCCATCTCGACGTTCGCGATGCACAATTGATGCTGTTCCTTTTTCTCGGTTCTGTTGCGGTCGGAACGATCATGGGCGGTCCGGTCGGAGACCGTCTCGGAGCGCGCTTCGTGATCTGGTTCTCGATCCTGGGCGTCATTCCCTTCGCGCTGATGATGCCCTATGCGAACCTGTTCTGGACCTGCGTCCTGACGGTTGTGATCGGGCTGGTGTTTGCTTCGGCCTTCCCGGCTATCGTGGTCTTCGCGCAGGAATTGATCCCCGGCCGCGTCGGGCTGATTGGCGGCATCTTCTTCGGCTTTGCCTTCGGGGCAGGGGGGCTTGGCGCGGCGTTTCTCGGCGATTTTGCCGATACGCACGGGATTTCCTTCGTCTACACGATCTGCTCGTATCTGCCGTTGCTCGGTCTGTTCACAATCTTTTTGCCGCGCATACCGAGACATTGAGCAATAGCGGCGGGGTCTATTGCCCCGCCGAACATCTCGCCGCCTTGCGCGGGCAAGGAGACAAGCCCGAAAAATTGCTTCCATTTTGAGACTGGTCATCGGTCTGCTCTTCGCCATAATCTATGCCTGCTTTACGCAGGAGGAGGAGACCGTCGAGTGAGCACAGGCACCAAAGTCCCGGCCGAGGAAGGTTTCTCCGGTGGCCGTTCCCATCTGCTTTTGCCGATCACATCAGCCTGATCCCGCCCTCAGCATCCTTCCTGCTTTGCAATGCCTCATTCGCGACGCCATGACCGCCCGTGCGGTCCCGGCCTGACATCAACCAAGTAGGACATGCCATGCAGCTCACCATCGCCCAGCGCCTAGACCGCCTCAAGGTACGCACCGCAGAGCTCAGCCATTGGCGCGAACGCGCTGTATTGCCGATCCACCACTGGACGTTCGAGGGCGAGGATATCGCCATCGGTCAGGCCTGGCCTCATCGCAAGGGCGTGGTGCATTTCGCGTCGCAAGCAAACGTACCCGCCGACTGGCCCCTTGAGGAAACCCGCCTGCAGCTCGACCTCGGCGGCGAGAGCCTGATTACGCTCGCTTATCAAGGCGGCGGGAGCGAAAGCTTCGGGCTCGATCCCTATCATCAGGAATTCCCGCTGAAGGATCGCAATCTTTCGATCACGACGGACAGCGTTGCCCGCTTCCCGTTCGGCGAACCGAACCGCCAGCCGAAGTTAAACCGGGCGCGGCTCGCCTGGCTGGACATTCCCGTGCACCGGCTGAACCTTTTGTTGCGGCAGATAGTGGAGGCTATCGAGGCGCTTGATGATCACGATGTCGTGCCGCATCTGCTCGATGCCGCCGAGACGGCGCTGCGCAGCCTCGACTGGCCTTCCGCGACGGCTTCCTATGTTTCCCGCACGGCGAACGCCGAATGGCAACAAAAGATCTGGGAATTGCCCGAGCTGGTCGAAAGCCCGCCGGGTTTGTCCGAAGATGAGCGCGCGACGGTCGCTGCTGCCTATGACGGCCTGCTTGCCCGCCTGAAGACGCAGCAGGAACGCTATCCGCAAAACGGCGAATTGCTGCTGACCGGCCATGCCCATATCGACCTTGCCTGGCTGTGGCCCTATGACGAGACGCGCCGCAAGATGCGCCGGACCTTCCATACGGCGCTGTCCTTGATGGATCGCTCGCCCGATTTCCGCTTCAACCAGTCGACGGCGCATTATTATGCGCAGATGGAGGCTGACGACCCGCAATTGCTTGCGCGCATCAAGGAAAAAGTGGCCGATGGCTCCTGGGAAGTGATTGGCGGCATGTGGGTCGAGCCGGACACGAACATGCCGACGGGCGAAAGCCTGGTGCGGCAGATCCTTTATGGCCAGCGCTATTTCGAAAAAACTTTCGGTGCGCGTCACACGGTCTGCTGGCTTCCGGATTGCTTCGGCTTTTCCGGTGCCTTGCCGCAGTTGCTGCGCCAGGGCGGCATCGAGAGTTTCTTCACCATCAAGGTCAATTGGAGCGAGACCAACCGGTTTCCCTACGATCTCTTCTGGTGGGAAGGTCTGGATGGCAGCCGGGTGCTGGCGCATACTTTCGACAATCCGATGCAGGGTTATAACGGCTTTGTCCAGCCGGATTGCTTCGTGCCGACCTGGAAGAACTTCCGGGCGAAAACCCTGCATGATAGTTCGCTTCTTGCAGTCGGCTATGGCGATGGCGGCGGCGGCGTGACGCCGGAGATGGTCGAGCGCGAAGTGCAGTTGCGCAGTTTCCCCGCCATCCCGAAGGCCCGTTGGGGCAAGGTGGCTGATTTCTTCACGAGCGCCCATCGCACGGCGAAGGAAAAGCATGTTCCGACGTGGTCCGGGGAAATCTATCTCGAACTGCATCGCGCAACGCTGTCCAGCCAGAGCGGTGTCAAGCGGCTGCATCGCAGGGCGGAGCGGGCGCTGATCACCGCCGAAACCCTGGCGTCGATCGCCCATATGATCGGCGCCGCCGCGCCGCAGAGCCTGGAGGCTGACTGGCGGGTCACGTTGAAGAACGAATTCCATGATATCCTGCCCGGGTCGAGCATTCGCGAGGTCTATCAGGATGCCGAGCGTGAACTTTCCACCATCATCGATCACGCCAGGACGGCTCAAAACGACGCTGTGGGTGCCATCGTTTCGGCCTTGCCGAAGGGCGGCGTTGCGGATGCTCTCGTCGTCGTCAATCCGTCGCTGGATGCCCGGCCGCTGCGCGCGCTCCTCGCCGACGGCACGGTCCTTTCCACCGGCGACATAGTCTCGCCGCTCTCCATCCATGTATTCGACCGCGCCGCATTGAAGCCCGCCGGCGGTTTGCACGCCGAAGCGAACCGGCTGGAGAATGAGCATCTCGCCGTGACCATCGGCGCGGATGGAGCCGTGCAGAGCCTTGTTCACAAAGCGACCGGCCGCGAGGCGCTGGCGGAACCCGCCAATCAGCTTTGGGTCTATCCGGTCGACAAGCCGCGCAATTGGGATGCCTGGGACATCGACGCAGACTATCCGGAAAAGGGCGTTCGTCTCGACAAGCCGGAGAGCATCGAACTCGTCGAAAACAGTCCATATCGAGCCGCGATCAAGGTCGTCCATCGCTATCGCGATTCCAGCATCGTGCAACATTATGTGCTGACGGCCAACGCCAAGCGGCTGGATATCGAAATTGAAATCGACTGGCATGATCGCCGCACCTTACTGCGCTCGCTGAGCCCGGTTGCGACGCGGGCGCGCACCGCCACGTTCGAATGCGCCTATGGCGTCGTCAGCCGCCCGACGCATACCAATACGAACTGGGATGCTGCGATGTTCGAGGCGGTCGCCCATCGCTTCATCGATCTCAGCGAGCCGGATTTCGGTGTCGCTTTGCTCAATGACGCGAAATACGGCCATAGTGCCCGCAGCAACGTGCTTGGCATCAGTCTCGTGCGCGGCCCCATCTATCCTGATCCGATGGCGGACGAGGGCGTGCAGCGCTTCACCTACGCATTGCTGCCGCACACCGGCGAATGGCATTCTGGTGGTGTGCGGGAGGAGGCCGACGACCTCAATCAACCGCTGATCGTCGCGACGGCAGCTGGTCTCGCGGAGACGACGCTCGCTCCGATTGCCGTGATTGGCACGCCGGTCGGGCTTTCCGCCATCAAGCCGGCCGAAGATGGCGACGGGCTTGTGCTGCGCGTCTACGAACCGGCCGGCCGACGCGGCGGACTTGCCGTCATTCCGGCAAACGGCTGGACAATCAGCGAAGCCGTCAATCTGATGGAGGAGCCGGCCCAACGCGATGCGGGTCCCGATATCCTGCCCTTCGAGGTCAGAAGCTGGAAGATGATACGGGCGTGACGGCTGCGCCGACCTGGATGGTCGAATGAAGAGCAGCCGGCGCTCCACGAACAGAGCTCGGAGCAACAAATGAGTACGAAAACTCTGCGTTTGCATATCCCCCAATGGCAAGGGGGAAATTTGGAAGCCTATCATTTCGGGGCACAGTTGCTGGCGTGGCTTGCCCCGGCGGCCGCAGGGCCGGTCGCAACGGTCGAAGTGCCGGAGCCCGATGGTTCCGAACTTCCTCTCGAAGACGGCATCGTCGCGCGGAGTGCATTGCTTCGGCAACTGGATTCGACAGACCAGATCCTCAGGAAGGAAATGCCCGACAGGATTGTCGTTCTGGGTGGCGACTGCCTTGTCGATCTCGCCCCATTCGCATACCTCAATGAGCGGTATGAGGGCGATTTGGCCGTGCTTTGGGTCGATGCTCATCCCGATGTGATGACGCCAAAGCATTTCGTGCATGCGCACGCGATGGTTCTGGGCAATTTGATGGGAGAGGGCGATCCGGATTTCACGAATAGGGTGGCCCGGCCGGTCAAGCCTGAGAAGGTGATGTATGCAGGGCTCTACGATATGTCGCCTGTGGAATGGGAGATCGTTGAAAGGCTGGGGCTCAGCATGGCGACGCCGTCCCAATTAATCGACACCAGTCAACCGGTGATCGAATGGCTTCGTTCGACGAGCGCTCGGCATGTTGCCATCCATTTTGATCTCGATGTCATCGATCCCGTCCAGTTCCGTTCCCTCAACTTCGCGATGCCGAATGCACCTTCAGACGCGTTCGAGGGAGTTCCACGAGGTAGAATGACCATTGCCCAAGTGGTTCGTCTTTTGAACGACGTAGCCAGGGAGGTGGACGTGGTGGGGCTTGGAATTACCGAACACCTGCCATGGGACGCTATCGCCATCAGAGACATGCTGAGAGCGCTTCCACTGATCGGGGAAGGCCGCGCCTGAGAAAATGGGTATAGAACCGTCGGCGGAGGAATTACACCTTCAGGAACTGTGAGGACTTGTCGAAGCTCAGGCCCGGAAAGATCTTCGAATTGAGGTCGTCGGCGCCGACATCGAACTGCCGGTAAAGCATGGCGGCGGCTATCTCGCGCACGTCTGCGGTGGGCATCAGGTCGCGGTTCTCGAAGAGGTGCTCGTCCTTAATTCCCGGCCATTTTCCGAGTACGCGGCCGCCATTGATGGCGCCGCCCGCCAGCAGGCAGCAACCGCCGGTGCCATGGTCGGTGCCGCCCGAGCCGTTCTGGCGGACCGTGCGGCCGAATTCGGTCATCGCCAGAACCACCGTCGTCTTCCACGCATCCGGGCCGAGCGTGCGCTTCAATGTCAACACCGCCTGCATCAGGTCCCCAGCCGCCTTGCGGAATTGGGCTGCCTGCTGCACATGAGTGTCCCAGCCGTTGATGGAAAAACTGGCGATGCGGTATTCGCGCAGCAGCATCTTGGCGGCAAGCGCTGCGACATCGGCTATCTGTTCGCCATGTTTGGCGCCCGGCGCCTCGCCCATCTTCGCCGATTGGTCGGCGCGCATCGCCTCATCCATCGCCTTGGCGAAAGCGGGATCGTTGGCATAAAGGCGTGTCAGGAACTGCATCTCGTCCGCACCCATGCCCAAACCGGAATCCGAGGCCCAGACGTCGACCGTATTGGGGCCTGACAGGATCAATTCGGTCGAGGTGTTGATGTCGATCGCCTTATGCGCGGTCGAGCGCGCGATGCTTCCGAGTGCGCGGTTCAGCCAGCCGGTCTTTTCCTCGGCGACGTGGCCGCCACCCGATTCCAGCATGTCCTGGCCGTCGAAATGGCTACGGGCGTCGCGATAGGGCGTCGAAACGGCATGGACGAAGGCAAGTTCTCGGGCCTTCCATAGCGGCAGTAGGTCCGCCGCCGCCGGATGCAGGCCGAAGAAGCCATCGAGATCAACAAGCCCGTTATCGGGAGCGATGGCGATATCCGGTCGCAAACCGGCGAAAGATGCCTCACCATAGGGCTGCACCAGATCGAGCCCGTCCATGGCGCCGCGCAGCACGATGGTCACGAAGCGGTTGTCTCCGGGCATGGCCGCAAAAGTCACCGGCGTAAAGATCGGCGCGGCCGCCAAGCAGCCGGCGGAAGCGAGGAAACCGCGGCGGGAAAGCGAGAAGGGCTTGTCGTTTGCCATCGGAATATTTCCTCGCTTTAACGACGATTGAATTCGGGCGAAGCAAGCGCGAGCGTCAGGCCCGTCATCTTGTTCGGCGCTTGCGTGACAACCCGGATCGTGTCGTCGCGAGCCGCGTCCGCCAGCGTCTCCTTGAGAAACTGCCTCGGATCATCCTGCTTGCCATAACGACCGATTGCGCGCCGCGCCCAGGAAATCCGTTCGGACAATTCCCCGGCATTGATCCAGGCGTCGAAACCCTCGGGAAAGCCGGCCGGACTGGGTGGCCGCCACACAGGTTGCCCCATGCGCTGCAACGCGTAGACGCCGAGACCGCGCGGCACATAGAAAGTCGCGTCGATCGCGGCCTGCCGGCGTTTTGCCTCCTGCGGATCCGGTGGGTTGGCTGTATTGTCGAGCGGGCCGGAGCTGTTGTCGGGCATAGGCGGATTGTCATCGACCATTGCCTGCCCGGCACCCTCGTCATCGGCAAGCGCATCGACGACTGCGCCCGCGGCCGCATTCCTCGGAAGATCGAGCGCCCGCAGGCCGGCTGCGACAAAGTCGAAAGGCTGCCGGGCCTTGGCGGCTTCATTCGTCCAGGCGGCGGGATGATCGAGCATCGCGCCATAGACTGCCATCAGGTCACCATTCGTCTTTCGCCACATCTGGGTCATGGCATCGATCATCGCTTGCGGCGGCGTATCGGAAATGAAGTGGACCGCGAGCTTGCGACTGATATGCGCCGCCGTTTTCGGGTTCAGCGCCAGATCGTCGAGCATCTGCAAGCAATCCCGCTCCGATCGCTGGGTTCGGCCATAGCTGACACCCAACACCCGATGGCTGCCGGGTTCGGCAATGGCCTTGCGGAAATCGACCTCGACCGCCTGCCGGTCGACGGTGATGCCTGTCAGCACCATGGCGGCCGCTCGCACATCGTCCTGCGTATAGCCGCTGCCGGCGCCCAGTGTGTGCAACTCCAGCAATTCGCGGGCGAGGTTTTCGTTCAGTCCCTTGTTGCGTTTGAGGCCGGCGGGAGAATCCGGGCCGAGCGATTGCGCCTGGTCGAGATAGATCAGCATTGCCGGATGTTGGGTAGCGCCGCGCAGCAGATCCGGAAACGTCCCGCCGATATGGGGCCGGATCGCCTCGGCCTCGAACAGGGGAACGATGAGTTTCATCGGTTGGGTTTTGTCGACACTCACCGAGAAATGGTTCGTCCAGAAGGCGGCCAGCCGCTCGTAGAAGCCGTTCGGCGAGAAGACGGCCTGGGCGATGCGCGCATCGGCATCGCGCTGGTAGCTCTGCTGAAGTTCTTTGAAGACAGCCTTCTGCTCATCCCGCTTGGCAGCATCATCGATGTCGCTGCTGCGGATGTCGCGGAGACGGTCGGCCACATTGCGGATCGCCTGTCGGCGCGCATCGATGCCGCCCACCGGAAAAAGGCAACTGACGTCGCCCACTCGCATCGGGTCGAGCAGCGCGTCCTTGTCGGCAGGCGGCGTTTCGCTCGGGCGAAAGCCGTAACCGAACCGCAGTGCCGCCATGGTCTGAAATGAAAGGCTCATCGCTTGTCACCGCATCACCGATCCGGTGGTAGGCTCGCAGGCAATTGTGTCAGGAAAGTTCGGAAATTGTGGCCTTTTTCCGACATGGACAATTTGTAATTCACCTGCGGGAAACCGCGCTATCTGACTATCGCTTGAATATCAATAATTTAACGCGCGCGGATGGATTAGGCACATTCTCCGCAAGCGTCCGATCCGTCGTAATTCCTCCTTAATTTCTCTTCTATCTGGCGAAGCGGAAAAGAGGTGAGCGATGGTCAAATTTATTCATCGGAACATGGCGCTTTTACTGGCAATGGCCATGACTGCGCTCGCCATAGCTATGTACAATACGATCTCCCTGCTGGTGAGACATCACCACACGGTACTGCATGACATCCGTCATGCGGCCTTCGTGCTTGTTGTCTTCGGGATTTTTTACGGAGTCGTGCGCTATATCCAGGCATTGCCGGAAGACGCCGATTAGAATTCTGTTTCGATCCGGCGACCGGCATCGTCGGCGCTGATCCAAGACACCTTTGAAAAAAGCCGGCAACTGCATATTGGCGATTGCCGGCATATTCGTGCTTAGGCCGCCTGACGGGCCTTCGAGGGGCGCGTAGCGGCTGCCTTTTCGACCATGGCGGTAACTTCCGCGCGGCGAGCGCCGGAGAGCGGCAGTCGCGGCATGCGGACGCGCTCGGAGCCACGGCCCATGATCTGCTCGGCGAGCTTGATCGACTGAACGAGATCATGCTCGGCGTCGAGGTGCAGCAGGGGCATGAACCAGCGATAGATGCGGCGAGCCTCTTCCCAGTCGCCGCGCTCGGCAGCAGCAACAAGCTCCACGGATTCCTGCGGGAAGGCGCTGGTGAGGCCTGAAACCCAACCCTTGGCACCCAGCATCAGGCCTTCAAGCGCAACGTCGTCAAGGCCGGCGAAGATGTCGAAGCGATCGCCGAAAGCATTGATGAGGTCGGTAAACCGGCGCGGATCCGGCGCGCTTTCCTTGACGGCCTTGATATTCGGCACCTCGGCGAGGGCCTGCAATACGTCGGCGCCGATATTGACGCGATAGGCCGGCGGGTTGTTGTAGAGCATGATCGGCAGTGAAGTTGCTTCTGCCACGGTACGGAAATGCGCGATCAGCTCCTCCGGCTTCGGGACATAGACCATGGCGGGCAGGAGCATTAGGCCGTCGGCGCCCAGCCTCTCGGCATCGCGCGCATAGGCGACGGCGCGGCGCGTATCGAATTCGGAAACGCCGGTGACGACCGGAACGCGGCCGTTCACCACTTCGACGGCCGCCTTCAGGATCGTGCGCTTCTCCTCCGGATCCAGCGAATTGTTCTCGCCGCAGGTTCCCATGACGATGAGGCCGTTGACGCCGTCATTGACAAGCGCGTCCTGGACGCGCTGCGTGGCAGCGAGATCCACGGAAAGATCCTCGTTGAATTGTGTCGTTACGGCGGGGAATACGCCCTTCCATCCTGTCGTCATTTTGGCTCCTCGATTGAAAGTACTTGCGTTATATACAAACTGTCGACAAGACTCAAGGATGGTTTGAACGACATATGTGGGTCGATGCCCGCTGTTGCTGAAAGCCGCCAGAACAAAATAATAAGATGCTTGTTTCGAAGAAGGATATCGGATGGTGAACGACACGGAGAATGTGCGGGTGCGGGGCTCGGGCACGCAGAGCGTCTATGCCGCCCTGCGCAGGGAAATCCTGTCGATGGCACTTGAACCGGGAAGCCCGCTTGACGAAGTTCGGCTTTCCGAGCGCTTCAAGATGTCGAGAACACCGATCCGCGAGGCGCTGCTTCGGCTTGCCGCGGAAGGGCTGGTGACGACACTCCCGAACCGCAACACGATCGTTGCGATGATCGACTTCGCCGGCTTGCCCACCTATTTCGAGGCGCTGACGCTGATGTATCGCGTGACGACGCGTGGGGCGGCGGGGCGGAAGGATGCCGATATTATGCAGCGCGTGCGCGCCCGGCAGAAAGAATTCGCCGATGCCGTAGCTGCTCGAGATGCCTTCGGCATGATCGAGGCGAACCGCGAATTTCATGTCGCCATCGCTGAACTTGCCGGCAATCCCTATTACACCACCTTTTTCGCACGGCTGCTGGACGAGGGCCGGCGCATCCTGCGTCTTTACTACTCGACCTACGACGATCGCCTGCCGCGTCAATATGTGGACGAGCATGAGCAGATGATCGCCGCTATCGAGGCTGGCGATGTCGCCCGCGCCGACCGGCTGGCGATCGATCATGCAGCGCAGATCGTGCGCCAGATTCAGGAATACATCGCCCGCGACCTCGATCGTCCCCTTGCGATTGAGATTTCGTGATGCCTGCAGTCGCAGTCGTATCCATTCAATAGCCGGTGTCGGCCGCTCGGGAACCGAGCGCAACAGGAACTGGAAAACAAGATGACATGGTCCCATCCCGTCCCCCGCATCACCGATGACGAGAGGAAGCTCCGACTGGCACGGCTGAGAGAGGCGCTGGAGGTGGAGGGCATCGCCGGCATGCTGCTCGGCTCGACGGAAAGCCTGCGCTATTTCACCGGTCTCGACTGGCATCCGAGCGAACGGTTCCTTGGCGCGCTCGTCACACCAGCCGCACTCTATTACATCGTCCCGGGTTTCGAGCGCAGCCGCGTGGAAACGCTGCCGCATCTGCCTGGCGAAATTTTGGTGTGGGAGGAGGAAGAAAACAGTGCCGGGCTCGTGTCACGGCTGCTGGGTCAAATCGGCTCGCTTGCACTGGACGATGAGCTGCCGCTTTTCTTTTACCACAGGCTCGCTGCGGCCTTTGGCGCCGAAAGATTGAAGGATGGCGGTCAAATCATCCGGAGCCTGCGGCGCATCAAATCTCCAGCCGAGATCGCTCTCATTCAATACGCCATGAACCTGACGCTCAATATCCAGAAGCAGGCGCATGCGCTGATGAAACCAGGCATCAAGGCTTCAGAGGTCGTCGACTTCATCGACCGGCAGCATCGCCAGGCCGGGGCAGACGGCGGCTCGACCTTCTGCATCGTTTCCTTCGGGGCGGCGACCTCCCTGCCGCATGGCGCCGAGGGCGACCAGACCCTTGCGGCAGGCGACGTCGTGCTTGTCGATACCGGCTGTCAGATCGACGGCTATCATTCCGATCTTACCCGGACCTATGTGCTCGAAAGCCGCGATCGCGAATTCGAAGCGGCATGGGCGATCGAACGGGAAGCCCAACAAGCGGTCTTCGATGCAGCGAAGCTCGGCGCGCCCTGTTCGAGCCTCGACGATGCCGCGCGCCGGGTGCTTTCAAAACATGCCCTTGGCCCGGATTACCGTCTCCCAGGACTACCCCACCGCGCCGGCCACGGTCTCGGTCTGCAGATCCACGAGGAGCCCTATATCGTGCGCGGCAATGCAACACCGCTTGCCGCTGGCATGTGCTTCTCCAATGAACCCATGATCGTCTTTCCCGACAAATTCGGTATTCGGCTGGAAGATCATATCTATATGAAGGCGGAAGGACCGCATTGGTTCACCGATCCCGCCAAGGGGCCGACCGAGCCGTTTTCGTAGTTGACGGACCGCGTTCGGAAAGGCTGACAGAAAACAACGCATCATATTTTCGTGACGGTCCGGTTGGCTTAACGGCGAACCGGATTGCGCCTCTATCACCTCGCTCGCTTGTAACTTTCGATTAGAAGTCCGCGCCTCAGCGGAACCAATCCGCGTTTCCGTAGTTTACCGGGCGGCTCGGAGACCGGAATGGCATCTGCGAAAGCGCCCCCCGGTCATCGATGCAATCAGAAGTGCGGAGAGCGACTTGTTGGGTTTTGAAAAGATTACGCGTGATTTTTCTGGACGAAAGAAAGCAGAAACAGAACTCAGGCGGAGTGAAGAACAGTTTCGCATTCTCGTTCAGGGTGTCGCGGATTACGCCATCTATATGCTCGATCCCCGAGGTTACGTCTCCAGTTGGAACCTCGGTGCGCAGCGCATCAAGGGCTACTCGCAGCAAGAAATCCTCGGCCAGCATTTTTCCCAGTTCTATACGGAGGAAGACCGCGCGACGCAGCTTCCGTGGAGGGCGCTCGATATTGCCGCCAGAGAGGGCCGGTTCGAAAACGAAGGTTGGAGAGTCCGGAAGGACGGGTCCCGGTTCTGGGCAAGCGTCGTCATCGATGCGCTTCGCGACGACGATGGAACGCTTCTGGGGTTTGCGAAGGTCACGCGCGACATCACCGAGAAGAGAGAGGCTCAGCGCAAGCTTGAACAGGTGCGGGAAGAATTGTTCCAGGCGCAAAAGATGGAAGCGGTCGGCCAGCTAAGCGGGGGAATGGCTCACGATTTCAACAATTTACTGATGGCCGTTCTCGGAAGTCTGGAAATCGTGCGCAAGCGGACTGCTGACAATCCCGATATCACCCCGTTGATCGACAACGCCATCCAAGGCGCGCAGCGCGGTGCGGCGCTGACGCAGCGCATGCTCGCCTTCTCTCGGCGTCAGGAGCTCAAGATTGAGCCGCTCGACGTGGTCGAACTGGTTCGCAATATGACCGGCCTGCTGCAGCGCACGGTAGATCCGTCGATGACGATCGAAACGCATTTCCCCCTCAGCCTTCCAAGGGTGACCTCCGATCCGAACCAACTTGAGAACGCTCTTTTGAATCTCGTCGTGAATGCGCGCGACGCGATGCCAAAGGGCGGACGGCTCGTCATTGCCGCCGAACTTCGCAGCATTGCCAGGGACGAAGCGGGCGGACCGAAAGCGGGGGCCTATGTATGCCTCTCCGTCAGGGACGAGGGAGAGGGGATGGACGAGGCGACGCTTGCCAATGCAACCACACCATTCTTCACGACCAAGGGCGTTGGCAAGGGAACAGGACTTGGCCTGCCCATGATCCAGGGATTGATGGCGCAATCTGGGGGCAAGCTGATCCTGAAATCGCGCAGGGGCGAGGGAACCACGGCCGAGCTATGGCTTCCCGTCACAGCGGAGACCGAGACGAGGAAGGATGAGCCAGCGATTGAAGCAGCCCCCGCGGCGGGAGGCTTGTTCAATATCCTGGCGGTGGACGACGACGTGCTGGTCCTGATGAACACGGCAATCATGCTGGAGGATCTCGGCCATACCGTGCTGCAGGCTCATTCAGCCGAGGAGGCGCTGAAGCTGCTCGAGGATCACAACGATATCCATATCGTCATCACCGATCACGCCATGCCGAGGATGACCGGTTCACAGCTCGCCGCGGCGATCGCCGAGCGGCGGCCGGGTTTGCCGATCATCCTTGCTACCGGATACGCCGAGCTTCCGGCGGGCAGCAACAACGATCTGCTCCGCCTGCCGAAGCCATTCAATCAGGGCCAGCTTGCCGCGGTGATCACCAAAGCAGTGACCGAGACTCCAGTTGCCGGCATCGTGACTGCCGGCGAGGCATAGGCATCGCCGACGCAAGATCCGCTCAAGCATGTCCGTAGGTGAGCTTCGGATACCAGTCTCTTGCCCGGCCTTCGGGTGTCATGTCGAGGATCGTCCAGAGCGGCATAAGATCGGGCGCGCCGCGTGGATCCTGACCGGGGTCGGCGGTGACCGGACCCATCTCCTCAGCCCAGAAATGCCGGATCGTTCCATCTCTGCGGGTAAAGACATTGACGGCGGCGTTGTCGTTGCCGTTGGCTCCGAGCGCACGGTAATCGCGGCTATATTCGCCGGTCGGGTCGGAATAGAGTGGCAAATTCTGCCAGCGGCGCTCTGTCTTGAAATCAAGCAGTCTCTCGATCGGCGACCGAGCGACGACGGCAATTGCCATTCGCTGTTCGATATCGAGTATTTCGCCCTCCAGCGCCGAAAGAAACGACGTGCACATCGGGCAGGGCCGCGACCGCTCGGGGCCGAACATGTAGCTGTAGATCAGCAGGGTTTCCTTATCATCGAACAAGTCCTCGAAATTGACCGGACCGTCGGGGCTGATGAACTGATAACGCTTCTTCACCATGCCGCCCGGCGGCAGCGCGCGCCGCTGCGCGGCGACACGCTCTATTTGCCGCCGAAGTTCGATCTCTTCTGCCAGCAGAGCATCTCGCGCCTGCCGGTATTCGCTGCTTTCGTTGGGAAATCTGGCACCGTTTTTTTGCGCCAATTCTGCCGCAGGCGTGTATCCATCTTCGTTGATCATGATGTCCTCCCTTGTGCGATCGATGAGCCGATACTGGTCGTATGGCACCGTCGGAATTCGACCTGACGCGGGAGAAAACCCGGTTGCCGATCGAAAGTTCCAGCATTCAGCAGGGCATCGGATCAACGGGAATTACTGGGCGGCGGAGCGGACCCCGGGGGTGTCATCCCATTCGACATCCGATATCGGCTCGTCGCTCTCGAGCATCGGCGCGTCCATGACATAGAGATAGCCGTCGAGCATGTCGCAGGCGCGTTCGGTGGCGTCGATCTTGGCCTCCGTTTCGCTGATCGCGGCCGCGATGGCCTTGATGCGGGCGCGCAGCATATGACCGACGACATCCTTGCCGGGGCGTTTTCCCAGACGATCCAAATGAAGGCGGATGCGGTCCGAATGACGCTCCAGCTCGCTTTTGCTGAAGTGTGCCTTGCGGATTTCTTCCAAAAGACTGGCGCGCATATGGGCGACCGGATCGAAGGTTCCGGGTTCGCGCTCGTCCAGAACCATATCTGTAATGAGCTTCTCGATGGCGACCAGGGCCTGCAAATCGACGGCGTCGGTGAGTTCGACGTCATAGCCGGTATCGTCGAACACCTTTCGGCGCACCGGGTCCAGAAGCAGCTCGTAGGCCTTCTGGAGCTGTCCGAAAGCATCGGTGTCGCCGCCGGAATCCGGATGCGCCGACTTCGCCCGCTTGCGATAGGCGGTCTTGATCTGCTCTTCGCCCGCATCGCGTCCGATGCCGAGAATCTCGTATGGATCGGTCACTCCAACTCCTGCTGCCGCTCAGCCCCGTCCAAAGTCCTGAAGCTCTTATGCCGTCGATGATCCCGGCAGAACGCAGCGCCTACCGGAGGACGGTTCGTATCCGTCCCCGCTTCTTCTCTATCATCACCGCGGCAGAGTTTGGACAAAAACTATGATGACGCGACGCAGAAACGTTCTTTCTGTTGAAAGCTGCCGGTCTGTGGAGGAAATTATTTGGACAAAGACTTCAGGGCCGGCTCACGCATTATGCGCGTGACCTCTTCCGCTGGAATAGGCTTGCTGAACAAGTATCCCTGGATGGCATGGCATCCGGCCTCCGACAGGAAGCGCGCTTGCTCTTTAGTCTCCACGCCTTCCGCGATCACGTCCAGTTCCAGCGATCGTGCAAGCGAGATGATCGCGGATGTGATCGCCATGTCGTCGGCATCATCGGGAATATCCGCGATAAAGGACCGGTCGATCTTGAGGCGCGACAACGGAAAGCGTTTCAGCGTGCTCAGGCTGGAATAGCCCGTACCGAAATCGTCGATGGCGAGACTGACGCCCAGGGCGTTGAGTTCGTGCATTTTCATGATCGCCCCCTGCACGTCGCGCATCAGAAGACTTTCAGTGACCTCGATTTCGAGCCATTGCGGATCAAGGCCGCTCTCGGCGAGGGCTGCGGCCACCTGACGGGTCATGCCCTGTTCCTGGAACTGCCGAGCAGACATGTTGACGCCGATCTTCACGGGCGGCAGCCCCTGTTTCTGCCATTCTTTCGCCTGACCGCAGGCCTTACGCAGGACAGCCTCTCCAATCGGTACGATGAGGCCGGACTCCTCGGCGAGCGGAATGAAGTCTCCGGGGAAGACGAGCCCGTCAGTCGGATGGTTCCAGCGCACGAGCGCCTCCACGCCGATAATCTCGCCGGAGGTCATGTCCTTTTGCGGCTGGAAATGCAGGACGAATTCGTCCCGTTCGACCGCGCGTCTCAGCTCCTCCGATCGCCCGAGTTTCTGCCGTGCATTCTCGGCAAGTACCGGATCGAATACCTGGATACTGTTTCGGCCATTCTCCTTGGCGCGATACATCGCCATATCTGCGTTGGCGAACAGTTCCTTGGCGGTCCTGCCATGTATGGCAAAGCTGGCCATGCCAATGCTGCATGTGAGCTGCAGGTCCATTCCGGCCAAGGTAAGCGGCCGCGCCACGGCCTCGCGAATGCGCGTCAGCCACGGGACGAAATCTTCATCGGTCTGCTCGAGCGCCAGAATGAATTCGTCGCCGCCGATGCGCGATATCAGATTGTCTTGACCAATCTCCTCGGAGATCCGGTTCGCCACGATCTTGAGCAGCTTGTCGCCGGCCGCGTGACCGAGGCTGTCGTTCACGAGCTTGAAGTTGTCTATGTCGAGGAAGACGACCGCAACTTTCCTTGACGTTTCGTTGGCACGCCGCAGCATATCGTCGAGCTTTCGGTCGAGCAGCGTACGGTTTGGCAATCCGGTCAGGGCATCGTGCTCAGCAAGGAAGGTGATGCGCTCGGCATCGTAGTGACGGTCGATCGCGATACCGATCGTTTGTGCGACGCCCGTCAGAAACTCCCACAGACTCGCTTCATGGCAGGATACTTGGACAGCGAGCGCGCCGTGCTGTCCGCCGTCACCCGACGAGATTGCAAAGCGACGCCACGATGCCGGGTTGTCGAGGATATCTGCCGGCGAAATCGAAGCCGCGCATGCCGACGGGGACGCCGCCGCCACATAAAATTCCTGGGCGCCTTCCTTGTGCAGGAGTACAGCGGCGGCAGTGCCGGGGATGACCTCTTCGAGCAGGTTTGCGACGTCACTAAGGAACGGGTCTAAGCGTACTCCCTTGGCGACCGCCTTGAGAAGCTGCGCCTGGGCCTTCATCAGGCTTTCCCCGCGTTTACGGGCCGTGATGTCCCGCGAGGCCCCAACGACGCCGATCACCTTTCCCGTTTTGTCCCTTAGCGGAACGCGCGACATCATCAGCCAGCCGTTGCCTCTCAGACGGCGTTCCTCGAAACCAAGATCGGGTTCACCGGTCTCCATGACGTGTCGCTCGATGGCAGCTATGGTCTCGGCTGCCGCCGAAGGATGGATATCGTAATCCGTCAGCCCAACCATATCCTCCACGCGCTCAAGTCCATTGTTCAAGACGATGGCCCTGTTGGCGAACAGGAAGCGGCCCTCCAGATCCTTTGCATAGATGTAGTCCGGCACATGGTTGATCATGGCCTCGAGCCAGTCGTAACGCTCGGCGAGACTGGGCTCTTGGGACTGCGGAAGCTCCTCCGCCGCGCGCCCGCGGGTAATCGGCTCTTCGGTATCCACCGGTACCGCGTCCACAACCTCTTCTCCGACTGCCGCCTTGCGCATGTTTCCCTCACAATCCACGCCACGCTACAGTGTGAGCAAATCGTTATGTATCAGTGAAAGACCGATTGTGGGAGTGTGACATGCCAGCCTTCTGTGGCGACATCGTAAACTATTGGTTGACAATAGTATTGTCGGTTAAAATTCCCCCTCGGTCGCGATAGCGCCGGCGCGAGCCTGCGCACTTTGCTGCGCTGTGATGTTGGGGAGTTGGGAATTGCGGACGCAATCGCGGGAAATAGATACACCTCGCCTCCAGTGATGGAGACGAGGCGCGTTTGCCTTTCAGGAGAGATGCTTAGGCAGCCGAGAACGGCACTGCCACGAAGGTCTTGTCGCCGCCGCGTTCGATCAGCAGCAGAACCGACTTGCGGCCTGCTTTGCCGGCTTGTGCAACTGCGTTTTGGGCATCGTGGGCACTGTGGACCGGCTGATCGTTGACCGAGACGATGATGTCGCCCGCTTGGACGCCGGCAGCGGCGGCCGACTTATCGGGATTGACGCTGGCGACGACGGCACCTTCGACACCGTGCGGAAGGTTGAGCTGCTCGCGCAGATCCGGTGTCAGATTGGCGAGGCCGACGCCGATGCTCGGCTGATTGGACGGTTGGACTTTCCCGTCACCGCTGTCATTGGCAGCCTGCTTGCTGTCGTCATTGCCGCCGAGGGTGACGTTCACATCCATGCTCTTGCCATCGCGCCAGACCGTGAGCGAGCGCTTGTCGCCGGGAGAAAGATCGGCAACCAGGCGCGACAAATCCTTGGGCGACTTGACGGTCTCGCTACCGACGGCCGTAACGATATCGCCGGTCTTGATGCCGGCACGTGCAGCCGGCGTTCCGTCATTGACGCTGGCGACCAGGGCGCCTTGCGCCTGCGAAAGGCCGACGGCATCGGCAACATCGGCCGTCACGGGCTGAATGGCGACCCCGAGATAGCCGTGATCGATCGAGCCGTTCTTTTCAAGCTTGGCGACGATCGCCTTGGCTTGATCCGAGGGGATGGCGAAACCGACGCCGACGCTGCCGCCATTCGGCGAATAGATGGCGGTGTTGATGCCGACGACATTGCCGTCCCGATCGACCAGCGGGCCGCCGGAATTGCCGTGATTGATCGGAGCGTCGATCTGGATGAAATCGTCATAGGGGCCGCTGTGCAGATCGCGGCCACGGGCCGAAACGATGCCAGCGGTGACAGTCGTGCCAATGCCGAAGGGATTGCCGATCGCCAGGATCTGGTCGCCGAGCTTCAATTTATCGGAGTCGCCCCAGGCCACGGTGGCGAGAGGCTTCGGCGCCTTGATCTTCAGGACAGCCAGATCGGATTTTGCGTCAGCGCCAAGGAGCTTGGCCGGTAGTTCGGTGCCGTCATCGAGCGTCACCTTGATATCCGTGGCATTCTGAATGACGTGGTTGTTGGTGACGATGACCCCGTCCGGGCTGATGAGGAAGCCGGAGCCGAGTGCCATGGCGCGCTGCGCCGGACGATGCTGCGGCGCCTCCTGCTGCGGGAAGGGGATGCCCTGGTTCTCGAAGAACTGGCGGAATTGCTCGTCCATCGGGGAGTCGCCGGCATCCGCGCTGGTATCGGTGACCTTCATCGTAGTGGTAACGGTGACGACTGCCGGCTTGTCGGCGTCGACGATCGGCGCGAAAGAGCCGCCAGGCGCGATGATGCCGCCAGGTTCGGCCGTCGCGGCAACGGCAGCGGGGGTGCTGAAGGCGAAGGGCAGGGCCCCTGCGCCGACTATGATGGCCGCTCCGACGATGGCAGCGGCGCGATGCTTGCGAAGTAGATTTGACATGGCAGATGTCCCTTACGAGATCGTTGGCGATATGGCGTCTTGGGTCCATGTCAGGGACCAGGCGTCGAACGGAGTGCCATTTCTATTCTTTCCGGGGAATCTCTATTATCCGAGTTTACTGCGGAGCTTGCAGTAGAAAAAAGAATTGGCGCTGGAGATTTATATGATCCGCCTGATGAATTTTACAAATTAAATATTGATCATGTTTATATTGCAATTTTGTAAGACATTACTGGAATTTAACGTTGTAATGCCCGAATTTCTTCACCTTTATTGTTTAAGCGCCATCCGCCTGCGGCCAGCGCTTCAATGCTTCCGAACCGAGTTCGGTCAGGGCGTAAATGCCGCGATCGACGCGCTCGAACCAACCATAGACATTGTGCTGCAGTATTTTGGCGGCTTCTGGCGCGTTTGCGCGAATGTCTCTAGGACGCTGCTGTCCATTCTGGATCGCCATCGCACAGGCAAGTGCCTGCTGACGGTAGGCGGTCATGATCGGCGCGCGCGTGCTGCCCCCAAGGGCGGGATCGCCCTTGCGCCGCTTATGTTCCTCAACAAGACGTGATCGCCGGCGGATATTCTTGCGCGGCATCGGCGCGACCGGGCTGACGATGATATCAACGGTGTCGTTGTCGGAGACAGCCAGCATGCCGAAACCGAGGCGGCGGCAGAGATCGCGAAAACGGCGGTCGCTCTCTCGTCCCTTGCCCTTCGCCGAGACGCGGGCGGCAATCCACACTTCATCGCTTACTGACGCACGATCAACCGCCTGCAGCACGAGTTCCAAATTGAAGGTTAGCTTCAATTCGCAGATGACGACGACGGGCGGTTCATCGCTACTTAGGCCGACAAGATCGCAACTGCCGATTTCGCCCTTTACCGCGTAGCCGGCGGCTTCCAGGAAATTCTTGATCGGAAGATAAAGCGCCGTCTCCAAGTTCTGCCCTCTGCTTATCTGATGGTCATCGCTGTTTTACGTGATTCGCGATGCCAAAAAGTCGATAAAGGCGCGGATGCGTGCGGCAAGATAATCATGGCCGGCATAGACGGCGTGGATCAGCTCGATATCTCCCGCATTGAAATCCTCCAGTACCGGCACCAGTGCGCCGGTTTCGATATCGGGCTGCACATGAAAATATCCGACTCGGGCAAGGCCAAGACCGGCGAGACAGAGGCTGCGCACCGTCGGTCCATTATTGGCCTGCAGATTGCCGTAGACCGGCTTCACGAACTCTGATCCGGTGGCCGGATCGCGAAAGGGCCAGCCTTCGGCGGTCGGGCGGAAGTTGAAGGTCAGGCAATTGTGGTGATCGAGATCGTCCGGCGTCACCGGTAGGCCGTGCCTTGCGACATAAGCCGGTGAAGCAACGATGACGCGTCGTCTTTCCAGCAGCTTGCGAGCTTTCAGCGAACTGTCGCGCAATGGCCCGACACGAATGGCGACATCGGCGCGTTCACCGACGATATCGATGATGCTGTCGCTGAGCGAAATATCCAGTTCTATTTCCGGGTAGAGTGCCAGGAAATCCGGAATGAGTGGCACGATGCAGCGCACGCCAATGGCAACGGAGGCGCTGACGCGCAGAGGTCCGCGCGGGACCGTGGCGCCTCCTGCTGTCACCATGCGCTCCGTCTCCGCTATTTCGGCGAGGATGCGTTGAGCGCGCTCGAGGTAGACCTCTCCCTCCGGCGTCAACTGCAGCGAACGCGTGGTGCGCACGAGAAGGCGTGTGCCAAGCCGGTCCTCAAGGCGTGTAACGAGCTTGCTGACGGCAGAAGGTGACAGGCGCAATTTCCGCCCCGCTGCCGAGAAACTGCGAAGCTCGGCCACCTGCACGAAGACGTCCATTTCACCGGCGCGATTATCCACCATTCCACTCAAGCTTTGAATTGAATTCACAAGTGTTGAGTTGATATAGCCAATTATCGATCGAATGTCTTGAGATCATATTCTGTTCGAACAAGAACCAGTGCAGCCGGATATTTCCGGATGCCTTTCGATCGGGCCATCTCATGCCATTAGCTCTTTTTGCCTTGACGATCGCGGCCTATGCGATCGGCACCACCGAATTCGTTATCGTCGGTCTGCTGCCGACGGTTGCGGGTGATCTTCACATCACCCTGCCGCTCGCCGGTCTCATCGTCAGCGTCTATGCGCTTGGCGTTACCTTCGGCGCGCCGATCCTGACGGCACTCACCGGCCGTGTCGAGCGCAAGCCGCTGCTGCTCGGCCTGATGGCGCTCTTTGTTGCCGGCAACGGCATGGCAGCCCTAAGCCCCGGCTACGAGCCATTGCTTGTCGCCCGCGTGCTTTCGGCCTTCGCCCATGGCGTCTTCTTCTCCGTCGGATCGACCATCGCGGCCGATCTGGTACCGGAAAACCGCCGTGCCTCGGCAATCGCCATGATGTTCATGGGGCTGACGGTCGCGATCGTCACCGGCGTCCCGCTCGGCACGTTCATCGGCCAGACCTTCGGTTGGCGGGCCACCTTTGCCGCCGTCGCAGCCCTTGGCGTCATCGCCTTTGCGGGCATTGCGCTACTGTTGCCGTCAAACCTGAAGAAGGCGCCGCCGGCCGGGATCGGCGAGCAGGTCCGCGTGCTGGCAAGCGGCCGGCTCCTGATCGTCTTCGCCATGACGGCGCTGGGCTATGGCGGCACCTTCGTCGCCTTCACCTTCCTAGCCTCGATCCTGCAGGAAGTGACCGGCTTTGCGGCCTCCGCTGTCAGCCTGATTCTGGTGCTTTATGGCGTTGCCATTGCCGTCGGCAATGTTGTCGGCGGGCGTCTTGCAAACGGTAATCCGGTCAAGGCGCTGACGGGCCTTTTCATCGCTCAGGCGATCGTGCTCGTGCTGTTCAGTTTCACGGCCGTTTCGCCTTGGCTGGCAATTCCGACGCTGGCCGCTCTCGGCTTCCTGTCGTTTGCCAATGTGCCGGGCCTGCAGCTCTATGTCGTTCAGCTTGCCCGCCAGGTGCGCCCGGCCGCGGTCGATGTCGCTTCGGCGCTGAACATTGCCGCCTTCAACCTCGGCATTGCCGCCGGCGCCTGGATCGGCGGCCTAGTGGTGGAATCCGCACTCGGCCTCGGCTCAACCCCTTGGATCGGAGCGATCCTGGTCACCGCTGCCCTCGTTCTTACCCTCTGGAGCGGCGCGCTTGATCGTCGCTCCGCTTCCGTGGCGCAACCTGTTTCCTGCGCCGCCTGATGGGTCAATCGTCGCGGCCGTTAAATTTCGTAACAAATAAGAACACAACGCAAAATGCGGGTGAGCATAGTGGGTGAGCTGGGTGCGACGGACGAGCCGAAAGGCCACGTCTGCTGCCCAGCCAACTCCAAGCGCCTCGGCACAAGAGGCCTGCATATCAAAGCTGAAGGGACCGGTGCCGGGAGCCCACTAAATCGCTCCCCTATTGGAAAGAAACGACAAAGGAAATGCCAATGAGGGTTACCTTCATCGCCTTGGGCGTGACGGCCGCAATTACGATGGGCCTCGTCAGCCCCGCTATTGCTCAGGTTGTCATTCACGAGGATCAGTCGCCGGACGGCTACGACTCTGACCGGGACCAAACGGAGTCCGATTTTCTTCACGCCTGGAACCGGCATCACGATGCAGCCAATAGATGGGGCGAGCGTCGCGACAATTTCGGCCCGGATGACGTTATACGCCTCCTGGAACGGCGGGGTTATCACGTCAGGAACGTAAAGGACGTCGGGGTGCGTTATCTGGTTGAGGCAACGCGCGGCAACGACAATCTCCTCGTGAGCGTGTCTCGAGGAGGGGAAATCATGGGCGTGGTGCACGATAACCGCTATTGAAGGCCCGTGAGGCCACTGCATATGACCTCATACCCTCAGCCGCAAAATTCAAAGGGAGCCGCAACAAGCGGCTCCCTTCGCGATTACGCTTCAAAATCCAGTTCGATCTTGGAAACGGCAACCGACGCCGGCAATAGCGGCTTGTGGATACGTTCGCCGAATTGCCGTTTGAAGCCGAAGACGTTGTTGATCAGGCTTTTCGTAAAAAGCCCGGGACCGCTCGAATAGATGCGCCAGCCGCCATCGACAGCGATATCGCCCGCCTTGACGCGATCCCAATCATCAGAGGCGTGATAGCGATCGTGGAATGCGGCGTCGCTGCTGCTGAAATAGGTGTTGCGCTGGCGCAGCGAGGCATGGTCGAGCCGGCCGCTGACCGCGATCGGATTGGCGAGTGCCAACGCGTTCCAGACACCGTCAGCATCGTTGTCCAGCGCCAGCGCCTCGCAATAGCGCAGATGCGCATGCACATACATCAGCCCGATCTCGCGCCCGAAGAAAGACGAGGATTCGGCGCGGCGGAACAATGTCTCCGGTCCGCCGGCATAGGTCGCCGGCTTTTCCATCAGTCTCACACCATCCGGGAAAAGCAGATTGTCACTGATCAGCTTCATATGCGCATGCCGCTGTTCCGGCGTGAAGAGGCCGCCCAGCATCGGCTGCGTCATCGCGATCAGCGAATAATGCAGGCCGGTGCGCGTATCCTGCGGATGCAGCAGCAGTTCGACGCCATCATGGCTCGGATCGAAGACGCCGTAGCCGGCGACGACACCGTCGCGCATCAGGAGGCGGTTGAAATCGTCGCGCATGGCGGCGGCGGTTTCCTTAAGCGTCTGCGCCTCGTCGTCCCGGCTGGCAAGCGTCAGGATCGCAGCGTAGCGCACCAGTTGCTCGTAAAGCAACGAGACGGTCCAACTGCTGACCATCCAATCGCGCAAATGCGGATCGGCCGGCTGCAGGCTGTCATTCCAATCGCCTTCGCCATAGCGGATGAGGCTTGTGCCGGGTACGAAGCGGCTGCGTACGGTGTCGAGCAGCTTATCGACATGCGCGGAAATCGTCGCCGTCTCTTCGGTCCGTTGCATGGTGTCGTCGGCCCGCCACGGCACGGTTTCGGCTAGGAAGGCGAGATCGCCCGTCGTCTCGATATAGTCGCACAGCGCCTTCAGCGGCCAGACGACGATATCACCATGGCTCTCGCCAGCGCGGATGTTGGCATAGGGCTCCAACATGAACCATTGCGGCCAGTCGCCCCGGTCGCGATACTGCTCGGAAAAGACGGTGCTCAGAATCTGCTTTACTTCGGCATCATGTTCATAAGCGAGCAGGAATTCCACTGGTCCCTGGCAGGCGTCACGCGTTCCCCAGGCCGCGCCGGTATATTGTTCGAGGCCATGCGGCACGCTCAGATGCACGATCGCGTCATGCGCCAGCCAAGGCAGCATCACAGCCTGCGCCGTGACGTCGCGCCCTTCTCCTTCGATGCGCGCGCCGCGCGTCACATGGCTCCAGAAGCGTTGCGCGGGAGCAAGCATGTCTTCGCTGCTGACACCGGCCTTGTAGCGCGCGGCAAGACGTTCGCCCGCCGCCGTGTCGGTCATCGATCCGGTGACTGCAAAGCTGAAGCCTTGGGTCTGATGCGACTTGAGCGCGATGAAAGGGCCGTTGCGAGGCGTGCCGTCGCTGTAGAGAAGCTCATCGCCGCCGATTGCCTCGAAGGCACCCGGCGTCGAGGTGACGAGATGGTAGGCCGCATGCGGATAGCGATCCCAAAGCCAGGACGGCTGGGGCCGGAACGATATCTGCTTGGCAGCAGTGTCGATCTCGATGTTTGCGACGGCTTCGTAGTCACGTTCCCCGAGCACGATATGGCCGAAGATCAGGAAGCGGCAGGCCCCGCCGTCGACCGCTACGGTCCACTGCATGGACGGATCGTCGCCGGAAGCGATTGCCGTCACCGTGATGGTGCGGCCGGCGAGCCGGTAGATCCAGCGGACATCGCTCAATCCAATGTCAAAGGCCGCGGGAACGCCCAGCAGGCGCCAGCCTTCGCCGAGGTCCACGAGCATGCGCAGCCCGCTCGCCCGTGTCAGATTGTAGGGGTCGCGGGAGACCGAGAAAAGCTTGTGGAAGGACGTATTGCCGATCGTCAACTGCGCGGCAAAGATGCCCTGCATCCAACAGGTTGCGGCCAGCGTCCGGTCGTCCAACAGCATGTTCTGGCCGCTGCGGACGATGGCGCCATGACGGCGTGCCACGACGCGCTCTTTCTCACGCAGTACGATGTGGCGATTAAGCGAGCCGTCCGGCACGAAGAAGGAATAGAGCTGGCCATCGATGCGTTCTTCCAGCATCCGCTTGGGATAGAGCCGCTCGATCGTCGCTTCATCCAAAGGCTCGGTCACGAATAGCGGCGCGTCCTGCACCAGGCTGCGAGCCGGGGCATCGCCGGCAATATCGCTCGTCGCGAGTTCGTTCAGCGCCTGCGGCAGAGCGTCCAGCCTTGCAAGATCGGCATTGCTGGAGGCTGCGGGGTGATCGGCGACGAACAAGCCGAAGAAGGTTGCGGTTGCGATCGTCTTTGGTGCGAGCGCGAGAGGTTTCGATTGGATCGCCGGACACGCGACTTCGTGCTGCCGGCGCGTGCTCGGCAGGCTTTCACCAAAGCGCGGCACCATCTGTGCATCGCCGCCTGGGGCCGGCACCGCCAACTGGATCGCATCCGTGGCATAGGCCGCCGCCCCATCGAGGCAGCCCTGTGCCAGCCAAGGATTGCGCCCGCCGCCTTGCTTCAGATTTTGCCTGTTCATCACCACCGGCCCAAAGGCGGAATGCTCGGCAATATGATGGTCGACATACTGCGAAGCATAGGCCTCGCTGTTCATCAGGAAACCGCGATCGCCGAGGCCGACATCCTGGATCAGCACGAGATCGGCTGAAAGCGCCGCACCGGTCGTATTTTCAAGCGAAACCCGCCAGAACCAGGCGCTATCGCCGGGATGGAGCTGCAGCCGGACCGTATGCTTGACACCGGACGTCTCGCCGCTCCAGCAAAAGCCCGCCTCATCATGGCCGAAGCGCACCGCGGCCTTCGGGCCGACAATTTCGGCGACTTCAGGCTGCGAGCCGCCGATGCGCAGATAGAGGCGCCCGATACCGCCGTAAACAGGCGATCCCAGCACCTGATTGATCATGACGCTACCCTGCTGGTCGGCGAAATCGATGGCAAACAGCGTACCGTTCGGCAGCGCCGATACCGACAGGCCGGCACTATTGGCAAGCGTGGAAAGACCGAGTTCTTCGCGCCGTGGCGTCTGAAAGCTACGATTGGATTCCAAGGACATAACCGGTGTCTCGCTGATTCATGGGTCGGGTGAACGCACTAGATCACAAGCCGTCGCACGATCATAGAAGGCAATGTACCGTTTCGATCGCAATGTTTCGCCAGAGCCGTTTCGGCCTGTAGGCCGGCAGAGTTCTGCCTCACCGGGGGTGCGCTGTGCCTGCAACCTGATTGGCTGTACGCACGATAGCGGAAAGATCGGCGTCCTCCCACGCATCTTTCGACAGCCCCTTGATGCGGAAGGTTTTGCTCTCGCCCGGCATCAGATTGACCAGCATATCGTCGACCTCGGCATTCGGGCTGATGCGGTCGGCAAACAGGCAGAGATCGCGCAGGAAGGATTGCGCCGTGACCGTGACGGCGACGCCGTCGGCGATCGGCTCGGCCTCAAGGTCGAAGCGAGGCTGCGGATATTGCAGTTTCATATCCTTCTCGAAGAACCACCAGGCTTCGGCATCGCCGAGGCGGGCGCGCAGGAATTCGCGCTCAGGGTTGCCCGGCGTCGCCACATCCTTGGGGATGGAGATCTCGGCATTTTCGAAGCGGTCGCAAAGGATACGCCAGACGGAGTGGCGAGCGAGCAGCGTGCCGTTGAAATCGAAGCGCTCGATGGTGAAGGGCACGCGCCAGAACAGTGTCGCATCGTTAACGGCGATGGCGGCAAGACCGTCGCCGCGCGGCTGGATCGTCAGGAGGTGCGGCGCATAGCTGTTGCGTAGGGCGTACCAGAGCGGCTTCTTCCGGCCTGCGCCATCGACCGCTGCCCAGGAGGTCACCGGCCAGCAATCGTTGAGCTGCCAGACGATCGCGCCCATGCAGGTGGGGCGATGCGAACGCATATGGTCGACCCCGACGCTGATGGCGCGCGCCTGATTCAGTTGCGTGACGAAAAGCCAGTCGTCGAAATTCTCCGGAGCGGGAAACCAGCCTTCCAATCCCTTGATCAGTTTGTCATTGCCGCCGGTTGCCTTCTGGTGATGCAGGACACCGGGGGAGGCGGGCGCTCGACTTTTCTCTCGCACGGATTCGGTAAGCGTGGCGTAGGTCGAGGGCGCCTGCCAGCCGAATTCGGAACAGAAACGCGGAATATAGGTGCGGTAGGTCTCGTATCCGACCTCGTTCCAGACGTCCCAGATGTGCTTGCAGCCATGCTCGTCGGCATTCGGCGCAATATCCATCGAGCCGGAATAGGGGCTTCCGGGCCAGTAGGGTCGGGTCGGATCGATCTCAGCGACCAGTTTCGGTAACAGGTCAAGATAATAGCCGGCGCCCCAGGGGCGATTGGCGAGCACATCCTGCCAGCCCCAGTCGAAATACCCCCAGATGTTTTCGTTGTTGCCATTCCAGAGCACCAGCGAGGGGTGTGGCATCAGCCGGGTGATCGCCTCACGCGCTTCCGCTTCGATCTCGCCATAGACCGGCTCCTCCTCCGGATAGGCGGCGCAGGCGAAGAGGAAATCCTGCCAGACCATGATGCCGGCGGCGTCGCACTCTTCATAGAAGATATCGGTCTCGTAAATGCCGCCGCCCCAGACGCGGAGGATGTTCATATTGGCATCGCGTGCCTGGGCGATCCGCTCGCGATAGCGTTCCCGCGTCACGCGCGGCAGGAAGCAATCCTCCGGAATCCAATTAGCGCCACGGGCGAAGACCGGCACGTCGTTGACGACGAGGGTAAAGGCAGAACCGATCTCATCGGGCGCGGTGTCGAGGCGCACGGAGCGAAAGCCAACGCGGCGCTGCCAGCGATCCAGCATCGCTCCGTCTGAGCCCAGAAGCTGGAGGTCGAGGTCGTAGAGCGGCTGGCCGCCGAGCCCATGCGGCCACCAGATTTCCGGATTGTCGACACGGCATTCCGCCAGAGCATGCGTCTCGCCCTGCGCAATTCGGACTTCGGTTCGTTTGCCGCCGATCGACATCACCAGAGCCGCGCTGTCCGTGCCTTCGTCCGCCCATTCGACCTCGATACGCAGGCGCGCCATACCGTCACCGCCCTGCAAGGTAATTTCCGGGCGGACAATGGCGAGACGCGCCTTCGACCAGCTTTCAATGGCGACTGGCTTCCATATGCCTGCTGTGACGACGCTCGGACCCCAGTCCCAGCCGAAATTGCAGGCCATCTTGCGGATGAGGTTACCGGGTCCGGGATAGTTGGCCGGGATATCGGCGGCCGAACCGAGCGCTCTGCGGACCGCTTCGCCATGGGCATAGGCGGAATCGAAATCGACGATCAACTCGTTCCGGCCCTCCTTGAGCTGCCCGCGAATGTCGAAACGATAGCTGCGATGCATATTGCAGGTTTCCCCGAGCAATATGCCGTTCAGTTCCACGCGTGCCGCCGTATCAAGCCCGAGGCAGGACAGATCGACCCGATCCGCCTCTTCGTCATCCCAGTCGAAAGCCATCCGGTAACGCCAGGCCGAGCGGCCGATCCAGTCCTGGGAGATCTCGTTGACATCCAGATATGGGTCGGTGATGAGCCGGGCCGACAGCAGATCAAGATGCACATTGCCAGGCACGGCAGCCGGAATCGTCGCCGGGAGCGACGGGGCGGTCGAAGGTGCGCCTACGCGAGAAAGGGTCCAGCCGGTGTCGAGTGGCAGTTTCTTCATGATTATCTGTCCGTCAGGAAATGGATTGTGTCAAATCTGTCGCGGTTCTTGGGGAGGCTGGATGAACTGCAACCCGGCGTGAAGATGACGGTTCATATGATAGGCATAGGCGATTCGGTCACGCTGTTGGAGCGCGACGATGATGTCGCAATGTTCGTTATAGGCACTTTCGACGGCGACCCGGGAGCGCTTGCCGGCTTCCATCAGCCGCTGCAACAGTGGCTGTAGAATGCCATAGACCTGTGACAGTGTGCGATTGTTGGCAAGGCTGACGAGTTCGGCATGGAACTTGAAGTCGAATTCCGCAGCTTCCGACAGTTCCGGCGCCAGCTTCATGGCGTCGTTGATTGCCTTCAGCCGCGCAATGCTGGTGTCGTCGATATTCTGGAACAGAAGATCGGAGAGATTGACCTCGATCAGCCGGCGAAAACCCTGAATGTCCAGGAAGCTTTCGGCCGATATGTCGATCGCGAAGGAGAACAATTCCATCAACGCCTGCTGGCGGCGGTCGGTGATGACGGCGCCGACCTTTTGCCTGCTTTCGACGATGCCATACGCCTTCAGGATGCGGATTGCTTCGCGCACGGTGTTGCGGCTGCTGTTGAACATCGCCGCCAGCTCGATCTCCGAGGGCAGGGCGTCGCCGAGCCCGAGATTGCGCTCGCGCATCAGCCGCCGGATCTCGTCGACCACTTGGTCCACCGCCGATCCCTTCCCCTCGATCTCAGCGGTTTCCATCGCCATGCATTCCTCCAACTATCAAACAGATATTGTTGGTCAATAAGGGATGTCAAGCAGACACGGCGATGGACTTTCGCCGATGTAGCGATATGTTGACCAACAAATCAGGGAGGCATCGCATGGAGAGCTGTTGGCGCTGGTTCGGGCCGAAGGATCTCGTTCCACTCATTCACGCACGTCAAGCCGGCGCAACGGGCATTGTCACGGCACTGCACGAGATCTCCCATTCCCGCACTTGGACACCGGAGGAGATCGGGGCTCGCAAGGCCCTGGTGGAAGCAGCCGGCATGCGCTGGAGCGTCTGCGAATCGATCCCGGTCCCAAGCGCCATCAAGCTCGGCGGTGCCGGCGCTGCCCAGGCGATCGGCGTCTGGAAGGACACGCTGGTCAATCTCGCCCGATCCGGCATCAAGACGATCTGCTACAACTTCATGCCGGTGGTCGATTGGACGCGCACGAACCTGCGCTTCGAGATGCCGACGAGGGCGCTTGCCCTTCGTTTCGACATGGTGGAATTCGTCGCCTATGATGTCTTCGTTCTGCGCCGGAAAGGTGCCGAGGCAAACTATGGGCCGGGGCTTTTGCAGCGTGCCGAGGAGCGGCTGAAGGGGCTCTCGGAAGAGGCGGTTCGTCGACTGGAGAGCAATATCATCGCCGGTCTTCCGGGCGGCGAGGATAGCTACGGGCGTGAGGCGATCCGTACCGCCATCGAATCCTTTGACGGGCTGACGACGGAGGACCTGCAGACGAACCTCGACAATTTTCTGCACGAGGTCGTACCGGTCGCCGCCGAAGTTGGAGCACGGCTCGCCATCCATCCCGACGATCCTCCGATTTCGCTCTTTGGCTTGCCGCGAGTGGTTTCGACGGCGGAGAATCTGCGTCGCATCACTGGCTGCGTCGATCATCCCGCCAACGGCCTGACACTTTGCGTCGGCTCCCTTGGTTCGCGCGCCGACAATGACGTGCTTGCCATCGCCCGCGAATTTGCGTCGCGCATCAATTTTGCCCATTTGCGCGATGTGGCGATCGAGCCGGATGGTTCCTTTGTCGAAGCCGCGCATCTGGAAGGGCGCGGTGACATGTACGCGATCCTGCGCGTACTTCTGGCGGAGGAGGCTCGCCGCCGCACCGATGGCCGAGCCGACCACATGATTCCGATGCGCCCCGACCACGGCCACCTGATCGGCGACGATGTCGATAAGCCGACCAATCCCGGCTATTCGCTGATCGGGCGACTTAAGGGCCTGGCCGAGCTGCACGGCGTCATCCACGCCATTGGCAAGATCGATGACTACTCACGCTATTGGAAAAGCTTTTAGAGATTCCTGCTCCGCAAGCCGATGCAGCCTTCATCGCTTTAATCTGACGGGAACAAAGACATTCCAATGTCTTTCCCAACTGCCGTCGATCGTCCTGCTGCAGGTCACTGCGACATTCGGCGCGGACAGGCCATAGACTTTGGGAACCCATTTCACCGTCAGCGGCACAGCGCATCTCGGCACCTGAATCTTCAGATTTGGGTCAAGCGCCTCCCAACGGGTGCCGTCAGCCATGTTTTCCTTGGCGATGAATTGCCTCGCCTCTTCCCTTATCTCGAAAAGGCCGTGTTTTACGCCGCTCGTCCTGTCGTCTTCTATGCCGCGATAGGCGAGGCCGGACGCCAAGCAAGTTGGAGCCACCCCGGCAAACAGCCCTAAGGACAGAAACAGTGTTTGCCATCGGGTCATGTGTCTCTCGCCGTTCATGGGATGCAAGGTTCTTTGCCACGAAATGATCATATCGAAAAACCTTCACCGCGCTTGTCGGAAAATCGGATCGAAGCTCGTCCTTGGGACAGCCCGTCCAATGGGCACTAGCAAAATCCGTTCCGAGGAGTCGATCATGACCGATGCAACAGAACAATCGCAGCAGCCCAAGGTGCCGGTGCTTGGCGGCCTGGTGGCCTATTTGACGGTGGATGGCGCCGTGAAGGCCGCCGAATTCTACAAGCGCGCCTTCGGCGCCGAACAGGTGTTCATGTATCCGGCTGACGAGCAGGGCCGGACGATGCATATCCATCTCTATATCAACGGCAGTTCGTTGATGCTCTGCGACGCTTATCCCGAACATGGTCACGCGCTGCAAAAGCCGCAGGCTTTTACCCTGCAACTGCTTGTCGACGATATCGATGCCTGGTGGAAACGCGCCGTCGATGCCGGCGCCGAGGTCCTCATGCCAATCGAGGTGATGTTCTGGGGCGACCGCTGGGGCCAGCTTCGCGATCCCTTCGGCATCGTCTGGGCCATGAACGCGCCCGTCAAGAAATAAACTTTGCAGAAAGGACCGGGTTCGAAGAGTTCGAACCCGGTCCCATTCGTCGAATGTCGTTGCAAGGTTGAACCAGACGCGGCTTTCTGGATGAAGCCTTGTCTATTATTCTGAAAGCAGGGTCCGCGTCAGGGGATGCGTGGGATCGGTCAGGCCGTCCAATATCGTGAAATGATTGCGATCCGGTTCGACAACGGCAGACGTTGCCGCTCCGAGGCCGGTCCAGATATTGGCAAGCAGGGCATTCTGGCGGATGAATTCGGCACGCTCCGCGCCGCCGACCCAACAGGTGAGGCGGACATTGTCTGCGGGCTCCAGCAGGGCCGGACTTTCGGCCATGGCTTCGGCGGCATCGATGCGCAGAAGCTCGTTCATGGCTCGCTTCATAATCGGGCGCAGGTCGTGCACTCCGGAGATGGAGACCACATTGCGGATGCGGGCCTGGATGGATGCGGCGAGCGGGGAGGTCGCCGTGACCATGCGGGTTACGAGCTGGCCGCCGGCCGAATGTCCTGCCATCATCAGAGGGCCGTCGACCATATCGGCGGCTTTGCCGATCGCGGCCGCAACCTCCCTGGCAATGCCGGAAAGGCGGATAGCAGGACAAAGCGTATAGGAGGGAATGGCGACGGCGTAGCCATTGGCGATAGGGCCAGCAGCGAGATGCGACCAATAGCTCTTGTCGAGTTCCAGCCAATAGCCGCCATGGATAAAGACCACCAATCCCCTCGGTGGCTCGGCAGGCAGAAAGAGGTCGAAGCGATTGCGCTCGCCAGACCCATAGGCGAGATCGAGTTTGGCGCGACCGGTCGTGGCTAGGCTATCGCGGAAGGTTTGCGCCGGCTCCACCCAGGCGGCCGGCCAGCGGTCGCCGCCGACCACATAGGCGTCGCTGGTGTAGGCACTTTCCCAGTCGGTAATTCTGAAATACCTCATCGCCATGTCCCCCCCGCTTCGCGAGCGCCAATTCCCTATCAGGTCACAGTCGACCGCACGGCAAAACGCGCGTCCCTCCACGATTCGCTGCTCAGAATATCCTCCAGCACCTTCACCGCCTGCCAGACGTCGCGGTAGCCAACATAAAGCGGCGTGAAGCCGAACCGCAGGGTTGCGGGCGCGCGGAAATCGCCGATTACGCCGCGTTCAATCAGGGCCTGCATCACTTCATAGCTGTTGCTGTGGGTGAAGGAGACCTGGCTGCCGCGTCTTTCGCTATCGCGCGTGGTTTCCAGGACAACGCCATATTGGCCGCATTTCGCCTCGACCAACTGTATGAAGAGGTCCGTCAGCGCAATGCTCTTCCTGCGAAGCGCGCCCATGTCGACCTCATCCCAGACGCCGAGCACGCCCTTAAGCGCTCGCAGCGACAGAATTGGCTGGGTGCCGCAGAGGAAGCGCTTGATGCCATCGCCGCCGGCGAAATTCCGCTCAAAAGCAAAAGGCCGCGCATGTCCCCACCAGCCGCTGAGCGGCTGTGTGATGGCGTCGTGGTGTCGATGGGCTGCATAGATAAAGGCCGGCGAGCCGGGGCCGCCGTTCAGGTATTTATAGGTGCAGCCGACAGCGAAATCGGCGTTGGCACCGTCAAGATCGACCGGCAATGCACCTGCGCTGTGGCAGAGATCCCAAATCACCAGCGCACCGGCCTCGTGGATCCGGCGCGTCAGCGCCGCCATATCGCGCAGCTCGGCGCTCTTGTAGTTGACGTGATTGACCAACACGACCGCGACCTGATCGTCGATCAGGTCCTCGATATTGTCCGCATCCCGGCCTTCGAGGCGAAGGGTAACGCCTGGGCGCGTCGAGGCAACGCCTTCGGCCATATAGAGATCGGTCGGAAAGCTGTCGCCTTCCGCGACGATAATGCTGCGGCCCGGCCGCATGGCAAGTGCGGCATGCAGGGCTTTATAGATGTTGATCGAGGTCGAGTCCGTAACCACGGTCTGCCCCGGCGCCGCGCCGATCAGACGTCCGATGCGGTCGCCGAGCTCAAGCGGCAGGTGGAACCAGCCGGCGCTGTTCCAGCTACGGATGAGGCCGTTGCCCCACTCCTCCTTTGCCGCCTGCTGCAATTCGGCGAAAACATCATGCGAGGCGGCACCGAGCGAATTGCCGTCGAGATAGATGACGCCCTCGGGCAAGGCGAAGCGGCTGCGGAAGGACCGCAGCGGATCGGCCGCATCCATGGCCTCGACAGCGGCGAGATCGGGAAGGCTGGTCATGGTGTCGGGTCTCACTTTATTCGCGAATGGTTTCCCGGGCGGGCGCGCCGCCGCGGCTGCGCTTGATGCTTGGCAGGGCCAGCATCAGTAGGACGAACAGGCCGGTAGCGAGCTTCAGGTTCGGCGGCGGCATGCCGGCAGCGAGGCAGAGCGAGACGAGCTGGTAATAGATGATCGAGCCGACGAAGGGTGCCAATAGCTGCCGCAATACCGTCTGCTTGCCGGTGAAGGCCTCGCCGATCATCAGGGCCGCCAAGCCGTTGATCAGGATGCCGATGCCCATATTGACGTCGGCAAAGCCCTGCGATTGCACCATCAAGGCGCCGCTGGAGGCAGAAAAGGCGCTGGCGAGGCCGACGCCGCCGATCGTCGCGGCCCAGACATTGATGCCTTGCGCTTCGGCCATATCCGGATTGGAGCCGACGGCGCGCATGGCCGTGCCCTTCTCCGTCTTGAAATAGAGGTTCAGCGCGATGAGGACGATCAAGGCGATCAGGCCGGCGATGACGATCTTGCTTGCCGGAAAGCCCGGCTGGGTCAGGGGCACCCAATCGAATACGGTCGGCTGGCCGAAGACCGAGAGGTTCGACTTGCCCATGATGCCGAGATTGATGCTGTAGAGCATGGTCGACATCAGGATACCGGCGAGCAGCGTGTGGATGCGGAAGCGCAGATGGATGAAGGCCGTGCAGCAACCCGCAGCAAGGCCGACGACAAAAGCCGCAATGATCGCCAGCGGCGGTGCGACGCCGGCGGCGAGCAGAATGCCGCAGACGCAGCCGCCGAGCGGAAAGGCGCCTTCGCTGGTCAAGTCGGGAAAGCTCAGCATGCGGAAGGGAATCATGATCCCCAGCACGACGAAGCTCAGGATGAAGCTCTGCGCCAGCGTGACCGGGATGAGCGAGACGAAGCTCGAAACCGTTGTCTGAATGAAATCCATGATATCAGCTCACCAGCAGCATGCGGTCGGACTTGACGGCGAAGTGGCCGATCAATTCGGGAACGGTGATCCGCTTCTTCGCTTCACCGATGATTTCGAGATGAACTTTGCCGGCGTCGAGCATGATAACGCTGTCGCCGAAGTCGACGGCGTGCTGCATATTGTGCGTCACCATCAGGGTCGTAAGCTTTAACGTTTCGACGGTTCGCACCGTTGCCTGCATGACAATGTCGGCCGTGCGCGGATCGAGGGCGGCGGTGTGTTCGTCGAGCAGCAATACGTCGGGCGAACCGCCGACTGCCATGATGAGGGATAGCGATTGCCGCTGACCGCCGGAAAGCAGTTCCACCTTGGTATCCAGCCGGTTCTCGAGGCCGAGGCCGAGAACGGCGAGGCGTTCCTTATAGGCGGCGAGACGTGTGGCATTCAGGCCAGGCCGAAATCCCCGGCTCTTCCCGCGCAACTCCGCCAGAAGCATGTTCTCGCCGACGGTCATGCTGGCGGCGGTGCCCTTCATCGGGTCCTGGAAGACGCGGGCGAGCCGCGCCGCACGCTTGTGGACCGGCATGCTCGTGACGTCGTTGCCATTGATGAGAATCTGGCCGGAATCGAGGCTGAGGGCACCGGAAATCGCATTCAGCATGCTGCTCTTGCCGGCGCCGTTCGAGCCAATGACCACGCCGAATTCGCCGGTCTTGAGGGAGAGCGTCAGGCCGTTGAGCGCGATCTTTTCGTCGGGCTGGCCTCTGTAGAAAACCTTGCGCGCGGATTTGATGTCCAGCATCCGTGCCTCCCCTGTACTGTAGGGTTATGAAATGGCGGCGCTTTCAACGCCGCCATGGATCAGATGGATCCTACGAAGATGCCGCCTATTACTTCGTGAAGCAATTGCAATCGGCAAGCGAGGCCGGAACGTCGGCGCCGAAGGCCTTCAAAACGGTCTTGTTGATCAACGGAGCATGGTCCTCATAGGCAGGACGCGATGGCGCGATCGTCTTGGGATCGCCACCCTTGAGGATCTTTGCAGCGATCCTGCCGGCATTTTCACCGACCTGCTCGTAGTTGACGGCGAAGCTTGCCGGCACGACACCGCTGCGAACAGCGGCGTCGTCGGAATTGACGATCGGGATCTGTGCCTGGCGGGCGGCTGCAGCAACGGCGGTGATTGCCGGCTGCAAGAGGTTGGAGGCGGGCGTGTAAATCACGTCTGCCTTGCCGGCGAGCGAGGCGATGCGCTGCTGGATGTCGTTGACATTGTCGACGCCCACCGGGACCAGTTCGAAGCCTGCGGCCGGAGCGGCTGCCTTAACCTTTTCGATCAGGGCAGCGTCGTTAGCCTCGCCCGGATTGTAAGGCACGCCGATGCGCTTGGCGTTCGGAAGCAGCTTCTTGGTGAAGGTCAAGATGGCGGCGATGTCCTGCAGGTCGCTTGCGCCGGTAATGCCCTCATCGCCGGCATCCCAGGAAGGAACCAGCTTGGCGGCGACCGGATCGGTCACGGCCGAGAATACGATCGGGATACCGGAGCCGGCGAGCGCCTTCTTGGCGATCTGCGAGACAGGCGTCGTGATGGTGTACATCAGCTTCGGATGATCCGACTGCAACTTGGCGATCATCTGCGGCACCAGCGAAGCGTCGAAGCTGGTGTTGCTCTCGGTATAGACGACATCCTTGCCTTCGACGAAGCCATTGTCGGCCAGCGCCTTTTTGAAGCCGGCGATCGAAGCGTTGAGCTGCGGATGTTCGCCGAAATTGGCAATCGCGATCTTGATCGGCTCGGCGGCTGCCGTCGCCATGCTCGCCATGACCGCGCCGGCGACGACCAGCCCCGACAACCATCTGGATGTGGACTTCCTCATGATTTCCTCCCGGATTTTATAAGAGAGCCTCGCTCTCTCAACTTTGTTGTTGAGATCATACCGGTTGCGGTGCTGCTGTCAATTTACGATATATGATATGCACCATAAGCACCTTTGATATATAATTTTACTGAAAACCAGATTTATATATAATTTGCGGCTTCAGGTATCGGGATCGACGCTATGCAGGACAAGGAACCTCTGACGAAGACGGAAGCGGCCTATTGGCTCCTGCGCCGGGATATTCTCAACACGAAGCTGCGGCCCGGCGCATCGTTGAAGCTCAGCACTTTGCGGGATACCTATGGCGTCGGCTGGACTCCGCTGCGCGAAGCCTTGTCCCGGCTGGAAGCCGAAAAGCTGGTGACGGCCATCAGCAATCGCGGTTTTGCTGTCGCGCCGGTTTCCCGCACGGAGCTGGAAGATCTGATGCGCGCGCGGATGGTTGTCGAGCTGCCGTTGCTGCTGGAATCGATCGAGAAGGGTGGTCCGGCCTGGGAATCCGCTGTGGTCACGGCCCACTACCGCCTCTCTCGCTGCAAGATCGTACCCGACGCCGCTTCTGAGGAAATGGCGGATGAATGGGATGAAAAGCATACAGCATTTCATGCCGCTCTCTTAAGCGCTGCGACATCGAGCTGGCTCCTGCGCTTTCAAAGCACGATTTCCGACCAGCTCCGCCGTCATCATCGTTTTCTCGGTCTGGCGCCGACGCAGCGCGCCGCCGCTGGTCTGCAGAGCGGTTATGAAAAGGCGGTCGCCGCCCTGCGGGAGGCAATGGCGATCGAGCGGCATACGGAGTTGATGGAAGCGGCCCTCGATCGCGATATCGAGCGCGCTCGAGCGCTAATGACCGAGCATATCGGCTATACGCTGCAGGTCTATATCAAGTCCGAAGATGAGGATGACGAGCGCGCGCCATCAAAGTTGCGCAGGAATGTCCAATCGTAACAAAGCCGTGTCCTCCTCTGTTTGGGAATGACAAGACGGTGCATGCTCCTATTCTTTAGGCGATCATTCTCTTCATTCCGGTTCCGGCATCATCCGATTTTGAAAATATCCTTGGGAGGACATCATGACGCGTACAGTGGTCATAGGAGCAACCGGCCATGTCGGCACTTATCTCGTGCCGCGGCTGGTGGAGGCCGGGCATGAGGTGGTGGCGCTGAGCCGGGGCCAGGCAAAACCCTATTCGCCGAACCGGGCGTGGGATGCCGTTGAGCAATTGACGATGGATCGCGCCGCGATGGAAAAGGACGGCAGTTTCAGGCCGGCGATCCGCGCTCTGAAACCCGATATCGTCATCGATATGATCTGCTTCACGTTGGACAGTGCGAAGCATTTGACCGAGGCTCTCTCGGGTCATGTCAGCCATTTTCTGCATACGGGCACGATCTGGACGCACGGTTTTTCCACCGTCGTGCCGACGCTCGAGGAAACGCCGAAGCGACCGTTCGGCGAATACGGAACGCAGAAGGCCGCGATTGAGAGCTATTTGCTAACGAAGGCGCGGATCGAGAGTTTCCCGGCGACGCTGATCCATCCGGGCCATATTGTCGGCCCCGGCTGGGCGCCGCTCAATCCGGCTGGCCATTTCAACCTCGCGGCATTTTCGACCTTGGCGCGGGGTGAAACGCTCGTGCTGCCGAATTTCGGTCTGGAAACGGTCCATCATGTCCATGCCGACGATGTCGCTCAAATGTTCATGGGCGCAATTGCCAATTGGCGCGCTTCGACCGGCGAGAGTTTCCATGCAGTGTCGAGCGGCGCACTGACGCTTCGGGGCTATGCCGAGGCGATGTCGCGCTGGTTCGGCCATGAGCCGAAACTGGAATTTCTTCCCTACGACAAATGGGCGGAAGGCCAGACGCCGGAGGATGCCGAGGCGACGTGGGAGCATATTGCCCGCAGCCCGAATTGCTCGATCGCTAAGGCCGAGCGGCTTCTCGGCTACGCGCCGCGCTATACCTCGCTGCAGGCCGTGCAGGAATCCGTGGCTTGGCTGATGGAGAAGAGACGGATCGGGTGACGGCATCCCGTTACCGTTGTAGCCAAGCCTCTATTCCCTTCGCTGCCGCGCGTCCGGTGGCGAAACAAGCGGAGAGAAGATAGCCGCCGGTCGGCGCTTCCCAATCGATCATTTCTCCGGCGACGAACACGCCGGGGAGGGCCCTCAGCATATATCCGTCGTCGATAGCGCTCCAGCGGATGCCGCCGGCCGATGAGATGGCCTCGGTGATAGGCCTCGGCCTCAGGAGCGGGATCGGCAGGGCCTTGATCAGGTGCGACAGTCGTTCCGGATCTGCTAGAGCGGCTGATGGAACGAGTTCTCGCAGCAGCGCCGTCTTGACGCCTTCGATTCCCGCCCCTTTGCGAAGGCGATTGGAAAGGCTGGCTTTGACGTCTTGTCGGGCCAGATCGCGCGACAGCCGTTGCGCCGTCCTACCGGGGGCGAGATCGATTGTGAGGACGGCTCTACCGTCGTTTGCGAGCCGGTCACGCAGGCTGGCGGCATGGGCGTAGACGAGGCTGCCTTCGATACCGTGCCGGGAAATAACGAATTCGCCGGGAAAGGCGCCGGCATCAGACGTCGCTGTTACGGCCTTCAGCGGCTCTCCGGCGAAACGCTCTCTAAAAACCGTGCTCCAGGCGACGTCGAAGCCGCAATTGGCGGGCTGGAAGTCGGCGATGTCGATGCCTTTGTTCCGAAGCCAGGCGATCCAGGCGGCGTCCGAGCCGAGCCGGGGATAACTCGCGCCACCAAGCGCGAGCAGGGCTGCGTCGCATTGAATGGTCGTTCGTCCCTCCGGCGTCTCAAAGGCAAAGCCGCCTTCGGCAAAACCGGACCAGCGATGCCTTGTCAAAACCTTGACGCCTTGTTTCTCCAGCCTGCCAAGCCAAGCGCGCAGCAGCGGCGAGGCCTTCATGACCGTTGGAAAGACACGGCCCGAAGAGCCGGTGAATGTCTCCGTGCCAAGTCCTGCCGCCCAGCTCCTGATATCATCAGGCGTAAAAGCGTCGAGGGCCGAACATAACCGGTCGGAGCTTTGGCCGAAACGATTGGCGAAGCGGATATAATCTTCCGAGTGGGTGATGTTGAGGCCGGATTTCCCCGCCAGCAGGAATTTGCGGGCGACCGTCGGCATGCTATCGTAAACGGTGACGCGATGACCGGAGAGCGACAGCACTTCGGCCGCCATCAGCCCCGCGGGCCCGCCACCGATAATCGCGATCTGCTTTCCTGTCATGAAGCCGCCCGGTGTTGAATTGTTTTTGTTCTCTTGGGCCGAGCCGGCATTGAAAGCAAGGTGTCTCGCCTAAGTCATTGCTTGGCAATCTATACTCTCGGTCATGCCATCGTGAAGGACTACCTTTCGACGGCGTGGGCGACGAGAATTGGCCGGATTGGTACGTCGAATACATCGTCCGGGAACAAGCCGGCGAGGAGCTGCCGTTATAGGTGCGAGTCGCTTGCGAAGCTGTCGGATCGCACGTTCCACTCGCCATCGTCCAAGAAGGCACAATCGATGACCAGCGCGATGCTTCGAGCTTGCGCGCTGGTCACGTTGCCAACGGCGCAATTTTTATATAACTATATAGTTACTATCGCTTCCGATTTCCCTGGGGCTGTCAACTTGTGTCATGATCGAGTAATTGTCGGCGGCTAGGGGCCGCGTGGCCTTGCCAAACGCAATCGGGAGCCGCGATGAGCGAAGCCAAAATCACGAAGGGCCGATCGAAGAGCCCGGAGGCTGAAACTGTGGTCGGATCCACCGATCAGGCGGTATCGAGCTCACCCGCCGAGCGGCCGCGCCTCAGGGATGCGGAGCGCACGAGCAAGGCGATCCTGGCTGCGGCGACCAAGGAATTTGCCGAGCGCGGCTATGGCGGTGCCCGTGTCGATGCCATAGCCGAGCGCGCCAAGATCAACAAGCGCATGCTCTATCACTATTTCGGGGGCAAGGATGCCCTTTATGTCGCTGTGCTGGAAGGCAGTTACGTTGCCATCCGTTCGGCGGAGGCAAGGCTCGATCTCTCGCACCGCAGCCCCGCGGAGGGCATGCGGGAGCTTGTTGTTTTCACATGGAAATATTTTCTGGATCACCCGGAATTTCTTGGCATTCTCAATACGGAAAACCTGCATAAGGCCCGCTTTCTGAAGAGGTCGGCGCGGATTTTCGAGCTGCATTCTCCCTTGGTCGCGGAGATTTCCGGTCTGCTGGATCGCGGCGCTGCCGCCGGCGATTTCCGTCCGGGCTGCGATCCCGTCAAGATCTACATGAGCATCGCGGCCCTCGGTTCCTTCTTCCTAACGAACCGCTGGACGCTGTCGACGATCTTCCGGCGGAACCTTTCCGACAAGTCGGAGATCGACGCCTGGGGCGAGCATATCGTCGACGTCATCTTCGCCTACCTGCGTCCTTAAGCTTTTAAAACGCCTCTTAATCCCACCGAATCCGCGCAATTGCCGCTGCGGCCGTCGATGATGGCCGTTGACAGCGCCGCTTTGCCGTGTCACTCATGTAACTATATAGTTATTTACGGGAGGAGTGGGATATGGTGACGAAGCCGATCGGCATCATCATGCATGGCATCACCGGCCGCATGGGCTACAATCAGCATCTCGTGCGGTCGATCCTGGCGATCCGCGAGCAGGGCGGCGTGCTGCTTGCCAATGGCGACAGGTTGATGCCGGACCCGATCCTCGTCGGTCGCAATGCCGAAAAGATCGCAGAAGTCGCGCGTAAGCACGGCCTCGCGAAGACGACCACCGATCTCGACAGCGCTCTCGCCGATCCCCACAACACGATTTTCTTCGACGCCGGCTCGACGCAGATGCGCGTCTCGCTGCTGGAGAAAGCCATCGCAGCCGGCAAGCATGTCTATTGCGAGAAGCCGATTTCCGAGACGCTGGACGAAGCTCTTTCGGTCGCAAGCTCCGCAGAGCGTCGCGGCGTCAAGAATGGTGTCGTGCAGGACAAGCTTTATCTGCCGGGCCTTCGCAAGATCGCCATGCTGCGCGACAGCGGTTTCTTCGGCAAGATTCTCTCCGTGCGCGGCGAGTTCGGCTACTGGGTTTTCGAAGGCGATTGGGGCGTGAAAGCGCAGCGTCCCTCCTGGAATTACCGCAGGGCCGAGGGCGGCGGGATGATCCTCGATATGCTGCCGCACTGGCGCTATGTGCTCGACAATCTCTTCGGCGAGGTCAAAGCCGTGAGCTGCTACGGCGCGACGCATATTCCAAGCCGCGTCGATGAAAACGGCAGGACCTATGTCGCCGATGCCGACGATGCTGCCTATGCCACGTTCGAGCTCGACGGCGGCGTTGTCGCGCAGATCAATTCCTCCTGGGCCGTGCGTGTCCGCCGCGACGATCTCGTCACCTTCCAAGTGGACGGAACGCATGGGTCGGCGGTCTGCGGGCTGATGCGCTGCTGGACGCAGCATCGCGTTAACACGCCGAAGCCGGTCTGGAACCCGGATCAGCCGCAGCCGATCAATTTCTTCGAGACCTGGGACGAGGTGCCGGACACGCAGACCTTCGACAATGGTTTCAAGGCGCAGTGGGAGGATTTCCTGCGGCATGTCGTCGACGATACGCCATGGAAATTCACCTTGCGTGAGGGCGCCAAGGGCGTTCAACTCGCCGAACTCGCTCAAAAGAGCTGGGCAGAGCGCCGCTGGGTCGACGTTCCCTCGCTTTCCGCTCGCTAGGAGACAAGACCATGACGAAGACCCTTCGTTTGCCCGGCACCGACGGCAAGCTTGCCGAATTCACCGTCGCCAACACACCGCTTAGCCCACCGGAGCGCCCGGCAGGCGGCCATCGCTTCAATCGCGTCGCCTATGCCGCGGCTCATGTCGTCGTCGATCCCCTGGCCGACAATGATCCATGGCTTGACCGCAACATTGATTGGGAGCGGACGATCGCTTTCCGCGAATATCTCTGGGATCTCGGTTTTGGCGTTGCGGAAGCCATGGATACAGCGCAGCGCGGCATGGGTCTCGACTGGGCCGGCGCCAAGGAGCTGATCACGCATGCGCAGTCGGCCGCCCGCAATCGGTCGGACTCGCTGATCGCCTACGGCGCTGGCACCGATCATCTGGCGCCTGGTCCCGATGTCACCATCGATGATGTGATCCGCGCCTATGAGGAGCAGGTGGCCTTCGTCGAGGGGCAAGGCGGGCGCATCATTTTGATGGCGAGCCGCGCGCTTGCGGCGGCTGCCAAGGGACCGGACGACTATATCCGCGTCTACAACCGCATCCTCGGGCAGGTCCAACAGCCGGTGATCATTCACTGGCTCGGCTCGATGTTCGATCCGGCTCTGGCCGGCTATTGGGGTTCGTCCGACGATATGCGGGCAATGGAGACGGCGGTCGCGATCATCAACGACAACGCCGCCAAGGTTGATGGCGTCAAAATCTCGCTGCTGTCGGCGGAAAAAGAGATCGTCATGCGCCGCCGCCTTGATCCGGCGGTCAAGATGTATACCGGTGACGATTTCAACTATGCCGAATTGATCGCGGGTGACAGCCAGGGCTATTCGCATGCGCTACTCGGCATCTTCGACGCGATCGCGCCTGCGGCAAGCGCCGCTCTCGCGAAGCTGGCCGAGAACGATCTCGAAGCTTTCCATGAGATGATGGCGCCGACCGTCCCTCTGTCGCGCCATATTTTCAAGGCGCCGACACGCTTCTACAAGACCGGTGTGGTCTTCCTCGCCTATCTCAACGGCTTCCAGGATCACTTCCAGATGCTCGGCGGCCAGCAAAGCACGCGCTCCATCGTACACTTGTCGGAACTGTTCCGTCTGGCCGATACGGCCCGCGTTCTCAGAGACCCCGATCTTGCCGTGCAGCGGATGAAGACGATCCTTGCCACGGTCGGCGTCGCCTAAAGCAATTCTAGGAAAAGTGCGTGGCGGTTTTCCGTCCGGAATTGCGTGAAAACAAAGAGATGGAGTAGTTCGGCGATTCCGTGAAGCGCTGAACTGCTCTAATCGGGAAACGGGATCTGGGAGGATCATCAGAATGGCTGTATCCGGCCTTTCCATCAATCTTGCGACCGTGCGCCAGCAATATGATATGCGTCAGGCGGTCGACGCCTGCTTAAAACAGGAGATCGTCGCGATTGCGCCCTGGCGCGATCAGGTGCATGCGATCGGCTTGGCGGAAGCAGCGAGGATCGTTGCCGATAACAGGTTGAAGGTCACCGGATTATGCCGTGGCGGCATGTTCCCAGCCGCAGATGCTGAGGGCCTGAGGGCCGCGATCGATGACAATAGACGGGCGATCGACGAAGCGGCGGCGCTGAATGCCGATTGCCTCGTGCTCGTTGTCGGCGGTCTGCCGAAGGGTTCGAAGGATATCGCTCACGCTCGCGAAATGGTGGCGGATGGCATCGCGGCGATCCTGCCGCATGCTCGCAGCGCCGGCATTCCGCTGGCAATCGAGCCGCTGCACCCGATGTATGCCGCCGACCGCGCCTGTGTGAATACGCTAGAACAAGCGCTCGATATCTGCGATCTGCTGGGCGAGGGCGTCGGTGTCGCAGTCGATGTCTACCATGTCTGGTGGGACCCGAAGCTTTATGAACAGATCGCGCGTGCCGGCGCCAAGGGCCAGATCCTGGCGCACCATATCTGCGATTGGCTGGTACCGACCACGGATCTGCTGCTCGATCGCGGCATGATGGGCGACGGCGTTATCGACCTGAAGCGTATTCGCGCCGCTGTTGAGGAGGCCGGCTTTTTCGGTCCGCAGGAGGTGGAAATCTTTTCGGAGGCGAATTGGTGGAAAAGGCCGGGTGAGGAGGTCCTTTCCACCTGCATCGAACGTTTCCGCACGGTTTGTTGAAGGCGCAACGTGTGCCCGATCAGGCAGGCATAAAAAATGCCGGGCCACAAATGGCCCGGCGAAGTTTGAAGACTTAAACCAAAGCGGCTTATTCGACTGGGACGATCTTGCCCGCATCCCACTTGTAGAGCGAGAAGCTCTGCGAGGTGAGGTCGCCGGTTTCGCCATAGGTGACCTTCCCAATAGCGGTCTGGATCGGTTCGCCGCTCTTCAGTGCGGTGGCGACGGCTTGGGCGTCGTCGGCGCTGCCGGCCTTCTCAATGCCGGCCTTCAGGACTTGCACGGCAGCGTAGGCGTTCAGCGTGAAGGCTTCCGCCGGGATGTTGCGCTCCTTCAGCGCCGCGGCGGCGGTCTGGGAATCCGGGTTCTTCAGCGCGTCGGAGGCGTTGGTGAAGATCGTGCCTGCAGCGGCTTCATTGCCGATTGCCCAATATTCGGTATTCGATAGGCCGTCGCCGCCGATGAGCTGCGCCTTGACGGAGATGTCGTGCAATTGGCGGGCGAGAAGGCCGCCCTCCGGATGATAGCCGCCGAAATAGACGAGATCGACGCCGGCAGCCTTGAGCTTCGCCGTCAGCGCGCTGTAATCCTTTTCGCCAGGGGTCAGGGAATCGTTGAGCACTTCGGTTACGCCACCGGCGTTGAGCGTTGCCTTGAAGGCGTCCGCCAGACCTTTGCCATAGGCGGCCTTGTCGTTGAGGATGGCGATCTTCTTGTCCTTGAAGTTCTTCAGCACATATTTCGCGGCGACATCGGCCTGCTGGTCGTCACGGCCGCAGGTGCGCAGGATGTTGGGGAGGCCGCGCTTCGTGAGATCCGGCGCGGTCGCGGTCGGCGTCACCATCAGGATACCGTTTTCAGCGAGTGCATCCGATACCGGAATGGCAACGCCCGAGGTTACCGGACCGACGACGAAACGAATACTCTGACCCACGAAATCGTTAGCAACGGAGACGCCCTGCTTCGGATCGCCGGCATCGTCCCCCAGCTTCAGGACGACTTTCTGACCGAGAATGCCACCGGCCTTGTTGATCTCGTCAACGGCGGTCTGTGCGCCATTCTTGACCTGGTCGCCGTAAGCGGCCACAGGGCCGGTTAGTGGCGCGATGAGGCCGATCACGATATCCGCATGGGCAAGCGGCGCGAAGGCCAGCGAGGCGACGAAGGTCGCAGCCGTCAATGTCTTCAGACTCATTTTTTCTCTCCTTGGATGGGCGCGGCAGCGCCCTTTGAACCCGCCGCAATGGTCTGTCGTCGCGCGCGAACTGCCGTAAGGCGCCTTGAAAATGGAGACAGAAGTGACATCGAAGCTGATGATCGCTTTCGGACATTTTTGACCTCAAAAGCGCTCATAAGGGTAGTTTCTGTAGGAATATTACCGCGATTCCGCAAGAAAATAACCGTCGTGGAGACAATTTTGACGATTTCTCGGAAATTTCTATCGAGGTACCGATAGTGGAATTTGGGGGGGCGTGAGGTCGTTTTTCACCTCGAATGCCCTGCCGAAGATTCGAAGGGCGTTTATTCTGCCAATGCTTGATGCCAGGCGCGCCGGTAGTCCTGCAGACCCGGCAGATCGGCCCGAACGGGGTGGTTTTCCGGCGCGGCCGCAGGTTTGATGCCGGTCAGCAGCGCCGCACCTTGGCTGGTGCCGGTCGAGCCGGGCAGGGCGACGACGTCAGATCCCGTCAGCGAAGACAGGGCTGCAAGATAAGTCCGATTAAGCGCGAAAGGTCCCTCGACGAAAATCGGGCCTTTGGCGCCGATCAGATCCAGGCAGGCTTCAGTCATCAATGCTAGATAGAGGCTGGCGGCGGCGAGACGTAGCTCGGAACTCGCTTGCGCTTGCCCGATCCAGTGCATCTTTTGGCCAGGAAAGGGGCCGGAACCCTCGACCACGTTCGGCAGCAGCATGATGCCCTTTTCGATAACGGCCGCCAGCATCTCCTCCGTCGTTTCCTGCGATACGGGTCCGATTTCACCCGCCAGGATCTCGAACTCCCGCCCGCCCATGAAACGCGAGGAAGGCACGGCGCGGCCGTATGCATCAACATTGGCAAGCGCATCGCGCGCCGGATCGAGATGATCCAGATCCCCGCCGACGGCGAAATTGATCACCCAGGTCCCGGTCGACACGACGGCGAAGGGCGCTTCGTTCTCCACGAGATGCGGCAGCAGCGAGGCGTTGGAATCATGGATGCCGCAATAGACCGGAACCGGAGCACTGGGGCCGATCTCTGCCGCGATCGCCGGCAATAGAGGTCCGAGCGCATCGAAGGCGGAACGGATCGGGGCCATGAGAGAACGAATGTCGAGCGTGTCGACCAGCGAGGAATAAGCGCCGGTGGTCGGATTCCAGAGATCGGTGTGACAGCCGAGCGAGGTGACTTCGTTGGCGGCAATGCCGGTCAGCCGCAGGGCCCAATATTGCGGATAGGTCAGGATCGTGCTGACGCGCGCGAAGTCGTTGGGAAATACGCTCTTCTGATAATGGATTTGCGCACCGACATTCAGCCCGCCGGAAAGCCTCGGTGAAAAGGTCTCGCCGAAGGGCGGGCGCAGGCGGTCATAGGCTTTCTGCACGGCTTCAGGATAGCGATGCTCGTAATCGAGCACCGGCAGAGCAAGGCTGCCGTCTTCGGCAAGTAGAACGGCGGAGGCGCCGTGGGTGGTAATCGATATGGCGTCGAAGCCGGGTGTGGCAGCAAAGTTCTTCAGCGCACCAATAACGAAATCCCACAAGCCCTCGATGTTATAATGCGGGTAGGGGTCGGTCTTCAGCGTGGTATTGGACGTCCGAACGCCGGCGATCTCAGCGCCGGTCTGCGCGTCGAGCACCACGACCTTGGCATTGGTCTTGCCGATATCGAGGACGGCAATGCGGCGATAGGTCGATGGAGCGGTCATGGCAGATGGAAAACCGTCACAAGATCGCTCTGCACTGGCGAATTGTCGGGATTGGTCGCCATGATATCGGCCATGTGCGCCCACCATTTCTTCATGACCGGATGGTCGGGAAGGCTGGCCATCGTGTGATCCCTCGGCCGCGTCAGAACGCCGAACAGCGTGTTCGTTTCGGGGTCGAGATGGATGGAATAGTCGCTCACGCCGGCCTGGTGCAGCAGCTCCACCAGTTCCGGCCAGATCTCGTCATGACGTTTTCTGTACTCGCCCTCCATGCCGGGATTGAGCGTCATCTTGAAGGCGTGGCGTTCGAGGGATGAGGTCATTTCGAGCTCATCGCTTTGACGCGCCGTGCAACGATCGGCAGCGCGATGGTGATGATGAGGAGGAGGCCGATGAAGATCGACATGACGATGCCTGGCACGTTGAGAAGGCCGAGGCCGAACGTCACCAGACCCATGACGAAAGCGGCGATGACGACACCGCCGATCGTGCCGGAGCCGCCAAGGATCGACACTCCGCCGAGCACCACCATGGTCACCACCTCCAGCTCCCAGCCGAGCGCGATCGAGGGGCGGGTGGAGCCGAGACGTGAGGTCAGGCAGACGGCGGCGATACCACTCATGATGCCGGTCAGGAGGAACAGGATGAATTTGACCCGCTCGACCGGAATGCCGGAGAAACGCGCCGCAAAATCATTATTGCCGATCGTATAGACTTGACGGCCGAAATTCGTCGCATGCAGCAGGATGGCGAAGGCGGTCGCCAGCACGATGAAGAGAACGAATTCGAAGGAGAAGACCCAGAAGACATAGCCCTGGCCGAAATAGGCGAAAGCGTCGGGATAATTGCCATAGGCCTGGTCGCCGAGCACGATATAGGAAATGCCGCGAAACAGGCTCATCGTGCCAATGGTCACGACGATCGACGGCAGTTTCAGTACCGAGACGAGGAAGCCGTTGAAAAGGCCGCAGACGAGCCCCACACCCAGCCCGATCGCTACCAGTCCAACCGTACCCACGCCTACCTGCGCAGCGGCGCCCATGGCGGTCGACGCAAGCGCGATGATGGCGGCGACGGACAGATCGATTTCGCCGGCAATGACGAGCAGCGCCATGGCAAAGGCGATCATTGCCTTTTCGGTGAAATTGAAGGTCGCGTCCGAGAGATTGTAAGGGTCGAGAAAATAGGGCGAAGCCAATGAATTAAAAATGAAAATGGCAATCGCGACGCCGAGAAGCAGGATTTCCCAGCTCGCCATTATGCGCTTGAAGGGCGTGCCCAGACGATCGGGAATGCTGCGCTTTTCCGGTGCGGTTTCGGATACGGTGCTCATGCGGTGACCTCCTTACCCGAGGTTTCCTTCGCTGCCTGATCCCTGAGGATGATGCGGCCGCGATTGCGCTCGCGCCGGGCGTTGAAGACGACTGCCAGGATGATGACGGTGCCGGAGATGGCCATCTGCGTGAACGGCGAAATGCCGATGACCGGCAGTGCATTCTTGATGACGCCGAGAAACAGCGCGCCGAGCACAGCGCCGGCGACCGAGCCGACGCCGCCGGCGATCGAGATACCGCCGATGACGCAGGCTGCGACGCTGTCGAGTTCGAAACCGTTGGCGATGTCGACATAGGCGACCGCATAGCGCGACACCCAGAGGTAGCTGCTTAGGCCGGCCAACGCGCCCGAAAGCACGAAGGCGAGGAAGCGCGTCCAGCCGACATCGATGCCGGCATAAACCGCCGCAACCGGATTGCCGCCGCTGGCATAGGTGGAGCGGCCGAAGCGCGTGTAGCGCAGCAGGAGATACATCATCAGCACGATGGCGATGCCAACCCAGGAGAGCACGGGCAGGCCGAGGACCAGCGTGCGCGGCACGTTCAGGAAGATCGGCGTGAACTGATGCGCGTTGACCCACGCGCCGCCGGACAGTACGAAGGCCATGCCGCGGTAGATGGTGAGTGTCCCGAGGGTGACGACGATCGGTGGGATTTCCAGAGCCCAGACGAGATAACCGTTGATGGCGCCGAGCACTGCACCCATAACGATAGCCGTGATAACGAGCACGATCAGCGGCAGATCGGGATAGGCGGCATTCAGCATGGCGATCGCCATGCCGGTAAAGGCGAGATTGGCGGCGACGGAGAGATCGATCGATTTCGTCAGGATGACCGTCATCTGCGCCAGCGCCAGGATGATCAGGATCGACGTATCATTGAAGATGTTGGCAAGATTGGCGGGCTCGGCAAAACCGGCCGCACGCGTTGCGAATCCGGCGATCATCACGATGATGATGAGGAAGAGCAGCGTTTCGCGTTTTTTGAGTATGCGTAGCATCCGGCCCTCCCTATGCATTGCCCGTGGCTGCGCGCACCAGCGTTTCCGGCGTCAGCCCTTCGCGGTCGAACAGGCCGGCCGAAAGTCCCTCCTTCATCACCAGCACGCGATCCGACATGCCAAGGATTTCAGGCAGTTCGGAGGAGATCATGATGATGCTGAGGCCTTCTGCCGCCAGCTCGCTGATGAAGCCGTGCACAGCCGCCTTCGAACCGATATCGATGCCCTTGGTCGGCTCATCCAGAATGATGATCTTCGGCTGCGTCGCCAGCCATTTGCCGATCACTACCTTCTGCTGGTTGCCGCCCGAGAGCGTGCCGACAGGCACGGAAAGGGCAGCGGCGCGCAGGTCCAGCCGCTCGGCATATTTGCGGGCGAGCGCAAACTCGTCGGCTGCTTTCAGGAAGCCTTTGCGCGAGGTCCGCCCGAGCGAAGGCAGCGACATGTTTTGATAGATCGGCATCGGCAGCGCCAGGCCATGGCGGCCGCGTTCCTCCGGCACATAGACGATGCCGGCGCGGATGGCGTCATGCGGCGAATGAATATGGATTTCCTGACCGTTCAGCGTCAGCCGTCCGGAGAGCGGCCTGGTGATCCCGAACAGCGATTGACACAGTTCGGAACGGCCGGCGCCGATAAGGCCGTAGACGCCGAGGATTTCTCCACGCCGGAGCTTGAAGGAGATGTCGCGGAACTCGGTGCGGTGGCAATAATTTTCGACCTCGAACACCACGTCGCCAATGGTAACGGGCACTTTCGGGAAGGCATCCTTGACGTCGCGACCGACCATCATGCGGACGATCTCGTCCTGCGGCGTCTCCTTCAGCGGGCCATGACCAACGGCGCGGCCATCACGAAAGACCACGAAATTATCGGCGATTTCATAGAGTTCGTCGAACTTGTGGCTGATGAACAATATGGCCTTGCCCTTGGCCTTCAGACCTTCGACGATACGGAAGAGGTCATCGATCTCCTTGCGGGAAAGAGCCGCGGTCGGCTCGTCCATGATGACTATGCGTGCTTCGATAGACAGGGCGCGGGCAATCGCCACGAGATGGCGCTGCGCGATGGACAGGTCCTTCAGGCGGATCGACGGATCGATGGTGCTTTCCAGCGATTCCAGCAGCAGCCTTGACCGGCTGTTCATCGTCTTCCAGTCGATGGTGCGGAATTTCGTGCGCGGCGCATGGCCGAGAAAGATGTTTTCGGCAACCGTCAGCTCGTCGAAGAGCACGGTCTCCTGATGTATGGCGGTGACGCCGGCGTCGATCGCGGCCTGGGCGCTGTGAAACGCAACCGGCTTGCCGTCGACGAGGATTTCGCCCTCGTTCGGACGATAGATACCGGTCAGAATCTTGACGAGCGTCGATTTGCCGGCGCCGTTTTCGCCGATCAGGGCGGTGACCTTGCCGGGATAAAGCGAGATGCTGACGCCGTCGAGCGCCTTCACGCCCGGAAAGATCTGCGAAATGCCGCGCATTTCCAGAATGGCGGTATTGCCCAAGCTTGGCATGCCCGTGGCGGGTCGTTGAAGGACTGTGGTCATCAGCAATGTACCGGATAAGTTAACCAAGTCCGGCGGCCGAAGCCGCCGGAAAGCTGCGAATGGGTCTGCTGATCAGAAGACCTTGGAGAACTGATCGATATTCGAAGCGTTGTAGACGAAGGGATCAGCCATGGCGGCTTCGCCGTTGTCTCCAACCTTGATCTTGCCCATGCGGCCGGCATTGATCTCGCTGCCCGGCTTGCCGTCGGTTTCACCCTTGACGAGACGGTAGGAGATTTGCGTTGCGGAATAGCCGAGGTCGATCGGGTTCCAGATCGCGAACTCCTTCGTGGCGCCCGACTTGATGGCGCCAGCCATTTCGGATGGCAGGCCGAGACCGGTCACATAGACCTGGCCGATCTTGCCGGCATCCTTGACGGCCTGCGAAGCGGCGAGCACGCCGACGGTCGTCGGAGCGACGATGACCTTGACTTCCGGATGCGAGGTCAGGAGGCCCTGGGCTTCGCGGTAGCTCTTGTCCGAAAGGTCGTCACCGTAGACGGTCGTAACGAGGTTGAGGCCCGGGAAATCCTTGAGCTGCTTCTTCATTTCGCCGATCCAGATGTTCTGGTTTGTGGCGGTCGAAGTCGCCGACAGGATGGCGAAATTGCCCTTGCCGCCGTCAAGATGGTCCTTGGCGAGCGTCAGGCACATCTTGCCGATCAGCTCGTTTGAAGACGGATTGAGCTGCAGGATGCGGCCGGCCGGAGCCACGCCGGAATCCCAGGAGATAACCTTGATGCCGCGCTGCGTGGCCTTCTTCAAGGCAGGCACCACAGCATCCTTGTCGTTGGCGGAGATAGCTATGGCATCGACGCCCTGTGCGATCAGCGAGTTGATCACTTCGATCTGGGCTTCGGCGGTCGGCTGCGTCGGGCCGGTGTAGATGACCTGCACGCCGCCGAGTTCCTTGGCGGCTTCCTGAGCGCCCTTATTGGCCGCTTCGAAGAAGCCGTTGCCGAGCGACTTCACTACGAGGCCGATCTTGATGTCTTTCGCACTTGCCGTGCCGGCCATCATTGCGACGGCCAGCGCTACGCCGATCGCCAATTTCTTTGCAATATTCATGTCTCTTCCTCCCAAAGTTGATAGGCTATGCTCACCCCGCCACAGCCGCGCATCTCATGCGACGGACGGGGAATCCTCCCTCTCGGCCTGCGCCGTGACGCTCGCGATAATCAGCGACACGCCGGCATCCTCGATCATGCGTACAGTCTCCGCCGACACGCCGTCATCGGTGATGATGGTCGTTACCTGCTCAAGTGGGCACAGGATCAGGCTGGAGCGCTGACGGAACTTGCTGGAATCGACCATCACGACCAGCTCGTCGGCCTGGCGCATCAGCTTCTGCTCGCTCTGGATAACCAGCGCGTCGGCTTCCATGACGCCGAGCGGACCAACGCCTTGCGCGCCGATAAACATGCGCCGCGCATAGAAGTTCCGGGTCGTATCATTGTCAAAGGGTGACAGGATCAGGCTCTGCTCGCGATAGATCGCGCCGCCCGGAATCGTTACCGTGTTCTTCGAGTGCTTCACCAGATGTTCGGCAATGGCGAAGGAATTGGTCATCACCTGCAGCCGATAAGCCGAGATGTAGTGGACAAGCTGGAATGTGGTCGTGCCGCCATTGATGATGATGGCGTCGCCCTGACTGCATAATTCAGCGGCCTTGCGCGCAATTGCGCGTTTCTTATCGATATTGACGCCTTCCGAAACGCGGAAGGGGCGGCCGGCGAGATTGCCGAGCTGCGGAGGATGAATCGATTCCGCCCCGCCACGCACGCGCCGGATCTTTCCCTGCACATGCAGGGCCGCAATATCGCGGCGGATCGTCGCTTCGGAAGCCTCGGTCAATTCGGAAATATCCTGAATCGTCACCACAGGCTTTTCCTGTACGGCGCTCAAAATGATGCGATGGCGTTCACGTTCGTGCATCGGCTCCTCCTTCTCGGGTTATTTCGCAAATGTGACAAAGTGTCAATCACAAACGCTCAAAAACTTTCATATTGCATCGCAGCATTATCAATTATGATCGTTTTCGATTGACAAAGCGACTATCCGTGAGCGATATCGTGATTAACAAGGGCGGTTTGAGCATCTTTTAGACCGTCCGCAAGACATGATCTTATGGGAGGATGACATGGCGGCTGGTGTTCAGCTTCTGGAAAACCGTTGGGATGATGCATATGCGGCCGGCCTCGATGAGCCGGGCAAGCTGCTCTACCGGTCGAATCTGCTCGGTGCTGACAAGCGTATCACCAATTACGGTGGCGGCAACACATCGGCCAAGGTCATGGAAACCGATCCGCTGAGCGGAGAAAAAGTGAAGGTATTGTGGGTTAAGGGCTCTGGCGGCGATGTCGGCACTATCAAGCTCGACGGTTTTGCCACGCTTTATCAGGACAAGCTCGACAGCCTGAAGGGCATCTACAAGGGCGTTGCCGACGAGGACCGCATGGTCGGCTTCCTGCCGCATTGCACCTTCAACCTCAATGCCCGTGCCGCTTCCATCGACACGCCGTTGCACGGTTTCGTGCCTTTTACCCATGTCGACCACATGCATCCCGACGCGATCATCGCGATCGCGGCTTCCAAAAATTCCCGCGAGCTGACCCGCGAAATCTTCGGTGAAGACATCGGCTGGCTGCCATGGCGGCGCCCCGGTTTTCAGCTCGGCCTCGATCTCGAAGCCTTCGTCAAGGCGCATCCGAATGCCAAGGGCGTTGTTCTCGAAAGCCACGGCCTCTTCACCTGGGCCAATGACGCCAAGGGCTGCTACGAACTGACGCTCGCGATCATCAACAAAGCAATTCAATGGTTTGTGGCGAAGACTGAAGGCAAGACCATTTTCGGCGGCGGGGTAGTCCAGAGCCTGCCGCAGGCCGAACGCCGCGCGATTGCCGCCAAGCTCATGCCGGAAATCCGCGGTCGCATCGGCAAGGCGGAGCGCAAGCTCGGTCATTTCGACGATCAGGACGCCGTGCTTGAATTCGTCAATTCGAACAATCTCCGTCCGCTCGGTGCGCTCGGCACGAGTTGCCCGGACCATTTCCTGCGCACCAAAATCCGCCCGCTGATCGTCGACTTCGATCCGGCAAAGCCTGACGCAGACGCCGCCATCGCCGGTCTCGACCAGGCGCTGGAGGATTACCGTGCTGACTACGCCCGCTATTACAACGACTGCAAGCACGACAATTCGCCTGCCATGCGCGATCCGAACCCAGTAATCTTCCTGGTGCCGGGCGTCGGCCTTCTCTCCTTTGCCCGCGACAAGGCGACGGCGCGCATTGCCGGCGAGTTCTACGTCAACGCCATCAACGTCATGCGCGGCGCCTCGACCGTATCCGAATATCAGGGCCTGCCCGAGCAGGAAGCCTTCGATATCGAATATTGGCTGCTGGAAGAAGCGAAGCTGCAGCGCATGCCGAAGCCGAAGAGCCTGGCAGGTCGCGTGGCTTTCGTCACAGGCGGCGCCGGCGGCATCGGCCGCGCCACAGCGGCGCGTCTGGTGGGCGAGGGCGCCTGCGTGGTGCTGGCAGACATCGATCAATCGGCACTTGAGAGCACGCAGGAGGATTTCGCCAAGAAATACGGCGCGGACTCTGTACGCAGTGTCAAGCTTGATGTGACCAAGGAGGACGCAGTGATTTCGTCCTTCGCGGAAGCCTGCGTCGAATTCGGCGGCATCGATATTCTCGTTTCGAATGCCGGCATTGCTTCCTCTGCGCCGATCGAAAGCACGGAGCTTTCGATGTGGAACCGCAATATCGACATCCTCGCCACCGGCTATTTCCTCGTCTCGCGTGAAGCTTTCCGGCTGTTCCGGCGTCAGAATCTCGGCGGCAACGTCGTCTTCGTCGCCTCCAAGAATGGCCTTGCCTCGTCGCCGAATGCGGCCGCCTATTGCACCGCCAAGGCCGCCGAAATCCACCTGGCCCGCTGCCTGGCGCTCGAGGGTGCGGAGGCGGGCATTCGCGTCAACACGGTCAACCCCGACGCCGTCCTGCGCGGCTCCAAGATTTGGAACGGCGAATGGCGCGAACAGCGCGCGGCCTCTTCGAAGATCGAGGTGGACGACTTGGAAGAACATTACCGCAAGCGCTCTATGCTGAAGCTCAACGTTTTCCCGGAAGATATTGCAGAGGCTATCTATTTCCTCGCCTCTGACCTCTCCGCCAAGTCGACCGGCAACATCATCAATGTCGATGCCGGCAATGCGCAGAGTTTTACGCGGTAGTTGCGAGGCGGTGGCGGCCTCGGGGCCACCCTCGCGGTTCGAGGCCCTGCCGCGCTCGTTTCGCTCTTGCGGCAGCGCACCTCACCATGAGGGTGGGGTAACGATTGCGCCGAACTGACGGGGAGATCAGCCCTCACCCTGAGGTGGCCCCATAGGGCCCTCGAAGGGCGAGGGCGGATGATGGCTTGCAGGATGAACGCACCGTAACATTTCGAATAACATACCTGGGAGGAAAGAATGGCCGAGTTCAGAATTGCGCCGGATCTGGTCGCTGCGGAAAACGACAAGCGCGCTGCTGCGCTGAAATCTGATTATGAAGCGCTAGGCGCCACGCTCGCGCGTCGCGACGTCGATATCGAGGCCGTAACGAAAAAGGTCTCGGAATTCTTCGTTGCCGTGCCCTCCTGGGGTGTCGGCACCGGCGGTACACGCTTTGCCCGCTTTCCCGGCACCGGCGAACCACGCGGCATTTTCGACAAGCTCGATGATTGCGCCGTCATCCATCAGTTGACGCGGGCGACGCCGACCGTTTCGCTGCACATTCCCTGGGACAAAGCCGATGCAAAGGAATTGAAGGCCAAGGGCGATGCGCTCGGCCTCGGCTTCGATGCCATGAATTCCAATACTTTCTCCGATGCTCCCGGCCAGCCACATTCCTACAAATACGGCTCGCTCAGCCATGTTGACGCAGCGACCCGCGCCCAGGCGGTTGAGCACAATCTGGAATGCATCGAGATCGGCAAGGCGATCGGTTCGAAGGCGCTGACGGTCTGGATCGGTGACGGTTCCAACTTCCCCGGCCAGAGCAATTTCACCAAGGCGTTTGAGCGTTACCTCGCCGCAATGGCGGAGATCTATAACGCCTTGCCGGATGACTGGCGGCTGTTTTCCGAGCATAAGATGTATGAGCCGGCCTTCTATTCGACCGTGGTGCAGGACTGGGGCACAAACTATCTGATCGCCCAGACGCTCGGGCCCAAGGCCTACTGCCTCGTCGACCTCGGCCACCACGCGCCGAACACCAATATCGAGATGATCGTCGCCCGCCTCATCCAGTTCGGCAAGCTCGGCGGCTTCCACTTCAACGATTCGAAATATGGCGACGACGATCTCGACGCCGGCGCGATTGAGCCCTATCGCCTGTTCCTCGTCTTCAACGAACTGGTCGACGCCGAGCATCGCGGGGTAAAAGGCTTCCATCCGGCTCACATGATCGACCAGTCGCACAATGTCACCGATCCGATCGAAAGCCTAATTTCCAGCGCCAACGAAATCCGCCGTGCCTATGCGCAGGCATTGATCGTCGATCGTCGGGCATTGGCGGACTATCAAGACTCCAACGACGCCCTGATGGCCTCCGAAACCCTGAAGCGCGCTTACCGCGCCGATGTCGAGCCCATCCTTGCGGAAGCCCGCCGCCGCACCGGCGGCGCCATCGATCCCGTGGCGGCTTACCGGGCAAGCGGCTATCGGAAGAAGGTTGCAAGCGAACGCCCAGCCTCGGCGGCAGGCGGGGGCGGAATTATCTGAGAAATCAAAACGCGAGAAGCCGGACGCCCCCCGGCTTTTCAAACCTGGCAACCCTTGAGAAACACCTCGGCGCAAATGCGTGCCCGCCGGGTGATCTCCGCGATGTTCGGAGGGGGGAGTTGGCGCAGGATGGCGGCGCGCTGTGGCTCCATAATCATCATGCCACGCAGCATGCCGGAAGCCATATGGGGGTCCTCCAGACGGATGAGCCCACGTTCGCATTGCATCGTCAACCATTTCTCCATGATGGCATTCGAGCCAACGATGGCCGTCTCATAGAAGGATGTGGCGATTTCCGGAAAGCGGTCCGATTCGGCGATGACGAGACGCATAATGTCGATCGTATCGTCCGACATCGTCAGCATGCCATAGGCCGTCAGCAGTCGCTCCAGGCCCTGCCGCAAATCCATCGTCGCCAGCGTCGACTGGTCCAGCGCCAGGAAAAACCGGCCGATACGGTCGGAAACGATGCTCGAAAACAGGTCTGCCTTGGTCGGAAACAGCCGATAGAGCGTCTTGGTCGAGACGCCGGCGGATTGGGCGATCGCGTTGATGCTCGCGGCCGCATAGCCGTTTTCCCGAAATTGCGTATCGGCTGCCTCGATGATCAGGCTCTTCGTATCGTCGTCGCAGCGAAGCTGGGGTCGGCCGCGGGAGCGCTTCTCATTTATTTGAATTTCGACCATGACAATTTTCCAAATTCCTGTTGACTTCCATTTTACAGCGCATATTTTGGAAAACAATAAGTTTCCTAAATGTGCGGCCGAGAATTTTTGCGGGCATGTACCTCCAAGACGATCGGCCATCAGGAGAGACGATAGTGGAAAACAAGGTTCATGTATTGAATGCGAGCAAGCAGGCACCGGTTGCCGAAGCATCGACCATGGATGCCGGCAAACCGGATGTGACGGTCGAACTGATGCGTATTGCCAGCGAGGAAAAGCCGGCGGCGAAGAAGCGGGGCAAGTCGTTCCTGCTCGGCGCCACGGCACTCGCCGTTATCGCAGCCGCCGCCTATTACGGTCATAACTACTGGACGGTCGGCCGTTTCCAGGTATCGACCGACGATGCCTATGTGCAAGCCGATAACAGCGCCATCGCGCCGAAGATTTCCGGCTATATTACTGGCGTCGTCGTCAACGACAATCAGACGGTCAAGGCGGGGCAGGTACTGGCCCGTATCGACGACCGCGATTTCAAGACGGCGCTTGATCAGGCCAAGGCCGATGTTGCCGCCGCTCAAGCCGATGTCGAGGCCAAACAGGCCTCTCTCGACATGCAGCAATCATTGATCGCAGCCGCCCAGGCGACCGTCGATGTCGACAAGGCCAACGAGACCTTCGCGGAGCAGAACGACAAGCGTTATGCAAGCCTATCGGTCAACGGCTATGCGCCGGTGCAAACCGCACAACAGGCCGCCTCGCAGATCGCCGCCGCCCGGGCCGCGATCGACCGCGATACGGCATCGCTTGCCGGGACCATCAAGCAGGTCGATCTGTTGAAGGCGCAATTGGCGCAAGCCAGGGCGACCCTTGCCCACGACCAGGCCGTCCAGAGCCAGGCGGAGCTCAATCTGTCCTATACGACGATCGTCGCACCGCTCGATGGTGTCATCGGCAACCGCACGCTCCGCGTCGGCCAATATGTGCAGGCCGGCACGCAGTTGATGTCGGTGGTCCCGACGTCGGCCGCCTATATCGTTGCGAATTATAAGGAGACGCAGTTGACCGACGTGCATGCCGGCCAACCGGTCGACATCGAAGTCGATATGTTCCCCGGCCGCGTCTATCACGGCCATGTCGACAGCTTGGCGCCCGCGAGCGGCCAGGAATTCGCGCTGCTGCCGCCGGACAATGCCACGGGTAATTTTACCAAAGTCGTGCAGCGCATCCCGGTCAAGATCGTCCTCGATGGCGATAGCGCCGCCTCCGGCGATCTGCGCCCCGGCATGTCGGTGCAGCCGAGCATCGACATCAAGACGGCCGACCAGAGCCACGGCGCATGAACGGTGAAGGATGAGGAGTATTGAGCCATGTCCACCATCTCAGCCACCACCGCTATCGCCATCCCGCAGCCAAGCGCGAAGGCCAGCACCAGGGAATGGATCGCCGTACTCGCCGGCATGATCGGCGCCTTCATGGCGATCCTCAACATCCAGATCACCAATGCCTCGCTTCTCGATATAGAGGGTGGCATCGGCACGGGCGTCGATAACGGTGCCTGGATATCGACCTCCTATCTGATCGGCGAAATCGTCGTCATCCCGCTGACCGCTTTTTTCAGCAACGTCTTCTCGTTTCGCCGTTATATCCTCGTGAATTCGATCCTCTTCCCGCTGCTCTCGATCGCCTGTGCCTTTGCGCATGATCTTGGGACGATGATCGCGCTGCGCGGGCTGCAGGGCTTTGCCGGCGGCGTTCTGATCCCGATGGCCTTTACGATGATCCTCACCAAGCTGCCCAAGGCGCAGCAGCCGACCGGCCTTGCGATCTTCGCGCTATCGGTCACGGTTGCTCCTGCCATCGGCCCTACCATCGGCGGTTATCTGACGGAGAATTACGGCTGGCAGACGATCTTCTTCATCAATGCCCTGCCGAGCGCCATCATGGCGATCGCCCTTGCCCTGACACTCGAAAAGGGGCCGCTGCAACTTGGCCTTCTGAAGCACGGCGACTGGGCTGGCATCGTGACGATGGCAATCGGGCTTTCGGCGCTACAGACCGTGCTCGAGGAGGGCAATAAGGATGACTGGTTCTCCTCGCCCTTCATTCTGAAGCTCAGCACTATCGCTGTCGTTTCGCTCAGCGCCTTCATCTGGATAGAGTTGACCGTTCAGAATCCGCTGGTGAAGCTGCGGCTTTTGAAGCAACGCAATTTCGGCATCGGCGTTCTCGTCAACGTGCTGGTCGGCTTCGCGCTCTTCGGCTCGGTCTATATCCTGCCGCAATATCTCGGCCAGGTGCAGCGTTACAATGCCGAGCAGATCGGCAACGTGCTCGCCTGGACCGGCTTGCCGCAACTCATCCTCATTCCGCTGGTTCCGGTGATGATGAAGCGCTTCGACGTCCGCTATATCGGCTTCCTCGGTATCGCCATCTTTGCCATAAGCTGCTTCATGAACGTGACGCTTTCCGCCGACACCGCGGGTGATCAGTTCTGGATACCGAATATCGTGCGCGCTATCGGTCAGGCCATGGTCATCACGCCGATCACCGCCATCACGACAGCCGGCATTGCACCTGCCGATGCCGCCGCCGCATCCGGCTTGACCAATATGCTGCGAAATCTCGGCGGCGCGGTCGGAACGGCAACGCTCGGCACCGTGCTCACCAAGCGCGAGCAGTTCCATTCCAACATCATCGGCCAGTCGGTGACGCTGGCGCGCGATGAGGTGAGGGAGCGGCTGACGCAGACGACCAATTATTTCCTGTCGCACGGCGTTTCGGATCATGCCCTTGCCGCGCAGAAAGCAACGGTCGCCCTCGGCAGCATCATCAAGCGGCAAGCACTGATCATGGGCTTCAGCGACACCTTCGCCGTCATCGGCATCCTCTTGGCGACCGCCGCAATCGCCACGCTTTTTGCCCGCAAACCGCAGCCCGGCGGCGGGGCAGGGGCTCATTGATACGGTCGCCCATTGCTGGGCAGCGAAATATTGGACCGCGACAAGCTACCCCAGCTTGCCGCGGTCGCCGTTGTAAGATAGCCGCAGACCAATGGTGAGTTTTCCTATCCGCGCAACGTCGCGCGCATCTTTCGGGTAGCCGAGGCGCGGGAATCCGGTATTGTCGGCATCAACGACGAATGGCTGTCGCCCACTCGGCGGCGAAGGCTCGAAAGACGGCATCGAAAAGTATCTGAAGTGAAATATCTCGCCCTCAGCGGGCTTGGTAATTGAGGAAAATCATTATGACCACTGATATCGACGGTTTCGCGGGTCGCCTGAAGCGCCGGGAAAATGGCGGCATGATCTCAGCCTGGATCGGCACGCCCGATCCGCTGCTAGTCAATCACCTCTCGCAGGAAGCTTTCGACACCATTGTCCTCGATATGCAGCATGGAATGTGGGACATGGCCTCCGCGGCGAACGGCATTGCGCAGGTGCGCCTGGCCGGCAAGCCGGCGATCGCGCGCATCCCGGTCGGCGATTTCGCGTCAGCGTCGCGGCTGCTCGATGCCGGTGCCTCCGCCATCATTGCGCCGATGATCAATTCCGCCGATGACGCCCGCGCTTTGGTCAAGGCAACGAAATATCCGCCGCTCGGCGAACGGAGCTGGGGACCTTCGCTCGCGCTCAATCATTTCGGCATCGCTGCTGACGAGTATCTGCAGGGCGCCAACGGCCTGACTGTCACCATCGCCATGGTCGAGACCCGCGCGGCGCTCGATGCCATCGATGAAATCCTCGCGGTCGACGGCATCGACGGCATCTTCATCGGCCCGTCCGATCTCTCCATCGCGCTCTCGAATGGCGCGCGTCTGGCGCCCGACAGCGCCGCGATCGATCAGACATTGGCGCATGCAGTGGCGCGTTGCCGCGCCTATGGCAAGCTGATCTGCGCCTTCGGCACGGACGGCGAACGCGCCGGGCAATTCCTGAAGCTCGGCCTGGATCTCGTCATTGCCGGCGCCGAAACCGCACAGCTCCGCGCCGGTGCTCGCGCTGCAATTACCGCTGCCCGCAAGGTTGCGGCTTCCTGATCGGGATTGGAGCCAATTCGGCATCGAGGATCTTTGGTGATGGGGTGGACACCCCATCACAGCGGGTAGTTCGAATAAATCATCCTGAGATTTGGATCATTGGCGATGCTCACTGGAGTGACGAGGCTCTGATTGAGGATGTATTTATAGCACTGATCGAAATCGTAGCCGCGCTCAGTGCATTCGCTATCGCGCTGCCACCGCGACTGCACCAGGTTTCTGACAAGCATGTTGTCGATGTGTAGCTCAGATATTTTCTGCACCTTGCCGATCTCGATGCCCGCAGCCTTGTAGGCGAGATAGGGCAGTTCACTGCAGTAAATCGCATCGTTGTTGAACGAGAAAAACAGGTCATAGGGTTTGCCGTAGAGCGTGCGGGCGTAGGACAGGAGCTGCCGTGCGGTTTCGGGGGTGAGTCGCGGATCGCGATAGATCGCCACCTGTCTCAACAAACCGCGATTGACCCAGGTTTTCAGCGGTGTTTCCTTGACCTTTGCCCCGGCCTCGATGACCGTGATTGCCCCATTGTCGTTTTTGATGATGCCCATGTGTGAAAAGGCAGAACCAGTGGCGAATATGATCGCGCTTGATTGGTTACTGGTCGATGTCTGAAAAATCAGATCGCCGTCTTTGAGCGGCGGATAATCGCCGCCTGCCATGGCATAGAGCGTTCCGACGACAAGACAAACGCACAGGATCGCAATAGCCGTCAACTTCTTCATGCGATCCCCGTAACCGTTTGAAAGCGCTCGATTAGGCCGCTTTTACCAAGGCTCTTTTGCTGCTGAAACATGGCGCGCAAAAGGCCAATCATGAAACTCACGGCAGGGATCATTATTGCCGCAATGGAGTCGTCGCGATCCTTCAGGGGGCGATTTTTACATAGCAGGGATTGTACATGTTAAAGCCGCAGCCACCGCCGACGGCTTGTGCCGGCGTGATAAAATTTTGCAATGCGATCAATACCAGCGCGGCGGCGATCACAGTCAGAATCGTCTTCGTATATTTGTCCATTATATTCCCCTCAATATACAACTTATGCGGATGGGTCTAATGTGATTCTCGTGCGATTGCGAGGGGAATGCGGATCGAAATCTGTGGCGCGGACCCGGATGGAAAAGTCATAGTCCGGACATCAATACCGATCGTGCTCATAGACCACGTCAGCCCACGTTCCCGTCGCCGTCGACTGCAGGCAGGCGTCGATGAAGGCGAGGCCGTCAACGCCGGTCCAGGCATTGGGCGTCAGTTCCGCCAGCGGGTCAGGCTCGGCGCCGGCAATGCGGGCGGCAACCAGTTCGGCGAAATCGGTGTAGATATTGGCGAAGGCTTCGAAGAAGGCTTCGGGGTGGCCGGTGGGCAGGCGGGTGCCTCGCTGGGCATGCGGATGCAGGCTCGGAAGGCCGCGCGTGCGTAGCTCGTCGGCGCGGTTCAGCCGCATGACGCGCAGATCGTTGGCTTCGGCCTGGTTCCACGAGATGCCACCGTCTTCGCCATAAGCCTCGATGCTGACGACATTCTGCGCGCCGGTCGCCACCTTGCTCACCAGCATCTGGCCTCGCGTACCGTCATCGAATCTGAGGATCACTTGCGCCGTATCGTGTGCCGTGCGGCCGGGTAACGATGGGCCGACATCGGCAAGCACTGCGGCGATGCGGCGACCGCAAACAAAGCTCATCAGTTGATGCGCATGCACGCCGATATCCCCAAGCACATGGCTCTTGCCGCCCTTGGCCGTATCGAGCCGCCATTTGGTGCGTGGCGCCATCTTGTCCGGCTCGGCCTCGACAGGTCGGCTGAGCGAGCCCTGTACATAGCGGACATTGACGAGACGGAGAGCGCCGATCTCGCCGCCGGTGACGGTGGCACGCGCCTCGCGCACCATGGGATAGCCGGAATAATTATGGGTGAGCGACAGGATGCGGCCGCGGTCATGCGCCTTGCGGGCGAGCGCTAGCGCGCTGTCGTAATCGTTGGTCAGCGGCTTGTCGCAGATGACGTCAAGACCGGCGTCGAGAGCAGCGGCCGCATATTCATAATGGCTGTCGTTCGGCGTCATGATGGCGACCGCGTCGATGCCGTCAGCCCGCAGGGTTTCGGCTTCGATCATGCTCCATACATCGGCATAGCCGCGCTTGATGCCAAAGGCATGGGCGGAGTTTAGCGACCGCTCCGGATCGGAGGAGAAGACGCCGGCCGTAAGATCGAAGCAATCGTCGAGGCGTGCGGCAGTGCGATGCACCGGACCGATAAGCGAACCCTGCGCACCGCCGATCAGGCCGAGCCGCACCCGCCTGCCAAGAAGTTTGAAAACCACAGCCTGCGACATGGGAACGCGCCTTTCTTACTGACCGATGAGAGAAATTAGATAGCGCAATCCTAACATTAGCACAGCGCCGCGCTCGACATTTTGCATGTAGCTCAGCCAATATGGCAATGAGATATAGGTTCGGGGAAAACCGATCCGACGGATAGCAGCCGGTCGATCCAGGCGCGTTTTCCTAACGGGAGGGCAGATATGAGCAAGCCGGGAAAAGGTATCCGCAACGGTCTCACCAATTACGGCGATCCTCGTTTTGCCGCCTATCTGCGCCGCTCCTTCGCCTCTTCGATGGGGTATTCGCGCACCATGCTGGAAAAACCGGTCATCGGCATCACCTGGACGGCAAGCGGCTTCAACAATTGTCACCGCAACGTGCCGGAGCTGGTGGAGGCGGTTAAACGTGGCGTGCTGGCATCCGGAGGCCTGCCGCTCGATTTCCCCGTGACCTCGCTCGGTGAAGTCTTCCTCAATCCGACCAGCATGGTCTTCCGCAATCTGATGGCGATGGATGTGGAAGAAATGGTCCGCGCCCAGCCGATGGATGCCGTCGTGCTCGTCGGCGGCTGCGACAAGACTTTGCCAGCGCTGGTAATGGGCGCGGCCTCCGCCGGCAAGCCGGCAATCGTGCTGTCCACCGGGCCGATGATGACCTCGCGTTATCAAGGCGAGCGGCTCGGCGCCTGCACGGATTGCCGCCGTTTCTGGGGCCGCTATCGCGCCGGTGAGCTGAACGACAGGCAGATCGATGCCGTGGAAGGCGCTCTGGCGACGACCGCGGGCACCTGCGCGGTGATGGGAACGGCCAGCAGCATGGCAATCATGCTGGAGGTGATGGGCCTGATGTTACCCGGAACGGCAGCGATTCCCGCCGTCCATGCCGATCGCCTGCGAGCAGCGGAAGCGACGGGTGCTGCCGCAATGGGCTTGGTTTCGTCGGGAACGACCGTTCGCGAGACCGTCACCCAGGCGAGCATCGACAATGCGCTGAAGACCTTGCTCGCGATTGGTGGTTCGACCAATGCCATTATCCATCTGGCGGCGATCGCGGGACGGCTCGGCCTGAAGGTCGATCTGCAGGCGCTGAATGCGATGTCCGACGTAACACCTGTGCTCGTCGATCTCAAGCCGACGGGCGACGCCTATATGGAGGATTTCTTCTACGCCGGCGGCGTCGGCGCATTGCTGAAGCGTCTTGGTGATCACCTCGACCTATCGGCACGCACGGTCACGGGAGAAACGCTTGCTGAGCTAGTTCCCGATGATGATGCCTGGGTGGACGATAAGATCATCCGCCCGACCGAAACGCCGATCCGCGCTGACGGCGGTCTCGTGGCGCTGTTCGGAAACCTGGCGCCAAAAGGGGCGATCCTCAAGCGCGCGGCGGCCGACGAGAGGCTCTTTGAAAAGACCGGCCGCGCCGTCGTTTTCGAAGGGCTCAAGGACCTTTCGGAGCGGAGCGACGATCCCGATCTCGAGGTGACGGAAGACGATATTCTCGTGCTGAAGAATGCCGGCCCGAAGGCCGCTGGCATGCCGGAGGCTGGCTATCTGCCGATACCGGCCAAGCTGGCGCGCAAGGGTGTGAGGGACATGCTGCGCATCTCGGACGCGCGCATGAGCGGCACGGCTTACGGGACGATCGTACTGCATGTTTCGCCTGAATCCGCGGCAGGCGGGCCGCTGGCGCTGGTCCGCAACGGCGACCTGATCCGCATCAGCGTCAGGGAACGGCGTTTGGATCTGTTGGTCGACGAGGCGGAGCTTGCCAAGCGCGATCCGACGCCCGCACCTCCCGCCGAGACCCGCGGCTGGCTCGGCCTCTACAACAAGCATGTCCTCCAGGCCGAGGACGGCTGCGACCTCGATTTTCTTGTTGGGGAAAGCCATCAATAGAGATCGCGACATCCTGACGACCCAAGGGCCGTGCTTGCACGCGCATTTGACAGCGGGCATTGTCGGGCAGGCGAAGTGAAGCGAAGGGATTTGTCCAGCATGCAGGGATCGGGGATAGGGCGCGGCTTGCGGCGTGATGCGGGTCAGCGAGTGACGTTGCGCACTGTCGCGACCACACTTGGCCTGTCGATCACCACCGTCAGCCGCGCGCTGAAGGAAGGCCCTGAGGTCAATCGCGAAACCATCGAGCTGGTGAAGCGGGTAGCCGGCGAACTCGGCTATCGCCCGAACCTCGGCGGCCTCAATCTCCGCACCGGCAAGACCCATGCCATCGGCATCGTGCTGCCCTTCGAGCGCGAAGGCGAGATGAACATCGTCGTCGCCTCGCTGGTGGAAGGCGTGTCGCGCCATATGAAGGGCTGCGGCTACCGGACGACCGTCGTGCCGCAGTTGCAGGCAGACGATCCCTTGGCGACGGTTCGCGATCTCGTCGAAGAGGGCTCTGTCGACGGCATCATCATTACCCATACGAGACCGCAGGACGACCGCGTCAAATATCTGCTGGAGGTCGGCACGCCCTTCGTCACCTTCGGGCGCACCGAACTCTTGAGTGTCCACCCGAGCGTTGATCTCGATCATGAGGTGATCGGTGCGGAAGCAGCGCGGCTGCTGCTCGATGCCGGCCATCACCGGCCGCTTCTGATCGCGCCGTCCAGCCAGTTCACTTACAGCCTGCAATTCGTCAAAGGCTGGAGCAAGACCTTTACGTCGCGCAACCTCATCGTTCCCGACGACCTTATTCACTTTGCCGCAACGACGCCGGACAGCGGCCAGGAGCTGGCGAAAAATATCGTCGCCTGGCATCCGGAGGCGACCGGCGCCTTCGTTGCCAGTGAAGAGGCAGCTCTCGGCTTCCTCGCCGGGCTGCGCAAGGCCGGCCGGCATGCGGGCAAGGATTTCGGCTTGATCACCTATGGCGGCACCCGATTGCACGATTTCTTCAATCCGCCGCTCAGCGCCTTCTATTATTCCAACTATACCATCGGGGAGCGCCTTGCCTCCCTCTTATACCGCGCGATCGACGGTGACGATCCGGTCAATCTGCGCGAACTGGTGCATGCGGAATTCGTGGATCACGACAGCCAGGCGCTCTCTGCATAATTTCGATCCGCTTCCAAACATCAAGTGATCCGTCGAAGCCATTCGTAACGTTATCATTTCAGGTGACGCCGGAGAATCCATGCCTAACGGGCTGAAAAGGATTGCTTGACAGAATTGCGGCCATCTATCATTCGTAACGTTACGAATTGCTGATTGGAGGGATAAGAGGCTCCGTTCGGCAGAGAATGTCAGCTAGAGAACGGGAGCCTCGTATCTCGCAGGCAACCGCATTCCATGGGAGGATGTCATGGGCGCCGGCTCGCTTTTTTTCGGATCGCCAATCTGGACGTTCAACTGGAACCCGCCCTACGAGGCGTCGCTGAAGCGGCTCGCGCGTACCGGCTGCAAGGGTTTCGAACTCACCGCCTGGTCGGTCGATATGCTGGACTATTATACGCCGGCGACAATCCGCGGTCTGAAGGAGATCGCTGCGGATGAGGGGCTGACGCTCACCAATTTCTTTTTCAATTTGCCCTTCAGCCGCCAGGCGGGCGCCGCCTTTTCCACCGTCGATCTCGACGGCTACAAGCGCGGCGTCGATATCGTGGCGGAGATCGGCGCGCCGATCATGACCAGCATGACGCCCTATCCATTCCAATCCGACGTCAAGCCGATCCTGCAGCGGCCGATCTCGCAGGAGTGGACGGCCGCCGTCGAGCCGCAATGGGACTGGACGGCGGAATACAACGCCGTCGTCGATGGTTTCGCCAAGGCCTGCGAAATCGCAGGATCAGCCGGTCTGCGCGTCGCCATCGAGCCGCATCCTTATCGCTGGGTCAGTTCCGGCCAGGGCATGCTGCGGTTGATCGAGCGCACGGGTGCTTCGAACCTTGGTCTGAACTTCGACCCAAGCCACCTCTTTCCGGCCGGGGACATGCCGCACTATGTCGTACTGGCGCTCGGCGACCGCATCTTCAACACGCATTTCTCCGACAATGAGGGCCATACCAATGCCCACTGGCGCCCGGGGCGCGGCAAGATCGACTGGAAAGCGATCTTCGCCGCTCTGCAGGCGATCGGCTATTCCGGTCCGATCACGCTGGAGCTGGAGGATGCGCCCGGGGCGTCGCACTGGACGCATTTCCGCGAGGCGACACCCGAATTCGATCAGGAGATGCGGCGTGGCATGAACTATCTGCGCGACGCCGCCGCTGAACTCAACATCACCATTTCCTAGAGGCTATATTCATGAGCACCGCACCCATGAAAGTCGGCATCGTCGGCGCTGGAAACATCAGCGCCACCTATGTCGCAACCCTGCACGTGTTCGATTTCATCCGCGTCAAATCGGTCTACGATCTTTATGAAGGGCCAGCACAAAAGCTTGCCGCCCAATTCGGCATAGAGGCAGTCTCACTCGATGCCATGCTTGCCGACCCGGAAATCGGCCTGATCATCAACCTGACGACGCCGGTCTCGCATTACATGATCAGCAAGAAGGCGCTTCTTGCCGGCAAGCATGTCTATTCGGAAAAGCCGCTTGGCATCAGCATGTCGGAAGCCGAGGAGCTGATGTCGATCGCTCGCGCCGGCGACCTGCGCCTCGGCTGTGCGCCCGACACGTTTCTCGGCGGTGGCCATCAGTTGACGCGCCGGCTGTATGATGAGGGCCGCATCGGCAAGGCGGTGTCGGCCACCGCCATGCTGCTTCTGCCCGGCCATGAGCATTGGCATCCGAACCCGGCCTTCTTCTACGGCCGCGGCGGCGGACCGATGCTCGATGTCGGTCCCTATTACGTCACCAACCTGATCGCATTGCTCGGTCCGGTACGTGAAGTTTTCGGCACCGCCAAGATCACCCGCATCGAACGCGAGGTGAAGACCGATCCGCGCCGCGGCGAGACGATCAAGGTGCTGGTGCCGACGCATCTGACCGGTGTGATGGAGTTCCACAGCGGCGCGACGATCACCATCGCCACGAGTTTCGATGTCATCAAACACAAGCACAATCAGATCGAGATTTACGGCTCCGAGGGAAGCATGGTAACACCGGACCCGAATAATTTTAGCGGCAAGGTTGAGATATTCCGCGATGGCGGTGAAGCCTGGGAAGAGATCCCCGTCGACCATCCCTACACGGAAGGCGTGCCGGGCCATCTCGGGCTGCGTGGTTTGGGCGCGGCCGAAATGGTAGATTCCCTTCGCGCAGGGCGCCAGCATCGCGTATCCTCGGAACTCGCCTTCCACGCATTGGAAGTGATGACCGCTTTCGAGCGTTCGGCACAGTCGCGCAAGGTGGTTGCAATTCATAGCAGTAGCGGCCGTCCGGATCCGATCCCGCGCACAATTAATGAGGGACGTTTCGCATAGGCTGGGTTATAGAGAATTAGGAGAATTGGCAGTCCTCTGAGACTGCATGCTTGACGAACGGGCGATGCCGAGGAAGCATTGCCCGTTCGCCGCAGGGAATGGAGGCCCGGCGGCGCGGTTCTGGAGGACGACAGCATTCGGCACCCGATGGTCTTGTGACGGCGGCGGCTGAAATACAGGCGTTCAGAAGAACGCCACAAGAGGAGGAGGAGCATATGCGTGGATTGTTAATGGCATTGGTTGGCGCCACGGCGCTGATCGCAGTGGGCGTCACCGGCGCTCAGGCTGAGGGGAAGAGAGCCGAAGTCCTGCACTGGTGGACATCCGGTGGCGAAGCCGCAGCCGTGCGGGAACTGGCCAATGCATTCAACGCCGCCGGTGGCCAATGGGTGGACACCGCGATCGCGGGGTCCGGCTCGACCGCACGTCCGATCGGCATCAATCGCATCATCGGCGGCAATCCGCCGACAGCGATGCAGTTCAACACCGGCACGCAGATGAACGACCTGGCACAGCAGGGCCTGCTGCGTCCGCTCGACGATCTCGCCAAGGAGCAGGACTGGAAATCGGCGCTGACGCCGGCCTTCTATAATGCCATCCAGTTCCAGGGGCATATTTATGGCGCACCGATCAACGACCATGGCCAGAACTGGCTGTTCTACTCCAAGCCGGTTTTCGCCAAGGCAGGCGTGACTGAAGAGCCGAAAACCTGGGACGAAATGTTTGCTGCGCTCGACAAGATCAAGGCCGCCGGCCTGATCCCGGTCGCCGTTGGCGGTCAGCCCTGGCAACTCCAGTTGATGTTCAATGCCATCCTTCTCGGCGAAGGCGGCAAGGAACTCTATGCCAAGGTCTGGAAGGATCTCGACACCAACGCCGTCAAGTCCGACAAGTTCAAGCATGTGGCGGAAGTCTTCGCCAAGCTGCGCAACTATCAGGACCCGGGCAGCCCGAACCGTGATTGGAACGTAGCAACCGGCATGCTGATCGATGGAAAAGCCGGCATCCAGTTCATGGGCGACTGGGCCAAGGGCGAGTTCATCCATGCCAACATGGTCGCCGATAAGGATTTCGGCTGTATCCTCGGACCGGGCGAATCCAACTTCATGATGGGCGGCGACATCTTCGTCTTCCCGGTCCTGAAGGACAAGACGGCGACGGATGCACAGACGCTGCTTGCGACTGTGATCATGTCCAAGGAAGGCCAGCTCGCCTTCAACTCCAAGAAAGGCTCCGTGCCGGTCCGCCTCGACGTTGACACGTCCAAGCTCGATGCCTGCGCCCAGAAGGGCCTGATGGCGCTCAAGGATCCGAGCCGGCAGATTCTGGCGCCGGATGTGCTCACCGCTCAGGACATCGTTCAGACGGAGCAGGACCTCGTCGCCCAGTATTGGACGACCCCAAGCATGACGGCCGACCAGTTCGCCGACCAATTCGCACAGGTCATCGAACAGGCGAAGTAAGCCTCATCCGACATCCATGCGGCGGCAGGTCCTACCTGCCGCCGGTTTCCATGAATGCTGAGGAGGAGCTGAGGTCATGAGTACCCCCGAAACTGCTGCCGGAACCATTGCGGGGACCGGTGCCGGGACGGCTGCCACTAGGAAGAAGAGGCATCTTTCCGCCTATGTTGCCTTGTTCCCAGCCTTTATCATCGTCTTGCTCGCCTATGTCGTGACGGTTATCTGGAACATCTGGATATCGTTCACCGACAGCAAGGTATTGCCCGTCAACATCTTTGTCGGCACCAAGCAATACGAACGACTGTTCACGACGGCGCGCTGGATATTGTCGCTGCAAAATGTCGTTCTCTTCGGCATCCTCTTCATCGCCGGCTGCCTGATCCTGGGCTTTCTCCTTGCCGTAGCGCTGGATCAAAAGGTCCGGTTCGAAAATACGTTCCGGACGATCTTCCTCTATCCCTTCGCAATGTCCTTCATCGTCACCGGGCTCGTGTGGCAGTGGATCATGAACCCGACGCTCGGCCTGCAAAAGGTCGCCGACGCGATCGGGTTCACCTGGATCCGCTTCGACTGGATCGTCCAGAGCGATCTTGCGCTCTACGTCATCGTGCTCGCTGGTATTTGGCAATCGTCCGGATTGGTGATGGCAATCATGCTGGCGGGATTGCGCGGCGTCGATCGCGAACTCTGGAAGGCAACGCGCATCGACGGCATACCGGCATGGCGCGTCTATCTTCACATCGTCATTCCGATCCTGAGACCGACCATCATCACCGCCAGCGTGCTTCTGGCGATTGCCGTGGTCAGGGTTTACGAACTGGTGCTGGCAACGACTGGCGGCGGGCCGGGGATCTCGACCGAAGTGCCGGGAAAATTCATCATGGATTACCTCTTCGGCCGCGGCAATATCGGTCTCGCGACCGGAGCTTCGACCGTCATGTTCATCACCGTGGTCATCCTGGTCACACCATGGCTCTACTACGAATATTTCCGTGAAAAACCGAGGGGGAACTGATGACAGTGCCATCTTCCGTCGCAGTCGCCATGGAGGGGCCGGCCGGGCGTAAGCCCCAGCATTTGTCTCCGGCGCGTATCGGCCTCTACGCCTTTCTGGTCATAGCGGCTCTGTTCTTCCTGCTGCCGCTGTATGTAATGATCGTCACCTCGCTGAAATCCATGCCGGAAATTCGCCAAGGCAATATCTTCGCCTTTCCGCAGGTCTGGACAGGCGAAGCCTGGGTGCAGGCGTGGAGCACGGCCTGCACCGGCCTTGAATGCGGCGGCATCAGCGTCGGCTTCTGGAATTCGGTAAAGATCCTGATACCGAGCATGATACTGTCCATCTTCATCTCGTCTCTGACCGGCTATGCGTTGTCCTTCTGGCGGGTGAGGGGGGCCAACGTTCTCTTCGCCGTCCTGCTGCTCGGCGCCTTCATTCCCTATCAGGTCTTCATCTATCCGCTGGTGCTCATCTACCGCGGCGTCGGCATCTATTCGACGCTGCCGTGCATCATCATCACCCATACCGTCTTCGGCCTGCCGGTGCTGACGCTGCTGTTCCGAAACTATTATTCCAGCCTGCCGATGGAGTTGTTCAAGGCGGCCCGCGTCGATGGTGCGGGACTGTGGCAGATTTTCTTCCGGCTGATGATCCCCATGTCGATCCCGATCCTGGTAGTGGCGGCCATCCTGCAGGTTACCGGCATCTGGAACGACTTCCTCTTCGGCGTCGTCTTTGCCGGGCGGGAAAACTTCCCGATGACGGTTCAGCTCAACAACATCGTCAACTCCACCCAGGGCGAGAAGCTCTACAACGTCAACATGGCGGCAACCATCCTCACGGCCCTGGTTCCGTTGATCGTCTATTTCGGTTCAGGTCGCTGGTTCGTGCGCGGCATCACCGCGGGCGCAGTCAAGGGATAATCCATGGCCAATGTTTCCATTCGCGAACTAGCAATCGATTTCGGCAGCGTCAGCGTGCTGAAATCGTTGAATATTGAAATCCAGTCGGGCGAGTTCATCGTCCTTCTCGGACCGTCCGGCTGCGGCAAGTCCACCCTGCTCAACGCCATCGCCGGTCTTACCGACATCAGCGGCGGCCAGATCTGGATCGGCGACAGAAACGTAACCTGGGAGGAACCGAAGGATCGCGGCATCGGCATGGTGTTCCAGTCCTACGCGCTCTATCCGACGATGACGGTCGAGGGAAATCTGTCCTTCGGGCTGCGCATCGCCGGCATGGGCAAGGACGAGATCGCCGAGCGCGTCAATCGCGCAGTGCAGATCCTGCAGATCGATCCGTTGCGCAAGCGACGGCCGGGCGAACTTTCGGGCGGCCAACGCCAGCGTGTCGCCATCGGCCGCGCCCTGGTACGCGACGTCGATGTCTTCCTGTTCGACGAACCGCTTTCCAACCTCGACGCCAAGCTCCGCACCGAGCTGCGTGTCGAGCTGAAGCGCCTGCATGCCGGCCTCGGCTCGACAATGATCTATGTCACGCACGACCAGATCGAGGCACTGACGCTCGCCGACCGCATAGCCGTCATGAGCGGCGGCGTCATCCAGCAGTTCGCCGCGCCGAAGGAAATTTACCGCCGGCCGGTCAATCGCTTCGTTGCCGGTTTCGTCGGCTCGCCATCCATGAACTTCCTATCGGGGCAGGTGGCGAGCAATGGGGGTGCGCCCGCCTTCATCTTGACTGATGGACGCAAGATCGACCTGAATGGCTATGAGTTTTCTGGCACGCCCGGCGATGGCCGGTCGGCAACTCTCGGCGTGCGGCCGGAACAGATGCAGTTCGCCCCTGCCAATGGCCGCATGTCCAGCCTGCCGGCAACCTTCAGCATCGTCGAGCCCATGGGCTCGGACAATCTGGTCTGGGGCCAGGTCGGCAAGGAGACCATGTCGGTGCGCATCGATGCCGATGAGGAGGTTGCGTTGGAGAGCGAGCAGCCGGTCTATTTCCAGCCGGCGCTCGCGTCCCTGTTCGGTGAAGATGGTCAGCGTCTTTAAAGGATCGAGTTGCGCCGCGCGTTCACAGCGCGCGGCGCGGTCTTCATGCCCTGACTTCGAAGACCATGTTGAACGGCGTTTCAGTCGCCTTGCGGAAATGCGAATAGCCCGCATCCATGGCGACTTTGCGCAGTTTCATCTCACCGGCTTGCGCGCCCAAACCCAGACCGACTTCCTGCGATAATGAAGCCGGCGTGCAGATCATGGTCGAGGCGCCGTAGAAGACGCGGCCGACCGGATTGAGATTGTCCTTCAGGCAATCATGCGCGAAAGGCTCGACGATCATCCAGGTGCCGTCGTCAGCAAGGCTTTCCTTGACATGCTTGCCAGCACCCACGGGATCGCCCATGTCGTGCAGGCAATCGAACATCGCCACGAGATCATAGCCGGCAGCCGGGAAATCCTTGGCTGACGCCTGCTCGAAGGTGATGCGGCCGGCGACGCCTGCCTCCTTCGCTGCGGCTCTCGCCCGCTCGATAGAGGGGAGATGGTAGTCGAAACCGAAGAAGGTCGAGTTCGGATAGGCCTGCGCCATCAGGATGGTGGAGGCGCCATGACCGCAACCAACGTCGGCCACCGCAGCGCCGGCCTGAAGCTTTTCATCCAGGCCCTCGAGTGCCGGTATCCATTCCGAGACGAGGTGGCTGTTGTAGCCCGGCCGGAAAAACCGCTCTGTGCCGCGGAACAGGCAGGCGCTGTGTTCATGCCATCCGAGACCGCTACCGGTCTTGAAAGCATTGGCGATCTTCGGCTCGTCCATCCACATGGATTGAACGACATCGAAGGCGCCGGTAAAGAAGGCGGGGCTGTTTTCCTCAGCAAACACCATCGCCTGTTCGGGAGTCAGGTAGAAGCGTTCGGTCTTGTCGTCGTAGCTGACATAATCGGCTGCGGCTTGGGCCGACAGCCATTCGCGCACATAGCGCTCCTTCACGCCCACCTTGTCGGCCAGTTCCGTCGACGTCATCGGCGTACCATCCGCCATGGCTTTGAACAGGCCTAAATGGTCTCCGAGTGTCACCAACACTCCCGAGACCGCCGCGCCGACGTCGCCGACTAGGCGTCCGACCAGGGCGTCAAGTTTTTGCATATCAGGTTCGCGCATGACATCCTCCTCCCATCAGAACTGCTGCAGCGTTCCGTCCGGATATATTCGGAAGCCGGAAGATACTCCCGGCTAGGAGGGGAGGCAATGATACGACCGGGCTAAGCATCTTTGCGCTGCTGCCCTAGAGAAAGCGTAACCTATTGGGATTATGATATATTTTTCGAAATCTACGTCGTGCCTCAGCCGGCGCGGGCCAGCTCTTTTTCCAGAGCCGAGAGCAAGCGCGGATCGTCTGCCGTAACATCAGGTGCGAAGCGGGCAGCGACCTTGCCATCCCGGCCGATCACGAATTTCTCAAAGTTCCAGACGATCCCGCCATTCTGCCCGGTTTCGAGGCCGTGTTTCGCCAGGCGTTCCCGCATCGGCCCATCACCGGTCGTTTCGACGCCGGAGGCGATCAGGCTGTTGTAGAGCGGATGCCGCTCTTCGCCCGTCACTGCGATCTTGGAAAACATCGGAAACTGCACGTCATAGGTAAGGGTGCAGAAGCTCAAGATTTCGTCATTCGTGCCCGGTTCCTGGCCCTTGAAATCATTGGCAGGAAAGCCGGCAATGACGAGACCGTCATCGCGCTTGTCCTCGTAGAGCTTTTCCAGCCCTTCATATTGCACCGTCAGCCCGCATTTGGAGGCGACGTTGACGACCATGATGACCTTGCCGCGATAATCGGCAAGTGTCGTCTCGCTGCCATCGATCCGCTTCACCGGGATATCGAGCACGGTATCAGTCATCACAATCACTCCAAATCATTTTGAAAACAGGCTGCCGATATCAGCGCGCGAACCGGCTGAAGTCAACGGCACGATTGCGTTATGCGGCCAGATCCAGCCGCATCAGATTACCTCCCGACCGCATAGGCCTGCATTAAACGCGGCGTGGCGGCCGCACGCAGCAGGCCGCTGGCATCGCGCCGTGCGGCGGTCAGCCGGCCGACCGTCCATTCCGGCGCGACCGTCAGCTTGTGGCCCTTCTTGCGCAATGCATCGAGCACCTCGGCGCTGAAATTGGCCTCCGCCGTAATGCTGCCGGGCTCGCGTGTGCGGGGATAGAAGGAGCTCGGGAAATGCGCGCTGTGGAACAGCGGCTGATCGATTGCCTCCTGCAGGTTCATGCCGTGATGGGCGTAGCGCAGGAAGAAGGAGAGTTGCCATTGTTCCTGCTGGTCGCCGCCCGGCGTGCCGAAGGCAAGCGTCGGACGACCCTCGTAGAGGCCGAGCGATGGCGTCAGCGTGGTGCGCGGCCGCTTGCCGGGCGCGAGCGACGAAGGCAGGCCGGGCTTCAGCCAAAACATTTGCGCGCGTGAATTGAGGCAGAAGCCGAGACCGGGGATGACCGGCGAAGATTGCAGCCAACCGCCCGAGGGCGTCACCGAGACCATATTGCCTTCGCGGTCGATGACGTCGATATGCACGGTATCGCCGCGTTTTTCCCTCAGATGAGACATGGTCGGCTCGTAGACCACGCCAGCCTTGGCTTCCGGTGTTTCCAGCATGTCCATGGTGAGGTCATACTGGCTTTCGAAGCCGGGTAGCCTGCCGGGACGCAGGTCATAGGACGCTTGCGAGGTGATCAGCTTGCGGCGCTCTTCGGCATAGGCATCCGACAACAGGATATCGAGCGGCACCTTGGAGAAGTTCGGATCGCCGTAATAGACCTCGCGGTCGGCAAAGGCGAGCTTCATCGCTTCCGTGATCGTGTGGACGAAATCTGCGCCGGCCGGATCCATGGCTGCGATATCGAAACCCTTCAGCAGCGACAGCGTCTGCAGGAAAGCTGGCCCCTGGCCCCAAGGGCCGATCTTGGCGATCGTCCAGCCGTGATAGTCATAAGTCAGCGGCTCTTCGATCGTTGGCGACCAGTTGGCCATGTCATCGGCCGTCAGCACGCCCTTGTGGCGTTGGCCGCTCGCATCCATGACTTCCGCCTTGCGGAGGTAAGCGTCGATCGCCTCGGCGACAAAGCCGCGATAGTAAGCGTCGCGCGCCGCTTCGATTTGCGCCTCGCGGCCGCTTTTGCTTTCCGCCTCCGCGACCACGCGCTTCCAGGTTTCGGCAAGCACCGGGTTCTTGAAGTTCGACCAAGGTTCGGGAGCGAAGCCGCCTGGCAGCCAGGTTTCATAGGAGGTCGGCCACTCCTTGCGATAGAAATCGGCAAGGCCGGCTATGGTCTCGCAGACGCGCGGCAGCACGGGATGGCCATTTTCGGCATAGTGGATGGCTGGCTCGAGGACGTCGCGGACGGTGAGCTTGCCATAGTCGCGCAGCATCAGCATCCAGCCGCCGAAGGAGCCGGGGATAACGGTTGCAAGCAGGCCGTCGCCGGGGATCAGAGACAGGCCCTCGCTCCCATAATGTTCGAGCGTGGCGCCGGCGGGAGCCGTCCCCTGGGCACAGATGACTTCGACCTTGTCCTTCTTCTTGGAATAGATCACCGCCGGCATATCGCCACCGGGACCGCAGAGATGCGGCTCGACGATCTGCAGGACAAAGCCGGTCGCAACAGCCGCATCGAACGCGTTGCCGCCCTTTTCGAGGATGCTCATGCCGACCGCCGAGGCGATCCAATGCGTGGAGGTGACGACACCGAAGGTGCCGAGAATTTCCGGACGTGTCGTAAATGCGGTCATTGCAGCAATCCTTTCAGATGATTCATGCTTCGCGCGGTCATTTCAAATCCTCGGCAAACTCGTCGGCCGACTCCTTCTGCGGATGCTGCGCGTCGAGCGAGGTGACGCGGATCAGGCTTTCCTGCAGCATCAGCAGATGCTCGCGCATGGCTTCGGCAGCTTTCATCGGATCGCGAGCAGCGATCGCATCGATGATTGCCATATGCTGTGCGTAGGTTACCGGGCGCGTCCTGTTGGTGCTGCGGGCCAATTCGCGAATGGTTTGCCAAGCCTCGTCCTGACGAACGTGGTTGATGACATCGAAGATCGTCAGAAAGAACTGATTGCCGGCGCTTTGTGCGATCAGGCGATGCAGCGCGCCGTCCCAAAGTTCACGGCTATCGGCATCGCCGCTGGCGAAGATCTTTTTCGTCAGCTCGTACATGCGCTCGATATCGTCGGGTTTGGCGCGCATCGCGGCGAGCTGGGCGAGCTGCGGCTCGATGCGCAGGCGCACTTCCATGACTTCCATGAGATTGGTGCCGGCGACGAGCGAGCCGACATGCTGACTCCAATCATCCGGGCGCTGGCCGGCATAGGTCCCCGACCCCTGGCGCCGCCAGATGCGGCCTTCGGTCTCCAGCACTTCCAGCGCCCGCCGGATGGCGCGGCGGCTGACGCCGAACATATCCGAAAGAGCCCGCTCTGTCGGCAGCTTGCCTTCCGGTTCCAGTTTGTCCGATTCCAACAGGCCCCGGAGCTTTTCCAGGGCATAGGTGGAATTTTCGGGAAGATTGCCCGCTGTCATGATGTTTTATGTATCGGACCAATTTTCAATTGGTTCAATACAAGGTTAACTCATGCGCGGCGTCAAGCTCTTTCGCAATATATTACGATGCATAATAATTTTGCGGCACGCGGCCTTCCCAGCAATCAGCGGCGGCTCGCCGAACGAGCTGAAATCGCCACCTCGGGCGTGAAAGTAAAATCCTTGTCGAAGGGGTAGGTGGGCCTCTGCTTGCGCAGCCGCGGCAGCCGCTCGACGAACTGATCGACCACCCCGGGCGAGAGCGCCATCAGGTTCGGATTGGCGATTGGAGCCAGTTCCGGCGAGAGATAGCCGGACTTCACGACGACGATCTTGGCTCGGTGCGGATCGAGCCCGAGACGCGTGAAGTCGGCAGTGTTGTGATAGGGGCGGCGTTTGACCGACAGCACCAGATCGATGCCACCCACCGAGACGACCGCCTGGCGGTCTGTGGCATCGTCGGTATTCAGCAGAAACTTGACCGTGAACGGGGCGGTCACCGGTTTGCTGCCCTCGGTGTCCAGCGATGCGCCGACAGTGAGATCGAGTCTAGCGCCGACGCCGGCGGCGTAGCAGGCTTCGGTTGCCGCTCTGTCGGCAATCCCCGCGAAAACGACGTCGGTCGCGCCCTTGGCGAGAAGTTCCGCCAGGACATCGGCGCGGTCGCCGACACCGCCGCCGGTGGGGTTGTCGCCGGATTCGGCAAGCACCACAGGCGCGGTCGGGCTGGCGATCGCCCTGGCGACACATTCCTCGATCGAGCCGGTCTCGCAACCGAAGACGAAATCCTTGCGGACATCCCAATAGGCCTGCGCCAGCCGTTTGGCTTCGCGTTCGAGAACGGAGCGGTCCGTGCCGGTCATGATGGCGGCCGCAGTGGCGCGGGGCTCGTCGGCCCAGACATAGCCGACCATCAGGGAGGCATCCCAGACACCATCGATGGCATCGATGCCGGGCAGCAAGTCATAGAGGCTCTTTGCAGGCTCATCGACCGTACTGGTGCGCTCTCCGGGCAGCACGACCGGGATCGGCGCCCAAAGCAGGACGGGCTTCACACCGGTCTTCAGGCTTTTAACGAGCATCGTCACCGCACGACGCATGGTTTCCTCGACATCGATATGCGGCGCGGTGCGATAGGTGGAGTACATGTCCAGTGCATCGATAATGCGCTGGGTGACATTGCCATGCAGATCGTAGCTCGCCGAAAGCATGCAGTCGTTGCCGACGAGCTCGCGGGCAGCGCTGATCCAATCGCCCTCCGCATCCTCCATGCCCTCGACATACATTGCCCCATGCATGGCAAGGTAGAGACCGTCGAGCGGCAAGAGCGGCTTCAGCCGCTCCAGGAATTCCGCCTTGAAGGCTTCATAGGCGTGGCGCGCAACAGGCCCGCCGGCGATGGCCCTGGCGTGGATCGTCGGCAGGAACTCGGCGTCATAGTCTTTGAGAAATGCGAAATAAGGTGCGGCCGTCAGTTCCTCGCCGCGCACGACGCGGAAATCCTTTTCTTCGTTCAGAACCGGATTGTACGTGCTGCATTCGATATGAATGCCACCAACGGCAATACGCATGGAAAACCTCAATTCGGGTTGGGGCTAATCAGGAAATTGTGGGCGGCGATGCTGGCTGCACCTCGCGCCCAGATGTCGCCGTTGACGCGTTGGGTGCGGATCGGCGTCTGCCCGGCATAGCGCGGCAACACATTGGCTTCGATCGCTTGCTGCACGAGGGTGCCGAACAATCCGTCGAAATTGCCTTCGACATGGGTGATCAAGATCATGCCGGGATCGTTGAACTGGATGAGATGAGCGATCGCCAGGCCAAGGGCGCCGCCGGCCCGGTGTAGGATGCGGATGGCGACGGCATTGCCAGCCGATGCCTCCTCCTCCAGCTCGGTGAGCGATGTACAGGAAAGGCCTTCCGCCTTCGACATTTCCTTGATCGCGTTTATCGAGGCCACGGTGTCGAGGCAGCCGCGCTTGCCGCAGCGGCAGGGCGAGCCGTTGGGCTCGATGGTGCAATGGGCGATCTCACCGGCGCCGCCGTGATTGCCACGATAGAGCTTGCCTCGGATGAAATGGGCACATCCGACGCCGTCTCCCAACGAGACGACGCTAAAATTCCGGATGTCGCGGGCAGTGCCGAAAAGCTTTTCGCTGACGGCTATCGCCTTGGCGTCGTTTTCAATGAAGGTCTCGATGCCGGTCTTCTGTCGGATGATCTTAGCAAGCGGCACGTCCTGCCAGCCAAGCAGGGTAGATTGCACGCAATTGGCTTGCTTCTCGTCAACAAACCCGGAGAGCGCCACGCCAAGCCCCGATAGTTTGGCTGCCACATCAGGCCGCCCGGCGAGCAGTTTCGGAAGCGCATCGGCGATCAGCCTCGCTATGACCTCCGGATCGCGCGACAAGGGCATATTCTCGCGGGCAATAATCTTACCGTTGAGATCGCTGAGGACCATCGGCGCCGGATCCTCAAGCAGTGAAATGCCGACGAAGAACGCGCCTTGAGGATGCAGATCAAGCAATATCGACGGCCGGCCCTGGCCATAGACCGTTTCGGTTTCATGCAGGACGCCAAGCGTGATCAGATCGCGGGCAATCCCGCTCATCGCTGCCTTGCTGAGCCCCATCGATGCGGCAAGAACCGTCCGGCTGAGCGGGCCGGATTCGCTGATGACACGCAGGAGCTGTCGCTGCGAAGAGGTGAGCAATTCGATGTTCCGCCTGGGTATTTGCCGATTATTTTGGCTTGAAAATAAGTTTAGCAATTGAACAAATTAATCGCAATAAATCACAAAAATGGCTTAAGTCCATTGCTCGGACTTGCAGGGAACAGCTTGAGCGCGTTGCTGGCAAGCGCGCCACTTTCGGCAGTCAGCGATGCCGGCCGACCTCGTGGATCAAATCGACGAGCGCCCGCAGCCCGGCCGGCAGGAGCCGGCGGCTGGGATAATAGAGGCAGAGGCCGGGCAGAGCAGGCGCCCAGTCCTCCAGGACGCGCACCAATCGTCCCGCAGCGATATCGGCAGCGGTGGACCATTCCGAAAGATATGCCAGGCCTGCACCCTCGCGGGCCGCTTCCAGGATCAATGTCGGCTCGTCGAGAGTGAGGGAACCGGGAACATCGAGGGTCAGCACTTCGCCTTGTTTTTCGAATTCCCAGCGATAGAGCGCGCCGCTCGGCAACCGGGCACGGACGCAGCGATGCTGCATCAGATCCTGTGGCTTGCCGGGCTGTGGGTGCGTTTCGAAATAGGCGGGAGATCCGACCACGGCATAGCGCAATGGCGGGCCGAAGGGCACGGCGATCATGTCTTTCGGAACGGTATCCATCGTACGGATGCCGGCATCGAAGCCAACGACGACGATATCGATCATTCGGCCCTCGGTCACCAGATCGAGACGCATGTCCGGATAGCGTTTGAGATATTCAAGAACGATCGGCGTCAGGATCTGGCGTGCTGCACCGACCGAGCTGTTGATGCGCAGGATACCGGCCGGCGTGTCACGGTGGCTGTTTGCCGCTTCCATGGCGCCGTGGATGTCCGAAAGCGCCGGTGCGACCGTGGCGACAAACTGCTCGCCGGCGGCTGAAAGCGACACGCTGCGCGTCGTCCGGTTGAACAGGCGCACACCAAGCCGGGTTTCCAATCCGGCGACGGCATGGCTCAGCGCCGTCGGCGACATGCCGAGCTCCACCGCTGCGGCTCGGAAACTGCCGCGCCGGGCGACCGCGATGATGGCTTCGAGTTCGATCAATCCGGACTTATGCATTATCCCGATTTCCGCACCACTTCATGACGCTTTGTCCCGCTTATTGATGCAAACCTATCGGCTTATATCGGAAATAGCCACAAAAACCGCATCGCGGAGAAGGAGATCATCATGAGGATCATCGACAAGATTTACATCGACGGCAGTTTCGTTGCGCCGCACGGGGAGGAGCTTTTCGATCTCTTCAATCCGGCAAAGGGCGAAGTCATCGGCAAGGTCCGGCTCGGCGACGTCGAGGATGCGCGCCGCGCCATCGCTGCCGCCAAGCGGGCCTTTCCGTCGTTTTCACAGACAAGCAAGGAAGAGCGCATCGCCTTGCTGACCCGGCTGCACGATTCCGTTCTCGCAAAGGCTGAAGCTCTGACGGAGGCGACGATCGAGGAATATGGCGCCCCGGTTTCCCGCGCTGCCTGGGCAACGCGTTATGCGGCAGATTGTTTTCTCAATGCCGCGAAAACGCTCGAGCATTATGAATTCACGCGGCGGATCGGATCGGCAGAGGTAGTCATGGAGCCGCTCGGCGTTGTCGGCCTCATCACGCCCTGGAACAACGATTACGGCTTCATCTGCAACAAGCTCGCGACCGCGATTGCCGCCGGCTGCACCGCCGTCATCAAGCCGAGTGAAATGAGCGCCTTGCAGACGCAAATCCTGACGGAGTGCCTGCACGATGCCGGCTTGCCGGCCGGCGTGTTCAACATCGTCAACGGCCGCGGCGATGTGGTCGGCGCCGAATTGAGCAGCCATCCCGACATCGCCAAGATTTCCTTCACCGGCTCAACCGCCGTCGGCAAGGCGATCCTGCGTGTAGGGGCTGAAACCATGAAGCGGGTGACGCTGGAGCTTGGCGGCAAGTCGCCGACGGTGGTTCTCGATGACGCTGATTTTGCCGAGGCCATCCCGCATGTCATCGCCGCCGGTTTTGCCAATAGCGGCCAGGCCTGTATTGCCGGCACGCGTGTGCTTGTGCCGGAATCGCGTGCGGCGGAATTCAATGCAATGCTCAAGGCTGCGGTCGAGAACATCAAGGTCGGCGATCCCCGTGATCCCGCAACCGCAATCGGCCCGATGGTGAGCCAAAAGCAATATGAGCGCGTGCAGCACTACATCCAGTTGGGAATTCGGGACGGCGCAGCGGTCCTCGTCGGCGGCGAGGGGCGGCCGGACGGTCTGGAAAGTGGCTATTTCGTCAAGCCGACCGTTTTCACCGACGTCACCAACGACATGACGATCGCCCGCGAGGAAATCTTCGGGCCGGTCCTCTGCGTTCTCACCTACAGGAGGGAAGAGGAAGCGATCTCCATCGCCAACGATACCGTCTACGGGCTGCAGGCCTATGTGATTTCGTCCGACCCCGAGCACGCCCGCGCGGCCGCCTCGCGCATCGTGGCAGGGCGAGTGATGATCAATGGATTTCACAATGAGCCCATGGCGCCCTTCGGCGGCTTCAAGCAATCCGGCATCGGTCGCGAATACGGCGTCTTTGGCTTGGAGGCCTATCTCGAACCGAAGAGCGTGATCGCCGCCACCTAAGGGCAGCGCGTTTCCTGCTATGCCACGAAATAGCGACTTGTCAGCCAGGTTAGCAACGCGCAAGCTGCTGATATCCTGTTTCATCGCAAGGCCCGGACCTATGACCGCACCTCTCGACGACGAAGTCTTTTTGCGCCGATCCTTCGAGGTCGCGTCGCGGGCGCGAACTAACGGCAATCATCCTTTCGGCGCCATTCTCGTCGGCCCAGACGGAACGGTGCTGATGGAGCAGGAAAACGCTTTCAATCCGACGCAGGATATGACCGGCCATGCCGAGCGCGTACTGATGACACGGGCTTCGCAGCAATATTCGCCGGGTTTCCTCGTGCAATGCACGATGTATACCTCCGCGGAACCCTGTGCCATGTGCGCCGGCGCCGCCTATTGGGCTGGCGTCGGCCGTGTCGTCTATGGTCTCAGTGAAAGCCGGTTGAAGGCGATTATCGGCAATCATCCCGAAAATCCGACACTTGATCTGCCCTGTCGCGTGGTCTTCGAAGCGGGCCAGCGTAAAGTCGAGGTTGTCGGGCCGATGCTTTGCGAAGAGGCGACGGCATTGCATGATGGCGTATGGTGACACGCGAATTGCGGCGTCACGGCCGCCAAGATGAGCCAATCGGCGAACAAGGCATGCCCTTTGTCAAACGATTGACACATGCTGGTATAAGTATGCAAAGCTTACTATAATGTTTCAGCAGGCCGACGCCCCTGCAGTTGTTTAATCCTTCGACGTCGATTCCAAAATTTATCGTTCGCCCATGGCCGTCTTTGACGGTTCGCGTGCGTTTGCTGCCGGGCGGAACAGTCAGAAAGGAATGTCATGTCCAGTACGGCCGATCGTTCAAGACGTCCGCTGGTCATTGTCTCGATCATGCTCGCGACTTTCATGGTCGCGGTCGAGGCGACGATCGTTGCCACCGCCATGCCCCGCATCGTCGGTCAGCTCGGTGGCTTTACCTATTATAGCTGGGTTTTCTCCGCCTTCCTCCTGGCACAGTCCACGACGACGGTGATCTATGGCAAGCTGTCGGATATTTTTGGCCGCAAGCCGATCCTGATCGGCGGTATCCTCATTTTCCTCGTCGGTTCGGCGCTCGCCGGCTTGGCCTGGTCGATGGCTTCGCTGATTGCCTTCCGACTGCTGCAGGGCCTTGGTGCCGGTGCCATCCAGCCGGTGACGATGACCGTGGTCGGCGATCTCTATAAGCTGGAGGAGCGCGCCAAGGTGCAGGGCGTGCTCGCCAGTGTCTGGGCGGTGTCGGCCGTCATCGGCCCGCTTGCCGGCGGCATCATCGTCGATAATTTCTCGTGGGCCTGGATTTTCTGGATCAACCTGCCGGTCGGTGTGCTGACCATCATCGGCTTCACCCTTTTCCTGCATGAGCAGATCACGCCGCGCGAGGCGAAGATCGACTATCTCGGCACGATCCTGTTTTCGATATCGATCATCTCATTGCTGGTGATCCTCACCGAGACCGACTCCGGATTCGGCATTCTAGGCACGCTCGCGCTCGTCTTCGTCGTCACCGGCGTGCTGTTCCTCCTGCAAGAGCGGCGCGCGCCGGAGCCGATCATCTCGATCGAGCTCTGGGGCCGGCGGCTAGTGGCGACCAGCAATGCGGCGACGCTTCTGGCCGGCATGGCGCTGATCGGGCTGACGACTATTCTGCCGATCTACGTACAGGGTGTGCTCGGCCGTTCGCCGCTGGTGGCAGGCTTCACGCTGACGATGCTGATTGTCGGCTGGCCGCTGGCGGTGATGCTATCGAGCCGCTTCTTCCGCGCGTTCGGCATTCGCAGGACGCTGCGCGTCGGCAGCTTTATGTTCCCCTTCGGCGCGGCCTTCCTCCTGTTCCTGACGCCGGAGAGCAGCCCGGTTCTGGCCGGTATCGGCTCCTTCCTGATGGGTTTCGGCATGGGTCTCATCAGCCTCACCAGTATCGTGCTCGTGCAGGAGAGTGTGGAATGGTCGATGCGCGGTAGCGCCACGGCGTCGATCATCTTTTCACGCAGCCTCGGCAATACGCTCGGCGCGACCGCCTTGGGCGCCGTGCTCAATATCGGCATCGTCCACTTCGGCAGCGGCGATCTGGCCGCCAAGCTGCATGGCGTCCTGAACCAGCCGACCGGCCTTTCTGATCTCGCCAGTGATCCGGCAATCCGCGGCGTCTTCGATGCGGCCCTGCATTGGAGCTTCTGGGGCGTTGTCGTCGTCGCGATCCTGACCTTTGCGACCACCTGGCTCATCCCGGTGGCGCATGATGCCGGCCGCCGGCAAGTACCGAAGACGGATGCGCAGGAAGCAATGACGCACTGAGCTCATCATATTTGAAATATTGCGCAAAGCCCGGCGGAATGCGATGCACTCCGTCGGGTTTATATCGTTATTACAATCTCTTGCGTGATGATCTTCCGGCGCTGTGGAAACAATCAACGGCCGTCTTTGCCGCCTCAGAAATCGTAGCGATCGATGCGCCAGGCGTCGAGCAGGCGATGTGAGGCCTTGAGCGCCGCATCGGGATCGCGGGCAATGATCGCGTCCAGGACGTCTTTGTGATAGGGCAGGGAACGTTTCTGGCCTTCCGCCACTTCGTCATGGCTCGAAAGCGCTCGGTTGGCGTAGATCGCAACGGCGATCAAATCGATGAGCTGCGCGTAGATCATGTTGCGGGTCGCGGCAAAGATCGCGGTGTGGAAGCGCAGGTCGGCATCGGCATTGGTGTTGACGTCGCCAATGGTGGAAACCATGTCGTCATAGGCAGAGGCGATGGCGGCGAGATCGTCGGCGGTGCCGCGCGCAGCGGCTCGCGCGGTGGCTTCCGGCTCCAGCACCCGCCGGAGATCCTTGATCGAGCGCATGATCTCCACCGAAGGGCCGGTCTCGTAGTACCAGACCATGACGTCGGTATCGAGATGATGCCAGTTGGAGCGATCCTTGACGCGCGTGCCGACACGGGTCTTGATCTCCACCAGCCCCTTGCCGGCAAGGCATTTCATCGCTTCGCGGATCACGGTGCGGCTGATGCCGAACTGCTCCACGAGTTCCGGTTCGTTCGGAAGCGTCGAGCCGACGGGATAGTCGCCGCCGACGATGCGGCGGCCGAGTTCATGCACGAAATAGCCGAAGACGCCCCGCCGCGGGATCGTGCCGTACTTGCGCACATAGGCATCGAATGGCGACTGCGACACGATCAGTTTCGTTTCCGGGCTCACCCGAGAGGCAGTCGTTGCGCCAATGCCGTATTTCATTATCCGGGACTCTCATTCCTGTTGAAGAGCCGATACGAGAAAATCTTCAGCTTATGACGGCCCCTTTTGGGGCTTCGTGCTGATATTTTCGGTTTGCTCGCAGCGGTTCCATAGTTGCTCGATGCCGATTCGGCCGTTCTCATTGCGCCATATCTCGACGGGGTGACTCTACCATGTCTTGCGTGCGCATGCCTACTAGCGCCGGATCGACGGCTCCTGGGCGCGGCGTTCAATGTAGCGCGGTCGAATTGAAGAGGCGCGGATCATGATCAAATTCTGATCAGGCCGTTGAATGAAACGTGATCATTCTGTCGAATGGTAGGACGATTTCAGGCTATCGAAAACGATTCCGAACCGCTTAAATGACGAGGTTGAAAAGCGGATTCGGAGCATTTTGTGAATGACTGATATGTCCACGCGCCAACGGGGGGAGGTGGCGCAAGCTTCCAGCTCACGGCCGCTTAAGATTGCGCTGCTCGTGGCTGGCGCGTTTTTCATGGAAAACCTGGATGGCACCGTCATTGCCACCGCCTTGCCGCAGATGGCCGCTTCCTTCGATGCCCGTCCTGTCGATCTCAATATCGGCATGAGCGCCTATCTGCTGACACTCGGCGTCTTCATTCCGATCAGTGGCTGGATCAGCGATCGGTTCGGCGCTCGCCTGGTTTTCACCACCGCGGTCGTCATCTTCACCTTGGCTTCCGTTTTCTGCGGCTTTGCCAATGGTGTCGGCTCTTTTGTCGCCATGCGCATCCTGCAAGGCATTGGCGGCGCAATGATGGTGCCGGTCGGCCGCCTCTTGGTTCTCAACAATACGCCGAAGGATCAGTTGATCTCGGCAATCGCGACGATCACCTGGCCGGCGCTCGTGGCACCCATTCTCGGGCCGCCGCTCGGCGGTTTCATCACCGATCATGCGAGCTGGCGCTGGATCTTCTTCCTCAATCTGCCGCTCGGTATCTTGGCGTTCATCTTTGCCCTCATGCTGATCCCGGAGACCAAGAATTCCGCGCGACCACCCTTCGATTGGACAGGCTTTGTCGTCAGCGGTTTCGGCCTGGCGAGCCTGATGTACGGGCTTGAGCTGATCGGCCGTCCCGATCTGGTGTGGCTGGAAGCATGGGGTTATGTCGGCGTTGGTTTCGCGTTGCTCGCAGGCGCCACCTTCCATTTTCTGCGAACCAATCATCCCCTGATCGATCTTGCCGGACTGAAATCGCCGACATTCGCCATCACCATCTCCGGCGGCTCGCTGTTTCGTATCGCCATCGGCGCCGTGCCTTTCCTGCTGCCGCTCATGTTCCAAGTCGGTTTCGGGCTCAGCGCCTTTCACGCCGGCATGCTGACCTTGGCGGTCTTTGCCGGCAATCTGGCGATGAAGCCGGGCACGACGCCGATCCTTCGGCGCTTTGGCTTTAAGCCGGTGCTGGTGGTCAACGGCATCCTCAATGCGATCTTCATCGCTGCCTGCGCGCTGTTTTCGGCCGATACGCCGCTCTGGTTCATCATCCCTGTGCTGTTCATCGGCGGCATGTGCCGGTCGATGCATTTCACGGCGCTGAACACCATTGCCTTTGCCGATATCCCGCCGCAGCAGATGACGGGCGCGAACACGCTGTTCAGCACGGCCTTTCAGGTGACCACGGGTATGGGGATCGCCGTCGGTGCCATCGGCATCCGTATTGGCCAGGCGGTCAGCACGCCGCTCGGGGTAGGCGGGATCGCAGCAATCGAATTTCGCCTGGCTTTCATCATGCTCGGCATCATTGCGCTGCTTGCAGTTCTGGACTGCCTGCCGCTCGATGCCAAGGCCGGCGACAATGTCTCGCGCAAGCCGAAGCCGAACGCGAAAAAGGCGGCCTGAACGGTCGCCTTCGGCAGGAGTATGCAGGGTGGGTCGCAGCCGCCCGGCGGCTCAAAAATGATAGTTGATAAGGTTATAGCGCAAGAGAAGAGTGGGCACGGCGATCAAAAGGAGAAGAAGCACTGCTATGCTTGCGGCACGCAACATTTTTAAGCGGCGCGTGCGCTGACCGGTCCAGTCATATACCATTTTACATGTCTCCCCGTTCCGTGCGCGCTAAAAGGCAACAAAATCAACCTCTAGTCAATACGAATAATAGAATGACCTTTAACAAGTGCCGCCTAATGCATTGGATTGGCGAGGGGTTCGCTCCGTATGGAGCGGTATCTATCTGCCTCTTGCTTCGCAGAAAGGTCGTTTTGTGACCATGGTCATGGCTATATAACGGTTGAGGATGTCCTTGCGGCTGTGCGGGGATGGGAGATTGTTTCCGAACAGAGGAATGACGTGATGAGCAAGATGCGTGCCCTGGTACTGGAGCGCCAGCATGAGCTGGCGTTACGCGATATCGACCTGCCGCAAGAGGTCGGGCAGGGTGAGGTGAAGATCAAGATTCATACGGTCGGCGTCTGTGGATCGGATGTGCATTATTATACGCACGGGCGCATCGGTCCGTTCGTCGTGAATGCGCCGATGGTACTCGGCCATGAGGCGGCCGGCACGGTCGTCGAAGTCGGCGCCGGCGTCGCGCATCTGAAGGTCGGTGACCGCGTCTGCATGGAACCCGGTATTCCCGATCCCAATTCCAAAGCCAGCCGGCTCGGTATGTATAACGTCGATCCGGCTGTCACCTTCTGGGCGACGCCGCCGATCCATGGCGTGCTGACGCCCTTCGTCGTGCATCCGGCCAATTATACCTTCAAGCTGCCGGACAATGTCAGCTTCGCCGAAGGCGCGATGGTCGAGCCTTTCGCAGTGGGCATGCAGGCGGCCACGAAGGCGAAGATCACGCCCGGCGATACCGCCGTCGTGCTCGGCGCCGGCCCGATCGGCACCATGGTTGCGATCGCCGCACTTGCCGGCGGTTGCGCTCGCGCCATCGTTGCCGACCTTGCCCAGCCGAAGCTCGATATCGCCACCCAATATCAGGGCGTCATCCCGGTCAATATCCGCGAGAAGAACCTGGTCGAAGAGGTCAGGCGCCTGACGGACGGCTGGGGCGCCGATGTCGTGTTCGAGTGCTCCGGCTCGCCGAAGGCCTGGGAAACGGTGATGGAACTGCCGCGTCCGGGCGGGGTTATCGTCGCGGTCGGTCTGCCGGTTGCCCCGGTCGGTCTCGATATCTCCACGGCATCGACGAAGGAAATCCGCCTCGAGACCGTCTTCCGTTACGCGCATCAATATGAGCGCTCCATCGCGCTGATCGCGTCCGGCCGTGTCGATCTAAAGCCGCTGATCTCCGAAACCTTCAAATTCGAACAGTCGATCGAAGCCTTCGACCGAGCCGTGGAAGCACGGCCGAGCGACGTCAAGCTGCAGATCGTCCTGGATCAGTAAGCACCTGCTGTTGGCCGCCGCGTCATATAAATGGCGCGGCGGGTTTGTCTTTTGCGCAGCATGATCCTGTCTGAAAACACCATCTGCCCTTTCGCGATCATGCCCGAACCGGTAGACGTTCCCGCAAAAGCGGTGCTAGCGTAGTATCGAACAGAGGGAACGAGGCGGTAAACGCCGCAAAACGGGAAGGGCCGCCGTGCCGCACGACGTCGCATTGATAGCACTGATTGCCGCCGGTTTCGTGTTTGCGGCCATTTTCGGCTATCTCGCCGACCGGCTGCATCTGCCACCGCTGGTCGGCTATCTCGTGGCCGGTGTGATGATCGGCTCGTCGACGCCGGGTTTTGTTGCTGATACCGCTCTGGCGTCGCAGCTCGCCGAAATCGGCGTCATCCTCTTGATGTTCGGCGTCGGCCTGCACTTTTCGGCGGCTGATCTGCTCGCGGTGCGCGGGGTTGCGATTCCCGGCGCCATCGGCCAGATCGCCATCGCGACCCTCTTGGGAATTGGCCTGACCTCGCTGTGGGGGTGGGACCTCGGAGCCGGCCTGGTCTTCGGTTTGAGCCTTGCCGTTGCCAGTACCGTTGTGCTGCTGAAGGCGTTGGAAGAGCGCAATCTGGTCAGCTCCGCCAATGGCCGCGTCGCCGTCGGCTGGCTGATCGTCGAGGATTTGGCGATGGTGCTGGCGCTCGTCCTGTTGCCGGCCTTTGCCGGCGTTCTTGGCGGCCACGCCGGTGTGGGCACGCACGCAAGCAGCGGCCCGATCTGGCTGACCATAGGCATTACCCTCGTCAAGGTGGCGGCTTTTGCCGCCGTCGCGATCTTCATCGGCCCAAAGATCGTTCCCTGGCTGCTGACCTCCGTCGCGCGGACCGGTTCACGCGAGCTCTTCACGCTTTCCGTTCTTGCCATCGCGCTCGGCATCGCCTTCGGGGCGGCGGAGATATTCGGCGTTTCCTTCGCGCTCGGCGCCTTCTTCGCCGGTCTGATCATGAGCGAGTCCCATCTCAGCCATCGAGCGGCGGCCGATTCACTGCCGTTGCAGAATGCCTTTTCAGTATTGTTCTTCGTTTCCGTCGGCATGCTCTTCGATCCGTCGGTGGTGGTGCGCGAACCGCTGATGGTCCTCGGAGTGCTCGCCCTTATCATTGTCGGCAAGTCGCTGATTGCTTTCTGCGTCGTGTTGCTGCTGCGTTATCCCGCCAGCATGGGTTTTGCCGTTTCGGCAGGACTTGCTCAGATCGGCGAGTTTTCCTTCATCCTGGCCGGTCTCGGCGTCTCCTTGGGTCTGCTGCCGCGCGAAGGGCAGGATCTGATCCTTGCCGGTGCCATTCTGTCGATCACGATCAACCCGCTGGTTTTCCTTGCCGTGGAGAAGCTGGAAAAATCGGCCTTTTCCCGGTGGCCGGTGCGCATGGCCGGCTATGGTTCGGCAAAGCACGATCGCCTCTGCCGCGAGCTGGCTATTATCAGCCAAGAGCGCGAGGAGAGGGACCGTCAGCATCACCTGGAGATCGAGCAGTTGCTCGAGACGTTTCCGATGTTCGCCGAGCTCGACGAAAGCGCCCAGGAGGAGCTTCTGCTGCTTTTCCGGCCAAGGTCCGCCTCGCCGGGCGATCGCGTCATCCGCACCGGTGACCGGGGCGACAGCATGTATTTCATTGCGTCCGGCGCGGTCGAGGTGCAGCTCGAAGACAACGAGATTCCGCTCGGCGCCGGTTCCTTCTTCGGCGAAATGGCGGTGTTAACCGGCGCACGCCGCACCGCCGATGTGGTGGCGGTCGATTTCTGCCAATTCCTGGTTCTGGAACGCCGCGACTTCAATCTCTTCATGTCCCGTCATCCGAGCCTACGCGCCGCTGTCAGCAGCATGGCACAGGAGCGGCAGGAGATGAACGTATCCCGCCAAAGGCGGGATCAATCGCTGGACGCGAGTTGACCGCCCGAAAGCTTATCGCCGCGACAGCCAAGCCTTGGAGACGCGGCAGGCCATCGTATAGGCCGGATCGAAAACATTGCCGACATCATAACGCACGACTTGGCCAAGCAAATGACTGGCGGCGGTCTTGTTGAGGCCGTAGTCGGAGGTCAGCCACCTAAGCATTTCGCTGGTTGCATGCTGCAGCGCCTGGTCGAGCGGTCGGGCATTGCCGACGGTGAAAATGTCGTCTGCCGTTTCGCCACGCGGCCAGACGATCTTTTTCTTTTCGACGCTGAGCCGCACCGTCACTTCGAAGGTGGTCTCGATGCCGGTTCCGACGATCTCGCCGTCGCCTTGTACGGCGTGACAATCGCCAAGGAAGAAGAGGGCGCCCGGTGCAGAGACGGGAAACCAGATCGTCGTGCCCGGTCCGAGCAGCCGGTAGTCCATATTGCCACCGAATTCGCCGCTGGTGGCGGTGGATATGGCCTGGCCGAGCGAGGGGGCGACACCGAAGCAGCCAATCATCGGCGATAGCGGCAACACGAAAGACTCAAGACCCGTGACCGGCTCCGCAAGCCAGGCCGCCAATGCCTGACGATCGATCTGCCAGATGACCTTTTCGCCCAGCGGCAGCGTCCGTACGTCTTCCGGGTCGACGACATTGCCCGCAACGACGCTTCGGGTGAAACCTGTGTCGCGTGTCGGCACCATGCTGAGGATTTCGACCTTCAATGAATCGCCCCGTTCCGCGCCTTCGACAAAAATCGGACCATTCATCGGGTTCGGGCCGGGGGCCCGCTGGACGCCTTCCTTGTCGTAGCCGGCGGCATCGAGCGTTTGCGTAACGACAGTGTCTCCGTCGGCGATGCGCAAAGCCGGGGGAAGAGACCCAATGACGTTGTGATAGGCCGTCGGAGTAAAATGATGCGTTGCCATGGGGCTCCAGCCTTCTCTGAATTTTGATCCGGCCAACCTATGCCGGCTTTAGCCTCGACGAAAAGAGCAGAATGGCGCCGCTGGCAAATTGTCGCCATAAACCTGCCGCCATCGACCTCACGGCTCCACAAAATATCGCCGCCCCTTGGCCTAATCGCTTCGTTTGTCGAACCCGGCGCGAAGCTACTCCTCCTGGTTAATCTTCAACGAAAAGCGGCTTTGTGCTACGACAATCCAGGTGCGATTGAATGCGCGTGCGGGGGAATAAACATTTCAAATTCTCTCCTTGTTCAGAACCTGAGAAAAATTTCCGGCTCGATGATCAAGCAGTCGATCCGAAGGCGGATCGTCGCGATCGCTGCCGGCTTGATCGTCCTGATGATGGCGACTTCTGTACTGTCGATGGTGATGGTTGGGCGGCTCGGCCATCTGCTCGATGAGCTGACGGAAAGGTATAATCCTGCCAACGAGCATCTGATGCGGATCCATGTTCTGTCGCTTGAAAGAGCGCTGGCGCTGCGTCGCATGGTGATCGCAAAGATGCAGGATCCACCTGACGAGATCGGATATAAAGCTCGCAAGGAGATGTACGACGCTAAGGGCGCTGAAGTCGACCGCGAGGCGCAGGCTACGCGCAGCCTCATCAATGCGGTCATCTCAGATACGAATACGCCCTCGGATAACGCGGCACTGGCGCGCGTCGATAGCCGGATCGATAGTCTGTTGAGTGATGGCCGCAGTCTGCTGCGCAAGGAGACAGGGGAACTGCTTTCATTCCTCGATGCGCGGGACTTTGCCGGCGTGAGAGATCGCCTTCCGCGCGTCGACGCACTCCGGGACGAACTCGATCAAAGGATCGACACCCTCCGTCAGGAGATGCTGGAAGTGAGCCATGGCGCCATCGCAACGATCAGGAAAGAGCAGTCTCAAGCAGTCCTGATCTCTGCAATCGCCACGCTGCTTGCCGCCGTCCTCGGATTGATCTTCGCCAACCTTGTCAGCGGTGGCATCATTCGCTCGGTTCGGGGGCTGCTGGAGGGAACGCGTGCCGTCGAGGCCGGCCATCTCGATCAACCTATCGCTGTAACGACGCGCGACGAAATCGGAGAGCTGGCGGCTGCGTTCAATCGAATGGTCGTTCAGTTGCGCGACAACCAGCGCGTCAGGGAAACGTTTGGCAAATACATCGATCCCCGCGTCGTGGAAGGTCTCATCGATCGCCCAAACTTGACCGCGGCCGAAGGTCAGCGTCGGTTGATGACGGTCCTGTTCTGCGATCTCAGGGGATTTACGAGCCTGAGCGAAGGCTTGATGCCGCAAGGTCTGGTCAAGGTTATGAACCGCTATTTTTCCCTCATGTCCGAGCCTATCCGGACCAACCGCGGGATCATCGACAAATATATAGGCGACGGCATCATGGCCTATTGGGGCCCTCCGTTCGTGGACGAGACAGATCACGCGCGGCTGGCATGTCTGGCCACTCTGGACATGATTGACCGTATTGAGACGCTACGGCGGGAAATCCCCGACTTGCTCGGCGTTCGCGGCACGCCGATCGAGAAATGCGATTTGCGGATAGGCGTCGCGACGGGTGAAGCATTGGTCGGAAGCATCGGCTCTGACATCATGATGAGTTACACGGTGATGGGTGACGCGGTAAATCTCGCCTCCCGCCTGGAAGGCGCAAATAAGGTTTACGGCACCCGCAATCTGGTCAGCGAGAAAACAATCGCTGCGGCGGCTACCGCACTCGAGTTTCGGGAGATCGATCGGATCGTCGTCGCTGGCCAAACTCGTCCGGAGGTCATTTTTGAGGTGCTTGGACGCAGTGGCGAACTGACGCCGGAACGGATGGCATTACGGGACTCCTATCGGGAAGCGCTCACGGCATACCGAGAACGTCGATGGGATGACGCGCTTGGCGCGCTCAAGGCATCGCTGGAGATAATACCGGATGACGGACCATCGCTCGGCCTGCTTGCTCGCATCGAAAACCTGAAAGCAAAACCACCATCCCACGACTGGGACGGATCTTGGCGCATTGAGAAATAGGAAGGGGAAGGGCGATATTCTTGCGTTCCGGGATCAAAAAACACAGCAGTGCGTGACCTAACCCAAAGGCGGTACGTTGTGGGTGATATCAATACTACGTGATGTTGTGTACCATTTCTGGGGTACTCGGGGTCCAACGCTCTTAACTTCATCCTTATCGGGATTCTCGGAAAAGCACGTATATGCATTGCTGCATATACTCTATCTGAAAAGAGCAGCGACATGAACGCAAGCGAGTTGGGGCACGCGTCGCGAGCCGTTCTATTCATCGATGTCGTGGATTCCGTTCGTCTCATTGAACATGACGAAGAAGGCACCGTCTTGCGTTGGCTCCGCATGATGGACTGTATCGAGAACTCCATTCTGCCCGGATCGGGGGGGCGCGTCGTCAAGCATCTCGGTGATGGAATGCTTCTTGAATTCGAGAATATGCAGGCGGCAGCTTCGGCAGCATTTGAGATCCAAAATGCGAGTGCTCGCGACAACGCCGAACAGCCGCCCGATAGTCAGATACTGCTACGCGCAGGCATCGACGTTGGCGATGTGATCATATCGCACCAAGATCTCTACGGACGTGGCGTGAACCTCGCCGCCAGGCTCATGGGCCTCGCCGGTCCGGGCGAAATCGTTGTCTCTGCGCGCGCGCGGGGACAATTGACGCCTCACCTCGATGCCGACGTTGAGGATCTGGGCGAGTGCTATCTGAAGAACATCGAGGCCCCCGTACGCGCCTTCAGAATTGGACCGCCGGGACCCCATCCCATCGTCCAGTCGCACTGGTCGCTAGGAGAACTGCGCCCAACGCTCGCGGTCATCCCTTTCGCCGTCCGGGGCGAAGCTGCAGAACAGGGGATCCTGGGCGAGGTCTTGGCCGACGAAATCATCCGCGCTCTGTGTCGTATGCAGGAACTCAACGTTATTTCACGGCTCTCAACGACCGCTTTCGCAGGACGCAGACTGAACCTCGACGAGGTGAGACTGCATCTGCACGCAAACTACGCCGTCTCAGGGGTCTGCAGCGTGACCGGCGACAGCGTATGTCTCGACGCGGAATTGGTAGAAACAAAGACGGGGCAAATCGTTTGGGAGAATCGCCTCACGGAGCGGATCATAGGAATTCTCGAAGGCGACCAAGAAATCGTTAGTCACGTAGTTGCCGAAATCTGCAATGCGATCATGGCACGCGAACTGCTGCGTACGCGCTCGCAGCCGCTTCCGACCCTTGAAAGCTATGCGCTGCTCATGGGCGCCATTACCTTAATGCATCGCCTGAGGCTTAGGGACTTCAGCGACGCCCGCACAATGCTGGAGGCGATCTTGGAGCGCGGATCGTATCAGCCACTCGCGCAAGCATGGTTGGCGAAGTGGCATGTCCTTCGCGTGCAGCAGGGCTGGTCCGACGACGTCATGGATGATGCCCACCGAGCGCTCAATCTGACAAAACGCGCTCTTGATTCTGATCCAGAATTTTCGCTCGCCCTCGCGGTTGATGGCTTCGTGCATATGAACCTCCTCAGGCATTTCGATATCGCACGGGAACGTTACAACCTTGCCATTCACACCAACCCGAGTGACGCGCTGGCCCTCTTGCTGAGAGGAATGATGCACGCCTTTTGTGACGAGGGAGAGCAAGCGGTGAGGGATACGGAGCTGGCGCTTATGCTGTCCCCTCTCGATCTGCATCGGTTTTTCTACGATTCGCTGGCCGCGTCAGCAAACCTGACGGCCGGCAACTACGCTCGCGCCTTGGAACTTGCCAATCGATCTCTGCGCGCGAACCGAATGCACACCTCGACTTGGCGGGTTCTCACCGTGGCACAGTGGCAGCTCGGCATGCATGAGGAAGCGCGAGAATCCGCGCGTGAGCTATTGAGGCTGGAGCCCGCATTCACGGTTGGCGGGTACCTGGACCGCACGCCAGGCGCAGCTTTCTCAATCGGTAAGCTGATCGCCGACGTACTGCTAAAAGCTGGAGTGCCGCAATAAGGGATGCATTAACAGGGGGATGGGCAAATGAGCAACATATCACCGCAGGCATCGCAAGGGGGGCATGGTGGACACGGCGGTCATGGCGGCCACGGCGGACATGGCGGACACGGTGAGGAGGATGACGTCTTCTTCGGAACGGACGCGCCGCTGGTCGCTGATGCGCTGATAAACAATCGCGACGGAATTGTCGGCAATTTTCGCCGGCCTGAAGCGGTGCCTCCGGAGCTTGATCTCGAAGATTCTGGCAACATGGCCAGGTGGGCTCAGGAACGGCGAGAGCAGGTCGTCGACTTCGAGCTTCATTCCCGCATTGGCTTCTCTCAGGGTACGGATGCTTCTCCAGGAAGCATGAATGTCTGGCATTTGGACGTTGAGTTTGACCCGGACGACGCCGTGCCAAAGGTCACCTATCGTCCGCTCGTCAGAATGGTCCGGCCTACTGAGCAAGTTTTCCGTGGCCAACTTGAGCTTGTTGCGAACTATGCCGATTTGCGGGCGGATCGAGTCACCGAAATTCTGGCGCAACGCGATGGACCGGCCGCATTCCTGGCTTCCATCGCATACATTGCCCCAGACCGTGCGCGTTGGACGCTTGAACTGTTAGGGGCCGTCTTCCGGCTCGCTCAGTTTGTCGAATTTCGCATGAAGCACGCGCTCGCCTGCCGACGGCCAATCGAATACTCGCCACAGATACAGCCAATGATCCTTACGCCGGAACACGGCAGTCTTCCCAGCGGCCACTCGACTGAGTCCTTTGCGATGGCCATCGTACTGGTGCGGCTTCTCCGGGCTTCGTCCAATCCCGTCTACGAGCAGGACATTTATGCTGTCCAACTGCTTCGGCAGGCGGCGCGGGTTGCTGTTAATCGGCAGGTAGCCGGGGTGCACTTTCCAGTCGACAGTGCGGCGGGTGCGCTCCTGGGTTTGACCTTAGGCGAATATTTCTGCCGTCGGTTTAGTGGGGCGGCCAACTTCTATGCCTGGTCCTTCAACGGCGAAGCCTATCCGGGAGATGCCGATTTCGATTGGACAGGATGGTACGACGTTCGGCAGCAGCGGCAAACTGCTCCGGATACGAGGTCTCCATGCGCCGCGGAGCTGGGCCGCTACAAACTTGGAGCCGCCTCTTCTATCCTCGACTGGCTGTGGGAGAAGGCGCTAGCCGAGTGGTCCTGATCGCCCTGGTTCCAACCCAACAGTGAGGGAGAAGCCATCATGGAATGGCGAAAAACCGACCTTGAACACAGCTATTGCCGAATCGAAGGGATAGATCCTAACGCCGATTGGGTTCTCGGGCCTGGCTTTCGTGATTTTTCACGGGGTCACGATGACGTCTTGATCCCCTGTACGATCGGTCCGCTCGACGAATCCATGGTGGACATGATGAGGACCTTTCATAGGGTCGATGCTCAGCAAGGCGGGTGGGAAAGTGGAGTCTTCGTACCGTCTCTCTATCATGATGCGACAAAGGGCCAACACATGATCGCGTTTGTGAGAAGAGCCGTGTTCGATGACCTAGCACGCGGGGAGGGGCCATTCGGCCAAATTCGCACGACCGCGAAACAGATCGACATGAGCTTACCCCTCAATCCGAAATCGTTGCCCAATCACTGGAAGAGCCGCACTCCAGCATCGAAACCTGTCCCTCTACCGGTCTTCTCCCCCGGCAATTGGCCGAAGGGTACAGTTGTTATTGGTATCATCGATGATGGAATCGCTTTTGCCCATGAGCGTTTTCGCCTCGCTGACGGCAGCTCACGTGTTCAGTATGTCTGGCGTCAGGACGGCATCTTTGACAATAACGGTTCAACTGTCGATTTCGGAAGCGAGATATGTAAACTCGATCAGCCGCGGCACAGAGGTATCGACAAACTCTTGGAGGCCTACGACCAAACAGGGCTGATTGACGAGGAGGGGCTCTATCGAGAAGCAGGTCTGATCGACTTTCGTGATCCCGACCACAAGGCCGCGGCCTGGCGACTATCGCACGGCACCCATGTACTCGATCAGGCGGCCGGCTACGATCCAGTCGACGCGCCAATGAACCGCCCGATCATCGCCGTTCAGCTTCCGGTTTCGGTGACGGCGGATACCTCCGGTTCGAACCTCAAGACATTTGCGACGGCCGCGATCAAATACATCCTCGATCGAGCAGATCGGCTCGCAGGAAAGGGTCACCTGGCTGACGACTCATGGCGGCCGCTGCCGGTTGTCATCAATTTCAGCTATGGCATGCTCGCAGGACCGCACGACGGCACTCTCGATCTCGAGCAAGCTCTCGACGGTTTTGTTACCAAGCGGGGCGCACCGCTGCGCATTGTCTTGCCCGCTGGTAATGCAAATCTTTCGCGATGCCACGCCGCGGTTAAATTCAATGGGACCCGCACTCCGGTGTCTCTCAAATGGCGCGTTCAGCCCGATGATAGTACGCCAACGCAGATGGAAATCTGGTTGCCGTACGATCCAGGAAAGCCGGGTGCGAGCCGGGTGACCGTAGCCGTCGAAACACCGTCTGGGCTACGGAGTGCGCCCCTCAAGGAAGAGGTGGGCTCGGGAGTCCAGCTAGTCTCGAACGACGATGTCGTCGCGTGTGCCCATTACGCCTTTCGTTCGTCTCCCACGAAACGGGGCGTTTTTATCATCTCGCTGCAACCCACGGCGCGCTTGCGACCCCTCGACAACCCCGCGGCGGGCGGCGCGACAGCGCCGGCAGGAGTTTGGAAGGTCATCATCACGAACTCCGGCCTGCGCCCCGAACAGGAGCTGGAAGCATGGATTCAATGGGACGATGTGATCTACGGATATTCGCGCCGTGGTCGGCAATCCTATTTCGAGGCAGACTGCTATCGTCGGTTCGATCCTATAACCGGCGACGTGGTGGACGTGGATGACAAGGGCAATCCTTGTATCATCAGGCGAGGCGGCCTCATCAACGCCATCGCTACCGGAGATGAAACAATCGTGGTCGGCGGGGTCCAGCAGAAGGATCTCACCCCGCCAAAATATGCAGCCGGTGGTCCGGTCGCGCCAACCCGCGACGAGCCTTCTCATCGCGTCGGACCGGACGCAGCGTGCGTCAGCGACGATTCACGGGTTCACAACGGCATTCTCGGGGCCGGCTCGAGAAGCGGGTCTGTGATCGCCATGAGCGGAACGAGCGTTGCCGTCCCGCAAATCGTCAAATTGGTGGCTGATATGCTGGCAGACGGTGATCCTGGGAATCGCGAGTCGATTTCCCGCTTTGCGGCGGCTGAAGAACGTGCCCGCTGGGAGGCGTCAGGAGGCGTCAATCCGAAGGCGCCGGAAAGTTTCGACAAGGAACGATGCGGCTCCGGTCGCATCGTGAGACCGCGACGAGATTGGCTGAATCGCTACGAGAGGGATACCTGACGAAACGCCTAAACCCACCCCCGTGGAGAAGCTCATCCAAGTGCATCATGCCGGCGTTTAGGGTAGGGGATCACCCCTCCTCATGCAAATGCGCCAGGAACACTTCCGCTGGCGTTTTGTAGCCGAGGCATTTCCGCGGCTGGTCGTTGAGATGGCGGGCAAGGTGGATCAAGTCGCGCTGAGAGACGGCTGCGAGATCAGTATCGCCTGGCATGAAGCGACGAATGCGCTTGTTGGCATTTTCGACGGCTCCCTTCTGCCAGGGTGCACTGGGATCGCAGAACCAGCTGCGCGCGCCAATCCCATCTTCCAAAGCCCTGAATCCGGCAAACTCGGTGCCGCGGTCGAAGGTGAAGCTCTGGCGTGCGAAGGCTGGCAAAGGAGAGAATGTTGCGATGATCTTGTCCATGATCGGACGGGAGTGTCGGCTTTGGTTCTTGATCATCACGGTGTAGCGGCTTTTGCGCTCGACCAACGAGGTGAGGTTGGCATGACCGAGCTCGCGTTCGAAGATCAAAAGGTCGCCTTCCCAGTGACCGAACCTCGTCCGATTGCCAATAAAATCAGGTCGTTGCGATATCCGATGACTGGCGGGAAACACGCTATTTCGTGGCTTTCTGGAGCCACGGGGGCGGCGCTTGCGGCGCGCCTCCGGCAGATAGCGATAAAGCCCCAGCCCGTAATCCTCCTTGCCGTAGATGAAGCGGTAGATCGTCTCCTTGCAAATGCGAACAAGGCTCAGGCCGTCCAACAGCAGACGGCCGGCGATTTGCTCCGGTGACCAGTAGGCCTCCAGCTTCTCAATCACCATACGACGCAGATGCGGATGGCGTCTAAGCTTTCGCAAGCGCCGTCGTCGCTCCTTGGCAATGTCATCGGCAACCGTCGAGAAGTAGCCGCTGTATTCGGGAAGCTCGCGGTCATGGAACGTGTTGCGCCTGATCTCACGATAGATGGTCGAGCGGTGACGACCGAGCTGGCGGGCCATCTCGTTGATCGGCACCTTGCGCTCGACAAGATGATGAAGGCGACGACGATCGGCGAGGGTCAATTGCTGATAGCATCGGGACATGCCAAAATCTCCAAAGTGAAGCCATTGAAATCATTGGCATGTCGCACTTGGAAATAGAATGTACCCCGCGCAAACCTAAAAGTGCATAAGGCATCTTATGGAACTATAATCTTTCAGAAATATCAGCGAGAAGTCCCAATCCACTTACCGTGTTTGGGTGATCCCGCCGCCCTCGACGTGAAAACATCCGTCGCCTTATGATGCCGAGCATGTCTGACGTCTTGGAGACAGCAAGGATTCAGAGTCAGACGGAGGAGTACAGCTCGCCAAGCTGAAGCCAGCTTTCGTATCGCGTTTCACCGCATACATGAGCTGGTCAGCCTGGCGCATCAGCTCGTGCAGCGAAGCGCTGTCACCAGGAAGGGCGACTACCGCGCCCATGCTGCATGTGACACTATGGCCAGTGCTCTCCAATGCCGCCATGAATCCCGCGTGCAACCGCTCAGCCACTTCTGGTGCGCACTCTGCCTTGGATAGCTTTATCAACATGGCAAACTCGTCGCCGCCTATCCGTCCGAAACAGTCCTCCAAGCCGATTAGTGCCTTCCCCTCTTCTGCAAGGCATTGCAGGAGCCGGTCCCCTGCTTGGTGTCCGAACCGATCGTTAACGGCCTTGAAGCCATCGAGATCGAAATAGGCAAGTAGCAAAGACTGATTGCGCGTCGTTGCCGATGACAGCATTGCTTCAGCCTGGCGTTGGAACTCCTGCCGGTTCAAAATTCCTGTCATCCAATCTCGCCGCGCGAGGAGGCGTTCCCGGTCGAAACTTTGCCGGAAGCGCGTCACGACACCAGCGACACATCCGAACTTGATAAGTTGCATTACCAGTTCGACCATCGCGTTTGCGTCGAGATGACCGGAAATTCCTAGTGTGGTCGCAACCGACAATATGATTTCCGCGACCGCGATGCTCATCCCAGTTTTGAAACCGAAACGCCAGCACGCGACACAAATTGGCAGCATATAGAGCAGGCCGACATTGTGAATGCCGCTGGTCCGGAAAAGCCAATCCAAGCTTGCCATACAGATTAAGCTGAGGATCAGTAGTCGCCAAACGGCGGTTGGCGTCAGGGAGCTGAGCCACTGTTCCGGAGAAAACAATGGGGCGTCGAGATAGCCATTCCGCTGGCTTCGATAGTCTTCCCGCAATGTTGTCATCCCTCCGTACACACCGTCCTTCCGCCCGTGTGCCGGCCAAAAACCGGACTAGCCGCATCAGAGGATCAAAGATGCGCAAGGCTGCAGAAGCCGAGCGTTGGAAACCTGAGGTTAGTCTGGCACAGACGCCTTTGGCTTAAGCCTGCACGCCCGTCCACCATGCTTATTCCTAACCTTGTAGCGTTTCCACGCCCCGGTCTGAGTCTCACAAGCTGTCGAAGGAAATAGCTGAAAATCCTTAATATTTAGGGAGCGCAACCTCACTGCGAGGGCGGCGGCTGTGCAGTTTGTTGGCCGCACAAAGCAGCTCGCCATCTTTGATTCGGTTTTACCGTGTTTAATGGGCAGTATAAGCTCCGTCCACCAGATGGCAGCTCCCAGTGATGAAGCTTGCCTGTTCCGACAGAAGGAAACATACGAGAGCCGCCACTTCCTCAGGGTTTCCGCGTCTGCCCATGGGCTGGAGTAATTCCATACGTCGGGTGCTTGTTGCTTCCGAATGCTCCGACAGAAGCGGCGTTTGAATCCAACCGGGACCGACGGCATTGATACGGATGCCCATTCGCGCATATTCGATTGCGGCAGCCTTCGTCAGTCCTACAACACCATGCTTGGCCGCCGTATACGCCGATGCAAAGGGCAATCCAACCGAACCGAGGATGGAAGCTATGTTGACGATAGCGCCGCCGCCACCCGACAGCATGGCGGCGATCTCATATTTCATGCAGTAAAAGGCGCCATCCAGATTGACGCTCATCAACTTCCGCCACTGGTCGAGCGGGTAGTCCGCGGTTGCCTTTCGCACACCATCGAACCCCGCGTTATTGACCGCTAAATGGAGGCCACCATAGGTCTGGACGCTGAAATCGACTAACCGCTTGACGGCTTCTGCATCGGAAACGTCGACTGCAAAGGCACAAGCCTGGCCTCCCTGCGCGCAAATCTCGTCGGCGACGCGCCGCGCTCCTTCGACGTCAAGATCGGCAACGACAACCTTGGCTCCCTCGCCGGCGAGTTGAAGGGAAATAGCGGCCCCGATCCCAGAGCCAGCCCCTGTCACAACCGCGACTTTTCCGTCGAGGCCTAGCTTCATAATATCCCTCCCCTTTTAGTTCGTGCTAATCGAGCAGAGGCCGATGGTTGATGCAAGTGGTTTCCTCGACGATACACAACTGCACATTTGCAGCCGCGCGGAGCCGTATCCAGCGTCTGAATGGTAGAGCCCGTGTAAGACCCCACGCCGCTCGCTCAACAATCATAACAGATGCAGCTTTCGGTTTTCGATGTTTCTCAAATCACTCAATCAGAATCAGCTAATGTGGTGATAGCTTCTGAAACGCGGCGATGTTAAAGACGAGCGTAGGGCTGATCTATTGTTGGGCAGGTGGAAATGGACGAAAGCCGCGTCACGCGCCGGGGGCTGGTGCTCGGTAGTCTGACTTTGATGATTTCTGGATGCGTGTCGGGGTCGCAGGATGGACCTCCGCTTGGATACAACGTCTTTGGGAGGGACCCGGATAACGATTCTCGCCTTCGGCGACAAGAGGTAGCTTACGATGGAGGCGAACCGCCGGGAACGATTGTCGTCAATACGTCGGAGCGCTATCTCTACTTCATCGAGCAAGGTGGCCGGGCAACGCGTTACGGCGTTGCTGTTGGTGAAGAGGGGTTGAGCTTCAAAGGGGAAGCCACCATCGGACGTAAGGCGGAGTGGCCGTCGTGGAAGCCCACCGATGACATGATGCAACGTAAGCCTCGTCTGATGCAGTATGCGGACGGCGTGCCGGGCGGGCCGCTCAATCCACTAGGCGCGGCGGCTCTCTACCTCTACCAGGACGGACATGACACTATGTTCCGGCTGCATGGTACAAACGCTCCCTGGTCGATAGGTCATGCGGTGTCTAACGGATGCATCCGTCTGACAAACTCAAATATTGTCGACCTCTATAGCCGCGCCCCTGTAGGGACGCGGGTGCTGGTCATCTGATCGAATGTTCATTCATCGACCCCAACAGTTTGACCACGGGCAACTTAAGAAGGTTAGAAAAAACACAGATAATCCGTCGCAGTGTGTTCTTTCTGCACTAGGCCTATATGTTAGTTGTGACTACTATTTGATTCGTTGCCTACCATAAGTAATGCAATCCTGAGGAGAGAGGACTTCTTTGATGAGCAGAATTCTAATCGCAATCATCTCTGTTTTAGCCGTTGCCAATCTCAGCGCTTGCGCAGACATTGGCAAAGGAAAGGGTAAGGCACCGCCGCCCGCAGCAGCGGCAGTCTACAAGTAAGGTTAGCCTTAAATGAGAGGGGGGGCCGGATTAGACCCCCCCTCCCAAAACCCGCCAAATGATCCTGCTTACAATCACAATGGCGAAGAATTGATCGCTTACTTCAAGCCCCGCGCTTGTCAGGGCTTTCTAATGGAGCGTACCGATGATGCGTGGAATGGGTGGCCTTTCGCTTGCAATCCTGTTGGCGTTGGCGACAGCATCGTGCCAGACGGAAGATAAAAGTCCCCAACCCCGGTACACTTCCAACCGCCATGGCCCGGCAACAGCCTCCGCTCAAAACAAAGCCGGCCACTTTATCGAATTTCGTTCGCGCTATGCACTCACCTACGGCCATACCTATGTGGTCTTTGGACGCGCCGACGAGAATGGGAAGATGATCGATCCCGAAGTTGCGGGCCTTGCGCCGGCCTCGCCGGATCCTGGGCCTTACGTCTTGGGCCATTTTGTACCGGTGCCGGCCACGACCGGAGCGACCGATGGTGACCTGGAAGAACAGTACAGGTCGGCTAGCTGGCGAGTCATGCTTAGCGATGCCGAATACGCTGATGTTGTTGCTTTCATACGCAAGCAGCAGGCCACTTCCCATCTGTGGCAAGCAACGGTCGACAATTGCAATGCCTGGGTGGGGAACATCGCACGACACATGGGATATAAGACTCCCGGTATCTGGCTCAGGCCGCAACAGTTCATTACGCAGCTTCGAGAGCTAAACACGGCTTGAGGCGTTATCTCAGCGAGTCGGCGAGCTGCTCTGGTACTATTTGATTCTTCCGCTAAATTGTCGATGAAACTGGGGAGCGAGCGTGGTCGTATCGCTGGGGTGCGTCGACGATCGCGGATTGCAGAAAGGCTTTGGTGAACAATTTGACCGCATCGGCAGCAGGGGCCGGCCAAATCATCTGGGTGCTCGGGGTCGTCGCCTGGTACGTTATTCGCTATCCATTCGCGCGTCGCGCCAAGCGTTTACGGGTTATCCAAGATCAACGCTCACAGATCGAGACCATCGGGCTCGCCGCGGCTCTTCTGGGCCTTGCGGTTGTGCCCGGAATCTATGTCGCGACGGGCATTCCACGGATGGCCGATTATCCTGCCCATGCATGGGCCGTCGGCGTTGGAACGATTTTGTCCTTCGCAGCAATGTGGGTTTTCCGCAGGACCCATAAGGAGCTCGGCAAGAACTGGTCGATAACGCTGGAGATCCGCGAAAAGCACAAGCTGGTTTGCAGCGGCCCATACGCCCTCGTCCGCCATCCAATGTACACCTCTTTCCTGCTCATGGGGCTTGGACAAGCCTTTTTGCTGTCGAACTGGGTGGTGGGGTTGGCAGGCCTGTTGGGCTTTGCAATCCTTTATTTCCTACGGGTAGACAAAGAAGAGCGTATGATGCTGCAACATTTCGGCCCCGACTATCGCGCCTATATGGATCGCACGAAGCGAATTATCCCTTATCTCTATTAGAGGTGGCACCATGCGAGGGCGAACCGTCAAGCTATCAGCATCACGACGTCTTGTCGGAGATTTGATGAGATTCTCGATCGGCGTGCCGCGGGTTGCGGTGCAGCGGCAGATGAATCTTGGTCCGCTGCTGGCCGCCAGAGCGATGCAGACACAGCCAATGAGGCCGTCCTGGACCGTGCTTTTCCTGAAGGGATACGCGCTTCTTGCCAGCGAGATTCCGGAATTGCGGCGCGCTTACGTCAAGTTGCCCAGAGCGCAGCTTTATGAATACCCGGAAAGCGTGGCCTCAATTGCCCATGAGCGCGAACATGAGGGTGAGAGGGTCGTATTGCTCAGCCTCATAAAGCGCCCCGAGAAGAGATCCATCACCGAGCTCGAGGCGCTCACCACGGCCGCTCGGTCACGTCCGGTTCTTGAAATAAAGGAATTCCGGCGGATGTTGAAATTTGCGCGTCTGCCGGGGCCCCTTAGATGGCTGATGATGTGGCTTGGGTTGAATATCGGCAGACAACGGCCACGCTTTTTTGGCACGTTTCAACTGTCGGTCTATTCGGGTCTCGGAGCAGAGTCCCTCAATCCGCTTACGCCATTGACGACGCTGCTGAACTACGGCCCGATCAGCAAGAACGGAACGGTAACCGTGCGCATTCACTACGACCATAGAGTGATGGACGGGGCCAATGTGGCGCGAGCTCTGGAGCGGTTCGAAAAGATATTGAACGACGACGTTGCCTGTGAAGTAAGAGCCCTTGCTCAAAGCGAAGCTGTGCCCAGCACGGCCGCCGTTGGAACTGCGACATGAGCCTTCAGCAAGAGGGGCGCCTTGCAGTCGTGGTCGTCGGTGCATCGCGTGGCATCGGGAGGGCAATGGCCAAGATCGTTGCTCGCGAGCGGGCTGCTGTCGTGCTTGTTGCGCGGTCATCGGAAGGTCTAGTGGCTGCTGCGGCTGACGTGCGGGAAGCCGGCGGCGAAGCTTACGCACTGGAGCTGGATATTGTCGCGTCCGATGCATCGACGCGTCTTCATGATTTCTTGTCCGCAAACGGTTTGGTCTGTGATGTTCTCATCAATAGCGCTGGATATGGTTTGCGTGGCGCGGCGACCATCCTTCCTATCGAAGATCAGCTTGGGATCGTTGATCTCAACATACGCGCCCTCACCGATCTGACCCTTCGCTTTTTGCCGGAAATGGCAGCACGGCGGCGCGGCGGCGTGATCAATCTCGGCTCCATAGCGGGGTTCCTTCCGGGGCCGAATATGGCGTTATACTATGCCAGCAAAAGCTTCGTGCGTTCCTTTTCGGAGGCGCTTCATCAGGAACTACGCCGCACTGGCGTGACCGTCACATGTGTCGCCCCGGGGCCGGTGTCCACGGAATTCCTCGAAAGATCCGGCGCTGGCCGGGCGACGCTATTCAAGATTCTACCCAAGCTGGATTCGGCTTATGTGGCTGAACGCGCCTGGCGCGGATTCAAATCCGGCCGCCGTCTCGTCGTGCCGGGCATCTCGGCCAAGCTGGTTGCCGTTGCGGCGAGGTTGTTGCCTTCCGTTGTTCTGCTGCCATTGATTGGTCGATTGCAACGTCGCAGCGGCGATCCATGTCCCTGCGGCTCAGGTGAAAAGTTCAATAAATGCTGCGGCGCCGGCCGCCAGAGCGTCGGAAGTCGCTGACGGCTTCACCCTCCCCTATATCGAAAATGGCGTGCTCGTCCGCCTCCTGCCATATTGGCAGGCCGGTGCCGGTCCCATTTCATTTTATTAGGCCAATCCCGCGCTTCCGTCCGTCAAAACACGCAATTTCATTGATTTTATTAAAGAAAACGCCCGAAAAGCCGGGATTGCGGAGCGGTTCGCCGGTAGCCCAGACCTTGTGTCCCATTACGGTTTCGTTCCGCCACCCAGGCCCGGCATTTATAAGATTTTTATATCTTTCCCTCACCCGCCGTCTCGAACCTTAATGCTGTTCGGCCGCATATTGATGTCCGAGATATTCGCAAGATGATCTCCCCGCCGGGAGGATGTGAAGGGCGCCTTCTTCGAAGGTGCCTTCAGTCTATTTCGGCGCTCAACAAGAACAAATCAAGGATCAACGATCAATGATGGACATTCTTCTTATCGGGATCGGTGTTTTATTCTTCATCCTGTGCGTCGCTTACACCAAAGCCTGCGACAGCCTTTAGTCGGAGAGACACCAATGCTCCTGGATTACATTCTCGGCGGCGGCGTGACCCTGTTTCTCACCGCTTACCTGATCTACGCTCTCATTCGCCCTGAGCGCTTCTAATTCGATAGCGCCGGGTAGGGAAAGTTACCACCATGACCTTCAATGGATGGCTTCAGATTCTGATTTATATCGGGATCCTCCTTCTGCTCGTCAAACCGCTCGGCGGTTACATGACGCGTGTCTTCACGGGCGAGCGCACGATTCTCTCCTACGTTCTCGGTCCTTTGGAACGGGGACTTTATCGCATCGCGGGAACGGATGAGCGTGAGGAGCAGCATTGGACGACCTATTCGATCTCCATGCTGCTGTTCAGCCTCGCCGGCTTTTTTGTGCTGTATTTCCTGCAGCGGTTCCAGGCGAGCCTGCCTTATAATCCTGCCGGCATAGCCTCGATCGGCCCTGAGCTTTCGTTCAACACCGCCACCAGCTTCGTGACCAATACGAATTGGCAGAACTACGGCGGCGAAAGCACGATGTCCTATCTCGTGCAGATGGCCGGCCTCACCGTCCAGAACTTCGTCTCCGCCGCAACCGGTATCGCCATCGCGATAGCGCTCATCCGCGCCTTCTCGCGCGCTTCCGGCAAGGCGATCGGCAATTTCTGGGTCGATCTGACCCGGGCGACGCTCTACATCCTGCTTCCCGCCTGCATCGTCATGACGCTGGTCTTTGTCTATCTCGGCGTGCCGCAGACGCTCGGCCCCTATGTCAACGCCACGACGCTCGAAGGCGCACAGCAGACGATCGCCGTCGGCCCGGTCGCTTCGCAGCTTGCGATTAAGATGCTTGGCACCAACGGCGGCGGCTTCTTCAACGCCAACTCCGCTCACCCCTTCGAAAACCCGGATGCGATCTCCAACCTCATCCAGATGCTGGCGATCTTTGCGATCGGTGCTGCGCTCACCAACGTCTTCGGACGCATGGTCGGCAATCAGCGCCAGGGTTGGGCAATCCTCGGTGCGATGGGCGTGCTGTTCATCTCCGGCGTCATCATCACCTATTGGGCTGAAGCAGCCGGCAATCCGCTGGTGCATGCGCTCGGCATCCAGGGCGGTAATATGGAAGGCAAGGAAGTCCGCTTCGGCATCACGCTGTCCTCGCTGTTTGCGGTCATCACCACGGCGGCATCCTGTGGCGCGGTGAACGCCATGCATGGCAGCTTCACGGCAATCGGCGGCATGATCCCGCTCATCAACCTGCAGCTCGGCGAAGTCATCGTCGGCGGTGTCGGCGCTGGTTTCTACGGCATCCTGATGTTCGTCATCATCGCCATCTTCGTCGCCGGTCTGATGGTCGGGCGTACGCCGGAATATCTCGGCAAGAAGATCGAGGCCAAGGAAGTGAAGATGGCGATGCTTGCCGTGCTTTGCCTGCCCTTCGGCATGCTGATCTTCACCGCCATCGCTTCCGTGCTGCCGTCCGCCGTTGCGTCCATCGGCAACCCCGGTCCGCACGGCTTTTCGGAAATCCTCTATGCCTATAGCTCGGCAGCCGCCAATAACGGCTCGGCTTTCGGCGGTCTTTCCGGCAATACGCCCTGGTACAACATCACGCTCGGCATCGTCATGCTGATCGGTCGCTTCCTGGTCATCGTTCCGGCGCTCGCCATTGCCGGCTCGTTGATTGCCAAGAAGACGGTTCCAGCCTCCGCCGGTACCTTCCCGACAGATGGCCCGCTGTTCGTCGGACTGTTGGTCGGCACGATCCTGATCGTCGGCGGGCTGACCTTCTTCCCGGCGCTGGCGCTCGGCCCGATCGTCGAGCACCTGTCGATGATTGCCGGACAGACCTTCTAAGGATCCGCGATGTCGCAGCCCATGTTCATCAGGCTTCGAAAGCTCATCGATCCACGCCCCTTCGATAGGGGGCGTGGCACGGCCGGGATGGCCTGCGCTTCCGACGTCATCCTGGCTGCGATGGTCACGCTGTTTCTCGGCCTTGTGGTCTTCGGAATTTTACTGGGCTGACCGGGCAATCCCGATCCGCCGTGTCCCTCTTCACGCTGGAGTCTCTTATGAGCCAGTTAAAATCCGCGAGTATTTTGGATTCTCGCATCCTCATTCCGGCCGTGGGCGCCGCTTTCAAGAAGCTGAACCCACGGACACTAGCCAAAAACCCCGTCATGTTCGTGGTTGCCGTCGTCTCGGCGCTGACCACCGTCCTCTTCCTGCGCGATCTTTTGACGGGCGGCGGCAATCTCGGCTTCTCCCTCCAGATCAACATCTGGCTCTGGTTTACCGTGCTGTTTGCCAACTTCGCCGAAGCCGTCGCCGAAGGCCGCGGCAAGGCTCAGGCCGAGTCGCTGCGCAAATCGCGCACCGAGACCCAGGCGAAGCTTCTGACCGGCAATGGTCGCAGCGATTATAAGATGGTGCCGGGTACCAGCCTCAAGGTCGGCGATGTCGTCCTGGTCGAAGCCGGAGATATCATCCCCTCCGATGGCGAAGTCATTGAAGGCGTCGCCTCGGTCAACGAAGCGGCGATCACCGGTGAATCGGCTCCCGTCATCCGCGAATCCGGCGGCGACCGTTCGGCCGTCACCGGTGGTACGCAGGTGCTGTCCGACGAAATTCGTGTCCGCATCACCGCGGCTGCCGGCTCGACCTTCATCGACCGCATGATCGCGCTCGTCGAAGGCGCGGAACGCCAGAAGACGCCGAACGAGATCGCCCTTAACATCCTGCTTGCCGGCATGACGCTGATCTTCGTGCTGGCCACGGTGACGATCCCGAGCTTTGCGGCCTATGCCGGCGGCTCGATCCCAACCGTCGTTCTCGTCGCCCTGTTCGTGACGCTGATCCCGACCACGATCGGCGCGCTGCTATCGGCGATCGGCATCGCCGGCATGGACCGTCTGGTGCGCTTTAATGTGCTTGCCATGTCCGGCCGCGCCGTCGAAGCCGCCGGCGACGTCGACACGCTGCTTCTGGACAAGACCGGCACGATTACCCTCGGCAACCGTCAGGCCACATCCTTCCGCCCGGTTAAAGGCGTGACGGAGCAGGATCTGGCAGACGCTGCGCAGCTCGCTTCGCTCGCCGATGAGACGCCCGAAGGACGCTCGATCGTCGTGCTTGCCAAGGAGAAATACGCGATCCGCGGCCGCGATATGACCAGTCTGAAGGCTACCTTCGTGCCCTTCACCGCCCAGACCCGCATGAGCGGCGTCGATATCGAGGGCTCCTCGATCCGCAAGGGCGCTGTGGACGCGGTTCTTGCTTATGTCAACGGCAGCGCAGCTTTCGCCTCTGACGCCGGTGCGACCGTGATGTCGCGCACCAACAGCGAGACGATCCGCGATCTGCAGACGATATCGGACGAAATCTCCAAGGCCGGCGGCACGCCGCTTGCAGTCGCCCGCGACGGTCGCCTGCTCGGCGTCATCCAGCTCAAGGATATCGTCAAGGGCGGCATCCGCGAGCGCTTCGCCGAACTGCGCCGCATGGGCATCCGCACTGTGATGATCACCGGCGACAATCCGCTGACGGCCGCCGCCATCGCCGCCGAAGCCGGCGTGGACGACTTCCTCGCTCAGGCAACGCCGGAAATGAAGCTGGCGCTGATGCGCGAGGAGCAGGCGCAGGGCAAGCTCGTCGCCATGTGCGGCGACGGCACCAATGACGCCCCGGCGCTTGCCCAGGCTGACGTCGGCGTCGCCATGAACACCGGCACGGTCGCCGCCCGCGAGGCCGGCAACATGGTTGACCTCGACAGCGACCCGACGAAGCTCATCGAAATCGTGGAGATCGGCAAGCAGTTGCTGATGACCCGCGGTGCGCTGACCACCTTCTCGATCGCCAACGACATCGCCAAATACTTCGCCATCATCCCCGCGATGTTCATCGCCTTCTATCCGCAACTGAAGATGCTGAACGTCATGGGGCTGGCAACGCCGCAAAGCGCCATCCTGTCGGCAATCATCTTCAACGCGCTGATCATCATTGCCCTGATCCCCCTGTCGCTGAAGGGCGTTCGTTATCGCCCGATCGGTGCAGGCGCCCTGCTCAGCCGAAACCTGCTGATCTATGGCGTCGGCGGCATCATCGTGCCCTTCATCGGCATCAAGGCCATCGACATGGCGGTTACCGCCATGGGCCTCGCCTAAGGAGTTCTTGTCATGCTCAAACAAATCAGACCGGCCATCGTCATGATCGTCGTCACCACCGCCGTCACCGGCCTTCTCTATCCGATCGCCATGACTGGTGCCGCCCAGGCGCTCTTCCCTTACCAGGCAAATGGTAGCCTAGTGGAAAAGGACGGCAAGGTGATCGGCTCGACGCTCATCGGCCAGAATTTCACCTCCGACCGCTATTTCCACGGCCGCCCCTCGGCTGCCGGCACCAACGGCTATGACGCTTCGTCCTCCGGCGGCTCCAACCTCGGCCCGACCAGCCAGAAGATGCTCGACCGCATCAAGGGCGATGTCGCAAAACTGCAGGCGGAGAATCCGAATGTGCCGGTCCCGATCGATCTGGTTACGACGTCGGGCAGCGGTCTCGATCCGGATATCTCGCCGGAGGACGCGTACTTCCAGATCCCGCGTGTCGCCAAGGCGCGTGGCATGGATGAGGCCAAGGTCCGCACGATCGTCGATGCCGCCATCGAGCCGCGCGAACTCGGGGTTCTCGGCGAACCTGTCATCAACGTCCTGGCATTGAACCAGGCGTTGGATGCTTCTATGACTCAGTGAGACCAAGGGGTTGAGGTGGCGAGCGCCACCTCAACTTCCGCCGTCATGAAAGAGCAATAATCAATGCCAGACGATAGCCGCGATACGCTGAGCAGGCCCTCACCCGACGCGCTTCTGGAGAAGGCTCGGCAGGAAACGCGCGGCCGCCTGAAGATCTTTCTGGGTGCTGCGCCCGGCGTCGGCAAGACCTACGAAATGCTGATCTCCGGCAAGGCGAAGATTGCCGACGGCGTCGATGTCGTCGTCGGCGTGGTCGAGACCCATGGTCGGCGGGAAACGCAGGCCCTGCTCGAAGGCTTCGAGATCATTCCGCGGGTCAATATCGATTACAAGGGCCGCCCGCTCGACGAGATGGACCTCGATGCCATCCTGAAGCGCCGTCCCGGCCTTGTGCTCGTCGACGAACTCGCCCACACCAATGCCCAGGGCAGCCGCCACCCGAAGCGTTATCTGGACGTCAAGGAGCTGCTGGACCGCGGCATCGACGTCTATACGACGCTGAATATCCAGCATGTCGAAAGCCTGAACGACGTGGTGTCGCAGATCACCCGCGTGCGTGTGCGCGAAACCGTGCCGGATTCGATCATCGACATGGCAGACGATGTGGAAATCATCGATCTGACGCCCGATGACCTGATCAAGCGCCTGCATGACGGCAAGGTCTATGTGTCGAAGACAGCCGAGCGAGCGCTAACCAATTATTTCACTCCCGGCAATCTGACGGCGCTGCGCGAGCTGGCATTGAGGCGCACGGCGCAACGGGTCGACGACCAGCTTCTGACCCACATGCAGGCGCATGCGATCCCCGGCCCGTGGGCCGCAGGCGAGCGTGTTTTGGTCTCCATCGACCATCATCCGCGCTCCACTTCGCTGGTGCGCTATGCGGCCCGCATGGCCTCGCGCCTGCGCGCGCCTTGGGCAGCCGTTTATGTCGAGACCAATCGGTCTATCAGCCTGACGGAAGCGCAGCGTGACACCATTGCGGCGACGTTGCGGCTTGCCGAACAACTCGGCGGCGAAGCCATTACTATTCCCGGCCGCGAGGTCGCCGAAGAACTGCTTCGTCATTCGGCCAGCAACAATGTTACCCATATCGTCATTGGCTCGCCTAAGATCGGAACATGGCGGGATTGGTCCAAGCGCTCCGTCTCCTACGAATTGATCCGCAAGGCCGGCGACATCAGCGTTCATGTCATTTCCGGCAGCGACGCGGAAGGCTCGGCGGCAAGCCGTGGCGTCAGAGCGGCGCCCTCGCCTACCCCGTTCCAGCTTCGCGGCTACATCCTGGCGACGCTCTATGTCGCCGTCGCCCTCGGCTTCTGCGTCATCCTCGACCAAGTGCTTGACGTCCGCAATCTGGCCCTAGTCTTCTTGATGGCCGTATTGGCCTCTGCCGTGACGCAAGGCTTGCGGCCGGCCCTTTATTCCTGCCTTCTTGGTGCGCTTGCCTTCAACTTCTTCTTCCTGCCGCCGCGCTACACGCTGACGATCAGCGATCCGGAAAGCGTGCTCGCCTTCTTCTTCTTCCTCGGCGTCGCCATCGTCGCCAGCAATCTGACCGCAACCGTGCAACGGCAGGCCGCCGCGGCACGCCAGCGGGCGCGCACGACTGAGGATCTTTATCTTTTTTCGAAGAAGCTTGCCGGTACCGGTACACTCGATGACGTGCTCTGGGCGACGGCCTTCCAGCTCGCTTCGATGCTGAAGGTGCGCGTGGTGCTGCTGCTGCCGGAGGATGGCACGATTGCCGTAAAGGCCGGCTATCCGCCTGACGATACGCTTGACGATGCCGATATCGCCGCCGCGCGCTGGGCCTGGGAACACAATCATGCCGCCGGGCGTGGCGCCGATACGCTGCCGGGCGCCAAACGCCTTTATGTGCCGCTGCGTACCGGCCGCACGGCCGTCGGTGTCATCGGCCTCGACAGCGACCGCCGTGACGGTCCGCTATTGACGCCGGAGCAGCAGCGCCTTCTCGATGCGCTGGCCGATCAGGCAGCGCTTGCCATCGAGCGCGTGCAACTGGTCGCCGATGTCGACCGGGCCAAATTGGCCGTCGAGGCCGACCGGCTGCGCTCTGCCTTGCTGACCTCGATCTCGCACGATCTCAAGACGCCGCTCGCTGCGATCCTCGGGGCTGCCGGCACCTTGCGCGACTATCTGGAATCCCTGCCACATGAGGACCGGGTTGATCTTCTGACGACGGTGGTTGATGAATCCGAACGACTGAACCGCTTCATCGCCAATCTGCTCGACATGACCAAGATCGAGTCCGGCGCCATGGAGCCGAATTACGCTTTGCATTATGCCGGCGATATTGTTGGCAGCGCACTTCGGCGTGGGGAGAAAATCCTCGCCCGGCATCGCGTGGAAGTACAGATTCCGGTCGATCTGCCGATGGTTCGGGTCGATCCCGTACTCTTCGAGCAGGTGCTGTTCAATCTGCTCGACAATGCCGCCAAATATGCGCCGGAGGAGTCTGCCATTCGCCTGGAGGCCTGGGCCGATATCGATAATATCGTTTTCCGCGTCATGGACGAGGGCCAGGGCATTCCGCCCGCCGATCTCGAACGCGTCTTCGATATCTTCTATCGCGTGCGCAAGGGCGATCAGGTGCGGGCCGGCACAGGTCTTGGCCTTTCTATCTGCCGCGGCTTCATAGAGGCTATGGGCGGCACGATCACGGCAGGCAACCGCACGGATCGCCAAGGCGCGGTCTTCACCATTCGCCTGCCGAAACCCACGGATGTTCCCAAGCTGGATGACCTGAAATGAACACGACTGCCGTCAAGATACTCGTTGTCGATGACGAGCCGCCGATCCGCAAATTGCTGCGTGTCGGCCTGAGCGCGCAAGGCTATGCCGTCAACGAAGCTCAGAACGCTGCCGCGGCGCGGCTTTCCGTAAAGGAGGATCAGCCCGACCTGATCGTGCTCGACCTCGGTCTACCCGACAAGCCGGGCCATGACCTCTTGCAGGAATGGCGCGAGGACGGATTGCAAATGCCCGTCGTCATTCTCTCGAGCCGCACCGACGAGGCGGGCATTGTCAAGGCGCTGGAAACCGGCGCCGACGACTATGTCACCAAGCCTTTCGGCATGAACGAACTCGGAGCGCGCATACGCGTCGCGCTTCGCCACCGTCTGCAGCAGCAGGGCGAAAAAGCGATTTTCCAGACCGGCGGCCTGTCGATCGATCTCGTCAAGCGCATCGTCAAGGTCGACGGCAAGGAAGTGAAACTCTCGCCGAAGGAATATGACATCCTGCGCGTGCTGGCGCAGCATGCCGGCAAGGTGCTGACGCATCAGTTCCTGTTGAAGCAGGTCTGGGGTCCGGCGGCGGATGTGCAGTATCTGCGCGTCTATGTCCGTCAGCTCCGGCAGAAGGTAGAACAGATTCCGGATCAGCCCCAATACATCACCACGGAGACCGGCGTCGGCTATCGTCTGCGTGAGCCGGAATGAAGCTGTAATCCTCTGGTTTGTGCGATCGCCGGCCTTGTTGCGACGGGCCTGCTATGCGAGGCCATGCCAAAACTATCAATGTCCGAGCATGAGAGTGACAATGGACCTTTCCACCATCATCCTGCCTGAGCACGTCTTCGTCGGCCTTTCCGCGCCGACCAAGTGGCGAGCCTTGCAGATCTTGTCGTCGAAAGCGGCTCATTGCCTCGGTCTCGATGAAGGCTCGGTGCTGCGGGCGCTGGAGGCTCGCGAAAAGCTCGGAACGACCGGCATCGGCAATGGCATCGCCGTTCCGCATGCGGCAATCGTGGGGATGACGAGACCGCGCGGGCTGATGGTTCGTTTCGGCCATCCCCTCGATTTCGAGGCGATCGACGACGTTCCGACGGATCTTGCCTTCGTCCTGCTCTTCGCTGAAAATGGTCGCAGCGAATATCTGAACGTGCTTGCCGCCATCGCCCGGCGGCTCAGAACTGACGGCGTGTTGGCCGCCATGCGCCAGGCAAAAAGTGCCGACGAACTCTATTCCGTTTTCATGTCCGACTCGATCTGCTGACGCGCTATCGGTGTACTACGGCCAAACGATGGGAATGCGATTTCACTTTCCTTGATTCTATGGGATGTCGTTCTATGTAATCGCGTCCGGCGGGAACAATCTTCGTTACTTTATACGACCAAGTTGATAGAGTTAAAGCACAACGAAGGAGGTCACCATGCAGACGATAAAGCTTTCGCGGCTTCTCGCCGCCGCAGTTCTGATCGGCAGTTTTTCGCTCACAGCGGTAGCGCCGACTTGGGCCGCGGATACGACGCTTCTCAACGTTTCCTATGATCCGACGCGCGAATTATACAAGGATTTCAACGAAGCCTTTGCCGCGAAGTGGAAGAAGGACACGGGTGAAAGCATCAAAATCAAAGCTTCGCATGGCGGCTCCGGCGCGCAGGCCCGCTCGGTCATCGACGGTCTTGATGCCGATGTGGTGACGCTGGCACTGGAAGGCGATATCGACGCCATTGCCAAGGCGACAAAGAAGATCCCAGCCGACTGGAAGACCAAGTTCCCGAACAATAGCGTTCCCTACACATCGACCATCGTCTTCCTCGTCCGCAAGGGCAATCCGAAGGGCATCAAGGACTGGTCGGACCTCGTCAAGAACGATGTCCAGGTGATTACGCCGAACCCGAAGACTTCGGGCGGAGCTCGCTGGAACTTCCTGGCAGCCTGGGCCTGGGCCAAGCAAGCAAACGGCGGTGACGATGCCAAGGCGCAGGAATACGTCACGCAGTTGTTGAAGCACGTACCGGTGCTCGATACCGGTGCTCGCGGCGCCACCACGACATTTGTTCAACGCGGCCTCGGCGACGTTCTGCTTGCCTGGGAAAACGAGGCTTATCTTTCGCTGGAGGAGCTCGGTCCCGATAAATTCGAGATCGTCACTCCGACGGTTTCAATCCGCGCCGATCCCCCGGTTGCGGTCGTCGACGGCAATGTCGACGCGAAGGGCACCCGAAAGGTTGCCGAAGCCTATCTGAACTATCTCTACTCCGACGAGGGTCAGAAGATCGCCGCCAAGCACTACTACCGGCCGATCAAGCCGGAAGCGGCCGACCCCAAGGATATTGCGCGGTTCCCAAGTTTGAAGCTGGCAACGATTGACGATTTCGGCGGATGGTCCCAAGCTCAGCCGAAGTTCTTTGACGATGGTGGCGTCTTCGACCAGATATACAAGCCGGGACAGTAATTCTTAATGCATATAATAACCCGCAAACGGTGGCGGTTTAGGCAGCCGAGTGTCATTCCGGGCTTCGGATTGGCGCTCGGCGTTACCTTGACTTGGCTCATCCTGATCGTTCTCATCCCGCTCTCGGGATTGTTGTGGAAGAGCAGCTCTCTTGGCTGGTCCAAGTTTTGGGCCCTCGCGCTCGATGTCCGCACGCTTTACGCACTCCGCATGAGCTTTGGCGGCGCCTTCATCGCCGCTATCGTCAATGCGGTGTTTGGCCTGATCCTCGCCTGGGTGCTGGTGCGTTACCGTTTTCCCGGCAAGCGCATTATTGACGCCATGGTCGACCTGCCTTTCGCCTTGCCGACGGCCGTCGCCGGCATCGCACTGACGACGCTCTATGCGCCGAACGGCTGGATCGGCCAGTTCCTGGAGCCGCTCGGCATCAAGATCGCTTTCACGCCGGCCGGCATCATCATCGCGCTGATCTTCGTCGGGCTGCCCTTCGTCGTGCGGACGGCGCAGCCGGTGATGGAGGAGATCGACCGTGAGGTGGAAGAAGCTGCCGCGACGCTTGGCGCAAATCGTTTCCAGACGATCACCCGCGTGTTGTTGCCCGGCCTCGCGCCGGCAGCCCTCACCGGTTTTGCTCTCGCTTTCGCGCGCGCGGCCGGCGAATACGGTTCGGTGATCTTCATCGCCGGCAACAAGCCCTACGTCTCCGAAATCGCGCCATTGCTCATCGTCATCCGTCTTGAGGAATATAATTACGCTGCGGCGACGGCGATCGCGACCATGATGCTGATCATCTCTTTCATCATGTTGCTGGTCATCAATCTCATTCAATCCTGGAGCAGAAGGAGATACGGCTATGGCGCATGATGCCGTTTCCCTCGCCGACACAGGTCAATCCGTCATCACCGAGAGCAGATTTGCGCGCTGGATTTTCGTCGCCATCTCGCTTGCCTTCCTGGCACTGATGGTGCTGATGCCGCTTGCCGCCGTTTTCGTCGAAGCGTTCCGCAAAGGTGTCGAAGAGTTCTTCAGCGCCTTGGTGGATGAGGAAACCTTTGCCGCCATCCGGCTGACGCTGATCGTCGCCGGCATCAGCGTGCCGCTGAACCTCGTTTGCGGTGTCGCGGCCGCCTGGGCAATCGCCAAATTCGAGTTCAAGGGCAAGGCATTCCTGACGACGCTGATCGACCTGCCGTTCTCCGTGTCGCCCGTCATATCGGGCCTCGTCTTCGTGTTGTTGTTCAGCTCGAACAGCGTGCTCGGACCTTGGCTGCAAAGCTACGACATCCAGATCCTGTTCGCTGTTCCGGGCCTTGTGCTGGCGACGATGTTCGTCACCTTCCCCTTCGTCGCCCGTGAATTGATCCCGTTGATGCAGGAGCAGGGAAATTCCGACGAGGAAGCGGCGTTGTCGCTCGGCGCCAATGGCTGGCAAACCTTCTGGCACGTAACCTTGCCGAACATCAAATGGGGCCTGCTTTACGGCGTTCTCCTTTGCAATGCCCGCGCTATGGGCGAGTTCGGCGCCGTGTCGGTTGTCTCCGGCCATATTCGCGGCGAAACCAACACCATGCCGTTGCAGGTCGAAATTCTCTATAATGAATATAATTTCTCGGGCGCTTTCGCGGTTGCCACGCTTCTCGCCTTGCTTGCCCTTGTCACACTTGTACTGAAGACGCTGTTGGAAATGCGCTATAGCGAAGAGATCGCAGCCAGCCGACGTCACTGAAGGAATTGTTAATGGAAGTTCGCGTTCAAAACCTGCGCAAGGAATTCGGTCGCTTTCCGGCGTTGCATAATGTCTCCCTGGATATTCGCTCTAGCGAGCTTATCGCGCTCCTCGGCCCTTCCGGCTCAGGCAAGACGACGCTCTTGCGTCTGATCGCCGGATTGGAGACGCCGACCGAAGGTCGGATTTTCTTCGGTGATGAAGATGCGTCGAAGAAGACGGTGCAGCAGCGCAATATCGGCTTTGTGTTTCAGCACTATGCGCTGTTCCGCCATATGACGGTGTTGGATAACATATCCTTCGGCCTCAAGGTGCGCACCGCTTCGCGCCGCCCTCCCCGCGCTGAAATCCATCGCCGTGCTCTCGAGCTGCTTGAACTGGTGCAGCTTAGCGGCCTCGAAAAGCGCTACCCGGCGCAGTTGTCCGGCGGCCAGCGCCAGCGCGTGGCGCTCGCCCGGGCCATGGCGGTCGAGCCGAACGTGCTGCTTCTGGACGAACCCTTCGGTGCGCTCGATGCGCAGGTCCGCAAGGATTTGCGCAAGTGGCTGCGTGAAATCCATGATCGTACCGGTCACACCACCGTTTTCGTCACCCACGATCAGGAAGAGGCGCTGGAACTGGCTGACCGTGTCGTCGTGCTCAACAAGGGCGCCATCGAGCAGGTAGGGACGCCGGATGAGATCTACGACACGCCGAACTCGCCCTTCGTCTATGGCTTCATCGGCCAGTCCAACCGCGTGAAGGTGCGGATTTCCAGCGGCGAAATCTGGTTTGACGATCGGCCACTCGGACTCAGCACGCCGCACGAGCCCGATGGTGAAGCCTATCTTCACTTTAGGCCGCACGATATCGAGCTTCGCGACGGTGATGGCGGTTGCATCGCCGGACTGTTGACCTCCAGCCGCCGCGTTGCTGGTACTCGCCATATCGAAATGAACATCGGCGCCAATCAGGAGCCTGTCGAAATCGAGCTGCCGCCGGACAAGGCCGGCGCGCTCGACCGCAACCGCATCGCTTTCAGGCCGACGCGTTGGAAATTGTTTCGGAACGGCGACTGAGGTTTCACGGGGCGGATCACCGCCCCGGCTATGGCTGACCTCGTTTAGTCCTTAATCTTCCGGATGGCCGGCCGCGGCAAAGCCGCCGCCCTGATAGATCACAGCCGGATCATTCGGGTCTTCCGGCGCGGCGTTCGCCAGAACTTCCGCCCGCCAAGGCGAGGAGCTGTCTTTCGGCTTCCAACCGAGGAAAGCAGCGTTGCGATTGTCCCACCATTGTTCGTCGTTATCGGAGGCGCCGTAGACGATCGTGTGTCCGAGCCGAGGCGTCTCAAAGGCGCGGTCGCAGAGCGTCATCAGATCGCGGGCGCTGAGCCATGTCGCCAGCATGCGCGGATTGCGCGGCTCCGGGAAGCAGGAGCCGATGCGTACGGACAAGGTCTCCTGCCCGAACTTATCGAAATATAGGCTCGCCAAGGCTTCGCCATAGACTTTCGAGACTCCGTAGAGGGAATCCGGCCGGGTCGGTACGGTGTTGTCGATGCGCTCGTCGCGGCGATAGTAGCCGATCGTATGATTGGAGCTCGCAAAGATGATGCGCGGCTTGCCGGCGGCACGGGCGGCTTCATAGAGATTGTAGAGGCCGATGATGTTGCCCTGCAGGATCAGGTCGAAGGGCTTTTCCAGAGAGATCCCGCCAAGATGAATAATGCCGTCGATGCCCTTGACCAGCGTCTCGACGCCGGCGCGGTCAGCGAGATCGCAGGCAATGAAGCGTTCGTTCGGACGCAGATCCTCGATCGGCGCAATATCCGAGAGCACGACGGTTTCGGCGATCTGCGAAAGAAGCGGCCGCAGTGCCTGGCCAACGCCGCCGGCAGCGCCGGTCATCAACAGAGTTTTCAGCATGGTTTTCTCCCATATCGGTATCATCGAAGTGGAACTTATAATATGGGCTTTCGCTCGTCATCATATATCTGTAATCTCCCTGTTCGAAACTTGGGGATGTCGGAATGCCGAGAAGCGCAGCGATCAAGACAAGGGAGCGTAACGAACGGCCGACGGGCCGGCGCAATCTGGTGGACATTGTCGGCCAGCAACTGCGCCAGGAGATACTTGGCGGCGTCTTGAAGCCTGGCGAAAAATTGCCGAGCGAAAGCGGCCTCACCGAAAGATATAAGGTCAGCCGCACCGTCATTCGCGAAGCGATCGCTTCAATGCGTGCGGATGGACTAGTCGAGGTGCGCCACGGCATCGGCGTCTTCGTCCTTCACGCAAGGCCGCCCTTCCCCGCCGCGGGCTTGCTGGACACCGATCCGGGTCGGATCTCCTCCATCATCGAAATGCTGGAATTGCGCGCCGCGGTGGAAACCGAAGCGGCTGGCCTTGCCGCCGCCCGCCGCTCGCCGGCGCAGGACGAGGCCATCATCGAGCGGTTCGAAGATATCGATCATGCCATGGAGCGCGGCATCGCGACATCGGAGGCCGATTTCGCGTTTCATCTCGCCATTGCCGACGCCACCAACAATCCGCGCTTCCGTGAGTTTCTGGAGTTGACCGGCAAGAGGGCGATTCCCCGCTCCTTCCTGCAGGACCAACCGGACGAAATCGCATCAGCCGACTATCTGGCGCAGATCCAAGCAGAACACCGGCGCATTGCTGAAGCCATATCGGATCGCGATGAACACGGCGCACGCGAGGCAATGCGACTACATTTGAAGGGCAGCCAGCAGCGGTATCGAAGCCTGATCCGAAGAGGAACTTGAATATAGACATATGATAACAGATTGACTGTTGTCATATGTCATCTATGATCCCGTCAACTCAGAAGGATTTTGGAGGATCATCGTGTCCATGGACCCGCAAGCTCTCAAGGCCGCGCTTGGCGCCGGGCTCTTGTCTTTTCCCGTGACGCCGTTTGGCAAGGACGGCAATTTCAATCGCGCTGCCTATAGCGATCATGTCGGCTGGCTTTCGGGCTTCAAGGCAAGCGTGCTTTTCGCCGCCGGCGGCACCGGCGAATTCTTCTCGCTGGCGCCGGATGAAATCCCGACAATCGTCAGCGCCGCAAAGGCGGCCGCGGGCGATACGCCGATCGTCGCGGGTTGCGGTTATGGCACGCGCATCGCCGTTCAGATCGCTCAATCGGCGGAGAAAGCCGGGGCAGACGGCATCCTGCTTCTCCCGCATTACCTGATCGAGGCGCCGCAGGACGGCATGTTCCAGCATATCAAGGCAGTCTGCGATGCCGTTTCGATCGGCGTCATGGTCTATAATCGCGACAATTCCATTCTGACGGCTGAAACGCTTGCTCGGCTCTGCGATGCCTGCCCGAACCTCGTCGGTTTCAAGGACGGCTCCGGCGATATCGGCCTGGTGCGCAAGATCACCGCGACGATGGGTGAGCGACTGACCTATCTCGGCGGCATGCCGACGGCCGAACTTTTTGCCGACGCTTATCTCGGTGCGGGTGTCACCACCTATTCCTCGGCCGTTTTCAACTTCGTACCGGCGTTGGCGCAGAATTTCTACAAGGCGCTGCGCGCCGGCGACACGGCGGCGACCAACAAGCTGCTGATCGATTTCTTCTATCCCTTCATGAACATCCGCAACCGCCAGAAGGGCTATGCCGTGTCGGCCATCAAGGCCGGCGTACGGTTGCTCGGCTTTGATGCCGGTTCGGTTCGCCCACCGCTGACCGACCTGACCGAACAGGAAGTTGCCATGCTCGATGATCTGATCAGGCCGTACCGCCCATGAAAATCTCCGCTGTTCACACCCATCTGCTCGACCATAAGCTGGATCACGCCTTCGAAAGCGCTTCCATGCGCTTCGACCGCCGCCAGCATTGCCTCGTCGAAATCGTCTGCGATGACGGTACCGTCGGCTGGGGCGAATGCCTCGGCCCGGCAGGTCCCAACGCCGCGGTGGTGAAAGCCTACACCCCTCGCCTGCTCGGCCGCGACCCGCGCGATACGGAGGTGATCTGGCTCGAACTCTACAATCTCCTACGTGATCAGGGCCAACGCGGCCTGACGGTGACGGCGCTCAGCGGTATCGACATCGCGCTCTGGGATATCAAAGGCAAGCACCACGGCACCTCCGTGTCGCGGCTGCTCGGCGGCCGCTTCCGCGAGGATGTAAAGGCCTACGCCACCGGTTCCTTCCGAAAGGATGGCGTCGACCCGGTCTCCGATATCGCCGCCGAAACCGCCGCCTATGTTGCCCAAGGGTTCCATGCGGTGAAGATCAAGATCGGGTTTGATGTCGAAGAGGATATCGCCGTCATCCGCGCCGTGCGCGAAGCAATCGGTCCAAATATACGGCTGATGATCGATGCCAATCACGGCTATGACGCGCTGGAAGCCTGCACGGTCGGCAAGGCCGTTGCGAAATACGGCGTCGATTGGTTCGAAGAGCCGGTCGTTCCGGAACAGCTCAGCGCCTATCGCGCGGTGCGCGCCGGCCAGCCGATCCCTGTCGCCGGCGGAGAGACCTGGCATGGCCGCTTCGGCATGCGCGAGCCGCTGGAAACCCGCGCCGTCGATATCATCCAGCCCGATATCTGCGGCACCGGCGGCTTCAGCGAAATGCGCAGGATTGCCGATATGGCCGCCATCAACGGCGTTCGCCTCGTCCCGCATGTCTGGGGAACGGGTGTCGCCATCGCGGCCGGCCTGCAGTTCATCGCCGCCCTGCCCCCGGACCCGCCGCGCCGCAATGGCCGGCCGCCGATCCTGGAATTCGACCGCACCCGCAATCCATTCCGCCAGGCCGTGCTGACAAAGCCGCTGGATCATGTGAACGGCGTCGTCGCCATTCCCGATGGCCCCGGTCTCGGCATCGAGATCAACCGCGACGCGCTGGAGCAATACCGGCTGAAGGATTGAGCGGATAAATTCGGCAGGAATTTCGGCCGTTACGGCTGAACGCTATCGATATTGTTTGTGGCCCAAGACCCCTGTTTTGGGCCATACCACATCACCCAATCTTCGCGGTGACCAGCTCCGAACCATAGGCATCCCGCAATTCGCCCTCCTCACCCTTAGCCCGATCGACCGCCTTGTGGATCAGGATTGACGTGTAACCTTCCGTGGCGGTGCCCTCGATCAATGTGACATCCGCATTTCCTGGATTGTCCGAGCGTTCGAACCAATCGACGGAATGATGCAGAAAATTCATTTCGAACGCCCTGTTGGTGACGCCGTGGCCAACGATAATGACATTGTTTCTGCCATGCTTAGCCTCGTGCATGACCGTCTGGAGGAATAGGCGGACCCTCTGCGCCACATCCGCCCTGCTCTCGCCGTCGGGAGGCCTTGCATAGAATTTCCCGTTGTTGTTACGCAGCCTGGCCCATTTTTCGAATTCCTCGGGAAACTTCCGTTTCTGTTCTGCACGATCATAGATTTCGGTGAAGAGGCCGAAATCCTGTTCCCGCAACAGGTAATCCTCCCGAGAGTCGGTGACGCACTCGCTCGGCAGGACTTCGAGCAAAGCATCCTTGCTCTGTAGCGTCCTCAGATAAGGGGAATACCAGATGCTCAGTTTTGACGCTTCAGCGCTTGGTCGGGCTTTCAGATGGGAGGCGATCACACGTCCGGCTTCCAGCACCTGCCGATAGCCCCACTGCGTCAACGGAACGTTGTGATCACCGAACTGCCGGTAAGCCTGCTCGCTGATGTTGCCAAGGGATTCGCCGTGTCGAACGAGAAAGATGTGCATCAACAATCCGCATTGTCCGATCTGAAATCGAGCTCATCATGAATGGGAAGCGCAGAGTGCGCAACGCATTAGCTTCTTTGCCCCGGATGATTGCATGGGATGGATCGAAACGGCAGCCGACCTTTTCGGCTTAACGCCGCATGTCCGATTTCAAGCAGATTCGGCCCGCGCCTCTGTTTCCGCCCTCAGTGTTTCCAGGCTGACGACTGCCTTGATCGGCAGGTGATCAGAGGCGACACGCGCCAATGGCGAGTCATGAACCTCCACTGTCGAGATCAGTCCGCGACGATTGGCCATGATGCGGTCCAGCGCCAGAAGCGGCAGGGTGGAGGGAAAGCTTGGCACCGCCGGCGGCAGCGGGCCGAAGGCGGCCTGGAAGGTGTTGAGCGACGAGCGGTCGCCGAGCCGCCATTCGTTGAGATCGCCGAGGAGGATGGTCGGCGTGTCATTGTCGGTTCTCATCAGGTCGACGATCAAACGCGCCTGCTGGGCACGGGAGCTATGCAGCAGCCCGAGATGAGCAGCGATGATCCTGAGCGCTCCGCCGCGGGCCAGCTCGATTTCCGCGAGCAGCGCGCCGCGGGGCTCGAGCCCCGGCAGGTTGATCTGATGTACATCGCGTACCGTACCCTGCTTGAACAGCACGACATTGCCATGCCAGCCATGCGCCTTGCTGACACCCGCCACGGGCACGGGAATTAGGCCGGTTTCCAGCTCGAGCCGCCGCAGGTCAAGCAGACCCGTGCGTTCGCCAAACCGCGTATCGGCCTCCTGCAAGCCGATGACATCGGCATCGATTTCATGGATGACCCGGCTGATCCGCTCCGGATCGAAACGGCGATCGGCGCCGACGCATTTGTGAACATTGTAGGAGGCGATCAATGTGCCTGCGGGACGTGCTCGTTCGCCGGCATGCATCGTCCGCGACTTCTTTCTGTTCTTCAACGTTTCGAAAATGCTTGCACGGAGACTCTCGTTCTTTTTCCGCATCTGTCCGTTGACCATTTCCGTTGTCAAAGCCTGCCGAGCGGCGTCTTCAGGAGGAGTATAGGGAGTGATTGCCGGCCTTGTCATGTGAAAAGGCTTGTTTGTAGAAAGACGGACCGCGCCACTTTGTTCAGAGATAGGGCGAACCGAGCCACAGGATCTTTTCTATCAGGCGGACGATGAAGGGGCGAGCGCGCAGCTTGCCGAGCTCGACCGGGATCGCCGTTTCGAGGATCGCGCCGATACGCGCATCGAGCGCGCCCGCAAAGCCGCGGTCCATCACCTCCAGATCGACTTCGAAATTCAGCCGTAGAGAGCGCGGGTCAAGATTGGAAGAACCGACATAGGCCCAGGTGCCATCGACCGTCAGCAGCTTCGAATGATTGAAAGGGCCATCAGCCCGCCAGATGCGGCAATAATCCTTCAGCATCTGATCGAACTGCGCGGTCATGGCACGGTCGACAAGCACAAGATTGTTGGCCGCCGGCACGATGACATCCACTTCGACGCCACGTCTTGCCGCTGTCACCAGCGCGCTGATCAACTCGCGATCCGGCAGGAAATAGGGCGACATGATGCGGATGGAGGTGCGGGCGACCGAGAATGCACCGATCAGCATTTTATGGTTCGTCTCGACGCTGCGGTCGGGTCCGGAGGCAATGACGCGCATGAAGACCGGCGCGCCGGGTTCGTTCGCGGGCGTCCCAATCCGCCAGTGGTCACCGCTGAGTGCCTCGCCGGTGGCAAAACGCCAGTCCTCGGCGGCCGTGTTGAACAGATCGGCGACGGCGGGGCCGGTGACGCAAAAATGCATGTCGCGGGCGCAGTGATCCCCGGCGAACTCCCTGGCGAAACCCTTGCGGATATTCATGCCGCCGGTAAAGGCAATGCGGCCGTCAATGGCCAGGATCTTACGGTGGGTGCGCAGATTGGCATAGGGCAACCTGAGGCCGATGATCACATTGCCGTTGAAGACGTCCACCTGCACGCCGCCTTCTTTGAGATGGCCCATGATGCTCGGCACCGAATACCGTGCGCCGACCGCATCGATCAGCACGCGCACGCTGACGTCTCGTTTGACCGCCTCAATCAGCGAATCGGCGATGCGCAGGCCGATCGGATCGCGGTCGAAAATATAGGTCTCCAGCAGGATGCTGCGTTCGGCGCCATCGATGGCGGCTTTCATCGCAGCGTAGGCGACATCGCCGCTCTCCAGCATTTCGATGGTATTGCCCGTACTCATCGGATAGCGCGCCACGCGGTCGCCAAGCGTCTTCATGGATCCGAAGCGCTCGCCAAAGATCCGGCGCACGACTTCGCCCTGCGCATCGAAGCTCGCGAGTACGCCCGAGGCATCCTTCTGGAACAGGACGTTGCGCTGCGAGGTTAGCGAAGCCCGGCGGATGCGGTTGATACCGGCCACTGCATAGAGCAGAGCCCCCACGATGGGCGACAGGATGATGACGCCGACCCAGCCGATCGCCGCGCGAACCTCTTCCTTCGTCATCGCCGCATGAATGGCCGCTGCCGCCCCCATGGCGATGGAAAGGACAGCGAGGATTTGGCCCCAATGGGCAATCACCAGGTCAAACATGGGGGGAGTATAACTTTGCCCGTGAAAGCTGCAATCGATCGCAAGGTCTATTCCCGGTCCCGTCGACAAAACGTTCTATGAAAAGACTGTGTATTAGATGTTTTTAAATTGAATGACGATTATGCTCTCGCCATATTGGCGGTTCGGTCGCTTCGCTATCGTCCATCACAGTACACGAGCGAAGCACCTGGCGCAGCCTGGGCATTGAGACAGGGAGAGTTTTGCTCCGTGGTCCCTCAGAGCCGGCATGCCGGCTGCTCGGGAAGGCATGAAAGCCCGCATTTCAAGACGGGCATTTTTTCTTCAACCATGTTCAATAATGCGAACGGAGGACGGCAATGTTGGAATCCCGGGACGAATGGATCAAGAAGCGCGCCTACGCCATATGGGAGGAAGAAGGATATCCTTCCGGCCGTGATACGGTTCATTGGGAACAGGCGAGCAGCGAGCGCATCGCGCTTGAGAAAAAGGCCGGAAAGAAGGAGAAGGTCGACACTAAACCTAAGACCGACTCCAAACCCAAGATAAAGGGTCAAGCGGCTGCTGTAATGGCTGCGGCCGTTGCCGGAGCGACCGCAAAGGCCGCGACGAAACGAGCGTCAAAAAAAACCGGTGACGCGAAGATCTGACGTAAACTTCGCGGTTGGTGAGACAATCGGCGACATGATCGGCCCGGGTTGAGTTCGGGCCGTTGGCTTGTTGCGCCATGTTGCCGAATTTTCGCAAGGATTTCGGTAAATTACGCGTCCTGCGCGAATAGATGTCACATATCCATGGTACGTAGCGAAAAGGGGAACTTCGCCAGGGTAATAACGACATGAATCGCGTTGAAGTCTTTGTTCTGGCTGTCGGGGCAGGCTGGTGCTTGGCGGCTGGATCGACGTAATCCCATGCTATCCCTCCTCCTTCTCGCCACTCTTTATCTCTTTGCGGCGCTGGTTCTGATTTTCATCATCGACCGCTCTGTCGGCATCATGTTCCCCGCATCGACTGAGGATACGCGCTCCGCGGCGCACCCTCCCCTCCCAGATGCTTCGAACTGATCGCCCATATTCTGCTGAAATCGGAACTTTTTCCGTGGCGTTGGGTTGGTTTTCTCATAGGCAGCAAGGAGAAACATCATGCCCCGAGGAGACAAATCCGCATATACCGACAAGCAGAAGCGTAAGGCTGAACATATCGAGGAAAGCTACGAAAGCCGTGGCGTTTCCGATGAAGAAGCCGAACGTCGTGCCTGGGCGACCGTAAACAAGGAAAGCGGCGGCGGTAAAAAATCCGGCTCCGGCCGAGGCCATAGCGAAAGCCACGCATCCTCTGAAAAGGGCGGACGCATCGGCGGCAAGGCATCCGCGAGCCGCTCTGCGAGCGAACGTTCCGCATCGGCAAAGAAAGCCGCTGCAACGCGCAAACGCAACGAGCACCGCGCTCATCACTAACGTCAAATTCTTGAGGAAGGAGCCCTGCTATGGCCCGATCCCAAAAGAAGAAATGGTCACATGACGTGACCGAGAACAGCGACGCCTTGGACTTGAAAGACGGCGTCTTCAAATCGCGCGATCCCAAGGCCATTGCCGACTCTCTCAAGCATTCCGCAGAGGCGAGCGATCGCCGCAAGTCCAGCCCCTTCCGTTCCGCTATGTCGATGCTAAATTTCTATATCAATCGCGCCGGCAGCCATCTCAGCAAGCGGCAGAAACAGACGCTCGAAGCCGCCAAGGATGAGTTGCGCAAGGATTTTGGCCGCGAACCGAAATAGACCTGCAACGGGACGGAAGGATTCTTGAATGCCCTATGAGCTTTACTACTGGGACGGCATCCAAGGCCGTGGCGAGTTTGTGCGCTTGGCGCTCGAGGAGGCCGGCGCCGACTATATCGACATCTGCCGGGGTCCTGCGAGCGAAGGCCAAGGCATTCACGCGATGATGGCGGTGATGAAGAGCAAATCCGAGGCGCATATACCGCTTGCCCCTCCTTTCCTGAAAGACGGCGATCTCATCATCTCCCATGTCGCCAATATCCTGATGTATCTCGGTCCGAAACTTGGGCTCACACCTGAGGGTCCAGCCGCGCGCCATGTCGTAAACGGATTGCAACTGACGATCACCGATCTTGTTGCCGAAGTGCACGATACGCACCATCCGATCGCCACCTCAAAATATTATGAGGAGCAGAAGGAGGAGGCCAAGGCCCGCGCTGCCGAGTTCATCGATAATCGCATGCCGAAATTCCTCGGCTATTTCGAACGCGTTCTGCGGCAAAACCCGCACGGGCCAGCGCACATATTCGGCGATCGGCTGACCTATGTCGATCTGTCTCTATTCCAGGTGTTCGAAGGACTGCGTTACGCCTTTCCTCGTGCGACGTCGCAACTGAGCACTCAATATCCGCACCTAGCAGCTCTGCATGATGCCGTCGCTGAACGGCCGAACATCGCCCGCTATCTCAAATCTGAGCGCCGCATTCCTTTTAATGAAGACGGCATCTTCCGGCACTATCCCGAATTGGATAAAAATGCGGCATGAGCGAAGCAGCTTTGTTGGCTCGGTTCCTGCCGGTCTGCTGGGGCATTTGGGCAGTAATTTGGTTTGTTGCATCGTTCCGCGTCAAGAAGACGACGCGGAGCGAAGATCCGTTGTCACGGCTATCAAACACGGCACCTATCTGGATCGGCGCTTTTTTGCTGGCGGCGCCGCCATCTTGGCTCGGCCTCCTGTCCTTCCGGCTCCTCCCGCAAGATCTGATCTATTACGGCATCGGCGCGGCTCTGACCGTCATCGGCCTCGCCTTCGCCGTCTGGGCGCGCTATCACCTCGGCCGTAATTGGAGTGGCGTGATCACCGTCAAGGAAGATCATGCGCTCATCCGCACCGGCCCCTACGCCATCGTTCGCCATCCGATCTATTCCGGCCTGCTGCTTGCCGTCATCGGCTCTGCAATCACCCGCGGCCATATCGGCGCGATGCTCGCGATCGCATCCATGTTGTACGCCGTCCTGCGCCGTGTCCGCATCGAGGAGCGCTGGATGAGCGAGACATTCGGCCAAGCCTATACGGACTACAAGGCCGAGACGCCAGCGCTGGTGCCGTTCGTCGCGTAGGATTTGTCGTAAAGCGTTGCGATATGCCGGCACCCCCTGATCCTATTGAAAGGCGGTTCGACTATCCGGTATCGCCCCACTAGCTTCTATGTCGGAGGCACCGCTGGCGTAAGACCATGACGGATCATGATTTCCGCCATTTTCGCCCGATCTGGCGGACCTCCGGCGGCCGCGTTGAGCACCGCGAAGGCCTCGCGGAAATATTCCGGCCCGATCGCTGCCGGTGTGGCCACACAGAGTGCCTTTACGTCCTGGCCGCCGTTGTTATCAAACCGATGAACGGCGCCGCGCGGAATGCACAGTACCTGCCCCGGCCCGACGTCGATCTGCTTTTCATCCACCGTCCAGGTCAGCACCCCTTCGAGGCCGTAGATCGTCTCCTCGTAGTGATTGTGGCTGTGAGCCGGCGCCGGCAGTCGCAGCGCGGCGGGGACCATGAGTTCGAAGGCCGCAATGCTGTCGTTCGAGTTGTCCGCAGTCACAAGGAAGCGAACGGCGAACCCTTTGGAACCAATGGTTTCGTCGGAAGGATTGACACGGAGATTAGCGGTTTCATGTGGCATTGCAAAGCTCCCATCGGTAAATTAAATTTACCGTCTAGAAGTAAATGAAGTTTACCGGGTCGTCAATGTCTACAGTCACGAAAGCTTGCCGATGAAGACCGAAGATATACTGATAGGGGCCCTGCTACGCGTGCCCGCCCAGGCAATTCAGCGCCGGTTGATTAAGGGGCTCAACGCCACCGGCTTTGAGGAACTGCGTCTGCCGCATATGGCGGTTCTGCAATTTCCAGGACCGGACGGGGCAAGGCCGGGTATGATCGCCGAACGCGCCGGCATGAGCAAACAAGCCATCAACCAGCTACTCCGCAGCCTCGAGGGCTTCGGCTATATTGTCCGCTCCGATGTTCCAGGCGAAGGCAACGCGCGTATCGTCCGCTTTACTGAACGCGGACACGCTGCATTCGGGAAGATGGTCGACATATTGCGCGACATTGAGGACGAGTGGCGCGTCGAGCTCGGGCCGGAGCGTTTCGCCGAACTCAAGGCGCTGCTGTTTGACGTCTGGGACAGTCCACTGGTGCGCTAGATCAAATCATTTGCAACGCGTTCTAGCTTCTCAGCGGTTCGGCCGCCTCGAAGAAATCGGCCCACGGGTCGGCGGAGCGTTCGTCGAGCCGTGAGGCTGCATTTTTTACCGTGAATGACGACGGGCCGGTGCGATCCGTCAATTCGTCCCAGGCAAGTGGCATCGAAATCGCCGCTCCCGGTCTTGCGCGGGTCGAATAGGCTGCTACGGCCGTATTGCCGCGGCCATTGCGCAGATAGTCGATGAAAATGTGGCCGGCCCGTTTCGCCTTCGCTGCGACGGAGAGGTATTTTTCGGGATTGTCGGCGCTCATGCCCTCCGCGATCGCTTCCGCAGCGGCTTTGACATCCGGCCACGCAGCCTTTGGCTCGAGAGGGGCGACGACATGCAATCCCTTGCCGCCGGACGTCTTGACGAAGGAGGCAAGGCCCAAAGCCTGGAACCGTTCCTTGATTTCCTTAGCCGCCGCAATGACCGCGCTCCAGGCAACATCCTCGCCGGGATCGAGATCCATGATGATCATGTCCGGCTTTTCCCAATGCGCCGTTGTCGCGCCCCAGGGGTGGATTTCGAGGGAGGCGGATTGGACCAGTGCAACAAGGCCGTCGAAATCCTTGATCCGCAACAGCTTTTCCCCGTCCTTTTCCTCCGGGTCGGCTATCTCTTCGATATGCCGATTGATGCCTTTCCAAGCATGCTTCTGAAAGAACCGCGGACCCTTTATGCCATCCGGGCAACGCAGCAATGCCAAGGGCCGATCGACGACGAAAGGCGCCATGCGCGGCCAGGCAAGCGCGTAATAATCGACCAGATCCTGTTTGCTGACGCCGTCGTCCGGCCAATAGATCCGCTCCGGATGCGTCAATTGCACGGAGGTCTTTACAAGGTCTCGTGTGGGCGTCTTTGCCATATCGCGTACGCTCCATCATGGATATTGACGCCGCCTAAAACGATCGCGCCGGGCATAGGTTCCATTCCCCGACGCAGGAAGTCGATTGCCGGCCCTCGCCTTACGGCATCAACTGGCCGCCGTTGACCTCGATGACCTGCCCGGTGATGTAGCCGGAAAGGGTCGGTGAAGCGAGGAAGAGGTAGGCGCCGACGCAATCTTCCGAGGTGCCGACAAAGCCCATCGGGATGGTCCTGCGCTGCAGTTCCATCTGCTCATCGTTGGTGTAGCGCTCATGGAAGGGCGTGGCGATGACGCCTGGTGCCACGGCATTGACGCGGATCTTATCGGCGACGAATTCCTTGGCATGGCCATGGGTGATGGTCGAAACGAAGCCCTTGGAGGCGGCATAGAGGATCGCACCGTTGCCGCCGCCGTTGCGGGCGGCAATCGAGGTAGTATTGATGATGAAACCGCCCTGTTTCTTGAGATAGGGATGGGCAGCGCGCGTTGCGGCTAGGACCGAGCGGGCGTTGAGATTCATCACGCGCTCGTAATGTTCATCGGTCATTGCGGAGGTCGGCACACGACCGAGCATGCCGCCGGCATTGTTCACCAGGCCATCGAGTCCGCCGAATGCCTTCGCTGTCTCATTGACGACGCGCTCAGTCTCGCCATCCTGCGAGACGTCGCCCTGGACCAGATGCACATGGCCGCCGCCGGCGGTGATCTCCGCTGCCAGCTTTTCGGCTGGTTCACGGCTGGCGTTAAAATGGATGCCGACCTTCATCCCCTGCTGGGCAAAAGCACGGGCAAGAGCTGCGCCGATACCGGTCGATGCACCGGTTATCAACACCCGCTTGCCGGCGAGATCAGGAATGCGGATGGAAGCGAGTAGTTGCGCAAGTTCTGCCATGACAGCTCCTCCTGAATGTCAAAAACGTAAAAGCTTAAAACAATTGGCATCGGTAATATCAGTCGGAATTGCGATCAGGCAATGCATGCGCCGCCAACAAAAAGCGGGCGGCAGGGAAACCCCCGGCCGCCCGCCGTCAAATTCCTGTGATGCCGTCAGACCCGCTCGAGCGCGATCGCGATGCCTTGGCCGACACCGATGCACATGGTCGAGAGTGAATAGCGTCCGCCGGTCTCCTTCAATTCCAGCGCCGCCGTGCCGGTGATGCGAGCGCCGGACATGCCGAGCGGATGGCCAAGCGAGATGGCGCCGCCGTTGCGATTGACGCGGGCGTCCTCGTCGGCAATGCCGAGCTCGCGCAGTACCGCAAGACCTTGCGAGGCGAAGGCTTCGTTGAGTTCGATGACGTCGAATTGCTCCTGTTTCAGGCCGAGTCGGGCCATCAGCTTGCGGGATGCCGGCACCGGGCCGATGCCCATGATGCGCGGCGGCACGCCGGCGGCAGCCCCGCCGAGGATACGGGCAATCGGCGTCAGGCCGTATTTCTTCGCCGCCGCTTCCGAAGCGATAATCAGCGCCGCCGCACCGTCGTTGACGCCGGAGGCATTACCGGCGGTCACCGTGCCGCCCTCCTTCTTGAAGGGCGTGCCAAGCTTTGCCAGCGCTTCCATCGTCGTTGCGCGCGGATGTTCGTCCTTGCCGACGACGATCGCATCGCCCTTGCGCTGCGGGATCGTTACCGGCGTGATCTCCGTGGCAAGCCGGCCATTTTCCTGTGCGGCCGCAGCCTTGGCCTGCGAGCGGACGGCGAAGGCGTCCTGGTCTTCGCGGCTGACCTTATAATCCTCCGCAACGTTCTCACCGGTTTCCGGCATCGAATCAACGCCATACTGCTTTTTCATCACGGGATTGATGAAACGCCAGCCGATGGTAGTGTCGTAGATTTCGGCATTGCGGGAAAAGGCGCTATCGGCCTTCGGAATGACGAAGGGCGCGCGTGACATGCTCTCGACGCCGCCGGCGATCATCAGTTCGGCCTCGCCTGAACGAATGGCGCGTGCTGCGGTGATAACGGCGTCCATGCCTGAGCCGCAAAGGCGGTTGATCGTCGTGCCCGAAACGGAAACCGGCAGGCCGGCGAGCAGCGCCACCATACGGGCGACGTTTCTGTTATCCTCGCCGGCCTGGTTGGCGCAGCCGTAGATCACGTCGTCGACCGCTTCCCAATCGACCGAACCGTTGCGCGCGATGAGCGCCTTCAGCGGCACTGCACCGAGATCGTCGGCGCGGACAGAGGAAAGCGAACCACCGAAACGGCCGATCGGCGTGCGGATATAGTCACAGATAAACGCTTCGGTCATCAGGCTGCCTCATGTGCTTTCTTGGTGCGTGCATTGATGTCGCGCAGAACGGAGAGTTCGGTTTCGGTGGGCGCCGGCGTCTCGATAACCTCGTCGGCAAACTTGATCGCCCAGCCGCAATTCTCCGATATTTGCTCACGGGTGACACCCTTGTGGATCGACACGACGGTCAACTCCTTGGTCACCGGATCCGGCTCGAGAATGCAGAGATCGGTGATAACCCGAGTCGGGCCTTTCGTCTTCATGCCAAGCCGTTCGCGATGGTTGCCGCCTTCACCGTGGCCCATCGAGGTGATGAAGAGCAGCTTTTCGACGAAGCCACGCTTGGAAAGCGCCATGGTGATGAAGATCTGGCCGCAATTGCTGGCGATTTCCGGCGCGCCGCCGCCGCCCGGCAAGCGAACCTTCGGATGATCATAAGGGCCGACGACCGTGGTATTCAGATTGGCAAACCGGTCGATCTGCGCGCCGCCGAGAAAGCCCGTCGTAACCCGCCCGCCTTGCAACCAGTAACGGAACATCTCCGGCACCGAGACCGTGAAGAGCGCGGTATCGCAAAGCTCGCCGTCTCCGATCGAGAGTGGCAGCACATCCGGCTTGGTGCCGACGGTGCCGCTTTCATAGATAAGCGTAATGTCGGGCGCATGCGTCAGTCGCGCAACGTTGCATGCGGCCGATGGCGCGCCGATGCCGACGAAGCAGACGTCATCATTGGTGAGTGCACGCGCCGCGGCGATGGTCATCATTTCCGTGGGGGTAAAATCGGTCATCTCTGCCTCCTCACGCTGCGTTCTTTTTTGCATATTTGGCGAAATCTTCCGGCCCGGCTTCCATGACATTCTCCCTGATCCAGGCCTGGAAGCTGTCACGGTCGCGGGCGATTTCGTCCCAAGCAATGTAGAAGGCGTTCGAGCGCGCATAATAGCCCTGCGCATAGGAGGGGAAGGCGCCGCCCGGCACATGCGCAACCGAGGTTACCGCCCAGGTCGGCAGCACGACGGAATTCGGCGATGGCGGGTTCAGTTCGTCGACGATCTCTTCGACCGTGACGATCGACCGTCTGGCAGCAAGCACCGCTTCCTTCTGCACGCCGACAATACCTTCGAGCAAGACATTGCCCTTTCGGTCGGCGCGCAGCGCGTGGATGATCGTGACATCCGGCCGGATCGCGGGAACAGCGGCCAGCACTTCGCCGGTGAACGGGCAAGTCACGCTTTTGATGTTCGAATTGACCTTCGGCAGGTCAGCGCCGATATAGCCGCGTAGCATCGCGAAGGGCAGATTGGCAGCCCCCGCCTCATAGGCGTTTGCCATCGCCGCATGCGAATGTTCCTCGATCTCCAACGGCCGCGGCCACTGGTTTTCCACGGCGTCACGGAAGCGATGCAACGAGCCGACGCCGGGATTGCCGCCCCAGGAAAATTTCATGCCGCGCGCGGCACCGACGCCGATCAACTGGTCGTAGAGGATGTCCGGCGTCATGCGGATCAGGTAAAGATCCTTCTTCCCCTGCCGGATGACCTCGTGCCCGGCGGCATAGGGGATGAGATGGGTAAACCCTTCCATGGCGACGGTATCCCCATCCCGCACATTTTCCGCCACCGCTTCCGAAAGCGATACGATCTTCGCCATGAGGCCTCCCAAAATAGTCATGTGGTATGGGTCAATAAGCGCCTCCAGGCGACCAACGTCAAATATTTTGTGCGTTATTTGACTTTTGTTCATATATCGCACAAAATGCCCTTACCTGGAGGAAGACTATGCGTGAAACTGATTTCGTAAGCGGCTTTGCCAAAGGATTGAAAACAATCGAAGCCTTCGGCGAGACGCGCCAGAGACTATCGATCGCCGAGGCGTCGAAGCTAACCGGACTCGATCGCGCAACGGTGCGCCGCTCGCTGCTGACGCTCGCCGAACTTGGTTATGCCGACTATGACGGAAAATTCTTCGCGCTGACGCCGAAAATCCTGCGGCTCGGCCATGCCTATCTTTCGGCGACGCCGCTTCCGACGATCATCCAGCCCTATCTCGATCAACTTTCAGAGCGCGCCGGTCACAACGCTTCCGCTTCGGTGCTGGACGGCACAGAAATCGTCTATATCGCCCGCGCCTCACAACGCCGGGTGATGTCGATCAACCTCACGCCCGGCAGCCGCCTGCCCGCCTATTGCGCCTCCATGGGCCGCGTCTTGCTCGGCGCCTTGCCGGAAAATGAGGCGCGCGCCGTGCTTGCCCGCACGGAGATCAAGGCCAACACGCCGAATACCAAGACAGATCCGGAAGTGTTGATGGCCGAGTTTCGCCAAGTACGGGCTCAGGGCTATGCCGTCATTGACCAGGAGCTGGAAATCGGCCTCTGCTCCATTGCCGTTCCGGTGGAGAACGATCGCGGCCAGACGGTTGCGGCAATCAATATCGGCGCGCCGGCGGCCTATGTTGCCGCTGCCGAGATGGCGGAGCGCTATCTGCCGCTGCTGCGGGAAACGCAGAAGATGCTGCGGCTGGTTCTGCGTTAGCCTTCACGTCCCTCGAAGCACGAGGGCGGGTGATTGGACTCCGATTTTCGATTGCCTTGCTCACATTCCGAGCCTCTGTCGTTCCTCAATGCGCCATGCGCGGGGTGTCTGGCCGGTTTGCTTCACAAAGAAGCGCGAGAAATAGGTGGGGTCGCTAAATCCGAGGCGATAGCTGATCTCCTGCACGCTGCCCAAGGTAAAGACCAATTCGCGCTTGGCCTCGTCCACCAGCTTGCGCGCGATGAGCTCATGGGCGCCATGGCCGGTCTTGCGGCGCACGATGCGGTTCAGATGTGTCGGCGAGATACCGAGCGCTTCGGCGTAAAAGGCGGCGGGTTCGTGGGAGCGGAAATGCCGCTGGATGAGGCCGTTTAGTTTTTCCATCCGTTGTTCGCCTTCGTCGGACGCACCCTGCCCTTCGCTTTCCTGCTGCGAAAGACGAGCGGTCAGTAGCAGCGCCGAGGTAAGATAGGCTTCGAGCAGGTCGTTGCGGCCGCCACGGCGATTGGCGAACTCGCCGCCGAGCCGCTTCAAGGTTCTGGCGACGTAAGCCGCGTCTTGGTCGCTCATATCGAGCCGCGTCAGATGCGGCGCAGCCAGCCATTCGCCAAGCCGGCTGCGATCACCCGGCGCTGCCTTAAGATGCGAGATCAGCACGGTGATGACCAAGCCGTCGATATCCCTGGAAAAACGGAAACCATGATTGAGGCGCGGCGGGATGGTGATGACCGCGGGCGGCATGATGGCGTGACTCTCGCCGTCAAAGATCGCATCGCCAGAGCCGGCATCTATGTACAGGATCTGAAAGAAGCTCTCGTGGCGATGTGGTCGGATTTCCCAATGATGCAGGCTGCTGCGCGACGGGATTGTCTCGCAATGCAGCCAGAAATCCGGTCTTTTGCCCGTATTTTCACCGTAGAGCTCATAGGTCGGCACTGATTTCGACAAGGCTACCCTCCCTCCATCATGTTCGATTTGTGCAATTACTTGGGTGAAATGTCCATTGTTGGCGCCCTCGCCGCCGCGCAGAATGGGGAAAAAAGACGAAGCGTGGGAGGACATTATGCGCACTCAGGTCGCCATTATCGGTTCAGGTCCGTCCGGCCTGCTCTTGGGACAATTGCTGACGGAAGCCGGGATCGACAACGTCATCCTCGATCGCGTCGGCAAGGACCATATCCTCGGACGCGTTCGCGCCGGCGTCCTGGAAGAAGGTACGGTAGGGCTGATGGACAAGGCGAAATCCGGCGCGCGTCTGCATGCTGAGGGCTTGCCGCATAACGGCTTTTCACTTGCCTTCGACGGCCGCGATCATCGCATCGATCTTCATGATCTCACCGGAGGCAAGCGCGTCACGGTCTACGGCCAGACGGAACTCACCCGCGATTTGATGGCCCATCGCGAACAGAGCGGCGCCTTAACAATCTACGAGGCCGTCAATGTTCAGCCGCATGATTTCGACGGAAGCTCACCTTATGTCACCTACGAGAAAGATGGGGTAACCTACCATATTGATTGCGATTTTATCGCTGGCTGTGATGGTTTTCATGGCGCGAGCCGCAAATCGGTTCCGGAAAAATCGATCCGCAGTTTCGAGAAAATCTATCCTTTCGGCTGGCTCGGTCTGCTCGCCGACGTTCCGCCGGTCAATCACGAGCTGATCTATGCCAATCATCCGCGCGGATTTGCGCTCTGCTCCATGCGGTCGATGACGCGCAGCCGCTATTACATACAATGTCCGCTGGATGAGAAAATCGAGAACTGGAGCGACGACCGTTTCTGGGACGAACTGCGCCACCGTCTGCCCACGCATCATGCCGAGGCGCTGATCACCGGGCCTTCATTTGAGAAATCGATCGCGCCGCTGCGTTCCTTCGTCGCCGAGCCTATGCGCTTCGGTCGCCTGTTCCTCGTCGGCGACGCGGCCCATATCGTGCCACCGACCGGGGCCAAAGGCCTGAACCTTGCGGCGAGCGATGTGCATTATCTCTTCTCGGGTCTTGCCGAACATTATCAGGATCGCTCCAATACCGGCCTGGACGCTTATTCAGCCCATGCGCTCGCTCGCGTCTGGAAGGCGGTGCGCTTCTCCTGGTGGATGACGACGGTGATGCATCGTTTTCCCGACACCAGCGATTTCGACCAGAAAATACAGGAGGCGGAACTGGATTATCTCACCCGTTCCCGCGCCGCCTCGACCGTGCTGGCGGAGAATTATGTCGGCCTGCCCTATTGAGACGGCCTAGCTCTTCTTTGCCACCTCGGCCGCCGCTTCCCGTATCGTCTGCATCAGGATCGATAGCGGCATGGTGGGGATGGCGTCGGTGCGCATGGTGAGGCCGACGGGGCCTCTGGTCTCGCTGGTATCGATCGGCAGCAGGCTGAGCAGACCGTCCTCGACATCGCTGGCGACGACGCCGGTGGAGATGATCCAGATGGCGTCGCTCGATCGCACAAAGGCGCGGCCGAAGGAATCCGATACCGTCTCGATCTGGTTCGGCAGGCTGGCAACGCCGTTGGCGATCAAGAAACTCTCGACGAAGGGACGTATGATCGAGCCGCGCGTCGGCATCAAGACCGTGTATTTGCCGAGATTGGAAAACAGCGATTGTTTCACCGCCAGCAGCGGGTGCCCTGCCCGCACCACGAAGACGACCTGCTCGGAATAAAGATGCTCAAAGGAAAAGCCGGCCATCTTGTCGGGACCGGCCAGGCGGCCGACGACGAGATCGAGATCGCCGACACGGAGTTGCTCCAGCAGCACCGCGTTTTCGCCGGTGACGATCTTGATGCGGCTCCAGGTTTCCTCCTTCAGGAATAACTCCATCGCCCGCGGCATGATCCGCGTGGAGACCGTAGGCAAGGCACCGATCCGGATCGGCGGCGCTTCGCCGGAGCGCTCCTGCAAAATGGAGTCGAATCCCTGTCTGAGCGCAGTCAGCGCCGCCCCGGCATGGCGCAGGAAGACTTCGCCGTAACGGGTAATCTTGATGCCGCGCCCGTCACGCTCGAAAACCGCGACGCCCAGCGCCTCCTCCAGCTCGCGGATAGTCTTGGTCACCGCGGGCTGGCTGACATGCAGGAGTTCGGCCGCCTTGATCACGCTTTTCTGGCGCGCGACCTCGACAAAGGTCTGGAGATGGCGGAATTTGACGCGGGAGTCGATCATGGTTTTCATAACTCATAGGTTATTGAAAAGCCAAGAAATATCATTTTACCTAACCAGATTAAACCTCCAATCTCGTTGTTAGAGGAGATTTCCAGTGCAGTTCGCCCGTATCAATGATGTCACGATCCACTATCAGATCATCGGCGCTGCCGGCGATAAGCCAGTGCTTGTCTTTGCCAATTCGCTCGGCACGGATTTCCGGATCTGGCGTGATGTGATCGTTCGGCTCGCAGGCGATTTTGCCATCGTTCTCTATGACAAACGCGGCCATGGCCTGTCCGATCTTGGCCAGATGCCCTACACGATGGAGGATCACACCACCGATCTCGCAGGGCTGCTCGATCTGCTCGCGGTGAAAGATGCCGTCATCTGCGGCCTCTCGGTCGGCGGTCTGATTGCGCAATCGCTCTATCAGCGGCGGCCGGATTTGGTGCGGGCGCTGATCCTTTGCGATACGGCACATAAGATCGGTACGGTCGAGAGTTGGAACAACCGCATCGCCAGGGTCGAGGCCGAGGGCATCGAGTCGATTGCCGACGGCGTGCTCGAACTCTGGTTCACGCCCGCTTTTCGACGTCCCGAGAACACTGCTTTCGGCGGTTATCGCAACATGCTGATCCGCCAGCCGGTGGAAGGTTATGTCGCCACTTGCGCCGCTCTTCGTGACACCGACTTCACCGAGGCGGCGAAGAAGATTGCGGTACCGACCATCTGCATCGTCGGCGACCAGGACGGTTCGACACCGCCAGAACTCGTGCTGTCGACCGCCAAGCTCATTCCGAATGCGCGTTACGAGGTGATCAAGGACGCAGGGCACATCCCTTGTATCGAGCAACCCGAGGCCCTGACCGCGGTCATCCGCGCTTTCATCGATTTTGCCTTGCATGGAGAAAAAGGCCCATGAATGACCCCTCCGAGCGCTACCTCCAGGGCATGGCGACGCGGCGCGCCGTTCTTGGCGACAGCCATGTCGACCGCGCCCAGTCGGGATCGACGGATTTCGACCGGCCTTTCCAGGACCTGATCACGGAAGCCGCCTGGGGGCACGTTTGGTCGCGCCCGACGCTCAGCAAGCGTGAGCGCTCGATCGTGACGATCGCGCTTTTGGCGGCGCTTGGCCAGGATGAAGAGGTAGCGATGCATGTTCGCGCCACGAGCAATACCGGCGCGACGCGCGACGACGTCTGCGAAGCGCTGTTGCATGTGGCGATCTATGCCGGCGTGCCGGCTGCCAATCACGCGATCAAGATCGCCAAGCAGGTTTTCGAACAGATGGACGCCGAGAAAGCGGCCTGAAACGAGGCAGACATGTCCGACAAAACCAATAGCAAACCGGAGACCGGCGCTTTTTTCGCCCGCGACCGTGCCTGGCATCCACCGGCCTTTACACCCGGCTACAAGACCTCGGTTCTGCGCTCGCCGCAGCGGGCGCTCCTCTCACTGGATGGAACGATCTCCGAAATCACCGGGCCGGTATTTGGGCATTCTATCCTCGGCGAACTGGACAACGACCTGATCCATAACTTCGCCAAGCCGGGCGAAAGCGCGATCGGGGAGCGCATTATCGTGCATGGCCGCGTGCTGGATGAGCGGGGCCGGCCGGTTCCTGGCGTTCTGGTGGAATTCTGGCAGGCCAATGCCGGTGGGCGTTATCGCCACAAGAAAGAGACCTACCTTGCCGCCATCGATCCGAATTTCGGCGGCTGCGGCCGCGCCATCACCGACGAGGAGGGCCATTATGCCTTCCGAACGGTGCGGCCGGGGGCCTACCCCTGGCCGAACGGCGTTAATGACTGGCGGCCGGCGCATATTCATTTCTCGATCTTCGGTCACGGCTTTGCGCAGCGGCTGATCACGCAGATGTATTTCGAGGGTGACCCGATGATCTGGAAATGTCCGATCGTGGGCACGATCCCTGACAAGGCGGCTATCGAGCAACTGATCGCGCCGCTTGACTGGGGCAACACCATTCCGATGGATGCGCGCGCCTATAAATTCGATATCGTACTGCGTGGCCGCCGCTCGACCCTGTTCGAAAATCGGCTGGAGGGAAACTGATGGTGCAGCAAATCGGCTACCTCAAGGAGACGCCGTCGCAGACGGCCGGTCCCTATGTCCATATCGGCCTCACGCCGAACTATTGCGAGATCGGTGGTATCTACGACACCGACCTCGGCATATCCATGGTCAACGACAAGACGCTTGGAGAGCGCATCACGCTCAAGGGCCGGATTCTAGACGGTGCCGGTGTGCCGGTGAAGGATGCCGTCGTCGAGATCTGGCAGGCAGACAGTGCCGGTCTCTATAACAGCCCTGCTGAAATGCGCGGCACGGCCGATCCGAACTTCACCGGTTGGGGCCGCTGCCCGACCAGCGCCGAAGACGGCGTTTTCCGCTTCGAAACCGTGAAGCCCGGTCGCGTTCCTTATAAGGACGGACGCCGGATGGCGCCGCATATCACCCTCTGGATCGTCGCACGTGGCATCAATATCGGATTGCATACGCGCATTTATTTTCCGGATGAGGCCGAGGCCAATGCGGAGGATCCCCTGCTTGCCCGCATCGAACATCGCGACCGCGTCGCCACCCTGATCGCCCGCAAGGAAGGATCGGTCTATACGTTCGACGTGCATTTGCAGGGCGACAAGGAAACGGTTTTCCTCGATGTATAGGCCATGAGTATTTCCGCCTTCGATCACCCGTTCCTCTCCAGCCTCCTCGGCGATGAGGAGGTCTCCGCTTACTTTTCGGCAGAAGCCGATATCCGGGCAATGCTTGCCTTTGAGGCGGCGCTCGCGAAAGCCGAGGCGCGGCACGGTATCGTCCCGCAGGAGGCGGCGCAGCGGATTGCCGAGATCTCAACCAGTTTCCAGCCCGATATTTTCAGCCTCAAATCCGCGACGGCGACGGATGGCGTCGTCGTTCCGGATCTTATCAAGCAATTGCGCAAGGCGGTCGGCGACGAAGCCGGGCAGCATGTGCATTTCGGCGCTACCAGCCAGGATGTCATCGACAGCAGCTTGATGATCCGTCTGAAGGCGGTAGCCTTTCTGCTCGCCGGCCGTCTCTTCGCCGTTGCGGCGGCGCTTGAAAAACTCGACAAGCAGTATGGTTCGAACCGCCTGATGGGCCATACCCGCATGCAGGCCGCTATTCCGATTACTGTCTCTGACCGGCTGCGCGCCTGGCGCGATCCGCTGGACAAGTACCGGGATCGGCTGACGCAGGAGACCTTTCCGATCCAATTCGGCGGCGCGGTCGGCACGCTGGAAAAGCTGGGATCCAAAGCTGCGGCCGTTCGCGCCTCGCTGGCGCAGGAGCTTGACCTCACCGATGAACCGCAATGGCAGAGCCAGAGGGCAAGGGTTGCTGAACTCGCCGGTCTGTTCTCGCTGATTTCGGGCAGCCTCGGCAAGATCGGTCAGGATATCGCCCTCCTTGCGCAGACCGGCGATGAGATCGAGCTCGCCGGTGGTGGCGGCTCTTCTGCCATGCCGCACAAGCAGAACCCGGTCGCCGCCGAAGTCCTCATATCGCTTGCCCGCTTCAACGCCGTTCAGCTTTCCGGCCTCCATCAATCCCTCGTGCACGAGCAGGAACGCTCGGGCGCCGCCTGGACGCTCGAATGGCTGCTATTGCCGCCGATGGCGATGGCGACGGCCGCGTCGCTGCGATTGGCGCGGGAGCTGATCAGCAACGTGAGGCGATTGGGAGCGGCTGCTTAGCTCAGGACCTCAAGGCCGTGTTTCTGCACGATCGCCAGCAGTTTCAGCGCCATACCGCTCGGCCGTTTGGTGCCGCTTTCCCATTTCTGCACGGTCGACTCGCTAGTATTGAGATAGCGCGCGAAAACCGGTTGGCTGACGTGATTTTGTTCGCGTAGCGCTTTGATATCTGCCGGCTCGAGCGCTGGCGGAACAGCAAGGCAATCCTCGTCAAAGGAGCGCAATGTTTCCTTGTCAATCGCGCCAACCTTGTAGAGGGCTTCGGCGGAAGTGTGGATCGCCTCAAAGGCATCACTTTTGTATTTACGTGTTTTTGTCATTGCCGATCTCCACAAAATGTCCGATTTCCACCAAACGCTGAAGCTGCTCTTCGGAAAGGCTGGCATATGATTTGGCGAGCTTCCGAAATTTGAGCAATTCATCGTTTTCGATGTTTGCTCGATCCTGTTTCACGAACAGATATTCGTAGACCCAAAACGTCCAGCGTTTGCCAATATGGTCGAGCGATGCATATTGTCGTTCAACCGCTTTTTGAAAACGCCGCCTCCGAGATCATCGACCTTGCCTTCGGCAACTTGTTTGATCGCCTTTAGAAGCTCGGTATCCGAAATATGGGCTTTGCGCGCGGCCTTGCCGAACCAACTCGTTTTGAACACCCGGGCGATCATGGATTTATGTAGCACCTGGTCCTACTGAATTCAACAATAGCGATTTCAAAATTTCGCTTCTCGCCCTATGCTTTCCGTCATCCAGAAACATAACTCATAAATTATGAATACGAGCATTTATTTCATTTTACATCACCATTTCACATGCCAGATTGGCAGTTGAAGCGGTTCATCAAGGCAAGCTGGTCCGGGAGCAGGCTGGCTGCGGGAGGAGAAAATATGAGACGGTTCGTTCTGGCCGCGATCGCGGCTATTGCCATGGGCAGTGCGGCCTATGCAGACACGATCAAGATCGGCGTCATCGGTCCTTTTTCAGGTCCGTTCGCCCTGCAGGGTAAGAACTTCAAGGCCGGTATCGACGCCTATATGGCAATGCACGGCAATAAGGTCGGCGACAACGAGATCGAAATGATCTATCGCGATGTCCCGCAAGCCGATCCGGCACAATCGAAATCCTCGGCGCAGGAACTGGTCGTCAAGGAGCATGTGCACTACCTCGCCGGCTTCTATTTCACACCGGACGCCATGGCCGTGACGCCGATTCTCAAGCAAGCCAATGTGCCGATGGTGATCTTCAACGCCGCGACATCGGCGATCGTCACGAAGAGCCCGCTGGTGGTGCGCACGTCTTTCACCACCTGGCAGACCTCGACGCCGATCGCCAAGGTTGCGCATGACAGCGGCGTCAATAAGGTCATCTCCGTCGTCAGCGATTACGGTCCGGGCATCGATGCCGAAAATGCCTTCAAGGCAGGCTTCGAGAAGGCAGGCGGCCAGGTTGTCGAGGCTGTCCGCATGCCGCTGTCGACAAATGATTTCAGCCCGATCATGCAGCGCATCAAGGATTCAGGCGCACAGGGCGTTTTTGCCTTTCTGCCCTCGGGTCCGACCACGCTCGGTTTCGTCAAGGCCTACAACGAAAACGGCCTGAAAGGCGCCGGCATCAAACTGTTTTCGCCCGGCGACCTGACGCAGGAATCCGACCTGCCGGCACTCGGCGATGCAGCGCTCGGCATGCAGACAACGTTCCACTATTCGATCTCGCACGACTCTCCGGAAAACAAGGCCTTTGTCGCTGCCGCGGGCAAGGCGATCGGCAATCCGGCCGAACTCACCTTCCCGGCCGTCGGCGCCTTCGACGGCATGTATGTCATCTACAAGATGATCGAGGCGACCGGCGGCAAGCAGGATGCCCAGAAGGCCGTCGATGCGGTGAAGGGGCTCTCCTGGGTCAGCCCTCGCGGCCCGGTCATCATCGATCCGGAGAGCCGCCATATCACGCAGAATATCTATCTGCGCGAGGTCGCCAAGACGGCTGATGGCACATACATCAACAAGGAAATCCAGACCTTCGAAAAGCAAGGCGATCCGGGCCTTGCCGCAGCAAAATAAGGTCTGCCTTCATTTCATTCTCCCGGTTGCGCAGGAGTGGGCGGATTGCGTCCGCTCCGGTGGAGAAGGATCAAGGCAGGACCAGAAAAGGTAGTCGGACCAGCATCATGCAAACCGTGCTTAGCATAGCAGTGGATGCCCTCGCCTACGGCATGGTGCTGTTCGTGATTTCCATTGGCCTCTCCATCACCATGGGGTTGATGCGCGTCGTCAATCTGGCGCACGGCGCCTTCGCCATGATCGGTGGCTACATCGCCTCCTATGCCGCGCGTGATCTTGGCATCGGCTATGCGGCTGCGGTGCTGCTTGCCGTGGTGGGCACGGTGATCATCTCCATCCCGATCGAGCGGCTGCTTTATCGGCGCATCTACGGGGCGCCGGAATTGACGCAGGTGCTGATGACCATCGGCATCACCTTCTGCATCATCGGTATCGCCAACTATGTCTTCGGTCCGACTTTGAAGACCATTCCCTTGCCGAACGAGCTGCAGGGTTCCGTCAATCTCGGCTTCCGCACCATCGGCACGCATCGTCTCTTCGCGATCGTCTGCGGGCTGATCGTCGCGTTGGCATTGTGGTACACGATCGAAAAGACCTCGTTCGGCGTAAAACTCCGCGCCTCCGTCGACAACGCTTCGATGGCGGCGGCGCTCGGCGTGCGCACGGAGATCGTTTATGCCGTCAGCTTCGCCATTGCCGTCGGGCTTGCTGCTTTCGGTGGCGTTGTCGGTGCCGAGCTGTTGCCGGTCGAGCCCTATTATGCCCTGCGTTATATGGTGACCTTCCTCGTGGTCGTTTCGGTCGGCGGGGCCGGCTCCATTTCCGGGGCGCTGCTGGCCTGCCTCGTCCTTGGCTGCATCGATACGACCGGCCGCTATCTGATGCCGGAATATGGCGAATTCTTCTTCTATCTCGCCGTGATCGCCATCGTCTGTGTCTTCCCACGCGGCCTAGCCGGAAGGGCGAAGTGATATGGCACTGACCATGGATAGCGCGGCCATCGCTGCCGCCAGCAAACGCCGGGCACTTAGTCGCGATGCCGTCGCCATAGCGATCATCCTCGTGTTGGCAGCAGCCGGTTATCTGTTGTTTCCCGACAATCTCGCACTTCTGACGCGGTTGATTGCCATCGCCCTGCTGGTTTTGTCGCTTGATCTGGTGACCGGTTATTGTGGCGTGGCGACGCTCGGTCATGCGGCCCTGTTCGGGGCCGGCGCCTATGCCGCAGGTATCGCATCGGCGCATTACGGCATCAACGATCCCCTGGTCATGACGCTTGCCGGCATCGTCGGCGGTGCAGTCGCCGGATTGATCTGTGGCATCGTCATCCTCAGAGCACAGGGCTTGCCGCAACTCGTGCTGTCAATCGCGCTGATCTATCTCTTCCACGAATTCGCCAATAAGGCCTCGGATTGGACTGGTGGCAGCGATGGACTTTCCGGCATCTCCGCCGATCCTCTGTTCGGTCTGTTCGAATTCGATCTCTATGGGCATACGGCTTATATCTATGCTGTAGCACTTTTATCGATCATATTGATCCTGCTGCGCTTTATCGTACGCTCACCCTTCGGCATGCTCTGCCGCGGTATCAAGGAAGACCCCTTGCGTATCCGCGCCATGGGCGCCTCGCCAAAGATGGTGCTGATCAAGATGTATGTCATCTCGGGCGCTGTCGCCGGCGTCGGTGGCGCGCTGAACGCAATCTCCACTCAGGTTGTCGGCCTCGACAGCCTCTCCTTCACACAATCGGCCGAGGCGCTGGTCATGCTTGTGCTCGGCGGCACCGGTTCCCTGTTCGGGGCGCTCGCCGGCACGCTGATCTTCATGCTGTTCGAAGATTATGTCTCGGCCGCCAATCCCTTCCATTGGCTGACCATAGTCGGCCTGCTGCTGATCGTCGTCGTGCTGTTTGCACCGAAGGGCATCTATGGCACGGCCGCAGCCTATCTCGCACGCAGCCGGGAGGCGCGTTCATGAGCGCGATTTTCGAGGTTGATCATCTGAACAAGGCTTTCGGTGGACTGACTGTGACCAACGATGTCAGCCTGTCGATGGCGCCGGGCGATCGTGTGGCGCTGATCGGACCGAACGGTGCCGGCAAGACCACTTTCGTCAATCTGGTCACCGGCAATCTGCGGCCAGATTCTGGTGCCGTCCGTCTTGGCGGCGAGACAGTGACAAAGGTCGACGCCATCGGCCGCGTCCGGCGCGGACTGGTGCGCTCGTTCCAGGTAACGCGGCTTTTTCAGGACATGACGCCGGCCGAGCATGTCGGTCTTGCCATTTTGCAGCGCTCCGGCCGCTCCGGCCGTATGTTCGGCAATTTCCTGGCCATGCGCGACGTTATGACGGAGACCAGCGATCTGCTCGGCACGTTGGGCCTCGGCGATCTCATGCATCGCAAGGCCAGGGAGATCGCCTATGGCCAGCAGCGGCTTTTGGAGATCGCCGTTGCCATGGCGTTGAAGCCGAAAGTACTGCTACTCGACGAGCCCGCCGCCGGGGTCCCGCAGAGCGATACCGGCCGCATCGAGCAGGCGCTGGCCGATCTGCCCGGCGATCTCGCCGTGCTGATGATCGAGCACGACATGGATCTGGTCTTCCGCTTCGCCAGACGTGTTGTGGTCCTGGCCGCCGGCACCATCATTTTCGACGGCTCGCCCGCCGACGTCACCAGGGATGCGCGGGTACGCGAGGCCTATCTGGGGAGCTACGCCAATGCCGGCCACGCCGCTTGAAGTGGAAAATCTGTGCGCCGGCTATGGGCCGACGCGGGTGCTCGAAGGTGTTTCCTTTTCCGTTCCCGCCGGTGCGCGGCTTGCCGTGCTAGGCCGCAACGGCATGGGCAAGACGACACTGCTTGCAACACTCGCCGGCCAGACGCGCCGCTATGACGGCCGCATCCGGATGGGGGCGGCCGACGTGACTGGCCTTCCGAGTGCCAAACGAGCGCATCACGGTCTCGGCTATGTGCCACAGACGCGCGACATCTTCCCGACGCTGACGGTCGAGGAAAACCTCTCTGTCGGTTTGAAGGGTCGCCCGAAGACCGCCTTGCAGGAAGCCTACGACATGTTCCCACGCCTCAAGGAACGCCGCAGAAATCTCGGCAACCAGCTCTCCGGCGGAGAACAGCAGATGTTGGCGACGGCACGGACTATCCTTGGCCGCCCCTCCGTGCTCCTCCTCGACGAACCACTGGAGGGTTTGGCGCCCGTGATCTGCGAAGAACTGATGGCCGCCTTCGCCAATCTCGCCAAGACCGGCGACATGACCATCCTGCTGGTCGAACAGCGCATTCAGAGCGCACTCGATTTCGCCGATCAGGTGATCATCCTTGAGCGCGGACGGCTAGCCTGGCAGGGAACGCCGGAGGCCCTTTCCCAGGATCATAGTGCCGTTGAACGCCTGCTTGGCGTTGGTGGCCTGCACTAAACAATCCCCCTGGTATTGCCGCCAGCAAATCAGCCTTGAGTCGGATTCATCGTTGACGATAAAACATCGACGATTTATCGATATTTTATAATCGAAATTCGGGCGGTTTTGATGGAGGCGGTCTTGTCGGGCAGCGTAGCGGGTCATTGGGATTTCTGGATTGATCGCGGTGGCACTTTTACCGATATCGTCGGACGCGATCCCGCGGGAGAACTGCACGCGCGGAAGGTCCTTTCGGAAAATCCGGAGGCTTATCGCGACGCCGCCGTGTACGGCATCCGTCTACATCTCGGCCTGACGAATGGCGAGCCGATCCCCGCCGGCTTGATCGGCGAGGTGCGCATGGGCACGACGGTTGCCACCAATGCGCTTCTGGAGCGCAAGGGCGAGCGTCTGGCGCTCGTGACGACGCGGGGGTTCCGTGACGCGCTGCGCATCGGCTATCAGGAGCGCAAGAAGATCTTCGCAACCGAAATCATCAAGCCCGAAGCGCTCTACGATGATGTGGTGGAGATCGAGGAGCGCGTGCTTGCCGATGGCACGGTGGAGCTCGCCCTCAACGAGCAGGCAGCGGAAGCGGCGTTGCGCGATCTGCGCGCCAAAGGCTATCGCGCCATCGCCATCGTCTTCATGCATGCCTATAAATTCCCGGCGCATGAGGCAGCCGTTGCCAGGATCGCAAGGCGTCTCGGCTTCGAGCAGGTCTCGGTCAGCCATGAGGTCTCGCCGCTAATCAAGCTGGTCGGTCGTGGTGATACGACCGTGGTGGATGCCTATCTCTCGCCGGTGCTCGGTCGTTACATTAGCCAAGTCTCGGAAGAGCTTGATATTGCTCGCACGGGCGCGCGCGTCATGTTCATGATGTCGTCCGGCGGATTGACCGCTGCCGACATGTTTCAGGGCAAGGACGCCATCCTCTCAGGCCCGGCCGGCGGTGTGGTCGGTCTTGCCAAGACCGGCGAGCAGGCCGGGTTCGCCAATGTCATCGGCTTCGATATGGGCGGCACGTCGACGGATGTAGCGCATTTCGACGGCGAGTATGAGCGCGCTTTCGAGACGGAAGTTGCCGGTGTCCGCGTCCGCGCGCCGATGATGCTGATCCATACGGTGGCGGCCGGCGGCGGCTCGATCCTGCATTTTGATGGCGACCGTTTCCGCGTCGGCCCGGATTCTGCCGGCGCTTTTCCCGGCCCCGCCTGTTATCGCAATGGCGGCTCCTTGGCCGTGACCGATGCCAATGTCATGACCGGTAAGCTGCTGCCGGAATTCTTCCCGGCGATCTTCGGGCCGAACCAGGACCAGCCCCTGGATGTCGAAACGGTGCGCGGCAAGTTCGCCGAACTGGCCGCCGAGATCGGCGATGGCCGCAGCCCGGAAGAAGTGGCTGACGGCTTCATCCGCATCGCCGTTGCCAACATGGTCGAGGCGATCAAGAAGATTTCGGTGCAGCGCGGCTATGACGTGACACGCTACGCCCTCAACTGCTTCGGCGGCGCCGGCGGGCAACATGCCTGCCTGGTTGCCGACGCGCTTGGCATGAAAAGCATTCTGCTGCATCCAATGTCCGGCCTGCTCTCGGCCTATGGCATGGGTCTTGCCGATATCAGGGCTACGCGACAGAAGGCGCTTGGCGTGCCGCTTGACGATACCGCGCCGGCCGCCATCGCCGCATTGGGCAAAGAATTGCAGGGCGAATGCGTGCCGGAGCTACAGGCGCAGGGCGTCGCCACAGGCGATATCCGCACCGTCGAGCGCGCTCATATTCGCTATGCCGGTACGGATACGATGCTGGCCGTCGAGGTCACCTTCCCCGAGATCGACAATTCTGCGCGACTGCGCAGCGAATTCGAAGTGCTGCACAAGCGCCGCTTCGGTTTCGTCGCCGAGGATAAGCCGCTGGTGATCGAGGCGGTCGAAGTCGAGACGATCGGAGGTGCAGCCGCCGAAGTCGACGCCGAGCGGACAGAGGCAGGTCAAGGCGAAGCCGATGCCACTCGCCGCACATCCTTCCATTCCCAGGGCGAAAGCCATGACGCGGCCGTCGTACTGCGCGAGGCGATCCTGCCCGGGCAGACGGTGACCGGACCGGCCATCATCATCGAGCCGAACCAAACCATTGTCATCGAGGATGGTTGGCAGGCGATGTTGACTGCGAAGGATCACATCATTCTGACCCGCATCAAGGCCTTGCCGCAACGCACGGCTATCGGCACGAAGGCTGATCCGGTGATGCTGGAGATCTTCAACAATCTCTTCATGTCCATCGCCGAGCAGATGGGCGTGACGCTGCAGAACACTGCTTATTCCGTCAATATCAAGGAGCGGCTGGACTTCTCCTGTGCCGTCTTCGATGCCGAGGGCAATCTCGTTGCCAATGCACCACACATGCCGGTACATCTCGGCTCCATGGACGCCTCCGTCGCGACTGCCATCCGCGAAAACCCGGTCATTCATCCCGGCGACGTCTTCCTGATCAATGCGCCCTATAATGGCGGCACCCACCTGCCGGACCTGACTGTCTGCACGCCCGTCTTCGACGATGCCGGTAAGGAGATTCGTTTCTGGGTCGCCAGCCGCGGCCATCACGCCGATATCGGCGGCATCTCACCCGGGTCCATGTCGCCCCTTGCCACCCATATCGAAGAGGAAGGCGTCTATATCGACAATTTCAAGCTCCTCGATCGCGGCCGCTTCTGCGAAAACGAGCTGGCGAAGCTTTTGACCGGAGCCCGCTATCCGGTGCGCACGCTGGCGCAGAACATCAACGACCTGAAGGCGCAGGTCGCCGCCAATGAGAAGGGTGTCGCCGAGCTGAAAAAGATGATCGTCCACTTCGGCGAAGAGGTGGTCGATGCCTATATGGGCCATGTCCAGGACAATGCGGCCGAAAGCGTGCGTCGCGTTCTCGATCGCCTGCCGGATGGCGAGTTCAGTTATGAGATGGATCAGGGCTGCAAGATCGTCGTCAAGATTTCGATCGACAGGGACAAGCGTGAGGCGACGGTGGATTTCACCGGCACCTCGGAGCAACGCGCCGACAATTTCAATGCGCCGCAGCCGGTGACCCGCGCTGCCGTGCTCTATGTCTTCCGTGTGTTGGTCGAAGCCGACATCCCGATGAACGCCGGTTGCCTGAGGCCGGTCCGGATCATCATCCCCGACGGTACGATGCTGACGCCGAAATATCCGGCTGCCGTCGTTGCCGGCAATGTCGAGGTCAGCCAGGCCGTCACCAACTGCCTGTTCGGTGCCGTCGGCACGCTTGCCGCGGCACAGGGGACGATGAACAACCTCACCTTCGGCAATAATGCCTATCAATATTACGAGACGATCTGCTCCGGCGCGCCGGCCGGTCCGGGCTTCAACGGTGCCGATGCGGTGCATACGCACATGACCAATTCACGCCTGACCGATCCGGAAATTCTCGAGACCCGCTTCCCCGTCGTGCTGGAGGATTTCCACATTCGCCCGAACTCCGGCGGACGCGGCAAGTGGAACGCCGGCAACGGAACGCAACGGACCATCCGCACCCGCGAGAAGCTGGAATTTGCGATACTCTCCGGCCATCGCCGCGTCGCGCCGTTCGGCGTCAAGGGTGGCGAACCGGGCCAGACCGGCCGCAATTATGTCCGGCGCAACGATGGTGTGATCGAGGAGTTGATAGGCGCCGCCCATACGGTGCTGGACGTCGGCGAAGCTTTCACCGTCGTCACACCGACCGGCGGCGGTTACGGCAAACCGGGGGCATAAAGACGATTGCCAACAATTGAATCTTATCGATAATTTGTTGACAAAATGCCTTTGTCACATAGTCTGCCTGACGCACTTCAATCCGGATATGTGAGAGCTCTTTGGGCAAGTCGAAGGAACGGAAATCTTCCCGCGAATTGATCGTGTCATCCGCTCATTTGGCGGTTGGCAGTTCTCCGGCCCTCTCCGAGCTGGAGTATGGATTGATCCTCTTTTCGCACGCGTTTAACCGCTGGATGGTGCGCTGCATGGCGGCTGCCGGCGTGCCCAGCCTTTCCCCGATTGAAATTCTGATCATTCATTCGGTGCGGCACCGCGGGCGGCCGAAGACGTTGTCCGATCTGTGCCTCGTGCTCGACATCGAAGACACCCATGTCGCCAATTACGCCGTGAAGAAGCTGGAGGCCGCCGGTCTCGTCAAGACGGGCAAGGCGGGTAAGGAAAAGATGATCCAGGTAACTGATAAGGGCCTGGAGGCACTGACGCGCTATTCCGAAATCCGCGAACGGCTGCTGGTCGAAGCGACCAAGGTTTCCGGCCTCTCTCAGGACGATCTTTCCGACATGGCATCACATTTGAGAGCTCTGTCGGGCTATTACGAACAGGCAGCAAGGTCGGCGGCAACCCTCTGAGCTTGCCGACTGGGACCTGAAGGCATACCGACAACAATCCAACGACATCCATTGCAGGTGTGACTTTCTGCTGTCTCGCCAACACCTCATCACTTGTTGTTCGAGGCTTCATCCTTTTTTTGTCGCATCATACCTATATTAGCTCTGTGCGATCCGTTGCTGAACACTGGCCGAAGCATTTTGCGTCGATGAAACGGCGGGATTTAGTTTTCACGAGAGTCTGACTTTTGCGAAAATTGCTGGCTTCGCACGATAGGAAAAGTGTGCTTACGTTGACGGAAAGGGGAATGGTGTCAAAACTTCTATGAAAAACGATAGTTTCGAGCTTAAATTCTGGGGTGTGCGAGGAAGTGTCCCCGTATCGGGACCGGAATTCGAGCGTTACGGCGGGAATACATCCTGCATCGAATTGCGGCATGACGGCAGGCACATTATTTTCGACGCCGGAACCGGCGCACGCGAGGCTGCACTGTCACTTGCCAAGCAAGGTGTCCGCGACGTCGATGTCTTCTTCACGCACTCGCACTACGATCACATCATAGGTCTGCCTTTCTTCAACCCGATCTATGATCCGAAGGTCAGCGTCGATCTCTGGACGGGTCATCTCGCCGGCAAGACGACGACGCGACAATTGATCGGCCAGTTCATGCGGCCGCCTTGGTTTCCGGTGGAGCCCGATATCTGCCGGGCAACGATGAACTTTCGCGATTTCGCGGCCGGTGACACGCTGAAGCCGCATCCGGGCATCGTCATCCATACCGCCAAACTCAATCATCCAGGCGGCTGCATCGGCTACCGCGTCGAATGGGCGGGCCGGGTCATAGCGCTGGTCTACGATACCGAGCACATGGCCGGCCAGACGGATGAAGCAGTCCTTTCGCTGATGATGGATGCCGACCTCGCCGTCTACGACACGACCTACACCGAGCCCGAGATGGCAAAGCATATAGGCTTCGGACATTCCACCTGGAAGGAAGGCGTCAAGCTGGCGAAAAAAGCGGGCGCAAAGCGTCTCGCGCTCTTCCACCATGCGCCGGCACGCACGGACAAGGAACTGGACGACATGCAGCGGGATGCGCGAGCGAGCTTCCCAGGCTCCTTTGCCGCCTTTGACGGTCAGTTGCTCGAGCTTTAATGCAACAGTCCCAAACTGAGAAACGGTTTTGGGGTAAGATTATGCGTGCTGCTGCTGACCCATGAAGTCGCCGACGTGGCGCCAGTCGATGGCCGCGTGTGCAGCCGTCTCTTCGAACAGCGTTGCAATGAAATCCCACGCCAAGGCGTCATGGACGAGGTGATGGGTGAGGATGCCGATCGGCTCGCTATTGCCGTCGAAGCGGTTTTGCAGTTCCCGCACGAGATAGCCAACCAGCTCGGCATGCGGCCAGCCGCCATGGGTCCCGTGCCAATCCATGATATCGACATGGGTATTGATCAACGCGATTGGCTGATCCGGCTTTGCCAATCCGTAGACGGAAACAGCACGATATCCGAAAGCGGCCAACCCGGGCAGCAGCGCCTTGTCGATCCGGTTCCACGGCGGCACCAGCATCGGCGCGAATTGCTGGGGGTAGAGCACCTTCAGCTTGTCAAAGCCCTGGCGGAGTTCATCGAGGATGATCGCGTGCGGGCGATGCGGGCCGAGTTCCTGCTTCTTCGCCTCGTCCGGCGCATAATTGTGATGCGTCCAGCCATGCACGGTCACCGTCAAATCTTTCTGGCTTGCCAGTCGCGTCGCCAGCGGCTCGCTGGTATGGGCGGGGATTACCGCCAGAGTGACGGGTACGGAATGGCGATCCGAAAGCGCCAATAGACGGTCGAGCGCCTCGGTTGGCTCGACGGCGTCGTCGTCGCGAAACCATAGTTTCGCCCTTCGTCCGGCATCGGCCCAGCGCTGCAATTCATTGCGCAGGGGCTGCCATGCGGCTCTATTGCTCATAGTAGGAATCTCCCAAATGCTTTCGCAGGATGGCTTCAAGTCGTTTCGAAGCGGCGCTCAACGACCGCTCGTCATGAACAAGGCGGTGGGCCGCCTTGCCCATCGCCCGCCGCTTCCGGTCGTCGTCCAGCAAACGCGCAATCGCGTCGGCATAGGCTCGCGAATCGGCATCGGGTGTCAGAAACCCGGTGACACCATCCATCACCACTTCCGGCACGCCGGCGGTTGCCTGCGCCACGACGGGCAGGCTGGCGGCCTGTGCCTCGAGATAGGCAAGGCCGTAGGCCTCGCCGCAGCCCGGCCAGACATAGATGCCCCCTGCCCGCAACTCGGTGACGATCTCGGGCGTCGAACGCTCTCCGAGCCAGATGATGCGGCCGGCATCGAAGGCGGAGAACAGCGTCCGCACCTCCCCTCGCATCGGACCGTCGCCAATGACCGTCAGCGTCCACTCGCGATCCCGGATCAGTTCCAGCGCCTGTGCGAGCATCACATAGCTGTCGAACTTATCGCCGCGCCGCATCATCGCGACGGTTATCAGCCGGTGCGGAGCGGCTTCATTGGCCGGCGGCCCAAAGTGCGCCGTATCGATGAACGGCAGGAAGCGCTCATAGCGCCCCTCGGGAACGGCGTCCAAAAGGCCGATCCGGTCACGCTCGGTAAAACACAGATTGACGGCAGCCTGCCGAACTGCTTCGGCAATCAGGCGCTGGTTTTCGCCCCAGCCGCCGTCATCATGCCGCCTGCTATAGGATGCTTCGGCCGTGACGTAGGGAATGCCGAGCGACGCCGTAACCGGCGGGCCGATCAGGTCGGGCGTCTTGTAGTAGGGATGGTAGGTAAACCATAAATCCGGCCGCGGCTCTGCCCGCCATTTCTCCAGCAATCTATCTGTTTCTTCCGCCGCTTTCCGGGCGATCTCGGCAGACGATGCGTCCCCCGGCGTCGGCCTGAAACTGCGCAACTCGGAAGCGATCTCGACCTTATGTCCTGCCATCTCCAGGGCCGCGATGATCAGGCGCGCCATCAGCCGATCACCCGACGGCACCGGATGATTGGGCGATTTCAATGGAGCATAGAAGGCGATCTTCATGGCACAAGCGAATAGTTGACAAAAACGTGATAGTTTGGCCCGGAAATTGCCCGAATTCCGACAGGTTGCTTGACAATAAGGCTCCCGCTTCAAAAGCCGCATCCTCGACAGCATGCGGCATTGGAGCTAGATGATTTAGGCGATAACCGCTTTCCGTTCTTTTGTGAACGGGCAATATGATCTGGATTTGATGACCACCGAGGCGAGAAAACCCATCATCTCCGATCGTCTTGCGCGAAAGTTCCGCCTCGGCTCCGGTTTGATCATTTTCGTCTTCGTGATCATGCATCTGGCCAATCATTCGCTCGGATTGATTTCGCTGAGCGTCGCCGATCACGCGCAGCACTGGTTCATGGCCGTCTGGCGCAATCCGGTGGGCACCGTTCTTCTCTACGGCGCGCTGATCGTTCATATCCTGCTCGTCCTGCGCATGCTTTACAAGCGCCGCACTCTGGTCATGCCGGCCGGTGAGGCCTTCCAGATCGTCACCGGTTTGCTGGTTCCGGTTCTTTTGATCGACCACATCATCGGTACGCGCATCCTGCATGATATCTACGGCTATCAGGACAATTACCGCGCTATCGTCCACAGTCTCTGGATCACATCGCCGGCAAACGGCGTGCGCCAGGCGGTCGTGCTGGTGGTCGTCTGGATCCATGGCTGTATCGGTATCCATTTCTGGCTGCGATACCGCTCCTGGTATACGGCTATCGCACCCCTCATGCTGTCTTTCGCCATCGTCCTGCCCGTTCTCGCTTTGCTCGGTTTCGCCGCCATGGGCCGAACAGTGTCGCATGAGGCGGCGCAGAATGACGAACGCGGTTTTCGGGGCGGTTATTACAGCGACATGCGCAGCTATGGCGAAGCCGGGTCCATACCCGGCAGGCGGATGGTCAGCGCCATATGGCCCTATCGCGTGGGTTTCTACGGCGCCTTCAGCGCATCGATCATCAGCCTTTTTGCTTTCCGCACTCATCGCAAGCTGCGCGAACGGCAGCATCAGTTCGCGGTACGCTATGCCGGCGGCGAAGTCGTGTATGCGCCCCGCGGCTTCACCGTGCTCGAAGCAAGCCGCCTCGGCGGCATCCCGCATTATTCCGTCTGCGGCGGCAAGGGCCAGTGTTCCACCTGCCGCGTCCAGATCATCGAGGGCGCGGATAATCTGCCGCCGCCCGAAGCGCTGGAACAGAAGACGCTGAACCGCATCGGCGCCACGCCGGACGTCCGCCTCGCCTGCCAGTTACGTCCGACAGGAAACGTCAGCGTCCTGCCCCTTCTGACGCCGATGGCGGAATCTAACATTCCCGTCTACAGCCAGACGGCAAGCCCCGGCCGCGAGCGTGAGATCGTCGTCTTTTTCTGCGATCTGCGGCATTTCACGACACTGACCGAATCGCGCCTGCCCTTCGATATCGTCTTCCTGCTCAACCGCTATTTCGCGATCGTCGGGCGTATCATCGAAGTTAATGGCGGCCGGATGGACAAGTTTATCGGCGACGGCGCCATGGCCCTGTTCGGCCTGCGCACCACGCCGCAGGAAGCCAACCGGCAGGCGCTCAAAGCAGCCGCCGAGATCATCAGGGAGATCGGCAAACTCGGCGAGGAGCTGGCAGACGAGCTATCGGTCCCCCTCGAAGTCGTCGTCGGTCTTCATACTGGCTTGGCCGTGGTCGGTTCGATGGGCTATGGCAACGTCAAGAACGTGACGGCGATCGGCGACACCGTGAATGTGGCGAGCCGCCTGGAAAGCGTCGCCAAAGAATTTAGCCGCGCCCTGGTCTTCTCCGAGCCGGTGGCGACCCTTTCCGGCATCGATATCGCCGGCATCGAAAGCCGGGAGATCGCCGTTCGCGGCCGCGGCGAGCCTTTGCGCGTCTATATCGTTCCGAAGGAGGAGAGCGGTCGCTTTGCATAGGCCGTTCGGGCGTGTAGGGATGGCCACCATGTCCGACCGTAAGATTTTGACCGCCAAGTACTGGAGACGAACCCTTCGCAAGATCAGGGATCGCATCGCCACACGCTTATTCGATACACGTCTCGGCCGTGAGATCTTGATCAGCGCCATCGGCCCGCGCGTGAAGACGATGACGGTCGATTGCGGTGATCATGTTCTAACCTTCTCGCCCGCTGACTACATCGGCCGTAAAGTGTTTCGCAAAGGCCATTTCGAGCGCGATCATGTCGACCGGTTGCTGACGATTCTGCGCGAGAGCGGTCTGCTGAGAAAGGGCACGGTGCTACTCGAACTCGGGGGCAATATCGGTACTCAGACCAGCTACTTCGCCCTAAGCGGCGCGTATCGCCATATCGTTACCATCGAGCCGGACCCGCGTAATTTTCGGCTTCTGTCCGTCAATATCGCCGATAACGGCATGCAGGATATGGTCACGGCGTTCAATTGCGCCGCTGGCGATCGCGAAGGACAGCTCGATTTCTACCTGAACCATAAGAACCACGGCAAAAGCAGCGTCTTTCGCCAGAGCGCAAGTGACGAAAAGATCTCCGTACCCGTCCGTCCCGTCGCCGATATTCTTGCCGATATCGGCATCGAGGCCGCCGATATCGGGCTGATCTGGATGGATATCGAGGGTTACGAGCCCGTTGCCGTCAGGTCGATGCAGGCGTTGATGGCCCGCAAAGTGCCGCTCTATATGGAGTTTACGCCCACCTTTTACGGCCGGGATCAGGCGATCACCTTCGTCGCCGATCTCGCCGGCTATTACGCCGAATGCCTCGTCTTTTTCGAGGACCGCAGCGTGGCGATGAAGGTTACCGACCTGCCGGTCGAAGGCGACCAGTTCGACGTGTTGTTCCTGCGCTGACGGCTATCTGCGGCGATAGATGAAATAGCGCCCCTCTTTCACACCTGACGGCAAGGACAGTGCTTCGAGATCGGGATGATCGAGCGGCAGGCCGCTGACAGCGAGACCATGCGATGCGAGAACACCGGCCATGATTTCGGGCAGCCAAGTCAGTGTCACCGCGTCCTTGTCCTCGTAACCTGTGCCGATATCGGCATGGGCGAGCGATGCGCCGACACCGATGAAATCTCTGGCGGTGTCCTTGATTTCGCCGAGCACGAGATTGCCGTCCTCCGGCATTGACGAGCCGTAGGCATGGGCAGCCCGATCGAAGGCGACGACGCGGCGATCCGGAAAAAGCTCGCGCAGATGATCGAAGGTGCGGCCGTTGCCGAGCCCAAGCTCCAATACGGGGCCGTCGAGCGCTTTGACCTCATCGACAACGGCATTGAGAATATCTCGCTGTGCGGTCAGGCGGCGGATGAAACTATCCAGGCGGCTCATTCGTATACGTCCTTGGCGTCGTGGTGTCTCTCCCGCAGCCGGAGTAGCATGGCGAATGATACCGCGTCGACCGCCTGCTGGTTTTTCGATGCAGTTGTTGTAGGGATATGCGTCGCGCGGTTAAGGGGGATGTCATGGCCGATCTATCGAACGACGATTTCTTCCGTACTTTGTCGGTTTTCACCGATTTCGAAGGCGTCACCGACAGCAATAATTATCAGCCGCTTCCCGAGGACTGGCTCCTGGCGGTGGCCGATATCGTCAGCTCGACCAAGGCGATCGCATCGGGCCACTACAAATCCGTCAACATGGCTGGCGCCAGCGTGATTTCAGCCGTGCTCAACGCGCTGGACAATGGCGACTATCCCTTTGTCTTTGGCGGCGACGGCGCTCTGGTGGCCATTCCTCCCTCCGGTGAGGATCGTGTGCGGCAGGCACTGGCCGCGGTGCGGACATGGGTCACGGAGGAGTTGGAGCTCAGCCTGCGTACCGCGCTGGTGCCGATGGCGGACGTTCGCGCCGAGGGGCTGGATGTGCGGGTCGCCCGCTTCAGCCCCAGTGACTTCGTCTCCTATGCCATGTTTTCCGGCGGCGGCGCGAGCTGGGCGGAAAAGCAGATGAAGGCGGGACGCTTTGCGGTCGAAGCAGCGCCACAGGAGACGCGGCCGGATCTGACCGGTCTCTCCTGCCGATGGAATCCGATCGACGCGCATAATGGCGAGATCGTCTCGATCATCGCCGTTCCCGATGCTGCCGGCAACGGCCCCGAGTTCCAACGCCTCGTTGCCGATATCATCGCCATTTCCATGGAGCAGAACCGCGGCGGCCATCCCGTGCCGGTCGAAGGGCCGACACCGGCACTTGCCTTCGAAGGCGCCGATATCGAGGCCCGCGCAACGGCGTCGGTCGCCAATCGCTGGCTGCGGAAACTTTCGATCGCCGCCCAGATCGTTGTCATCTATATCCTCGACAAGTTCGGCATTCGCGCGGCAACCTTCGATGCCAAGATCTACCGGCGTGACCTTGCCGCAAATTCCGATTTTCGCAAATTCGACGATGGCCTGAAGATGACCATCGACGTGGACGCCGCGCATCTTTCCCGGATTGAAGCTCGGTTGCGCGAGGCCGAAGCCGCAGGCGTCTGCCGCTACGGCCTGCATCGGCAGCAAAGCGCACTGATGACCTGTTTCGTGCCGACGCCGCTGATGCGCGATCACATGCATTTCATCGACGGGGCCAGCGGCGGCTATGCGATGGCGGCTATGGCATTGCGGGAAAAGTTGCGTGCCGCCGTTTCTCCGGCGTTGGATGCACCGCTGGCCTCGCCCGGCACACCATGAGGTTTTTCTCTATGGGAAAATTTTCTTTAGCCGCATCGTTTTTGGCCATTGTTTCAGCGGCATGAGAGGCTTATCTAAACAAGAACAAAACGAGAGCCGGCAGTTCTGGCGGCCCTTTTTTGTTGTGCCATGTGTCCACCAGGACGCGTAGAAGGCGCAGCAAATTTTTCACGGCGCCGGCAAAATTCAAACCTTCTGGGAAAATGTGCCGTCGTCTGTTGCATGGTTCGCTCATTCGACCCGTGCCAAAATGCTTGGACACGACCTCAACGCCGCGCCCATATCATTTGGTAGATGGCGCGTTGCCGGGTCGGAGCATTTGGGATTGCAAGGAATAGGCCACGGGATGATGACCGTTCATTCGAGTGTTTCCGATATTTTTCTCGACAAGGTCGCCGAATGGCTGACACAGTCGGCGCTGACAGGCGAAAATCTTGAGAGCATCGTTCGCGGCTTTTGCGAACGCATCGCCGCTTCAGGCCTGCCGATCGCCCGCGTGCATCTGACCTTTTCGATGCTGCATCCGCTCTATGATGCCCTCGGCTTCACCTGGCGCCGCGCCGGTGGCCTGACGATCGAAGGCTATCGGCATGTGAACGACAAGCCGGAGCGCTTCGTGCAGAGCCCCTATTATTATCTGCTCTCCAACAATCTCCTGCACCTGCGCCGTCGCGTCGATGTCGACGGGCCGCTGGAGTTTCCCGTCTTCGAGGACCTGCGCAAGGAGAAGATCACCGACTATATCGCCTTTGTGCAGACCTTCGGCGCCGGTTCCGCCCAGGGCATGATGGGCTCTTGGTCGACCGACAGCATCAGCGGCTTCAGTGAGGAGATGATCGGCGCGCTGATGCGCATGCAGAACCATCTCGCCATGGCCGCCAAGATGGCGGTGCTTGGCAAGCTCGCCAACAATATGCTCACCACCTACCTCGGCGGCGACGCCGGCAAGCGCGTGCTGAATGGGCAAATCCGCCGCGGCGACGGCGAGACGATCCGCGCCGCCCTCGTCATGGGCGACATGCGGCAATCGACCCTCTATGCCGAGAAAGAAGGGCGCCAAGCCTATATCGATACGCTGAACGAATTCTTCGACGCCATCGCTGCGCCGTTCAACCGTAACGGCGGGGAGATCTTGAGTTTCCTTGGCGACGGTTTCCTTGCCGTCTATCCCTGCGGGCGGCACAAGGACCCCTCCAAGGTCGCCTGCGAGGCGGCACTGTCAGCCGTTTTCCATGCGCAGGGCCGTGTTGCCGCCCTCAACAAGGATCGCAAGACGCGAGGCCTCAGCGAAGTGCGCTACGGCATCGGTCTGCATGTCGGCAATGTCATGTTCGGCAATGTCGGGCTGAAGGATCGCCTGACCTTCTCCGCCTTCGGCGCCGCCGTCAATGAAGTGCAGCGGCTGCAATCGCTGACCAAGAAGTATTCGACGGAGGTGGTCGCAAGCCAGGCCTTTGCGGGCTACACCGGCGGCGAATGGGTAACGCTCGGCGAAGAGAGATTGCGCGGCGTCCGCCAACGCTTCACGGTCGTACATCCGAAAGCCATAGCCGATGCAAATGGGACGACGGAAGTCTTTCATGATGTGGCCGCCGACGGCTTGTCGGAGGCGGAACAGGTCATCCTGCTGCACCGGGATGCCAAGAAGTTCGAGAACCGCCAGCAAGTCGAGAAGTTCATCCAGTGACATTCAGGAGCTCATAGTTGAGCATCCTCCTATAGATCACTGGAAAAGCGACAGTTTTTTAACGGTTGATGCACAGCCCTTTGACTAACTGGACACCCGTTATGGGCTACGTTAGTGTGCCATACGGGGCCATAAGGTCGTGTAAGCGGGAACTACTATAGTATGGCGTCAGGGACTGATTTATTGCGTATCGAGAACCTCGACGTCTCGTTCTCGATCTACGGCGACAAGTTGCGGGTGGTCAAAAGCGCCAATCTCCGGGTGCTTCCCGGTAAGGTAACGGCGCTGGTGGGCGAGTCCGGTTCCGGCAAATCGATCATCAGCCAGTCGATCATGGGTATCCTGCCGACACCGGCTAAGGCAACGGGCCGCATTCTTTTTACTGATCCGCTCGATGGCGTGACAACCGACGTTCTGCAGTTGCCACGCGACAGCATGGAGATGCGCCAGCTTCGCGGCGCGCGTATGGCCAATATTTTTCAAGAGCCGATGACCTCGCTCTCGCCGCTGCATACGGTTGGCAATCAGATCAGCGAGGCGCTTCGCATCCATAATCCGGCCATCAGCAAGGCCGAGCAGCGCGAAAAGACCGAGGAGATGCTGGGCCTCGTCGGCTTTCAGAACCCGCACCGCACCTTCGACATGTACCCGTTCGAACTGTCCGGCGGCATGCGTCAGCGCGCGATGATCGCCATGGCGCTGATCTGCAATCCGGCGCTTCTCATCGCCGACGAGCCAACGACGGCATTGGACGTTACGATCCAGGCGCAGATCCTCGGCCTGCTGCGCAACCTGCAGCAAAAGTTCAACATGGCCATACTGCTGATCACCCATGATCTTGGCGTCGTCGCCAATATGGCCGACGAGGTCGTGGTCATCTATCATGGCGAGATCATGGAGGTCGGACCGGTCGATACGATCTTCCGCCAGCCACAGCATCGATATCTGAAGGCGTTGATGTCGGCGGTGCCGCATTTCGACATGAAACCCGGGGAGCGGCTGAAATCGCTTCGCGACGTGCCGGTCAATATCGGCACGTTCTCGGGCAAGAAGAAATCGGCCAAGACCAACGGCGACGCCGCGCAGATGCTGCTCTCGGTGCGCAATCTCACCAAGACCTATACCTCGAAAGGAAGCGGGCTGTTCGGACGGCGGGCGGGCACGAAGTTCCGCGCCGTCGACGATGTCAGCTTCGACATCCGCCGCGGCGAATGTCTGGGCCTCGTCGGCGAAAGCGGATGCGGGAAGACGACGATTAGCAAGATTTTGATGCGCGCCGTCAGCGCGGATGACGGTTCGGTGACGTTCGACGACGGCGACGGCAAGATCGATGTGCTGGCGGTCAAGGGCGACGATCTCATGGAGCTCCGGACCAAGATCCAGATGGTATTCCAGGATCCGGTTTCATCCCTGTCACCGCGCATGACGATCCGCAATATTCTGAGTGAACCCCTTGAAATCCATGAGCACGGCGACAGCAGTGAGCGCAAGGAGAAGGTCAAGGGACTGATGCAGGCGATCGGGCTCGATCAGCACTATTTGAGCCGCTACCCCCACAGCTTTTCCGGCGGCCAGCGCCAGCGCATCGGCATCGCCCGCGCCCTGGCGCTCGGGCCGAAGCTCCTGATCCTCGACGAGCCCGTCTCGGCGCTCGACGTCTCAGTTCAGGCGCAGATCCTCAATCTTCTCAAGGATTTGCAGAAGGAACTTGGCCTCACTTATCTATTCATCTCGCACAATCTCGCCGTCGTCGACTATATGGCGGACCGCATCGCCGTCATGGCCCGCGGCCGCATCGTCGAAATCGCGCCGCGGGAGATCATCCTGCGCGATCCCGTCCATCCCTACACCCGCTCTCTGCTCGCAGCAGTCCCCTTCCCCGATCTCGACCGGCCGCTTGATTTCTCCGCCTTGAATGCCGAAGGTCCGGCCGCCAAGCAGAGTTGGGGGCCGCAATTTGCAGAGGACGAAGGCGGTGACCTCGCCTACGCCGATCTTGGCGGCGGTCATTTCGTGCGCGCTCGCCGCGGCGCCGATGTTCAGGAATTACGCACGTGGTAACCCGTCGAACCTTTCTCGGTTTTCTTGCATCTTCCGTGTTGCCGCTGCCGGCTGTCGCGGCGGATGCCGACAATGAACCCGACTTCCTGCACGACTGGCTGCGGGCCGGCCAGATGCCGCCGCTGGCGCAGCGCCTGCCGAAGATGCCCCGTATCATCAATCTCGCCGCACTCGGTCGCGAGCGCGGCCGCTATGGCGGCTCGATACGCATGCTCATCGGCGGCCAGAACGATCTGCGTCTTATGAATGTCTACGGTTATGCCCGTCTGGTGGGTTATGATCAGACGCTGACGCTGCAGCCGGATATCCTCGAATCCTACACGGTTGAAAACGACTGTATTTTCACCTTCAAGCTGCGTGAGGGTCATAAGTGGTCGGACGGCCATCCGTTCACATCAGACGATTTCCGCTATTGGTGGGAAGATGTCATTCTGAACAAGAAGTTGACGCCGGGCGGTGGCGCGCTGGAGCTGCGTCCGCATGGCGATCTGCCGCGCTTCGAAGTCATCGATGAGCTGACCGTGCGTTATAGCTGGGACCAGCCCAATCCGTATTTCCTGCCAAATCTTGCCGCGCCGCAAGCCTTGGTGCTGGTCGGCCCCAGCCATTATCTCAAGCAGTTCCATCCGAAATATCAAGACGATATCCGCCTTTCGGCGCTTATGAAGCAGTATCGCGTCAAGAAAGTCGCTGACCTGCACATCAAGATGGCCCGCGTCTATCGTCAGGAAAATCCCGAGCTGCCGGTGCTGGATCCCTGGCACAACACGACCGCACCGCCGGCCGAGCAATTCGTGTTCGAGCGCAATCCCTATTTCCATCGCATCGATGAAAACGGCAAGCAATTGCCGTATGTCGATCGCTTTGTTCTAAACGTCAGCTCATCCGCGATCATTTCGGCCAAGGCCGGCACCGGCGAAAGCGATTTGCAGGCGACCGGTATCGATTTCGACGACTACACCTTCCTGCGGGACGCGGAGAAACGTTATCCGATCAAGGTCAATCTTTGGAAGGCGACGCGCGGGTCGCGCGTGGCGCTGATGCCAAACCTCAATAGCGCCGATCCGGTCTGGCGGCAGGTGTTGTGCGACGTGCGGGTGCGCCGCGCCTTGTCGCTGGCTATCGACCGCCACGAGATCAATATGGCGGTTTTCTATGGCCTCGGCACCGAAAGCGCCGACACCGTGCTGCCGGAAAGCCCGCTCTATAAGCCGGAATATGCCAAGGCCTGGATCGCCCATGATCCGGCCCAGGCCAACACCTTGCTCGATGCCGCCGGCCTCGATAAGCGCGATGCGGACGGCATTCGCCTGCTGCCGGATGGTCGACGGGCAGAAATCACCGTTGAGACCGCCGGCGAAAGCACCCTCGACACCGATGTGCTGGAGCTCGTCATCGACCACTGGCGCAAAGTCGGCATCGCGCTCTTCACCCGCACATCGCAGCGCGACATCTTCCGCAGCCGCGCCATGGGCGGGCGCGTCATGATGTCGATCTGGTACGGCCTCGACAATGGAGTGGCGACCGCCGACATGAATCCCGGCCAGCTTGCGCCGACCATGGACGACCAGATGCAATGGCCGCTCTGGGGCATGTATTATCTCTCCCGCGGCACTCAGGGCACGGCACCCGATCTGCCGGAGGTCAAGAAGCTCGTCGAGCTGCTGGGAAAATGGGGCGAGTCGACTTCATCCTTCGAGCGGGCCGGAATCTGGCATCAGATGCTGGAGCTCTATACCGATCAGGTCTTTTCCATCGGCCTGATCAATGGCACGCTGCAGCCGGTCGTGCGTGCGTCACGTTTGCAGAATGTGCCGGAAAAAGCGCTCTACGGTTTCGATCCGACCTGCTATCTCGGCGTCTATATGCCTGACACCTTCTGGCTGAAGGAGGATCAACCGCGTGTTTAAATATATCCTTTGGCGCCTTGCGGTGATGGTTCCGACGCTGCTCGTCATCTCGATGTTGGTCTTCACCATCATCCAGTTGCCGCCAGGCGATTTCTTCGAAAGCCAGATCGCCGAACTTCGCGCGCAGGGCGAGAGTGCCAATCTGCAAGAGATCCAGGATCTTCGCCACGAATACGGGCTCGATAAGCCCATTGCCTTGCAATATGTCTATTGGGTCGCCGGCATGCTGCATGGCGATTTCGGCTATTCCTTCGAATATCAACTGCCGGTCTCGGAGGTCGTCGGCGACAGGTTGTGGCTGACGATCCTTGTTTCGATGACGACGATCATGTTGACGTGGCTGGTCGCCTTCCCCATCGGCATCTACTCCGCCACCCATCAATATAGCTGGGGTGACTACGGCCTGACTTTCCTCGGCCTGCTCGGCATCGCAATTCCGAATTTCATGCTGGCGCTGATCCTGATGTATTTCGCCAATATCTGGTTCGGCGTCACCATCGGCCATCTGATGGATCAGAAATATCTATCGCAGCCGATGAGCTGGGAAAAGGCGCGCTCGATCCTCTCGCATCTGTGGATTCCCGTCATCATCGTCGGCACTGCTGGCACCGCCGGCATGATCAGACGCCTGCGCGCCAACCTGCTCGACGAAATGCAGAAGCAATATGTCATCACCGCCCGCGCGAAGGGGTTGCACCCGCTCCGGGCACTGGTGAAATATCCACTGCGCATGGCGCTTAATTTCTTCGTCGCCGATATTGGCTCGATCCTGCCGTCGATCATTTCCGGCGCCGAAATCACCGCCATCGTGCTGTCTCTGGAGACGACCGGGCCGATGCTGATCAAGGCGTTGCAAAGCCAGGATATGTATCTCGCCGGCTCGTTCCTGATGTTCCTCGCTTTCCTGAACGTTATCGGCGTGTTGATCTCCGATATCGCCCTCGGCTTCCTCGATCCCCGCATCCGCTTGCAAGGCAGGAGCACAAAGTGAACGCACCCCTGCCGCGCCCAGGCGCCCCGCTAGAGCATTACGTTTCAACCGCCGCCTTCGATCCGGAGCAGTTCGAGGCCATGTCGGCCGGTCAGGCGCGTTACTACCAGGCCTCGCAGAAGCGGCTGATGTGGTGGAAGTTCAAGCGGCACAAGCTTGCTCTCGCCTCCGGCATCTTCCTGCTGCTGCTTTACGCCATGATTCTGATTTCGGAATTCCTGGCGCCCTACGGCCTGCATACCCGCAATGTCGAATACATTCATTCGCCACCGCAGAGGGTGCATTTCTTCAACAACGGCGAATTCGTCGGCCCCTTCGTCTATGGCCGCAAGATGACGCTCAATCTCGATACGTTGCGGCGGATCTATACCGACAAGACTGAGGACGTGCAGCCGATCCGCTTCTTCTGTCATGGCGACGCCTATCGTTTCTGGGGTCTTGTGGACGCGAACATCCATCTGGTCTGCCCCGCCGTCGGCGGCCAAATGTTCCTGCTCGGCACCGACCGACTGGGTCGCGACGTACTGTCCCGTATCATCTATGGCGCGCGCATCTCCCTGACGATCGGACTGATCGGCATCGCCATCAGCTTCGTGCTCGGGATCGTCATCGGCGGGCTCGCGGGCTATCATGGCGGTGTTTTCGACCTTCTCGTCCAACGGGTCATCGAAGTGCTGCAGTCGTTGCCGAGCCTGCCCTTGTGGATGGCGCTAGCGGCGATCATGCCGGTGACCTGGAGCCCCATCATCGTCTATTTCGGCATCACCATCATCCTCGGTATTCTCGATTGGACCGGACTGGCACGCGCAGTTCGTTCCAAGCTCTTGTCTTTGCGCGAAGAGGACTATGTACTTGCTGCACAATTGATGGGTGCAAGCTCGCCGCGTATTATTGCGCGTCATCTTATACCAGGCTTCATGTCGCATCTGATCGCGACGGCGACGATTTCGATCCCCAGCATGATCCTTGGCGAAACCGCGCTGAGCTTCCTGGGGCTCGGTCTTCGCCCCCCGATCACAAGTTGGGGCATTCTGCTGACGGAGGCAAAGAACGTCAGCGTCATCGCATTTTACCCGTGGCTCCTTTTCCCGATGGTCCCGGTAATTTTGGTCATTTTGGCGTTCAACTTTTTAGGAGACGGCTTGCGCGACGCGGCCGATCCCTACAAATAGCGGAAAGCGTGGCCAGAAATGAGTTGCAATTCGAAGAGCGGCCGCGGACGTCGTTTGCTGACAACGTGCGAAAATGACTTTCATTCCTGAGGTTTTGCCCATGAAGCGGCGCTTAGAAGATGCTCGAATCCTCATGTATAGTCATGACACGTTCGGTCTCGGTCACCTCAGGCGGTGTCGAACCATCGCGCACGCGCTTGTCGAGGATTATCGCGGGCTGAACGTCCTGATCGTTTCCGGCGCGACGATCGCCGGTGCTTTCGATTATCGAGCGCGAGTCGATTTCGTGAAGGTGCCGAGCGTCATCAAACTGCGCGACGGTGAATATACGTCGATGGCAAGCCATATCGATCTTCAGGAAACGCTGAAGATGCGCCAGTCGATCATCCGCCACACCGCGGAGACCTTTCAGCCCGACATCTTCATCGTCGACAAGGAGCCGATGGGCCTGAAGGGCGAGGTCGAGGAGACCCTGCAATATCTGAAGGCGCGCGGCACGACGCTCGTGCTCGGCATGCGCGACGTCATGGACGCGCCGCACCTGTTGGAAGCGGAGTGGAAGAAAAACAACGCCCTGCAGAAGATCGATCAGTTTTACGATCGCGTCTGGGTCTATGGCCCGCCGGATTTCCATGATCCGCTTGTCGGCCTCGATGTGCCGCCCGGCGTGCGCCGGAAGATGGAGTTCGTCGGATTCCTGCAGCGTAGTGTATCCACCTTGGGCACGAAGTCGGAACATGTGCCTGACGAGGATTACATTCTGGTCACGACCGGCGGCGGTGGCGACGGCGCCGATCTGGTCAGCGATGTCATCGGCGCTTTCGAGCATGACAATACGCTACAACACAAGACGTTGATCGTGCTTGGTCCCTACATGCCGGCCAAGGAGCGTAACCAGTTGCTGGAGCGCGCGAGTAAAATTGCCTGTCTGCAGGTGATCGAGTTCGACAACAAGATGGAAGAGCTGATCGCCGGCGCCAAAGGCGTCGTCGCCATGGGCGGCTACAACACCTATTGCGAGATACTGTCCTTCGACAAGCCGGCGCTGATCATTCCGCGTACGCGCCCACGCGAGGAACAGTTGATCCGCGCTCAGCGGGCAAGCGAGCTCGGCCTTGTCGACATGCTGCTGCCGGAGGAGTCTGCCGATCCGAAACAGCTTGCGGCGGCGCTAAAGCGCTTGCCAACCCGCGCACCACCATCGGCGAGCGGCGGGAACATGCGGCTGGAAGGTCTGGTCCATATTTCCCGCATCGTCGGCGAATGGTTTGACGACCGCGACCACTATCCGCCACTGTCGATCGTCGCCGAATAGAGCATCGGAACCGATCGATGCGGAAAAAAATCCTGGTGGTCCTCAAGGGCTACCCCCGCTTGTCCGAGACCTTCATCGCACAGGAGCTGCTTGGCCTGGAGCGAGCCGGCTTCGACCTGACGCTGATCTCGATGCGCAAGCCGACGGACAAGAAGCGCCATCCTGTCCATGATGAGATCAAGGCGCGGGTCGTTTACCTGCCGGAATATCTGCACAACGAGCCGCTGCGCGTGCTGCGCGCCTTCCTGGCCGGGATCAGAAAGCCCGGTTTCAAGCCATTGCTGAGGCAGTTCTGGGCCGATCTCAAGCGCGACATCACGCCGAACCGCGTTCGACGTTTCGGCCAGGCGCTGGTGCTGGCGCATGAATGGCCCGACAATGGCGAGTGGCTGCATGCGCATTTCATCCATACGCCAGCCTCGGTGACCGCCTATGCCAGCATCATGACGGGTATTCCCTGGACGTGCTCGGCGCATGCCAAGGATATCTGGACCTCGCCGGACTGGGAGCTGTCGGAAAAGCTCGAACGCGCCCGCTGGACGGTGACCTGCACGCGCAGCGGCTTTGAACACATGTGTGATCTGACCGCAATGCCCGAGAATGTACACCTCAGCTATCACGGCCTCGATCTCGCACGTTTCTCGCCCTTCACAGGCCACCACTCCGATCGCGATGGTTCGCAGGCACTGGAACCCGCTCTGCTGCTCAGCGTCGGGCGTGCGGTGGAGAAGAAGGGTTACGATGTGCTGCTGAGGGCATTGGCGCTGCTGCCCGCCGATCTCCATTGGCGCTTTACCCATATTGGCGGCGGCGATGGGCTGGCGAAGCTGAAGGCGCTCGCCGAGACGCTGGGCATTACCGACCGCATCACCTGGAAAGGCGCGATGGCGCAGGAGGATGTGCTGGCACAATACCGCCAGGCGGATCTCTTCGCCCTTGCCTGCCGTGTGGCGGCGGATGGCGACCGCGACGGTCTGCCGAACGTGCTGGTCGAGGCGTCCAGCCAGCGCCTGGCCTGCCTCTCCACCAATATTTCCGGCGTGCCGGAGCTGGTGACCGATGGCGAAAATGGCTTCGTCGTGCCGCCGGAAGATCCGAAGGCGCTGGCGGCGGCAATGGAACGGGCGATACGCAACCCGGCGCTGCGCCATCGGCTCGGCGACGCCGCCGAGAAACGGGTGCGCGAGCATTTCGACCATCATTCCAGCATCTGGCAATTGACGCGACTGTTCGAGGATCAGTGGCAAAAAGAAGAGCAATGGCGCAAATCCGCATGACGCCCCTCCACACGTCGTCCCCCCGCGTTTTTTTCTATGTTCAGCACTTGCTCGGCATCGGCCATCTCGCCCGCGCCAGCCGTATCGCCAGCGCCATGGCGAAGGATGGTTGCGAGGTAACGGTCGTTACCGGCGGCGTGCCGGTGAACGGCTTTCCTGGTCCGGATGTCACCTCCGTCACCCTGCCGCCGGTGGTGGCCAGCAGCGCCGGTTTCTCCGGACTCGCCGATCAGTTGGGAAATGCCGTCGGCGAGGACTTTCTGGCCGCGCGCCGCGACCAATTGCTGGATGCTTTTCGGACGGCTTCGCCTGATATCGTCATCATCGAGGCATTTCCTTTCGGCCGCCGTCAAATGCGCTTCGAACTCCTGCCGCTGCTCGATGCCGTCGCGAGAGCCAATCCGAAGCCGAAACTCTACACCTCGGTGCGCGATATCCTGCAGCAGCAGAAGAAGCCGGGGCGCGATGAAGAGACGGTGGCGCTGCTGCGGGATCATTTCGATGGCGTTCTCGTCCATGGCGATCCCAATTTCGTTCGACTGGAGGAGACATTTCCGCTCACCTCGGCGATATCCGACAAGATCACCTATACCGGCCTGGTAGCGCCGCCACTGCCGCCCGAGCCGCCCGAGATCTTCGACATCGTGGTTTCCGCCGGCGGCGGTGCCGTCGGGCACGACCTGATCCGCGCCTCGTTGGAGGCGGCAAGCCGCGTGGCCGTCGATCGCCGCTGGCTGCTGGTCACGGGGCCGAACCTGCCGGAGCAGGATTTCGCGGCATTGACGGGGGATGCGCCCGGCAATGTCGACCTCGTCCGTTTCCGCAAGGATTTCCCGTCCTTGCTGAGGGGGGCAGAACTGTCGATCTCGCAGGCGGGCTATAACACGGTCGGCGATCTCCTCGTCACCGGCTGCCGCTCCATCCTGGTTCCGTTCACGGCGGGCGGCGAGACGGAGCAATCGGTGCGCGCCGAGCGGCTGGAGAAGCTCGGGCTAGCACTGGCCTTGCCGGAAGCGGGGTTGACGACGGATCAGCTCGCCGATGCGGTGGAGACAGCGCTGTCGAGGCCGAAACCGTCAAACCCTGATATCGATCTTGCCGGCGCCGAGCGAACCTCGGCGGTCATTCGCCAGAGATAACGGTTGCAGCAATGAATCCGTCACAATACCTATCGTTTTGCCCCCTCGTTTTCTGCGATCCTGTGATATAAATTGAAAAATCAATGAATCGGAAGGGCGCCTGGACGAAAGACCGGGCGACGTTTCGTTTTCAAGATGGGGCGCGCATTCACGATGAACTCCTCCCGCACCTCTGCAACATCGGCGTCAACACCGGCGGCGAAGACTGTTGAATTTGGAAGCATGCAATAAGCGATGGAAAAAAGTCTAGCGCGTTACATCTGGTCGAATACCCGGCTGGAGCAAATCTGGATCCTGACGATCGTCGCCGCTTCGATGATCCCTTACTTTCTGTCCTTCGACTTGCCGAAGCAGATCGTCAATGGGCCAATCCAGGGCAAGGGTTTCGAACGTCCGGGTCAAACCCAGACCTTCATGCACATTTCTTTCGACGTGCCGGTGCTCGGGCACTTCGAAGTCTTTCAGGGCCTGCAGCTCACCCGTTTTTGGATGCTGATCGCGCTCAGCCTGGTCTTCCTGGCGCTTGTTATCCTCAATGGTCTCTTCAAGCTTTATATCAACACCTATAAGGGCCGGCTGGGCGAGCGCATGCTGCGCCGCATTCGCTTCGAGCTGATCGACCGCGTGCTGCGTTTCCCGCCCGCGCATTTCAAGCGGGTGAAGCCGGCCGAAATCGCCACCATGATCAAGGACGAGGTGGAGCCGATGGGCGGCTTCACTGGCGACGCTTTCGTGCAGCCGGCGCTTCTCGGTGGCCAGGCGATCACCGCGCTCGTGTTCATCATCATGCAGAATTTCTGGCTGGGCATGATCGCCGCGGGCATCGTCGCAGTGCAGGCGGTCGTCATCCCGCGCATGCGCAAGCGGCTGCTGGAACTTGGACGTCAACGGCAGCTCACTGCGCGCGAACTGTCCGGCCGTGTCGGCGAAATCGTCGAAGGCATAGGCACCATCCATGCCAACGATACCACCAACCTGGAGCGCGCCGACATCGCCTATCGTCTCGGGCTGATCTTCTCGATCCGCTACGACCTCTATCAGTGGAAGTTCCTGGTGAAATTCATCAACAACTTCCTCGCTCAGGTCACGCCCTTCCTGTTCTATTCCATCGGTGGCTTCTTTGCGCTGCAGGGCCGGCTCGATATCGGCCAGCTCGTGGCTGTCATCAACGCCTACAAGGACCTGCCGGGGCCGCTGAAGGAACTCATCGACTGGGATCAATCGCGCCAGGACGTGCAGGTCAAATACAATCAGGTCGTCGAGCAGTTCAGCGTGGATGGCCTGATCGAACCGAAGATCCAGGTTATCTCGCCCGCGCCCGCCGGCCGCATCACCCATCCGCTGGTCGCAACCAATCTCACGGTGATCGACGACAGCGGTGCCCGCGTGCTGGATCACGTCTCCGTCGAGATCCATCCCGGCGAAACGGTCGCGATCGTCGGCGACAGCGGCGCCGGTGGCGAATACCTTGCCGAAGCGCTCGGTCGACTGGTCTGGCCGGATACCGGCCGCATCTCCATCGATGGCCGCGACTTGCTGGAACTGCCGGAATCGCTGACGGGGCGGCGTATCGCCTATGCCTCGTCGGACACCTTCTTCTTCCACGGTACGTTGCGCAACAATCTTCTCTATGGCCTGAAGCATGCGCCGCTGACCGCGGCCGATTATGACGACGAGGCGGCCACCAAGCTCAAATGGCAGATGGCAGAGGCACGCCGCGCCGGCAATCCAGAGCTGGATCTCAGCAGCGACTGGGTCGATTATGGCGCTGCCGGCGCCACCGGTCCGGATGATATCTATTCGGTCATCCGCCCTGTTCTCGATGCTGTCGCCATGTCCCAGGATATTCTCGACATGGCGCTACGCTCGAATGTCGATACGACCGCGCATGATGATCTTACCTCTCGTATCGTCGAGCTGCGCCAGGCGCTACGCGTCAGACTGCAGGAGGAAAATCTCGACGGGCTTGTCGTGCCGTTCGAATTTGACACCTACAATCCGCAGGCAACCGTCGGCGAAAACCTGTTGTTCGGTACGCTGAAGCGGCCGCTGATGACCAACCGCAAGCTCGCCGCTCATCCCTATTTCCAGAAGCTGTTTACGGATACCGGCCTCGAGACCGACCTCTACGACATGGGCCTGGAGATCGCCGAGAACGCCGTCGAACTCTTCACCGATCTGCCGCCGGATCACCCCTTCTTCCAGCAACTCACCTTCATGACCGCGGAGGATATCCCGACATACGAAGCGTTGCTGCAGAAGCTGAACGGCAAGGGCTTCAGCGCCGCGACGCCCGATGAGCGAGTGGCCATCATCCGCCTCAGCTTCTCCTACATCGAACCCCGTCACCGCTTCGGTCTCCTGACGCAGACGCTGATGGACAAGATCGTCAAGGCGCGCGCCAAGTTCCATGAACATATCCCGGCTGATCTCGCGCGCGTGATCGAGCGCTACGACCCCGAGCGCTTCACCGCCTCGGCGACATTGATGGACAACGTGCTTTTCGGCCGAATTGCCCACCAGCAGGCCGATGCGCCCGAGCGTATCCACACCATCCTGTATGATGTCTTCGAACGGCTGGGCATGCAGGATAGCGTATTGTCGATCGGCCTCGATTTCGACGTTGGTTCCGGCGGCAAGCGGCTGACCAACGTGCAGCGGCAGAAACTCAATCTTGGCCGCGCCTTGCTGAAGCGGGCAGATTACATCATCTGCAACCGGCCGCTGCCGGCGCTCGACCATCGCGTTCAGGATCAGATCGCCCGCGCTGTCCTGACGGGGCTCGACAGAAGCGAATATGCGCCCGCCGTCGTCTGGGTCCTATCCAATCCGGGCTTTGCGGAGCTGTTTGATCGCGTTCTGGTTTTCGATCGCGGCAGCCTGGTTGAAAGCGGCACCTCCACCGATCTTTTAGAGAAAAACGGTATGTTCAAAGAACTGTTATCGTAATATCCTATTGCAACGGTGGTATCTGGGGCCCGACACTGGGGGTTTGAAGCTCATGCTTCTGAAAGACGAAGTTGAAATGCTAAAGCGGGTGCCGATTTTTTCGCGCATCGCACCCGCAAAGTTGAAGCTTTTGGCATTCACGTCGGATCGCGTCAGCTACAATGCCGGTCAAGTTTTGTTTCATCAGGGCGACCAGGGCGATGCCGCCTACGTTGTTCTTTCCGGAACTGCTGATATTCTTGTCGATAGCCCGGCTGGAGAGATCAAGGTCGCCGAAGTCGACATCAACTCCATCGTCGGTGAAATCGCCATTCTCTGCGACGTCTCCCGCACCGCTACCGTCAAGGCGACGTCGCGGCTGGAGGCGCTGAAGATCAGCAAGGAGCATTTCCTGAAACTGCTCAGCGATTTTCCCGAAATGGCCGTCGAAATCATGCGCGTCCTCGCCGACCGCCTCAATCACACCACCTCCGAACTCACCGCCGCCCGTAGCCGCCAGAACCAACAGCAGTCAGTGTCTACGCATTGAGATTTAGTCGTTGTGCCGACCTTTTCAGGTCTCGCGCGAGTGCATACTTCATCCGCAAGCACCCGCTTTGATGGGCACCGTTCCCTTTACTCATAGCCATGGGCGAGGATGATGCGGCGTGCCGCTACCTCCATCGCATGACCACATCAGGAAGGCTTTCCCCTAACGTACGTCTTAGCGGGTGAGGTTTCGGATCTTCGGTCCCATATTTCCTACAACCTTCATACGGATAATGGATGGCTCATTGCCTCGATTGTCACGTTGTCCTTGGTATTCAACGCGCTCAAATTCTCTGATGCAGTAAGGACAGGTCATGGTGTTCATGGCGTTCATCCTTTGCGATCGGAACTATAGAGCGATGACCGAGCGTGAGAAACAGATTGAATTGGATCGCCTCATAGAGATACTTCGGGCCGACGGCATGCCCTATCCCAGAACAAACGGTATGCTTCTCTCCGGCGCTATGCTTGACAAGACGGTTTCGGAGTGCCGCCGGCTTGTGTCGATATCGCGGCGATCTGGACCACATGTTGGGTCTTTGGAGCAAAGCCCTGTGCAGCCATACAGCCTCTGAGTGCTTTGTTGGAGGCGTGGCCCCAACAATCCAAAGGCTGTCGGCGGCTACTTGGGTTTCTGAAGCATGGCCGTTGCAAATCGCCTTTGATTGCTCAAACCGAGCCTCCTTTCACCTGGGGACTATGGCGGCCGAGTCTCCCTTCACGTCTCCATCAAATCAGCCCACGCCCAGCCAAATTGCGCATCAAATGCGACGTTCCAAACGTCCAGGGAGCGCATTCCGTCGACAACAGCACCCGGTTCCTCAATGCGCCGAGCTTGTCGTTCGAAATGGTGACGATATCACCGACCTTGTGGGTGAAGCCCTGACCGGGCGTGTCGCGATCCTCGACAGGCGCAAAGAGCGTCCCCATGAAGAGGACGAAGCCGTCCGGGTATTGGTGATGGCGGCCGATGGTCTGGGAGACGAGATCGAGGGGATCGCGGCTGATTTCCTTCATTGATGAGCGCCCATGCAGCACATAACCGTTCTCGCCCTCGACCTTGAGGTTGAGATCGGCGTTGCGCACGTCGTCGAGTGTATAGGTCTCGTCAAACAGGCGGATGAAAGGGCCGATCGAACAGGAGGCGTTGTTGTCCTTCGCCTTGCCGAGCAGCAACGCCGAGCGCCCCTCCACATCGCGGAGATTGACGTCATTGCCGAGCGTCGCGCCCTTGACACGGCCCTGGCTATCGACAGCCAGCACGATTTCCGGCTCGGGATTGTTCCACTTTGAGATCGGGTGCAGGCCGACATCGGCACCCGTGCCGACGGAGGACATGACCTGCGACTTGGAGAAGACCTCGGCATCCGGGCCGATGCCGACTTCAAGATATTGCGACCAGACGCCCTCCTCGATCAGAGCTGCCTTCACCTTGGCAGCTTCCGGTGAACCGGCCTTCAGGTTGCGAAGACTGTCGCCTATCAGGGCGGTGACCTTGCCGCGGATTGCCTCCGCAAGATCCGGATTGCCGGCGGCGCGCTCCTCGATCACGCGCTCCAGCATCGAGCGGGCGAAGGTGACGCCGCAGGCCTTGATCGCCTGCAGGTCAACGGGGGCAAGCAGATGGAAGACTGACAGGTCGGCTTTGGTGGCAAGCAGATCATCGAGCTTGGCGACGGCTTCGCCCTTTTGTGCGCGGATAAAACCGACCGGATCGTCCTTCTCGAGGAGGTCACGCACGGTCGGCGTGTCTTTCGAGGTGATGTCGTAGAGCGCGCCGTCACGGACGACGACAACAGCCGGGCCTTTAACATCAGGACGCCAGATGCGGCCGACAAAGATTCCCGTGCTGAAAATGTCAGAACTTGCCATGTGTTTGCTCTCTCCCAGGTTCACCCCGTTTTTTTAGCGCAGGCAGAGAGGCTTTGCCACCTTGGATCGGCTCGAAGGATAGCAGGGTTTTGGATTTTCACCTTCTCCATGACGACAAAAAAGCAAGGCCCCGCAGCGATGCTGCGAGGCCTTTCCGGCCGCAAAACCGGGAGAGTGGTTTCAAGCGGCCTGAACCTTGCGGTCGCTGCGCGCCCATTCGGGCAGCCAGGTGCCATGGGTGGCCAAAAGCTCGTCGACCAGCGACCAGATCTGGTCGAGATCCAGCTCGGCGGCCGTGTGCGGGTCCATCATCGCCGCATGATAAATGTGGTCACGATTCTCGGTCATCAAGGCCTGTACCGTCAGCTCCTGCACGTTGATGTTGGTGCGGATCAGCGCGGTCAATTGCGGCGGCAGGTCACCGACGAAGGTCGGCTGGATGCCGGAGGCGTCGACCAGGCATGGAACCTCGGCGGCGCAATTATAGGGCAGCGAAGTGATGCAGCCATTATTGCGGACGTTGCCGTAGATGACCGAAGGTTCGCCGGTCCAGATCGAATTGATGATCGAGGAAGCATATTCCTTCGATTGGCTCACTTCTATCTTGTCCGCGCTGCGATATTCGTCGGCCTGGTTCTTCCAGCGTGCGATCTGCTCGATGCAGCGCTTCGGATACTCATCGAGCGGGATACCGAATTTCTCGATCAGGTCTTCGCGACCTTCCTTGATGAAATAAGGCGTGTACTCGGCGAAATGCTCCGAACTTTCGGTGACGAAATAGCCGAGCCGGGTCAGCATCTCATAGCGGACCTTATTAGGGCAACGCGGGTTCCAACCGGGCTTCGGCGCCCGCCCCTCGCGATAGGCGCGCACGAGATCGGGATAGAGATCGCGATAGGAACCATCCGCCTGGCGATGCTCAAATTTCAGGTAGAAGGCCATATGGTTGATGCCGGCCGAGCGGTAGCGGATTTCGTCATAGGGAATATCGAGATCCTTGGCCAATTCCATTGCCGTGCCCTGCACGGAATGGCAAAGGCCGACCTGCTTGATCGTCGGAAATTTCTCGGCGATTGCCCAGGTGTTGATCGCCATCGGGTTGACGTATTGCAGCATGACCGCCTCGGGGCAAACGGCGAGCATGTCCTCGCAGATCTTCCAGAGATGCGGCACGGTTCTAAGTCCGCGCATGATGCCGCCGACGCCGAGCGTGTCGGCGATCGTCTGGCGCAGGCCATATTTCTTCGGCACCTCGAAATCGGTCACGGTGCAGGGCTCGTAACCACCGATCTGAAAGGCGACGACGACGAAATCTGCTCCGTCCAGGGCCTTGCGCTGATCGGTAAAGGTCTCGACAACGGCCGATGCGCCAAGCGTCGAAGCCAGTTTGCGGGCAACGATGGCGCTCTCTTCCAGCCGCTGCGGATTGAGATCCATCAGCGCGATTTTCGCGCCCGTCAGCGCCGGGCGTTGCAAAACGTCGCCGATGATATTCTTCATGAACACGGTCGAACCGGCGCCGATAAAGGTGATCTTGGGATTGCCTGCCATGTGAAAGTCTCCTGAATGCTTATGAAGCTACCTCGAACGCCGCCTTCACGAGGCGTTCGGTGTAAGCGGTCTTGGGATGGGAAAGTACGTCGTCGACCGGCCCCTCTTCCATGATCTTGCCGTGCTGCATGACGATGACGCGATGGCAAAGGGCGCGGACGACCTTGAGGTCGTGGGAGATGAAAAGATAACTCAGACCCCGTTCGTCCTGCAGCTTGCGCAAGAGATCGATGATCTGCGCCTGAACGGAGAGATCGAGCGCCGAGGTCGGCTCGTCGAGCAGGATGAATTCCGGCTCGAGCGCGATAGCCCGCGCAATGGCGATGCGCTGGCGTTGGCCACCGGAGAATTCGTGCGGAAAGCGCGACAGGATATTCGAGGGCATGCCGGCGCTGACCAGTGCTTCCTTCACCCGCTCCAGCCGCTCCGCCTTGTTGGTACCGATATTGTTGACCACCAGCCCCTCGGCAATGATCTGGCCGATCGGCATGCGCGGGTTGAGCGAGGAGAACGGGTCCTGGAAAACGATCTGCATGCGTGAGCGCAACGGCCGCATCTCGGCCCGCGAACGGCCGTGGATGGCCTGCCGGTCGAAATAGATTTCACCGCTATCGGCGTCGATCAGCCGCAACAGGGCTTGGCCGAAGGTGGTCTTGCCGGAGCCGGATTCGCCGACGAGCCCCAGCGTCTCGTGCCGGCGGAGCTCCAGACTGAGGCCGTCGACGGCGACCAGTTCACGCATATCCGGTTTGAGGAAGGTGCCGTGGCGCAGCATGAAGGCAACCTTGACGGATTTGCCTTCAAGGATGGTGTCGCAATCCGGTGGCAACGGCTTTGCCTGTCCCCTCGGTTCGGAGGCGAGCAGATGCTGCGTATAGGAATGTTGCGGATGGGCAAAAAGTTCTTCCGTCGTATTGTGCTCGCGCATCTCGCCGTGCTGCATGACGTAGACATAGTCGGAGAACTGCCTGACCACGGTCAGGTCGTGGGTGATCAGGATCACCGCCATGCCGAGTTGCTTTTGCAGGTTGCGGATCAGATTCAGGATCTGAGCCTGCACGGTAACGTCGAGCGCGGTGGTCGGCTCGTCGGCGATCAGCACATCCGGATCATTGGCGAGCGCCATGGCGATCATAACGCGTTGGCGCTGGCCGCCGGAAAGCTGGTGCGGGTATTGTTTCAGCCGTGCCTCAGGATCGGGAATCTGGACTTGCTGCAGCAGCGCCAGCGCCCGCTTCTCTGCCTCGCGGCGGCCGATCCTGCGATGGACGCGGATTGCCTCGACGATTTGGCTGCCGATTGTGTAGATCGGGTTCAGCGAGCTCATCGGCTCCTGGAAGATCATCGAGATGCGATCGCCGCGCAATTGCCGACGGGCGCGTTCGGAAAATTTCAGCACATTCTTGCCGTCGTAGCTGACGGTGGATTTTTCCGAGACGACGGCGCGTTTGGTAAGCAACCCCATCACCGTGCGGGCGGTCACCGATTTTCCCGAGCCGGATTCACCGACGATAGCGATGGTTTCGCCACGGTAGAGCTGGAAGGAGATATCCTTGACGGCGTAGACGATGCCGTCCTCCACCTTGAATTTGACGGCGACATTGCGGGCGTCGATGACGGGCGGCACGGTCTTGTTGGCCGCATCAAGCCTGATATCGGGGGCAAAGGGATTGACGAGTGCGAGAGCCATTGTCCGTCTCCTCTCAATAGGGATCGATGGCGTCGCGCAGACCGTCGCCAAGCGCATTGAATGCAAAGACGGTGACGAGCACGAAGGCGACGGGCGAGAGGATCCAGGGATAAGAGCCGATGACCGAATAGGTGGACGTATCCTGCAGCATCAGCCCCCAGGAAATCAGCGGCGGCTTGACCGCGAAACCAAGGAAGCCAAGGAAGGATTCGAGCAGCACGACGCTCGGAATTGCCAGCGTCACAGTGACAATGACATGGCTCATCACGTTCGGGAAAATGTGCTGCAGGATGATGCGCCAGTCCGTCGCCCCTACCGCCATGGCGGCGCGCACATAATCGATCCGCGCCAAGGCCAAGGTCTTGCCGCGCACCTCGCGCGACATCTGCGCCCAGCCGAGCGCCGACATGACGATGATGACGAAGGCGAGGAAGACATTGGTCGGCGCCGTCACGGGGATCAACGAGGTCAGCGCCAGATAAAGCGGCAATTGCGGAAAGGCGAGCACCAGCTCGACGAAGCGCTGGATCCAGGTATCAAGCGTACCGCCGAAATAGCCTGAGACCATGCCGACGGTGGTGCCGACGATCGTGACAATGAAGACGACTGTCAGTGCAATCATCAGCGAGATGCGCGAGCCGTAGATGGCGCGGGAGAGCACGTCGCGGCCGAACTTGTCGGTGCCGAGGAAATGCACGGGCTGGCCGTCGACCGAGCCGAAGAGGTGGCGATTGCCGGGGATCAGGCCAAACAGGTTATAGGGCGCGCCCTTGACGAAAAAGCCGAGCAGACGCGGGTTGTTGTAGTCTGGCCCGACCACCGGCTGAAAGGTGACCGGATCGAGCTCGTCGGTTTCGGCCAGCGCATAGACGCGCGGCTGGAAGAAGAAATTACCGTCCTTGTCGTGGAAGCTGATCACCTGCGGCGGTGCAAAGCCGGTGTCGGTAGCCTTGGGATCGTCTGGGGCGACGAATTCGGCAAAGAGCGACATCAGCAGCAAGAGGATGACGAGGATGAGGCCGCCCATGCCTGTCCAGGAGCGCTTCAGGCGTCGCCAGACAAGCGCGATGTAGCTCTCATTGCCGCTTTTCGATTTGATCTTGTTGTCATCGAGCGGTGGCGCGGATGTACTGAAGGCGAGCATCAGTGGATCCCTCCCTGTTGGCGAACGCGGGGATCGAGCAAAGCGAGCAGCATGTCGGCGATGATGTTGCCGATGATCAGCGTCGCCGACAGCACCATCATGAAGGTGGCGGTGACATAGACGTCGCCGACCGCCATCGAGCCAACGATCGCAGGCCCCACGGTCGGCAACGCGAAGATGATTGCGGTTTCGATCTCGCCGGTCAGCATATAAGGCAGCACGACACCCTGATACATGACGAGCGGATGCAAGGCGTTCGGCACCGCATGGCGCATGACGACGGCGCCGCCGGAGAGTCCTTTCGCACGCGCGGTCTCGACATATTGCGCATTCAGCGTGTCGAGCAGATTGCCGCGCATGACACGCATGTTGTAGGCGAGCCCCCCGAAAGTGGCGATCGCCACGACCGGCCAGACATGCTTGACCAGATCGACGAACTTAGCCCAGGACCACGGCGCGCCGCCATATTGCGGCGAATAGAAGCTGCCGATTTCCGAGACGTTGAGCTGAAAGACGAGGATATAAACGATGATCAGCGCCATCAGGAAGCGCGGCACCGTCATGCCGAGAAATGAGATGCCGGAAAGCAGGCTGTCGATCCAGCTATATTGCCTGGTAGCGGCCCATATGCCGAAGCCGATGCCGAGAACGGAAGCGAAGAGATGGCAAACAAGCGCGAGCGCCAGGGTGCGCGGCAAGCGTTCGCCGACGACATCCGCGACCGGCTTGTTGTAGAACATGCTGTAGCCGAAATCACCCTTGGTGACGATGCCGCCGATCCAGTTGAAGTATTGCACGACCAGCGGCTTATCGAGGCCGTGTTCGCGACGGTAGATTTGCGCTTGCTCATCAGCCTGGGCGAAGGACGCGCCGCCCTGGTTCATCAACTGCGAACGGATGAAATCTGCATAGTCCCCAGGCGGCGCCTGGATGATGGCAAAAGTCACCACGCTCAGAATGACGAGCACAGGTATGGCAGAGGCTATGCGCACGAGCAGGAATCGCAACATGGGACGGTTCGCTTCTCTTCTTGCCGCCGGTGGTCTGCATCCCCCGAGGATAGCACGGACCGGCTGGGTTCACCCTTGCCCGGCTGCACCGCGATGCAGCCGGAATTTTTGCTTGGTTAGCGGGTAGCCGGCCCAATGGGCCGGCTACCGTTGCTCCGTTAGTTGATCGGGCCGGCACTGCCCGGCGCACCCGGAAGCTGCTGCGGGAACAACTCGTATTTGCCTTGCTTGTCGGCCGCGACCCACATGCGCTCGCGAATGATGGAGTCTTCTGCCCAGTTGAACATGAAGATCGGCGTGCCCGGAGGAACGTTCGAGAAGCGCTTGTTGATGATGAGCGCGCCCGGATATTCCGTCAGACCGATATTGTAGAGATGCTCGGTCGAGACTTTCTGGTACTGCTTCATCAGGGCCACACGCTCGTCGCTATTCTGCGAGGTCGTGAACTTATTGACAACATCGACCATCTCCTTTTCGAAAGGCATCAGGTCCAACTGGCCACTTTCGGGCGCGCGGTGGTTCCAGCTCGTGCGCGGGCCGACCGGGGCGAGCTGTTCGGTGTTCTGCACGACGGAGGCCAGCTCCGTGGTGTTACGCCGGACCATCCAGTCGAAGCGGCCGCTATAGTTGGCGTCGTCGCGCTTCGGTCCGTCGAGTGCATTGATGATCACGCGAAGCCCGAGCTTTTCCATCTGGGCCACGACGCCCTCGGCAAGGCTCTTGTCCGTGGTGTAGTCATTGTTGACCAAGAGCGTGATCTCGACATCCTTACCGCCGGCGGTGCCGGCCGGGAAGTTGACGATGCCGTCACCATCCGTGTCCTTGAGGCCCGCCTTGGCAAGCAGTTCCTTGGCACCCTTCAGATCGAAGGGATAATAGACGGTCGAGTTGCGATCATAGAAGCTGGTGCCCGAAGAAAGGCCGCCCGGATAGATCGCCGTGAACGGCCCCTTGACCAGGGAGTCACCGATCGCCTTGCGGTCGAGCGCCATGGTCACGGCCTTGCGGAAATCCTCGTTGCGGTTCAGCTCGCGGATTGCCTGGCCGCGTGGGTCCGGGTTGCCCCAGCCATTGGCGGAGAAGTTCATCTGCAGGTTATAGCCGATGAGGCGCGGTCCGAAGGCGAGACGCGCGGGAGCGTCCGGCTGGGCAGCGCGCTTCAGCGAAGCGACGAAGTTTTCCGGCTGCTCCAGATTGGAGAGGTCGCCGGAGCCGGCCACCGCCTGCACGTCGCGGTCCGCCCAAGTCGAAAGCTTATAGTGCAGCTCGTTGAGGTAAGGCAGTTGATTACCCTTCTCGTCGACCTTCCAGTAATAGGGATTGCGGCGCAGGACGATAATGTCATCGGATCGATACTCGACCGGCACCCAGGCGCCCATGACCGGAATGTTCATATATTCCGGTGGGAAAGCATTCTTGAACTGGTCGTAGGTGTTCTTCGAATATTTCGGATGCTGCGGCTTCAGGATGTGCGATGGGCCTGGGCAGAAATTGGGATAGGCCATCGTGTAGAGATATTGTTTCGGGAAGGCATCCTTGAAGGTCCACTCGATGGTGTAATCATCGATCTTCTTGAGGGTCGTGCCCTCGCCGAAAGCTTCCGGCGATGCGCCGCCACCGAGCGGCGAGACGTTCGGATCGATGACTTCGTCTTCCCAATAGAACATGATGTCGTCGGCATTGAAGGGCACGCCGTCGGACCATTTCGCACCTTCGATCAGGTGCATGGTGAGCTTGTGGCCGTCCGGCGACCATTCCCAGCCCTTGGCAAGGTTCGGCAGCGGTTCGGTGTCCTTCGCCTCGACCTGGAACAGCGGCGCGGTGCGCGTCAGGCACTCGGAGAGGCCGATATCGATGCCGCCCCACCCTTGCGTCTGGCCGGCGCCATAGTTCCAGCCTTCCGGCCGGCCGCCGATGACATGGCGCAGCGTATCGCCATAGACGCCGGTGCCGTCAGGCATGTTGCCGGTCTTGAAAACGAGCGGTTCCTTCGGCAGGCGATCCTTGACCGGCGGCAACTTGCCGGTCTTGACGAATTTCTCGGTAACCCAGTCCGGCTCGTGATATTCCGGCAGCGTCTTGAACTCCAGGATGGAATCGCGTGCCACATATTTGATCTTGCCTTCGGCCGGGAAAACTGGCGGTACGGGCGGCACCGTCGGTTCGGACGCGTAGGCGCTCATGGCGATCGCGGATGTGGCAATCGTCAACGCCGCAAGAATGCTGATCGGTCGAAAATGTCTCATCGTTTTCTCTCTCCCATTGTCGCGAGCGCCCCGCGGGTGCGCCGCACTCCTCCATCGAACGGGAACCGGTTGGCTTTGCGCGACGGGCCTCCTCCTGAAAGTCCCGCCGCAGCCAACCTGTCCCGAATGTCCATTCGCTAGCCAGCCTGCTTCACGGCTGCTTTTTCCGCTCTCAGCTCCTCGATCGAGCGTACGTTGCGGCTGGCCGCACCCTTCCAGTCGCGGGTTTTCACCTTGCCGCGCGACAGGCGGTCCTTGGCGCCTTCGACTGCATCCGCATATTGCGGCAACCAGCGAGCTTCGGCCACAATCATTTCGTCCACCATCTGCCAGACCTCTTCCGGTGTCGATACGGCGCCGACCAGCGGATCGTGCAGAACCGCGAGTTTCAGCAGGTCGAGATCGCCGCTGACGGCCGCATGAACCGACATACGCTGAACATTGATCGAGGAAATGCAGGTCGCGGCGCAGGCTTCGGGCAGCGTGATGCCTGCCACCATGTTGATGCCGAAGCGATCGACGAAGCCGGGCGATTCGATGATGGCGTCTGCAGGCAGATTGGTGATGACGCCATTATTCTTGACGTTGAAGTGGCCGCGATAGACGCGGTTGGTCTCCAGCGCTTCGAGAATATGGCTTGCATGCTCGTTCGAGCGCTTGGCGGGGTCGATCGGCTTCGAGGCGCTCTCGAGGATCTGCGGGAACTCCGTCTCGAACCAGTTGCGGGTCTCCGTCGAATGGCGGAGATAGCCGCCCGTCTCGCCGTGGATCCAGTCGGACATGTCGATCCACTTGTTGATCTCGTCCGGCCGCTTGCGATACCAGGGCAGGTATTCCGAAAGATGCCCGTTGCTTTCGGTGGAATAGACGCCGAAGCGCTTCAGCACATCGATGCGCAATTTCTCCTGCTGCGAATAGACCGGATGCGCCTCGAAAGCGGCAATCAGCTCGTCCTTGCCGATCTTGCGGCCGTTGAGACGCAGGTCGACGAACCAAGTCTGGTGATTGATGCCCGAGCAGATATAGTCGAGTTCCGACTTGTCCTTGGCCCCGAGAACTTCGGCGATCTGCTCGGCCCCGTGCTGGACGCCATGGCAGAGACCAATCGTATCGACCTTGCCGTATTCGATCGCCGCCCAGGTGTTCATCGCCATCGGGTTGGCATAGTTCAGGAACTTCGCGCCTGTTTCAGCGACTTCGCGAATATCCTTGCAGAAGTCGAGAATGACGGGAATGTTGCGCTGGCCGTAGAGAATGCCGCCGGCGCAGATCGTGTCGCCGACGCATTGGTCGATACCGTATTTCAGGGGGATGCGGATATCTTCGGCATAGGCTTCCAGCCCGCCGACGCGCACGCAACTGATGACGTAGCGCGCGCCATCGAGAGCCTTGCGCCGTTCTGTCGTGGCCGTCACCCGCGTCGGCAACTTGTTCGCCTCGACGATCTTGTCGAGGATCGCCTTGATCATCGTAAGATTGTGCTCGCTGACATCGGTCAGCGCGAATTCGACATCCCGGAACTCCGGCACGCAGAGAATGTCGGTGAACAGTTTTTTCGTGAAGCCGACGCTGCCTGCGCCGATGATGGCGATTTTGAAACTCATGATCCTCACCTTAAAGTCGGTCGAACAATCAGCAGCGGAGAAGAGGCTGGTGTTTTCATTCTATGATCGCAGAGACAGCGCGACACAGTAAAATCAGCACCTTCTCCTCCTTCTGCCGGTCCTCATCGGCAGGTGCATGCTGTTTTCTGAGAGGAATTATGCCTATAATCGTCGGGCCGACCAGAGAACTATTATGCTTTCAAGGGTAATTTTGTGCTGCAAGATTTGATCGCCAACGGCCAGACCATGCGGACCGTCTCATTGCCGCGTGGACGCCACCGGCTGCACGCCATGCCGACCAGCGCCGGCTACGAAATAAGGGACAACGAGCTTTACGATTGGGATGGACGCAGGCGCGGCCAGACGCCATTTACGGTGCTGCAGCACACGATCGGCGGCAGCGGCCGGCTGCGCTATGAAAACCGCAACTACCGTGTCGGCCCCGGTGACACGCTGCTGGTGCTGGTGCCGCACAATCATCGCTATTGGTTGGAAAAAGGCGAGCGCTGGGAATATTTCTGGATATCGATGAATGGCGAGGAGGCGTTGCGTATTCATCGCCTGATCCTCACCGCCGCCGGGCCGCTCCTGAAACTGCAGCCGTCGACGATCGATCATCTTGCCGATTGCAGCCTCCGCCTCGTAAGGGGCGCCACGACGCCAGCCTCTGCCTCGGCGGTGGCCTATGAAGCCGCGATGGCGCTCTATGACGATGTCTTTGGTTCGCATGCCATCGCTGCCGATCGATCCGCCATGCAGACGGTGATCGACTATATCGACGCCAACCTCGACAAGCCTTTGCCGGTCAGTGATCTTGCGCGGGTCAGCGGCCTCAGCCGCGCCCATTTCTCGCGTGTCTTTGCCGACAGCGAGGGTTTGCCGCCGGCGGAATTCGTGCTGCAGCAGCGCATGCAGAGGGCCGCCAAGCTCCTGACCAAGGCAGCGTTCATTCCGGTCAAGGAAGTCGCGATCATGTCTGGCTTCGACGATGCCAATTATTTCTCGAAAGCTTTCCGGCGCACCTACGGCATCAACCCTACGGAATTCCGCACCACCGGCATGTACGCGGCAGTGCGGAGCCCAGGAGAGGACATCAAGAATGCGCGGACAAGATAGCTCCGCCTATGCGGAATGCGGATGCAGGTCGTCGTTACCAGGCGTTTCCAGCCGCACCAGCTTTCCTTCTTCCGCCTTGTAGAAATATTGGCTCGCCACCAGCCAGCCCTTCAACGGACGCAGCGGCGGGATGCAGGTGAGCAGCATGAACGGCAGCGTCGTGAAGGCATGCACCCAATAGGGAGCTTGGAAAGCCACCTCGAGCCAGACCGCAAGCGCGACGCTTGGAATGCAAGCAAAGCAGATGACGAAGAAGGCCGGACCATCGGCCGGATCGGCAAAGGAATAGTCGAGGCCGCAGACCTCGCAGGACGGCCGGAGCGTCAGGAAACCTTTGAACAGATGACCTTGCCCACAGCGCGGGCAGCGGTTGCGCAAACCGGTCTGGAGCGGCGGAAGCGGCGGCCATGAATCTTCGGATGACATTGTTTTGTCCCTTCCAAGAACCGGGCATTCGCTCTGGAGCGTATTGCCCGAGAGCCTCGCGGGCGAAGCGCCCCATGCGGATCGTCCCGAAGCCGGACGGCACTGTGGGCGACCTTCAAGCCGCCTGCCGTCCTGTTGGAAGATGTATGGCACAACATGCATACATTGTCAATTATTGTATGTATATTGTTCAAGTATCTCATGCGGGCGCGGCAATTTGTCCGATCAGATGACGATCGCCGAAGCGGCCGGTGTCTCTGCCAGCAGATCGGCGACAATGCCGAGGCTCTGGCGAAGATGGTCGCGATCTTCCGCAACGCCGAGCCCAAGGCGGACCGCTTCCGGCGCCGGACCAAGGGCAAAGGCATCGCTCGCGACGACGCCAATGCCGGCAGAGCGCAGTCGCGCCGTGAATTCGCCGCGCGACCATTCGGACGGCAGCCGCAGCCAGGCATGGAAGCCTTCCGGATCGACAAGCAGATTGGCGGCAGGCAGCAATTCCGCCGCAATCGCCTGCCGTGCCTTCGTCTCCTGGCGGATCGCCGCCAGCACAGCCTCGGCCGTACCGTCTTCGATCCAGCGGCTGGCGATCGCGGCGGAAAGCGGCGAAGCCATGGCGGCGGTCGCGCGGATGATGCCGGCAAGCTTGGTTGCCGCGCGCAGATCCGGCACAGCGAGATAGGCGATGCGCAGCGCGGGCGACAGACACTTGGCGAGGCCGGCGATGTGATAGACCCGCTCCGGCGCAAGCGCCGCCAGCGGCGCGACCGGCTGTATCGGCAGCGCGCCATAGGCATCGTCCTCGATAACAGCGACATCGTAACGGGCGGCGATGTCGAGAATGGCCTTGCGCCGCGACAGCGGCAACGTGATCGTCGTCGGGTTGTTGATGGTGGGATTGCAATAAAGCGCCTTTGGGCACCTACTGAGGCAGAACTCCTCAAAAGCTTCTGGAATCAGACCTTTATCGTCGGTTTCTATAGCAGCAACATTAAGCCGCAAATGCGCCGCCACGGAGAGGAAGCCTGGATAGGTCAGCGCCTCAGCGCAGACTGTGTCGCCAGGGGCCGTCAGCATGCGGGTGATGGCGAGTATCGCGCCCTGAGCGCCGGGGCACACGAGAATACGTTCCGGCCCGATACCGGGCAGCCGGCTTGCGAGCCATTCCGCTCCGGCCTCGCGGTCACGGACGGCGCCGCCTGGCTGTTGGTAGCGCAGCAGCAGGTCCAACCCATCGCTGAATTCCAGCCCGCTGATCCCCTGCCACATCCGCGCCGTCAGGGCTTCGTCATCGAAGCGCGGCGGCAGGTTCATGCTCATATCGACCAGCCCGCTGGGAATGGATTTTTGGCGTGGCGGCGCTGCCCGGCCCTGGCTGACATAGGTCCCCTGCCCGACCCGGCCTTCCACCAAACCCCGTTTGCGCGCTTCGGCGTAGGCGCGGGTGACGGTGGTGAAATCGATGCCGAGCGCCTCGGCTAGCGCGCGCTGCGGTGGCAGGCGCGCACCGATCGCCAAGCGGCCGGCGCGGATGTCGGCCTGCAAGGCATCGGCGATCGCCAGATAGACCGGCCCGGCCACCCTGCTGATAGAGGGTGCCCAGAAGGGCGCTGCCTGATCATCGCTCATATCGGTATCTCCAAAGGAATGTATGCATATTGTATGGTTTTTGCGTCGCGAGCAAGAGGGTGACCACCGGGAAATGCCGATCCGGGATCCGATTTCGTTGCACCATCGCGACAGGCCTGTATAGATATCGCCCGGCTGCGACCATGCTTCGCATCGCAACCGCGCCTTTTCCAAGCAATACGCGTTCGTCCAGGCTGCGACGGGCTCCATCGATAGGAATGAACATGCGCTCTGTTGTCGCTTTCAATGAATCCTGGAGTTTTCAGGAAGGTTTTTCGCTTGCCGAAGTTGGCCATCTTCAGGCAGGACAGCCCGTCACCTTGCCGCACACTGCGGTTGAGCTGCCATTCAACTATTTCGACGAGAAATCCTATCAGCGCGCCTTCACCTACCAGAAGATCCTGCCCTGGAGCGCCGATTTCGCCGGGCGCGAAATGTCGCTGGTGTTCGATGCCGCCATGGCCGATGCGGTCGTCTATCTCAATGGCGAGGAGATCATCGCTCACAAGGACGGCTACACACCCTTCGAAGCGCGGCTGACTGGCCGCCTGCGGGAGGGCGACAATCTCCTCACCGTCAAGATCGACGGCAGCGAGAACCCGGAAATCCCGCCCTTCGGCGGCCGTATCGACTATCTCACCTATGCCGGTATCTACCGCGATGTCTGGCTGAAGGTGGCAGCGCCCGTCTCGATCGCCAACATCAAGGTCGAGACCGGCAATGTGCTTGCCGCTGCAAAATCCGCGACCGTTCGCTGCGACATCGCCAATCCGCAGGGCCTCGCCTTCAACGGCGCGATGGAAACCCGCCTCTGCGCAGCGGATGGCACGGTGCTGGCCTCGGCAGTCGCCGAGATCTCGGGCGGCAGCGTTACCTTCGCCTTCGACAATCTGACCGGCATCTCGCTGTGGGAACTCGACAATCCCGTGCTCTATACGATTGATGCCGAGCTGAAAACCAACCATGGATCAGATCGGTGCGCGGTAAATTTCGGCTTCCGCACTGCCGAGTTCACCGCCGAAGGTTTTCTGCTGAATGGCCGCAAGCTGAAGCTGCGCGGTCTCAACCGTCACCAGGCCTTCCCCTATGCCGGCTATGCCATGGGCCGCTCCGCGCAGGAGCGTGACGCCGAGATCATGAAGCACACGTTGAAGTGCAACGTGGTGCGCACATCGCATTATCCGCAATCGACCTGGTTCCTCGATCATTGCGACCGCATCGGCCTACTGGTCTTCGAGGAAATCCCCGGTTGGCAGCATATTGGCGGCGAAGAGTGGAAACAGGAATCGATCCGAAACGTCCGCCGCATGATCGAACGCGACTGGAACCATCCCTCGATCATCATCTGGGGCGTGCGCATCAACGAATCGCAGGATTCCCATGATTTTTACGTCGAGACCAACAGGCTTGCCCGCGAACTCGATCCGACGCGCCAGACCGGCGGCGTGCGCTACATCACCGAGAGCGAGTTGCTCGAAGACGTCTATACGATGAACGACTTCATTCTCGGCAACGAGGAGCTGCCGGGCGCCAACCGCCCGCGCACGCCTCTCAGATCGCAGCAGGAGAATACCGGCCTCTCTAAGAATGTGCCCTATCTGATCACCGAATTCGGCGGCCACATGTACCCAACGAAGATCTACGATCAGGAACAACGGCAGGCCGAGCATGTGCGCCGGCATCTGGAAGTGCTGAATGCGGCCTATGGCGACCCGTCGATATCAGGCGCCATCGGCTGGTGCATGTTCGACTACAATACCCATAGCGATTTCGGCTCCGGCGACCGCATCTGCTATCACGGCGTCATGGACATGTTCCGCGAGCCGAAATTCGCGGCCTACGCCTATATCAGCCAGTGCGAGCCTTCCGACGAGGTCGTTATGAAGCCCGTGACCCAATGGGCGCGCGGTGAGCGCAACATTGGCGGCGTGCTGCCGCTAATCGTGCTCACCAATTGCGATGAAATCGAGCTGCGCTACGGCTCGCTCGTCAAGCGTATCGGCCCGGACCGGGAGAATTTCCCGCATCTACCGCACCCGCCCGTCGTCTTCGACCATCGCCATTTCACGAAGGACGAATTGGGCGTCTGGGGCATGGAATGGGAGGACGCGCATTTTACCGGGTTTATTGGTGGCAAGGCGGTCGCAGCGCTGCACATGGTCGCCAATCCCCTTCCGACGACGCTCGAGGTGAAGGCGGACAGCCTGACGCTTCGCGCCGGTGATCGCGACACGACGCGTGTCATCGTCCGTGCTCTTGACCAGGCAGGCTCCCGCCTGCCCTTCCTTAACGATGTCGCGACGATAAAGGTCACCGGCCCTGCTGAGGTCATCGGCCCGCAGACGATAGCCTTCCAGGGCGGTACCACCGGCTTCTGGCTCCAGTCGACGGGCGAAGCGGGGGCAATCATCGTCGAAGTTTCATCCTCGCGCTTTGCGACGCGAACGGTCACGCTGGCGGCGAAGTGACGACCTAAAAGCAGGCTCAGGCGATGACGGGATAGCCCAACGTGATCGCCTGCCGCTCCAGCTCGGCCAACGCCTCATAATCGGCATCGCCAAGCACCTCAAAGCACCGCAACGACAAGGTATCGCGGACATCCGCAAGCGTGGGCTCGCTTGCGATGCCGGAGAGAATTTGGCGCAGCAGCGTCAGTTCTTCCGCCGAAGTTTCCATGCCGGTGATGAACGGCAAGCCCGGCCCGCTGACCGTTTCCGCCAGAATGCGGACACCGGCGACACGGTGGGGATCAAAGCGGTTGGCATTGCCGAAGGTGACGCAGTCAATCGCTGCGACATCAGCTCTGCCGTCGGTCACGGCATCGATACTGCGCAGATGCCCGCCGGTTTCGATGACGCGACCGAAGAAGCTGCCGCCTTTAGCGAGCGGCGCGATGGCCGCACGGAAGAGATTGGAGCCGGAATTGCTGCCGGGATCGTTGATGGCGGCGGTCAGTCCGCGAAGATCGGCAAGCGCCTCTATTGCCGAGTCCTTGCGAACAATGATGAAGCTGCGCATCGACGGGCCATCGCAACCCGGCAGGTCATAGACCGGCGTCGCCACAAGCTGGACCCTGCCTCGCAGGTATTTGACATAGGGAAAGCCGCAAGTCTGCGCCAGCAGCAGCCCAGGCTGCACCCAGGCCTCGTCATGCGTGATGCCCTTCTCCAATGTCTCGGGGACATCCGCCACGCCCGCTTTTCGCAGCCGGTCGCCGATATAGGCCCAGAGAGCGTCCGTCGCGGCAACAAGCGGCGGCTGACCGGTATACATGGCAATGTTGCTGAGGCGCATAACGGGGATATCTCAAGAGATCGGCAGGACTTGCTGATCCCATACACCGCTCCGAATGCTGGCGCATCCCGGAAAGTGCATTTGCTTCGTCGAGGCGTCCGCCTTCAATAGTCGGGCACGTCAAGCGTGCCTTCGCCCTGGGGAAAAATGCCTTTCCTCATCGGCATCATCGACATCGGGTCTGGCATCCTCGAGCGCCTGCAGAACTTTCGCGCGCAGCCATGCATCGTGGACAGCGCTGTTGCTGACGAGTTCGAGTGGCAGGGCGCCCTCATTCGCCGTACGGGTCAGCAGGATGCGGATGGCATCCGAGACCGTTAATCCCATGGTCTCGAGAACGGCCGCTGCGCGTTCTTTGATTTCAGCGTCGATTTGAGTCTGGACCATTACATCCGATGCCATTTCAGCCTCCCTCGGCTGAGGAACAATGTCATGCATTTCGAATGACATCTTCCAGTGGCCGAATATAAATCAAAAAGTCGGCGCGTGCACCGTCACCGGGTCGGTCGTGGCGACGCGTTGCGGCGTTTCCGCTGCCGGCGCTGGGAACTGTCCCTCGAACAGGCGTTGGATGGCAGCGGTGCTCCGGTCGTTGCGTGGCAGAACCGGTTTACGTGCCAGCAATTCCTCATCGATTATCGCCTGCATGCCTGTCGTGAAATTGCGAAGGCTGAATTGAGCCGCATGCGCACGCAGCACGTCCGGACGGAAAGCATCCTCGTGATCTTCGAAATCATGCACCGCGTCCACCACTGCTTCCACGGATTGCTCCCCGAACAATATACCGCTGAGGCCTGGAACGACCGTTTCCAGCGCGCCGCCGCTGCCAAAGGCGATGACGGGACGGCCGCTGGCCATGGCCTCGACCGGAACGATGCCGAAATCCTCTTCGCCCGGGAAAATCAGTGCGCGGCAGCGAGCCAACTTCTCCTTCAGCACCGAGAACGGCGCACGGCCGAGGAAGGTGATGGTCGGTCCGGCCAAACGTTTGAGTTTCTCCATTTCCTTGCCCTCGCCGATGATGACCAGATTGCGGTTCATCTTGGTAAAAGCCCGGACAGCGAGGTCGATCCGCTTGTAGGGAATGAGCTGGCCGGCGCAGAGGTAGAAGTCCTCCGTTGCCGCCGCCGGGATGAAATCGTCCACCGAGACCGGCGGATAGAGCACGGTTGCTGGGCGACGGTAATATTTGCCGATGCGGGCGCTGACATGGTGGGAGTTGGCGATGAAGCGATCGACGCGCAAGCTGGTGTTGACGTCCCAGGTCCGCAACAGCGGCGCCAGCACCGGCAACATCAGCCGCGAGGCAAGGCCGGCATTGGAGCGATAGAAATGATAGTGGTCCCAGAGGTAGCGCATCGGCGAGTGGCAGTAGCAGACGTGCGTTGCTTGCGGCGGCGGGATAATGCCCTTTGCCGGGCCTGATTCGCTGGAGATGATCAGATCGTAACCGCTGAGATCGAAGCTCTCCAGTGCGAAGGGCATCAGTGGCAGCAGTGACTGATAGCCTTTGATGGCGCCGGGGATGCGCTGCAGGAACGATGTCGTGACCTTGTGTCTCCTGATCTTTTCGGAGACGCGGCTCTCATCATAGACGAGCGTGAAGATATCGGCGTCCGGATACATGTCGCAGAGCGCTTCGACCACTTTCTCGCCGCCCCGCATCGACACCAGCCAATAATGAACGATGGCTACCCGCATCCTTCTTCCTCCGCCGTTGATCGAGACATCATTGTGCGGGCGGCGGGCAATGCGACAGAACCCACATCGGTCCTCCATCGCATCCAAATGGTGGAAGGTCATGACCAAAAGGTCTAGGCGGCCAAAAACAGTTTAAACTCAATGTTATATTCGCTGTTACCCGAACGCTGAGCCCCACCCATTCCTTCCTCAGAAGGGATTAGCCGTAACCCTACGGCAGGGGATTTACTCGAAAAGCGTTCAAGGGATGATCTCAGTCCATAGCGCTGCGGCAGGGTTGGCGGTGGCGCGACCGACACGAAAACGAGATCGCGCCTCATGTTGACAATTTCTGCTCTTCACGCACAAGCCCGCCGGAAGACGCCGGGCACCATCCTCGGCCTGTTCCTCGCCCTGGCACTTTCGGGAACCGCCTTTATCGACAAAGCGAGTGCCGCATCGGACGATGTCTATCACATCAAGCCTCAGACGCGGATGAAGGTAGCGATCGTCGAATGGGTCGCCGCGACCGGCGAATATAAGGAATGGACGGCGCTGAACGGCGAATATGTCGTTTCGCAATCCGGAACGATCTCCATCCCGATGATCGGCGAGATGACGGTCCTCGATAAGACCACTGTAGGTGTCTCCGCAGAAATCGGCGATCGGCTGAAGCAGATCACCGGGCTTGCCACCGCTCCGACGGCGTCCGTCGAAGTGGTGAAATATCCGATGATCTACGTCACCGGTTCAGTCGAGAAGCCGAGCGAGCTGGAATTCCGGCCGGGGCTGACAGTCAAGCAGGCCGTTGCCATGGCCGGCGGCCGCGAGCGCCGCACCAGTCCGACCGGCGAATACAACAATGCGCAGCAGATCAGCTATGCCGGCGAGATTAACCGGATGGAGCTGCAATTGAAGCAGCTCGGCGCTCGGCGCGCCCGGTTGATGGCTGAGCTGAATGACCAGACGACCATCGATTTTCCGATGGAAATCAAGGCGGCGCCTGAAGGCTCGGCCATCAAGCAGATCATGACCAGCGAAATCGATGTCTTCAATGCCAGGGCCGAGGCGATGCGCCAACAGCTTCAAGCTGCCGCCGAGCTCGAAACCTTGCTGCGCAACGAGATCGACATTCTCGACGAGAAAATGACATCCCAGGACGAGCAGGTGAAGATCGCCCAGGACGAATTGCAGGACATTTCCAAGCTGGTCGACACCAAGATCCTCACCACCTCGCGCAAGACCTCCCTGGAACGCGTCGTCGCTGACATGCAGAGCGGCAAGCTCGATCTCGTCGTCGCCTCGATGCAGGCCAAGCAAAAGCTCAGCGAGACCCAACGCGATGCGCTGAACCTCAAAGGGCAGCGCAAGACCGAGGTCGGACAGCAATTGCAGGCGACCGAAACCGAAATCGAAGACACCAAGCTGAAGCGCAACACGACGCTGCAACTGCTGCAGATCGCCGGCGCTTCGCTGTCTCGCTCCCAGAGCATGAAGGCGATCGATCTCCAGCCGCTCGAATATTGGATCACGCGCGGCGGCGATGCAGGCACCACAACCGAGGTGCAAGAAACGACGGAGGTGCAGCCGGGCGATGTGCTGGATGTTCGCTACAACGTTTCCGGCAGCCTGGACGGCACGGTGCTGTCCTCGATCGATCCCACGCAATCCCAATAACCACCATCAAAAGCAAGGTCGGGCGGAAGTATCATGGCAGTTCACGAGATTGGTAAAAGCGTACCCGGAGCTCAATCCGAGGCCAAGCGATCAAACGGAAGCGAATATATTTCCTTTCGCGATATTTGGCGGTTCATGCAGCGTCATGTGCTGATCTTCATCACCTTTACCGCGATGGGGCTCGGCATCGGCTCATACTACGTGATGACCACCCAGCCGATCTATCAGGCTACAACCCGCCTGGTGATGGATCCGGAACAAGGCCGCATTGCGTCCCAGGACGCCTTCAGCGGCACGGTCATCATCGAGGCTGCGGAAATCGCCAGCCAGGTTGAGATCGTCAAATCGGAGGCCATCGCCCGCGCGGTGATCGAGAAGCTCAATCTCAGTGAAGACCCCGAGATCGTCGGGGGCATGTCGTGGCAGGGAGCCCTGCGTGACAAACTGCATAGCATCAGCGCCTATTTCACCCACAGCCAGGACGAAGAAGTAAAGCCTGTCCCGACCCAAGACGATCTGATGCGCCGCACTATGGCGTCGTTTCTCTCCAGGGTCTCGGTCAACCGTGTCGGCCAATCCTACATTCTGGAAATCGGCTATAGTTCCACCGATCCGCGTAAGGCGGCACTGGCGGCGAACGCGATCGCCGCCGCCTATATCCGCACGGGGCTGACCGAGCGCGCCTCCGCCGCACAAAGCGGCGCGAAATGGTTGGAGACGCGGCTGATCGAGGTCGGGCGGCAGGCCCGCGAGGCCGCAATGAGCGTCGAAGAGTTCCGTGCCAAGAACGGCATCATGGAAATCAGCGCCTCCTCCTCGCTCGATCAGCAGCAATTGTCCGAAATCAGTAGCCAGGCGCTGGCAGCCCGGGCACAGACGGCCGCAGAATCCGCCAAGCTTGCGACGCTCACCCGGCTTATGGCCGGCGAGAAGGTCGAGGGCGATGTCGACGAGACGATCAACAATCCGCGCATACAGAAACTGCAGGAAGATCTGAGCACTGCAACGACCAAGCTCAACAACCTGACCAGCCGGTATGATGCCGGCAACCCGGCAATCGCGGCTGCGCAGGACGAGATCAATCGGCTGAAAAGCGAGATGCAGAGGGAGTTTTCCCGCATCCAAGCGGTCTATCGCTCCAATCTGGAAGTAGCCCAAACCCGGGAGAAGCTGCTCAACGACGAGCTGGCCGCGCTGACGGAAACCGGTACCGACAAGAACCTGGCGCGTGTCGAACTTTCCGAAATGGAGAGCCGCGCAACGACCTATCGCCGCATGTATGAAAGCATCCTGCAGCAATTGATCGGCGCGCTGCAGAAGGAATCCTTCCCGCTCGGCAATGCCCGCATCGTCACGGCTGCCGCCGTGCCGCTGACGAAGAACTGGCCGAAATCCTCGATCGTCATTCCTTTCTCCGCCATGCTCGGCCTTGCCTTGGGACTTGGGATGGCGCTGCTGCGTGACGGCATGGACCGGCGCGTCAGCTCCAGCGAAAAGCTGCGGCGCGAACTCGGCATCACCTCGCTCGGCCATGTGCCTGTCTATGCCGGCCCGTCCTTCGTGCCCGGCCATATCGTAGGCGGTGGCTCGACGTGGCGACGAACCATGTCACCGCTGAGATCCGTGCTCGATACACCCTACTCGCAATTTTCCGAAGCCTTGCGTGGCGTAAAACATTCGGTCGACTCCGCCTTCCAGCCGAATGCGCCGATGGTGATTGGTATCACTTCGGTCGGCACAGGCGAAGGCAAGACGACGATCGCGACCAATCTCGCTCAGCTCTATCAGAACGAGGGCACATCCGTGGTGCTGGTCGACGCCGATTTCCTCAATGCCCGCCTCAGCGGCGTGGCAATGGAATCGGGCGCGGATTTCGGCATGGATCTGCTGCGCATGAACGAAGTGCCGCGGCGTTATTCAGTCGCACATGAAAACGGCTTGTCCATCGCAACGATCGATCATGATCCGGAGATCGACAGGCTGTCGTCGCAGCCCTATGGCAGCGGCATTCCCGTCGTCACGGTCGACGAGACGGAGAAATCCGTTGCCGCATTCCAGCGCTATGGCCATCTGCCGGCGCTCAAGGCGGAAATCGATCTGCTGCGCCGGCGCTACAAGGTGGTCATCGTCGACATGTCGGCCTTCGAAGACTCCGCCGATACACGCGTCATCTGCTCCTATCTCGAAGGCATCGTCGTCGTTGTCGGCCATACCAACAAGATGACGGTGGAGCGGCTGTCCGACGCGCTTGCAAGCTTTGGTACGACGCCGATCAATATCCTCGGCATCATCGCCAACCGCAGCAGCGAAAAGCGCCGGCATGCCGAGCGCCATCACTGGTGGCGCAAGCCGCAGCCGCGCGAAACCCGCTTTTCCGCCAAGCGGCTCGAAGGCCGTCCGGCTGGCCGCCCGCTCAAGCTGGTCGTCGGCATCGCCAGTGCCGGCCGGCGGGACATCCTGTCCTCGATCCTTCCGCATATGGCGCGCCAGACGCGCAAGCCGGACGAAGTGGTCGTCTGCCTCGCCTCGCCGGAGGACATCGATCCGAGCTGCCTGCGCGATCTCGATTTTCCGGTGCGCGTGCTGATTTCCGAACGGGGACTCTGCCGCCAGCGCAACCGGATCCTCGACAACATTCCCGATTCGGACGTCGTCCTCTTCGTCGATGATGATTTCCTGATGACGCCGAACTACCTCGAGGAGACGGAACGGCTGTTCCAATTCCATCCGGACATCGTCATGTGCACCGGCACGGTGCTTGCAGACGGGATCACCGGCCCCGGCATCTCCGTTCGCGACGGGCTGCGAATGGTGGAATCGAAGAGCCGGCGGCGGTCGGATCCGACGGCCCAGTTCCAGCCGGTCTACAACGCCTATGGTTGCAACATGGCGGTCCGCACCACGATCATCAAAGCCGGCAATCTGCGCTTCGACGAGAACCTGCCCTTCTATGGCTGGCTCGAGGATGTCGATTTCAGCCGGATCGTCGCCCGCTACGGCCAAGTGGTCAGCGCCAAGCAGTTGGAAGGCGTGCATCTCGGCACGAAGGTCGGCCGCTCGGCCGGCGTCCGGCTCGGTTATTCGCAAATCGCCAATCCCGTCTATCTCATGCGCAAGCGAACCATGAGCGTCCGTCACGCGTCCATCCAGATCGGCCGCAACCTAGCCGCCAACCTCGTCAAAGCCTGGCGGCCCGAGCCGTGGGTCGACCGCAAGGGACGGCTGAAGGGCAATGCGATGGCCTGTCTCGATCTGCTGAAGGGCAGGCTTGCGCCGCAAAACGTCGAAGCGCTGGAGTAATCTCGTGAGCCCACCCCGTCCCGATCGGGTCGTCATCATCAACGATCGCTCCGTCAAAGTTGGCGGAGCATCGAATCTGGCGATCCTTTCTGCCGATCTATTGCAACACGCTGGAATTCCAGTCACCTATTTCGCCGGCGACACCGCCGGCGACAATCCGCCGGCGTTGGACACCATCAATCTCGATGGCCTGCCACTGACCCAGCAAGGCCGGATGAACGCCCTCGCCAGCGGACTATACAGCAAGAGCGCCTATACTGCGCTGCAGGATCTCATCACCCGAAAGGACACGCCAGCTACGATCTACCATGTACATGGCTGGTCGAAGATCCTTTCGCCGTCGATCTTTCGGGCGCTGTGGCCGGTGCGCGAGCGGGTCGTGCTGCACGCCCATGACTATTTCTTATCCTGCCCGAACGGCGGCTTTGCGAACTATCGAAAAAACGATGTGTGCCGCCTCACGCCCATGTCGATGCAATGCCTGACGACGCAGTGCGACAAGCGCGGTTATCACGAGAAGGTCTGGCGATCGGCGCGGCATGTGCTGCGGGAGCACTTTTACCCCACTCATCAAACGCCGGCCAATATCGTCATCGTGCACCAGCGCATGCGCGACTATTTCGACCGTAGCGGTATCGAAACAGACAATATCGAGATCATCCGCAATCCGGTCGAACCCTTTCTGAAGCAGCCGATGCAGCCATGGAAGAAACGCGATTTCTTTTTCGTCGGTCGGCTCGAACCGGAAAAAGGATTCGAGGATGCCGCCATGGCGGCGCGGCTTGCCGGCATAAGTCTCCACATCATCGGCGACGGCGCGGGCCGCGCGCTGCTGGAGCGCGACTATCCGGAGGTGGTCATTCACGGCTGGAAATCCAAGGAGGAGATGCGCGACATCATCGGCAATGCCCGAGCACTCGTCGTTTCCTCGCGCGTTCCGGAGCCTTTCGGGCTCGCCGCGCTGGAAGCGGTGACCAGCGGTATTCCGGTCATCCTTCCAGACGCGGCGCTTCTCGGCGACGAAATTGCCGAGCTCGGCTGTGGACTGACCTTTCAAAGCGGCAAGGTAGAAACGCTTGCCGGCGCGATGCGCCGCCTTGCAGGCGATAACATGTTGATCCGCCTGATGAGCGTCAACTGCATGCGCCGGTCCAGTGGTCTTGCCCATACACCGGCCTCCTGGCGGGACGCACTGATCACCCTCTACGACCGCATTCTCGAGCGCACGGCCGCCTCCGCTGCCCTCGCCGAGGACTATCCGGAAGCTGCTGGACAATCACCAATCGGTTAGTTGAGTAGACGAATTACCTGCCGACCTAGCCGTGCTTTCCCGGCTTTACGTCAATGGGACTAGGGCAATACCCGCAGGGTCAATTGTCAAGCTTGAGGGCAACTGGCAGCTTTGTGAAACGGTTCGGCAATGTCGAGAGGTTCAAGAGATGCTGTCGGCTTTTGATGGCTATGCTCATGATGAGCAACCGCTTCGTGATTTGAAACAGACAGCAAGGCGCAGCCGCGCCAAGCGTAGCGTCGATATACTGCTTTCGGCCGTAGGCCTGCTGTTTCTCGCCCCGGCGCTTCTTGTAATCGCCATCGCGCTGCTATTGGTCGATGGCCGCCCCATCATCTACCGCCATACGCGCGTCGGCCGAGAGGGCCGCCCGTTCCAATGCCTGAAGTTCCGTTCCATGCGCAAGGATGCAGACAAGCGCCTGGCTGAGTTGCTGGAGCGGGAGCCGGAACGGAAGAGGGAATGGCTGGCCACGCAGAAGCTGATGAACGATCCGCGCGTTCACTGGCTCGGCAAATATCTGCGCATGAGCAGCGCCGATGAACTGCCGCAGCTTCTCAACGTGCTGCGTGGCGAGATGAGCTTGGTCGGGCCACGCCCGGTGGTGGCCGCAGAACTCGATCGCTACGGATCGCAATTGTACTGCTACCTGGCACTACAGCCCGGCATCACCGGCCTATGGCAGGTCAACCGCTGCGCCGACACCTCCTATGAGGAACGGGTACAGTTCGATGTCGACTACTACCACGCATGCTCATTCTGGACGGACGTCGCCATTCTCTGGAAGACCGTCGGCGTCGTGCTGCTTGCCCGCAATGAAAAGGAACGACTCACCAAATGAAGAAGATGGCGACCGCAGCCCAGACAGCGAGGCAAAACAATATCAGCAACCAACGAAGCACGAATTTCCGGCGCGGAAAGCGCCGGCGCCCGGCTGCCGTGCGATCGGGATCGACGTCCTTCATAACCTGTTCTGCATGTTGTCTCATGACAGCTTACGAAAAACCCTCTGTTGGGCGAACACCAACCAAAAACATCTTCTCAGGCCCAGGTCGCAACTTACGTAACGTTAGGCCGTTCAACGCCAGTTTGCTTAGTTTTTGGAGCGTTCCCCTTGGCGCAAGATTGTGTTCCGAATGGGAACGTTACATGATTTATCTTAAGAAAATCTGGTTTTTCTTAAAGAAACCCACACAATATTATGGGGCCGCGATGAGTCAGCGGTGGAAAAACGGAGGGGTTTTGCCTTTCTTTTCTCCGACGCAGGCGGTGCGCTGATGGACGGGATGCCCCTTCCCCCTCCATCTTCCGGCCGATTCGGTTTGCCGCGATGGCTTCGCCTGCGCTTGCCGTCCGTCATCGGCGACGGTGCTTCGACCCTGGTTTCGAAGATCGTCTCCCAGGTCGTGCAGCTCGTCGTTTTCCTCGTCGCAGCGCGTGTTCTGGAGTCTGCCGAATTCGGCCTCTACGCCTATAGTTCCGCCATCGTGATCCTGCTCGTCGTTGTTGCCGAGGGCGGCTGGGGCGAGTTCATCATGAAAACGGAGTGCACGCGGGATGAGCTCGACCAGGTCGGCACGATCTCGGTCATCTCCGGAATCCTGATAACGATCGTCGGCCTCTCGATAGCCGCGGTGGTCTGGTTTGTCTTCCATCAGCCCTGGGAAGGCATGCTGCTCTGCCTCTTCAGCTGCTGGTTCCTGCCCTCGTCGCTTTCAGTCGTCTATGACGGACTGCTAGTCGCAAGGGGGCAGTTGCGCAAACAGGCGGCAATCCGTATCGCATCCGAGCTTATCGGGCTGGGCGTGACTATGCTCGGCCTATGGATTGGTTGGAACGTCTTCTCGCTCGTGGCGGGAAGGCTTGCGACACTGCTCGTCGGCGTATTCGCCTCTGCCATCGTCGCACGTTGGTATCCCAAACCACGCCTCACCTTTCCGTTCGCGCGCGAAATCCTCGAGTTCTCGCGTCATATTCTGGCAAACCGGCTGATCATCTTCCTGCGCTCCTATTCGGGCACACTGGCGATCGGCAGCTTTCTCGGTCTCGCGGAAGCCGGTTATTATCGCGTTGCAGAACGGATCATCGCCGCCTTCTCCGAACTCATCGGCGAGCCGGCGCGCATGCTCGCCTGGACGTTGTTCCGTCGGGCGACCGTCAAGATCGATGCCAACGGCAAAACATCCCGCGATGTCGGTCCCGCCGCGACCACCTTCATGACCCTTCTGATGGCGATCTCGGCGCCGATCTATCTCGGGCTGTCGCTGATTTCATCCAGCTTGATCGACGTGGTGCTCGGCGACAAATGGGCGCCGGCAGCGATCCTCGTGACGATCCTCTCGGTCAAGCAGGTGCTGCTGACGCCCGGCTATGTCACCGAGCCGCTGCTTTCTCTGTCCGGCAATATCAGGCATATGCCTGCCGCGCTGTTGCTCAACGGCGCTATCTCGGTCGGCCTGATCGTTCTCTTCGCGCCCTTCGGCGTCGAGGCGGCGGCTGGTAGCCAATGCCTGGCATCGCTGATTTCCTTTGTGGTATCGATGCATCTGCAGCGCAACTATGGCGGCCTCGCATGGAGGCGGGTGATCAGCGACTGCGCCTACGTTGCCGTTGCCATCGCAGCCATGGCGGCAACGGTCTATTCGCTCGGTTATCTCGCCGAAGCATCTGCGCTGCGGCACCTGGCAACATTGGCGATCCAAGTGGTGTCCGGCGGAGCGACCTATGTTCTCACCCTTGCGATCCTTCAGAAATTGATAGGGATCCCGATCCCGATCTTTGCGGTCGGCCGACGATAGGCCTGACAATTTTCAAAACGAGAAAGGCCGTTCGAGGCCAGTTGAGGACATGACAATGGCGACGGCATCTTTGTCAGAGAACAAGCGCTCGATCCTTGGCGAAACGGTCCGCAGTCTTGGCCGGTCTTTGTCGCCGCTGCGTGCGGCCGGCGGGCGCCTGCGGTATCTATCGCCATTTCCGCGGCGATTTACCGGAGCTTACAGTTCCTACGAAGCTGCCTTTGCCGCCGCCAAGACCATGCCGATGGCCGGTTACGACCACGAGGAAATCACCAATGTCGGCTTTTCCAAAATGTGCCAGGTCTTGCCATGGGACTATCCGGTGATGTTCTGGATGCGCAACCTGATGCAGGAGGTTGACGGTGTAATCGACGCCGGCGGCCATATGGGAACGAAATACAGGGCTTTCCGGCCGTTGTTGCAGTTCGACGACTCCTTCCGTTGGGTCGTCTACGATCTTCCCTCCTTCACCCGCGCCGGACGGCGCTTGGCGGAGCGCGATGGTCTGACCGGCCTCACCTTCGTCGACCGCATCGAGGAAGCCGCCGGCATACCGCTTTTCCTGGGCTCCGGCTTGATGCAATATCTGGATGTGCCGCTCTCCAGCCTGCTGCAGCGCCTGCCGGCGTTGCCCCGGCATGTGATCCTCAACAAGGTCGCCCTCCACAAGAGAGGCACGGTCGTGACGCTGGAACGAATAAGCGGCGCCTATGTGCCTTATCAGATGCGCGACGAAGCCACCTTCCTCGGCGATTTGACACAGCTCGGTTACACGCAGGTCGACCGCTGGGCGATCCCATCTCTGTCTCACCTCATCGACACCCATCCGGAATTGGGACGGAGCGAAAGCGCCGGCTTCTATTTCCGCCTCGGCTAGAGATATTCCCGGAACGCAGTCAAGGGGGTGGCGAGAGCCGCCCCTTCGTGCATGGATCAAATCAAATAGTATTGACTAATCGATTAGTCCTTGCTATTTGATTTCTCATGATCGAAACCGACACCATAACTGCCGTCATGCGCGCCCTTGCCGATCCCACCCGGCGGGCCGTGTTCGAGCGCATCGTCAATTCCGACGAGATCACCGTGGTCGAATTGACCCGCGGCAGCAGTGTCACGCAGGGCGCCATCTCCCAACATCTCAAGTCCTTGAAACAGGCTGGCCTTGTCTGCGAGCGCCCCGAGGGTCGCAACGTCTATTATCGTGCCCAGCCAGATGGCCTGGAGCCGCTGGTCGACTGGATGAGCCACTATGGCGTCTTCTGGCGCGAACGCTTTGCCGATCTGAGAAACCTGCTGAAGGAAATCGACCCATGAACCAAGCCGTGAGTAAAGACACGCAGGCCATTGTGGCCGAAGAAGTTTTCCCGCATGCGCCGGCGATAATCTGGAAGGCCTTGACCAGCGGCGAACTGATCAGCCGTTGGCTGATGGCGCCGAAGGGTTTCGAGTCTGTGGCTGGCTGCCACTTCACCTTTCAAACCACGCCTGCAGGTGAATGGGACGGCACCATTCACTGCGAAGTGCTGGAGGTCGTACCGAATGAGCGGCTCTCCTATGCCTGGAGGGGCGGCCATGCGGCCAATGATGGCTACGGCTCAAAACTGGACACGGTGGTCACCTTCACCCTCTCCAAGGCCGAGGCGGGCACGCGCCTGCGCCTCGTCCATTCCGGCTTCGTGCTTCCGAAGAACGATACCGCCTACCGCAACATGAGCGAAGGCTGGAAAAAGGTGGTCAAGAGGCTCGACATGGTGGTCGCCGAAGAGGCGTCTTCGCAAACATCGCATTGAAGCAATAGGAGAACGACATGAACAAGCCCTATGTCGGCGGCTGCGCCTGCGGCGCGATCCGCTACGAAATCGCCGGCGAACCAGCCGTCATGGTTGACTGCCAGTGCCGGCAATGTCAGCGCGACAGCGGCACCGGCCATCAATCGCATCTGACTTTTGTTGCGGCTGAAGTGAAGGTCGAGGGAGAAGCGTCGCACTGGCAGACCGTTGGTGACGGCGGAACCGTGAAGCGGCGCGGCTTCTGCCCGACATGCGGCTCGTCCGTCTATATGACGTTTCCCGACATGCCGGATGTGTTCATAGTTACGCCGGCAAGCCTCGATGAACCAAGCCGCTATGAGCCGCAACTGGTATCCTGGACCGCGGCCGGATATGCCTGGGATCACCTCGATCCTGCACTGCCGAAATTCGACAAGATGCCACCGAGGTGAGACAGCTTGAACCTGAAGGTCAATAGAGACGTCAGACTGTCTTCACCATAACCGGCGATGACCGTCCACCGACGACATGCGACCTCTCGATTGCGTGCCTCGTCTTGAGATGATCGGCGAGGCGGACTGCCAGCGTCAACAGCATCAGCGTCGGATTGGCGTGGCCGCCCGTCGGAAAGACCGAACTGCCGGCGACGAACAATCCGTCGATACCATGGACCATCGCGTTCGGATCGACGACGCTGGTCGCGCGATCCGTTCCCATGCGCGTCGTGCAGGATGGATGCGCCATATCCATGAAAGCCGCGCTGCCGTCGTCATCCATGGCGATCCAGTCGGCGAGTTGCGGCCGCGGCAAGCCGATGCGGCCGAATTCCTTTGAAATCACTTGCGCCAGTCGCTTTATGCTCTTGATTTCGCAAGGCCCTATCTTCCAATCCACTCGAGGCAGAGGCCTGCCGAAGCGATCACGTGTGTGCGAAAGCGTGACCCGGCTCTCAGGATCGAGCTTCTGCTCCGCCATGACGTCGAAACGCAGCTCGGTCGACCGGTGCGGCAAGCCGCGTTTGCGGATCAGCCTGTTGTAGAGGCCGGATGCGATCATTCCGGGCGATCGTCCGATGGCCGAAAGATCATGCGCCAATGTCCGGTGTGAGCCGTGCGCCACGCGCTTCAGCGCAACCCACGGGTCATCGGCAGCGTGGATCTGGACCGGATAGGCCGCACAGTTGGTAAGACCTTCCCGCACCTGCATGTCCGGACTGAGAGACAGTCCCTGCAGATAAAAATGCGTTCGCCCTTTATGCGACAGACCATAGAAATTGAAATGCCGGGCGATCCGATCGATATCGCGCCCGATGACGCGGGCAAGCGACGTGCGGGGATGATCGGCAAGATAGCGGCCGACGACATCCCGGCTGTTGCCAATGCCGGACCTCATCAACGTGTTTGAGGCCAGCAGCAACCGGGCATTCTCAATACCACCGCCGCAAAGTACGATCGTCCTGGCGTCGACGATGGCCTTGTTTCCTTCAAGGCTCGTCACATTCAAGGACGTGGCCCGGCGGCCATTGTGGTCGAGAACGACCTCCGTCACCGTCGCATGTGTCAGAAAATCGATATTCGTCGCATTGATCTTGCGCGCGCATCTGTTGAAGCGCATCGGTTCGCCGCGCCGATCCCGCTCGTGGCTGAATTGCCAGAAGAACGGACGGAGAAGATCGCTGTTCATGCCAAGATCGGTCGGGCGGGAATGCAGCCGTTCATAAAGGCGCTCGTCGTAAAGATTGGGTCCGAGATTGAGCAGGTCGCCAGCGCGGTCGAGCGCTATCTGCAGCTCATCGCGCCCGATCGGCCAGCCGGACAGCGACAGCCACGGCCGCCTTGCGAAATCGATCTCGTCGAAAGCAGCACATTTGCCGACCCACGTATGAGTGCTGCCGCCGAGAAGCCGGTTGCGCAGCTCGAAGGCCGGTATCTCGTTCAACCACTCCAAGCCGCCGCTGTAACCGCGCCCAACCGGCTCGATGCCGGCGCGCGCAACAGGCTCGCCGATATTTTCGACCGCGTTCAGTGTCTGCAATTCGGGCTCGTAATCGAGGCCGCCGCTATCGATGACGAGGATGCGAACTGGCGTATTTGCAAATTCCTGTGCGATGGTGATGCCCGCGGGACCACCGCCGACGATGGCGATATCGGCATGTAGCAGCGTATTGTCCGGGGCTGATCTGAGGTCGCGGATCGCCATGATAACATTCTCCCACAATTCCTTGTTTTTCTATCGGAATCGCGGCTTCGCGGATAATCGTCCAATCAGGCATAGATGCGTATGTGAGCTACCGATTTTGGATAGGTCGATTGGCTCTGCACCAAGCCTTTCTGGCCGGAAAGCCATGCTGAAAACAGAGCGAACGGGCGCTAGGCTCAAAGACGAGAGCCGCTGATTTCATCGGGAGCGAAGATATGGCTAAAGTCGGATTGCGGGAATGGATGGCGCTTGCGCCGGTATTTGCGTCGGGAAAATTGGCGCGCTATGGCGACGACACAGGCGGTCCCCTATTGCGGTTCGAGGCCGATTTCTGCGCCAAGTTCGGCGTACAGCATGCGCTGACGATGAGCAGCGGTACCGGGGCGCTGATTTCAGCGCTGGTCGCGGCCGGCATCGGCCCCGGCGACGAAGTGCTGGTGCCCGCCTATACCTGGATCGCCACCGCCGCCGCGCCTCTGGCCGCCGGCGCCGTACCGGTCTTGGTCGATATCGACCAGACATTGACGATGGACCCTGCCGACATCGTCCGCAAAATCACCCCGCAGACGAAGGCGATCATTCCCGTGCACATGTCGAACATGGTCTGCGACATGGACAGCATCATGCACATCGCCCGCGAGCATAATCTGCTTGTCATCGAGGATGCCTGCCAGGCCGTCGGGCTGACCTACAAGAACAAGCGGACGGGCACCATCGGCGACCTCGGTGCCTATAGCTTCAACCAGTTCAAGAACATGAACATCGGCGAAGGCGGCGCTGTCGTCACCAGCGATCCGCAGCTTTTTGCCCGGGCGCGCATGTATCACGACATCGGCTCGCTGTTTCGCGGCCATCTCGATAATGCCAACGAACCGCCGATGCTCGGCGTGAATTTCAAGGCGAGCCAAATCCAGGGTGCCATGCTGCGCGTCCAACTGAAGCGGCTCGATCCGATGATTGGGCGCATGCGCAAGCGCTACGACTTGATGACCGAGATCCTGTCGAAGAGTGACAGGATGCGCATCGGTCCGCACAATGATGTCGCCAACGCCGCCGGCTTGCATGTCATCTTCGAAACGCCCGACGACGCCAGACAGTTTGCCGAGGAAAACAGGCGTGGCGTCTATCGGCTCTATGATTCCAGCCGCCACGTCTACACCAATTGGCAGCCGGTGCTGCAGCAGCGCAGCGGCCACCCTGCAATGAACCCCTATAATTGGACGGATCGAAAGATCGAATATACGCCTGACATGTGCGCGCAGACGCTGGATATCCTGAAGCGCACTTGCCGCATCAGCCTTGGCGAGAACTATCCGGCGGCGCTGATGGCATATTTGGCACGGCGCATGGTTCGCCAAGGCCCGACCGCCAGCGGCAAGCTCTCCTATGCAACAACCTAGTTTTGAAGTCATCGGTCCAGACGTTATCGACGTCTGGACCTGGAGTCTCGATGCGACGCCGTCTCAGCTCGATGGGTTCGCAGCGCTCTTGTCCGCTGAAGAGCTCACAAGAGCTGCGCGCTTCGTGCGCGAACGAGACAGACAACGGTTCATAGTTGGAAGGGGACGGTTGCGATCCATCCTCGGGCAGTATCTCGGCCTGTCGCCGCAAAAAGTGTCCTTCACGTATAACGACTATGGCAAGCCTTACGTCGCTTTCCCTGGCGGCACTCACCTCCACTTCAATCTGAGCCACAGCGCCGATCTTGCGGCGCTGGCGATCTCTGATCGCTACGAGCTCGGCATCGATGTCGAGGAAATCCGCTTCCTCAAGGAAGACATCGCTGGTCGTTTCTTTTCCCGTAAGGAATGCCTGACCCTGCGGGCACTGCCGCCGGAGGCCTATCTCGACGGTTTCTATCGCTGCTGGACGCGCAAGGAGGCCTTCGTCAAGGCGCATGGCGAGGGGCTCTCGCTGGCGCTCGACAGTTTCGACGTAACATTCGATTGGACAAGTGAACCGAGACTGGAGCGGCTAGAGGGCGATCCAGACGCGCCTTTCAACTGGCGGATTCTCGAGCTTGAAACACCGGCGACGTTCGCCGGCGCTGTTGTTGCTCTCACAAAGGGTCGTCCGGTCGGCCTGCGCTATCGCAGCGATGAGGACGAGACGCCTAAAGCGCATCGCGATCTCTGGGATTTGCTCCGCGCGCTTTAGGTTCTTGATTTTACGCGTGTCGCTATTGCAAAACCACGTTTGCCGCCACGAAAGAATTGCCCATCAATCTCCGACATTGAACATTTCAGCCGCGTCGGGCAGCACCGTGTCCGAATGCAAAAGCAATCGCACGGCGTCCTGCATGATGAGCGGCGGAGCCATCTGTGAGGCGAGCTCGATGATCCGCGCCTGCAGTTTCTGGACCATTTCGGGGTTCTGATCGGCAAGGTTTGTGGTCTCGGACGTATCCTTCGAAAGATCGAAGAGTTCGAGTTTCGGCGGCAATGTCGCCTTCCACACAAGCTTCCAATCGTCCTGGCGCACGGCGGCCGTCATTGGTTCGATGTTGTAGACGATCTCGGTGCGTGGCGATGGCTTTCCTTCGCCAAGCATCGGCCACATGTCCATCCCGTCCAGCGGCTTGTTCTTGCCGAGCTTGGCACCGGCCAGAGCCGCCAAGGTCGGGTACATGTCAACGACATGCATCATTCCGTCGGCGGTACCAGGCTTGATCTTTCCCGGCCAGTTGACCAGGCCAGCGACGCGCGTACCTCCTTCATAGGTCGTCCCCTTGCCCTCCCGGTAAGGACCGTTGTCGGCCGGAAGCTTGCCCTTGACGTCGCTTTCCCCTGCAAAGAAAGCATTGACCACGCCGCCATTGTCGCTGTGAAAGACAATGAGCGTGTTCTCGCCCATGCCGCGCGTTTCGAGAGCTTCGATGACTCTGCCGATGCCATCGTCCATCACCGAGATCATCGCCGCATAGTTTCGCCGGCTCTCGTCGGCGATATGGCTGTTGCGTTCAATATACTCCTTCGGCGCCTGGAAGGGCGTATGCGGCGACGTGAAGGCCAGATACAGGAACAAAGGCTTCGACTGATCGTGCTCGTTGATCACTCGCACGGCTTCGGTAGCGAAGAGGACGTTGTCGAATCCTTCCTCCTCGATGGCTTCGTTGTTGCGGTACCAATCCGCATTGCCGTTCGCCGACTTATGCGTGAAGTGATCGATCTCGCCAAGCAGAGCACCATAGAATGAATCGAATCCGCGCTGGCGCGGCCAGAATGCCGTTTTGGCGTGACCGAGGTGCCATTTGCCGCTCGCGGCGGTGGCATAACCTGCTTCCTTCAACATTTCCGGCAAGAGATAGTCATCGAGCGCCAAGCCGTAGGTACCGCCCTGGGGAATGACGGCGGTCTGCATGCCGTAGCGGAACGGGTAGCGGCCCGTCATGAACGCCGCCCGGGTCGGCGTGCACATGGGCTGGGCGTAGTATTGCTCAAGCCGGGCGCCTTTTTCCGCCAGTTGGTCGATATTTGGCGTCTTTATGTCAGAGCCGTGAAACCCGACATCCTTCCAGCCCAAATCGTCGGCGAGGATAAAAACAATGTTTGGCTTGGTCGACTGAGCCAACGCGGCTGTTCCGGAAGCAAGCGCTGCGGCCAATCCACCCACGCCCATCCTGCCAGCGATTTGCACCGCCGCCAGCGAACCGCCAGTCGTGAGCACCGCCCTGCGCGTAAACCCTTGTGGGCCGACATGATCGGCCTTATTATCGGCGTCCTTGTCCATCAGTTCTGTCTCCCCTCGCTGGGCGGCCTTTGTCCAGCATTTCGTGCAAGAACAGTTCGTTGATGATCATCACCCGCGCGACAGGCTTTAAATGCTCAATCTCGCGTCCATGATGTAGCGCCCGCCCGCTGCATCGAAATGATGGCAGCCGAGAAGCCCGGTCTTGAAGTCCGGCGTGATGGTGCGGATGCAGCGTTCGCGATAATGATCGAGCGTGAGCTCTTCGATCTCCATGATGTTCAGCCCATAACCGTAGAGGCCGTGGGAATTTCGCTGCGACGGCCTGTAGATCTTGCCATCGCGCTCGAAGATGCGCCCGGCATTGCGGGCCACGGTGCTGCCGATGACGACGGGATTGCGTTTATGCGGCACGACGCGCTTCAGCTCCGGACCGTCGACCTCGAAGACATAGAGCTCGTTACAGTGATCTTCATAGGCGTGATGATCCGAGAGATTGGTGAAGAGCCACCATTTGTTGCCGTGACGCGTCAGAATGCTGTCAGCAGCCGATTGGCCTTCGAGGGCGGTCGAATAAAGTTCCCATTTCAGCGGGAATTCGGTGCAGCGCCAGATCTCGAGCCGATGCGACTGATGCGCCTCCGGCATCATGAAGATGTCGTCGCCGTCGCGGAACACGAACGGATAGGAGAGATGGTGCGGGCAATCGAGCGCTACGCCGAGCCGCTCAATCTTGTCGCCGTTGAAGCGGCCAACCGCGATATGCGCCTTGCGGTCGCCATCCGCATAGGCTTCGTAAAACAGGTAGCATTCACCATCATGCTGGAAGAGGAAGGGATCGGCCTTGATGTCGCCCTTGGTCGGCGGGATTTCGATCGCCTGGCTAGGATCGAAATCATCTATCCGCCCGCGACCGGTATAGAGCGTCCAGATGGACGAACCGAAGCGCAGTTTTGATTTCAATGCTTTAAGCGCTTTTGCTGAGAGATAACCTGACAATGCGCCGGTATAGCGGAAGAGATCGCCGAATGATGGGGCTGAAGTGACTGGCGGGCGCGCCAATGCTGTTGTGTCGAGCTGACGCGTATCGGCCAAACGCCCAAGTTCGCGCATCAAAAGCGTCACGCCACGCTCCCGCACGAAAGCGGCATTGCGCGCCGCGCTGAATTTGATGTTGAATGAGGAGGTAGCGATCTGAGCAAGCTGGGTTTCATCGCCGCGCTTGGCATAAAGCGTCAAGTCCGTCACCGGTGCCCTGGCAATGACATCGGCATAGCTGTACCAATCGGCATGTTCCGATCGCTGATCGGAGAAATTGAAGGCCCATTCGCCAAACGGCAGTGCCCGGATCGCATCGTCGGGCAAGCCCTCCGGCGTGGTGCGTATGACCAGATCGAGATCGAGACGCTTGAGTAATGCGGAAGCGACGCTGCCATCGGTCGTGTTGCGGCCGCCAATGGCTTCGAGATAGTCGACGCGCTGGCGGCCGGCATCGAAATGCTTCGGGATATAAGCAGGCTGCCGGGCGAGCAGTTTACCCTCCAGCCGTGCTTCCAAGGCAAACAGCGACGACGTCTTCCGGTTACCGAAAGCCCGTGGATGAACCAGCAGCGTGACGAGCTCGAAGCGCGGATCGGCAAGAACCCGGTCAAAAACCATCAGCTCCCAATTCTCAAAGCCGTCCTTGTGTCCGACAAGAACACCGATCCTCAAAGGCCTGGTCATATCCATGGTCGCGTTTCCTGTGCGGTTTCGCCGGATACTTTTCGAAGCGGCGCCTTAGGCGCCGCCGAACTTCTTGGAGACGACCGATGCCAGTTCGGCCACGGAGTCCTCATGCCAGCCTTTAATATCGACAACGGTGGTTTCTGCCGCCACCGCGTCGCCCCAGCCGAACAGCAGCTTGCGAGCGCGGGGATGATTGGCCTGGCTGCGCAAGAGTATCACAGAAGGGTCCTTGCTCTGCACCGGCTTGTAGCTGCGCGCAGCCGCCACCAGCAGATCCGTCACCGCCGCATTGGCCTCTTCGTCAGCTGAATATTGCCCGGCTTTGACGCCGAACATTTTCAGAAGCGCGAGCGAGAAATTGAACTCCTTGAGGAACACGATCAGCGGCATCCGGCCCGACAATACCTTCTTCGTGAAGTAGACGAGGCGTTTGACGCGCCGCTCCCTGTTCCATCGTTTCTGCTCCCTTTTCGGCAGCGAGCGGAAGTAGCCTGGCGCCCATGTATCGATGATCGCGGTAAAGCTGACATCAGCCCCCTTCTCCCGCAACTGCCGAGTTACCTCCATCGCCAGTGTCCCGTTGACACACAGCCCGGCGAGGCCAACAGGCCCGGCGCTGACATCGATCTGCATGGCATCGACCGCATAGCGGGCAATATCCTCGAGCCGCATACCAGCCAGGTTTCCGAGATCGGTATTGAACATGTTGATGTTGTGAACCGACACCGTATCCGGCAATTCGTTTGCCAGGCGGTAATAGAGGAAGGGATGGTTGAGCGTATAAACCGAGGCCGGCCCTGTGCCGCGTTTGCAGGTGATCATTTCCCAGGGATTGGCGATCGCGGCGGCGGGTTCCTCCGCCTTCGGCGTGTCGAAGATCGCGGCGGCAAAGCCCTCGAGCGTCGGCTCCTTGAACAGAAGTTCCAGCGTCGGCTTGACGTTGAATTTGTCCCGCACGGCCGACAGCAGCCGCAGCGCCAGCAGGGAATGACCGCCGAGAGCGAAGAAATCGTCCTTCGGCCGTACCTGCGGAACTTGGAGAATGTCCTGCCAGAGGGCCGCCAGCGCAGCCATCTTCTTCGCCACCGGCGTATCGGCCGAAGCCTGGCTCCCGGAAAGCTCCGTTGCCGATGCGTCCTTGGCGGCAGCAACTGCTTGCCGTTCGGGCACGGTCAGCGACGACAGCATTGCCTCGGGATGGTCGAGGGCGACCTCATACGCCTTCTGCCAGAGCTGCAGCAGGCTTTCGATCGTGCGCGCATCGAAGAGATCGGCATTGTATTCGATCGACATGCGCCAGCCCGTCGGTCGGCCGATCATGATGAAGCTCAGATCGTAGATGACGCCGGGCGATTGCGACGGCGAGCTGATCAGCTCGAAGCCGCCATAGCGATGATCCTCCAGAAACGCCTTCTGCAGGTTGAAATTCACGGAGATCAGCGGATTACGCGAGGGATCGCGGACCGGGTTGATCAGCTCCACCAGCTTGTTGAACGGCATACGCTGATGGTTCAGCGCCCCCTCCACCGTCTCGCTGACCGAATGGATATGCTGCGCGAACGAGATGTCGGAAGAAAAATCGAAGCGCAGCACAAGATTGTTGATGAAGACGCCGATCAGATCTTCGAGATCGGAATGTTCGCGGCCTGCCACCTGTGAGCCGAACATCACGGTCTCGGCATTCGTCAGCCGATGCAGCATGGCGCTGATGATGGCGGCGCCGTAGCTGTATTGCGAGACGCGATGAGCGCGTGCGGCGGCATCCATGCGCTCGCTGAAGGCGAGAGGCTGCGCGACGGAGAGAATATTGCCGTGATTGGTCTTCACACGGCCGCGCGGATGGTCCGGCGTCACTTCGAAGTAAGGCGCGCCGGTGAGCTTCTCCCGCCAGAAGGTCTTCTCCGTCTCGAAACCGTAGCTCTGCAGATATTCCTGCTGCCAGAGAGCATAGTCGCCATATTGGAGCGGCAAATCAGGGAGGACAGGCTGCCGGCCGGCATCGATGGCGGCGGCGATTTCCCCCACTTCCCGTCCGAGCACGCGGATCGACCAACCATCGAAGCAGCTCTGGTGGGCGGTGATGAGGAGAACCCCGCGGTCATTTTCGGCCATCAGCAGCGAGACTCGAAAGAGCCCGGGCTTGCTAAGGTCGAAAGGAGCCTGTGCCGTCTCCTCGCCGATCGACAGGATTCTTGTCTGGCGCTGATCGGCCGCCATGCTGCGAAGATCGATCACCGACATCTTGAAATCGATCCGGTCCACCGCCTGCTGGAAGGGGCGGCCTTCCCTTTCGATGAATCGCGTCCTCAGAATCTCATGACGCTGGATCACCTTGCGAAAGGCCGCCTCGATGGTCGCGGCTTTGAACGCGCCGCGAATTTCCCAGCGAACCGCAACATTGAGCGCTGGATTGCCGGGGAGCAACTGGTCGAGAATCCAGCAGCGCAATTGCGTCTGCGTGCAGGGAAACTCGCCGATGATCTCCAGATCGGCAACCTGGCCTACGGGGCTGTTTTCAACACTACTCATATTGCCCTCTCCAATCCGCGGCGTGCGCCGTTACGGAAGTCTTTCAATGATGGAACGTGGAACTGAGCCGGGTCAGCCTTGATCTCCCCTTGGCTGTCTGCAAAGGCCGCCAGCTCGGCTACCGAGGGATGACGCAGCAGATGCTTCGCCTCCAGTGGCAGGCCGGTGTCGAGCATGCGGGCGGCGATGCGGAAGATAGTCAGCGAGTCGGCACCCAGCGCGTAGAGATTGTCGTCGACGCTGATATCTCCGAGGTTCAACACCTCCTCCCAGATCGTCAGGATCCGCCGCTCCGTCTCTGTCTTGGGTTGAACCTTGACGACTGCAGCCTCGCGCTGTGGCACGCCGCGCAACTGCAGGGTCTTCCGGTCGAGCTTGCCATTAGCGGTCTGCGGCAGCTCGCTTTCAGTCACCCAGAAGCTCGGCACCATATGGCCGGGAAGATTGGCCTTGGCATGTGCGGCAAGATTGGCCGGCGAAAGCTCGATGCCGCTGATCGTGGGTACGACATAGCAGACGAGAGAGCGGTCGCCCTTCTGGTTCTCCGCCGCAACGACGGCGCATTGGCGAACGCCTTCGGCTTTGGAGACGACGGCTTCGATGTCGCCGAGTTCGATGCGGAAGCCGCGAAGCTTGATCTGCTGGTCGCGCCGACCGAGCAGTTGCAGCGACCCGTCGGCCAGGCGCCGGCCGACATCGCCAGTCTTGTAGAGTCGCTTCGGCCTGCCGGTGGCGAAGCAGAACGGCACGAAGGCTTTCTCGGTCAGGTCAAGCCGGTCGAAATAGCCGTTCGCCAGGCCATCGCCGCCGATATGCAGCTCGCCGGTAACGCCGATTGGCGCGATGCTGTTGTTCTGGTCGAGAATATAGAGCTGGGTATTGGCGATCGGGTGGCCGATGGTGATCGGCTGATCCGCATCGGTGATCCGCTGCAGCGAAGACCAGATCGTCGTCTCCGTCGGGCCATACATGTTCCAGAGCTCGCCCCCGATCGTCAGCAGCGATTTCGCCAGCTCCTTCGGCAACGGTTCGCCGCCGCAGAGCATCTTCAGATTCGGCCGCTCCTTGAGGCCCGCCTCCGTCAGCATCTGCCAGAGCGTCGGGGTTGCCTGCAGCACCGTCGCATTATGCTCATTGATCAGCCGCACCAGCGCGAAGCCATCCTGCACCTGCATCCGGTTGGCGACGACGACCTTTCCGCCCGATATCAACGGCAGGTAGATTTCCAGCCCGGCGATATCGAAGGAGATCGTCGTTACGGCAATCAGCGTGTCATTGGCGGTGAATCCCGGCTCCTTTGCCATGGAAAGGAGGAAGTTCGTCAGCGCCCGGTGGGACACTTCGACGCCCTTCGGCATGCCGGTCGAGCCGGAGGTAAAGATGATATAGGCCGGAGCCGTGGTGTCAGTCGGCAGGCTCTTCAGGGTGGCCCCTGTCATCGAGCCGATCGCCTTCGCGTCCTTGTCGGTACGGATGATCGGCGTGCCTGAGGCTGCAAGCCGTGCCATCTCGTCGCTATCGCAAATCAGGCCGCCGACGCGGGCGATATCCAGAGTCTGACGCAACCGCGGCTCAGGATGGGCCGGGTCCATGGGCACATAGGTGTGCCCGGCCTTCATGACCGCCAAGAGAGCGACGATCATTTCCAGCGAGCGCTCGACGAGAAGCGCGATGCGCTGCCCGGGTTCGGGGATCGCCATCTGCAGATAGAGGGCAAGCTGGTTGGAGCGGGTTTCGAGTTCGCCGTAGGTGATCGTATGACCGTCATGCTCGGCGGCGACGGCATGCGGATGTTCTGCTGCCTTGCGGGCGAAGAGCGAGAAGGCAAACTCATCATGATTGTAGTCCATCGCCGTATGATTGAGGCTTTCGATCAGCCAGGACTTCTCGTCCGCCGTCAGCAGCGACAGTTCGGAAACCTTGCGCTCCATATCTTTCGCGAGTGCCGCAGCCAGCGTCGAGAAATGGCCTATCCAGCGCTCGATGGTGGCGCGGTCGAAGACGTCGGCATTGTAGTCGACATCGATGCGAATGTGATCCGCGGCCTCGATCATGTTGAAGAACATGTCGAAGTTGGAGAAGGCCTTCGCATTCGGCTCGATCGTCGGCTTCAGGTTGCCGAAGGCGCCGCCGCCGGCCATACGCTCCAGGTTGAACTGGATTTCGGTGAGCGGCAGGCGCCGCGAGTCGCGCTTGATCCCGAGTTTGCGCACCAGCGTGCCGTAGGTGTAGTCCTGATGCTCGAACGCCTGGAAGACTAACTGTTGCGTTGCCTTCAGGTGGGTGACGAAGGATTCTGTTGACGTCACGGTCTGACGCAGCGGCAGGAGGTTGACGCAGTGGCCGACGAGGATCTGGTCACCGACCAGGCTCTGGCCCGCAGAAGGGATGGCGATGACGATGTCCTCCTGGCCGGAAAGCCGCGAGATCGTTACCTGCAAGGTGGCAAGTAGGGTGGAGAACAGCGTTGCACCCGATTTTGCTCCCGCCTTCTTCAGGGTCTTATAGACTTCCTCGCCGATGAAGCCGGTGCAGGTTCCGCCGGCAAAGCTGCGATATTCCGGGCGCGGCCGATCAAGCGGCATTTCCGGCAGATCGGGAACCGTCTTGAACTGGTCGAGCCAGAATTGCTCCGTAGCCCCTGATTTCTCCGGCTTCGGTGCGAAGTCGGTCGAATAGGCGGCGAAGGACAGAGCCGGTTCGAAGTGCGGCATCTCGCCCTGTTGGTAGGCAGCATAGGCGGTCGACAACTCATCGACGAACACGTTGATCGACCAGCCGTCGCAGACGATGTGGTGGCCCGTGAAGACGAAGACATGCTTGTCGTGACCGAGCTTCACGATGCTGGCACGGACCAGAGGACCGTTCACGAGGTCAAAGGGTGTCAGCGCCTCGTCTTCGATGATCTGGCGCAGATGAGCTTCGTTGGCACCATCGACCAGCGGCAGATCGAGTTTGAAATCCGGAATGAAGTGGAAGAACTGGCCGCTGCGATCAAAACGGATATGGAAGGCATCATGACGATCAACGACGGTATCGATGGCTTTGCGGAACGCTTTCTCGTCGAAAGCGCCTTCGAGCTTCAATGAAAAGGATTCGTTGAACGAGCACGAGGCTTCGTCGCCGGCCTGTGCCGCCAGCCAGATTTCCGTCTGCGCCTCCGTCAGCGGTGCGGATTGCGGCCGCGGAGCGCGCGCTACCACGGGTACTTTCGTTTCAACCGATGAGGCTGGTCTATCTTCGGCAGGGGCGAGGATTCCCACCGACTGCAGCGCGTCGAGAGTGTCGCGGAAGGCCTTGGCGATGGTCTGGAAATCGTCTTCGCTATGGGCCGTGGTCAGGAAGCATGGATAGCCTTCCTGGATGTGGACGCCGTTCAGGCGCATCTGGGCGTAGAACAGTGACCCCAGCGAATCCTGGCTGCTGAAGTCGGCGGCGAACCAGCTCTTATAGCCGTGAACGACATCGGCAATGCCGCGCCTTGCGAGTTCCGCCTTCATTTCGGCGACGAGTGCCTGCGTTCGTTCGGCGACGCGTCCATAAAGCTCCGCACCCTCACCCTTGATGTGATGCAGGACGGCATGTGCCGCGGCCAGCACCAGCGGGTGACGTACGAATGTGCCGGCAAAAAAAGTCGGGGCGGTCATGGGAACGGAGTCATCGCCGTAATTCCAGTGGCCGCCGTCGAGAGCATCCATGAAACGTGCGCTTCCAACCAAGACTCCGATCGGCATGCCGCCGCCGACAACTTTGCCATAAGTCGCCATATCGCCCTTGATGCCCCAGATCGCCTGCATGCCGCCGGGATCGACGCGGAAGCCGGTGACGACTTCATCGAAGACCAGGGCGAATTCAGACTTAGTGGCGACATCACGCAGCTCACGAACAAATTCGATCGGCTGCAATTCCGGATGGCGGCTTTGGATAGGTTCAATGATAACGGCCGCAATTTCCTCAGCATTGGCGCGGATGAAATCGAGGCTTTCCGGTGCGCCGTAGCGCAGCACGGTCATGTTGGATACCGAGCCCATCGGGATGCCGGAAGCGATCGGCAAGGCGATCGGCCGGTCGGCCCGATTGCGGCCCTTGACCAGCACTTCGTCGAACTGGCCGTGGTAGTCATTGGCGAAGACCACGATGCGGTCACGGCCGGTGACGGCACGGGCGAGACGCATGGCGGCCATGACGGCTTCCGAACCGGTGTTGCAGAAGGTGACGCGCTCATGACCAGTCACTTCGGCGATCATTCCGGCGACCTCGCCGGCGAGCGGCGTTTGCGGGCCAATGGCGAAGCCGATATCGGCCTGGGCCTTGATCGCATCGATGACGAAATCCGGGGCGTGACCGAAGGCGGTCTGCCCGAAGCCGTTGACTAGATCGACGTATTTGTTGCCGTCGACATCCCAAATATGTGCGCCCTTGGAATGGTCGCAGACGATCGGGAAGACCATTTCCTTCCAGTCGGCGCGGAAGCCCGAAGCCGTGCGCGGGTCGGCAAGCCAATGGCGATTGGCCTTGGTGAAGGCCTTGGACTTGGCGTTCTTCGCTTCATAGGCGGCGGTCAGATCGGCGATGAAGGCCCGTTTCGCATTGGTTATCTCCGGCGCAAGGCTCTTTGCGCCGGGACGGTAGAGCTTGATACGCTCCGTGCCGAATTCGGTCTCCGCTGTGTCTGACGCCGGCTTGACGGCTGCTGGAGCGGCAGGCGCGGCAGCAGGAGTGATGACGGGCACAGAAACCGGCGGTGCAACTGCTGGGATCGCCGCAGCGGCGGCCGGGACGAGCGCCGTGCCGCCCTGGAGGATCGCCAACTGCTGGGCAAACAGCGACTGTGCGAGCTGGATCTGCGATTGGAGCACGGCTGCCAAATCCGGCGACGCAGCAGACACCATCGGCATCGGGGCGACGGGAAGTGCCGTCGGAATAGCGATTGGTGAGGATGCTGCAGCCACCGGCGCAGCGGGAGCGACAACCGGCGCCACTACCGGTGCCGCGACTGGTTTCACGGCATCCGGCGGCATCTGCTGGTCGAGATGGAGTGCCAGATCGGCGACCGAGGGAATGTTGCTGAGCAGCTCACGGAAGGAGAGTTTAACCTTGTATTCCTTCTCGATACGCTGCGCGAACTGGCCCACGAACAGTGAGTCGAAACCGAGTTCGAGGAAAGTCACGGCCCGCTCGGTAACCCCCAGCGTCTCCCCTGACATTTCGCTGAGCAAGGTCAACAGGGAGGTTTCAAGAGTGAGGACGCGATCGGAAAGGGAGAGTGGTGTTACGACGTTCATGGCTTTGTTCTCATCGACAAGGTTGACATCGGCTGCGAAAGAGGCAGCGGGCACAGGAACTTGAGCGGGTAGAGCCGGTTGGCTCGCCGCGCGGCGGGAGGATTGCGGCGCATCGATCCAGTGACGCTGGCGCTGGAACGGATAGGTCGGCAGGCCCAGGCGCTGCTGGGCGCTGGCGGGCAGAGCCGGCCATTCCAGCGGGTAGCCGGCCATCCAGAGTTTGCCATGTGCTTCCGCCAGGGTCTCGGAAGCGGCAAAGGCGCGGTCATGCTCAGGCAAGGACTGCACGATGGCGGCAACACCGTCACGGGCAATCGTCTGCGCGGCAAAGACCGATAGTGTTCGGCCGGGGCCGACTTCCAAGAGCACCGGTTTGCGGCCACGGCAGAGCGTCATGAGCCCATCGGCGAAGTGAACTGCGTCGCGGCAATGCGTTGCCCAATAGTCCGGCGAGGTTCCGCGTTCACCGGTCTGCCAGTCGCCAGTGACGCAGGAAATATACGGCATGGTGGCTGTGCCATAGGTGGTCTTTGCCGTCTCTTCGCGCAGGGCAATAACGGCTTCATCCATCATCGCCGAGTGGAAGGCATGCGAAGTATGCAGCCGGCTGAAGGCAATGCCGGCGGATTCGAGCACGGTGCAGACCGTATCGATATCTTCGAACGGCCCCGAAATGACGGAGAGTTTCGGCGCATTGATCGCAGCGATCTCGACCTTGCCCCGCAGATGCATGGCGACGGTTTCGGCATCGGCGCGAACCGACACCATTGCACCCTGCGGCTGGTTCTGCATCAGCCGCCCCCGGTTGGCGACCAGCCGCAAGCCGTCTTCGAAGGAGATGACATTGGCGAGCGTTGCGGCGACGAATTCGCCGACGCTATGGCCGATCATCGCATAGGGCTTGACGCCACGGCTCAACCACAGCCGCGCCAGCGCGTATTCGACGAGATAGAGGCAGGGCTGCGCGATGCGCGTCTCACGCTGCTCGTCGGCCATGGCCTGGGTCACCGGGCCGGTGTGGCAGATATAGTCGCGCAGATCGACGCCGAGTGTCATCTTCAGCAGCTCGGCGCCGCGGTCGATCCAGCGGGCGAATTCCGGCTCCGCGCTATAGAGGCCGGCGCCCATGCCGGCATATTGAGCGCCCTGCCCCGGAAACATGAAGGCGACGGGCGGTTGATCCGAGGCAATGAGCGGCTGGTAGCGCTCCGCTGTCAGGCGATCGATCGCCTCCTCCGTAGTGCTGGCGGCAATGGCAAGGCGATGGTTGAACTCACGCCGGCCGGCCTGCAGCGTATGAGCCACCTGCGCTAGAGGCAGCCCGGGATTCTTGGCGAGATGGTCAGCGAGGTTAGTACGCATGGCCGACAGGGCGGCCGGATTGGATGCCGAAAGCGGCAGAAGATATGGTCCTTCCTGCTCATCGACAGACTCATCGTGACGAACCGGCGGTTCCTCGACGATGACGTGAATGTTCGTGCCGCCGACACCGAACGCACTGACGCCGGCGCGGCGCGGCCCTTCCATTTCCGGCCAATCGATCATCTCGGTCGGAATATAGAAGGGGCTGTGATCGAGATCGATGCGCGGATTCGGTTTCTCGTAGTTGGGCATGGGCGGTATCTTTGCCTTGCCCAGCGCCAGCGCGGTCTTGATGAGGCCGGTAACGCCGGCGGCGGCGTCCGTATGGCCGATATTGCCTTTTACCGATCCAAGCGCGCAGCTTGCCGGCGCGGGCGGATCCTCCGAAAAAGCACCCTTGAGACCGCTGAATTCGATGGGGTCGCCGAGCGGCGTCGCGGTGCCGTGGCATTCGACATAGCCGATGGTTGCTGGTGAGACGGCGGCATTGGCAAAGGCTGCCGAAATCGCTTCGGCCTGGCCTTCGACGCTCGGTGCGACGAAACCGACCTTGTCGGAGCCATCATTGTTGACGCCATAGCCTCGGATAACCGCATAGATATGGTCGCCATCCCGCAGCGCATCTTCCTGGCGCTTCAGAAGCACGACGCCGGCGCCGCTCGCGAAGACTGTCCCGGCAGCGTTTGCATCGAAGGGACGGCAGGTGCCATCAGGCGAGGCCATGCCGCCTTCCTGATAAATATAGCCACGCCTTTGCGGGATGGTGATCGAGACGCCGCCGGCAAGCGCCATGTCGCAACTATAGGTCAACAGGTTCTGGCAGGCTTGCGACACGGCCAGCAGCGAGGTCGAGCAGGCCGATTGCAGCGTAAAGGCGGGACCACGCAGATTGAATTTATAGGCGATGCGTGTCGCAAGCGTGTCGTTGAGTGCGCCGACAAGATGTTGGAAGCAGCCGATCTGATAGTTGGAGGTAAATTCCTCCGCCTTGGCGCGATCGCCCAGAACGTTGTTGATCAGATAGGTCGGCATCGAGGAGCCGGCGAAGACGCCGATCATTCCCGGGTAACGCTGCGGATCGTAGCCGCCATCTTCGAGCGCTTCCCAGCAGATTTCCAGGAAGACTCTGTGCTGCGGGTCAGTCAGCGCCGCTTCGCGCGGATACATGCCGAAGAAATCAGCATCGAACAGCTCGACATCGCGAAGATGCGGCCGGGCCGGAACAAAATTCGGCTGCGCGCGCTCCTCGTCGGTAAAGGCATCTTCGAGTTCTTCCGGCGAGAATTGCGAGAAGGCATTCCGCCCTTCGCAAATCAACTGCCAAAGCGCCTCCACCGAAGGCGCTCCCGGGAAGCGACCGGACATGCCGATAATTGCGATACCGCCCGAATCCTGATTGTCCCAATCCTGATTGCTATCGAAATCACTCTCATCGCCATTGGCATGACCGGTTTCATAATCTCTCGTCATGAAGAACTCCTGCGGAATTGGGACATGGTCTTTCTCTGAAGAGCTGCGCGCTGGGCGGCGGCGATAGCCCGTGCCGAACCCGAAGCCTTGCCGTCGACGTGGCGCGCCAATTCGCGGATCGTCGGATGCTTGAACAAGGCAACGACGTCGACGGAACGTTCGAGCTCGGCCTCAAGGCCTGCATGGATTTCCATGAGCTGCAGCGAGGTTCCGCCGAGGTCGAAGAAGTTTCTGTCGAGGTCGATTTTTCCCGTGCCCAGCGCGTCCTGCCAAAGCCTTGTCAGAAGTGTCTCCGTCTGGCTCTTGGCGATGGCATCAGGTGCAATCTCGATCTGCTCCATAGGCGGCGGCTGAAGCTTGGAGCGATCGACCTTGCCGGCCGGCGTCAGCGGAAATGCGTCGACGACCACGGCCGCGCTCGGGATCATGTAGGCTGGAAGTGCCGCGCGTAGCGCTGCCATGACGCTTGGTACGAAATCGGGACCTGCGCTCCCCTGACGGGGGCACAGGTAGGCGACGATGCGCTTCAGCGTCGCGCTTTGGACGTGGCAAAGGACGATGCCGTCGGCAAGGCGCGGATCGCGTCTTAGCGTGGCCTCGATTTCATCGAGCTCGATACGTTTGCCGTTGATCTTGACCTGCCGGTCGCGACGTCCCTTGAAGGCGACCATGCCGTCCGCATGCAGAACGGCGAGATCGCCGGTCAGATAGTACCGCTTTTGTCCGTTGTTCGTGCCGATCGTCACGAACTTCTCCGCGGTCATCTCCGGACGTTTGAAATAGCCGATCGCAAGCCCGTCGCCCGATATCGCCAACTGCCCCTCGGTCCCGTACGGAACCTCCCGCAATTCCTCGTCGAGAACGGCAATGCCCGTATGCGCGATGGCTCTGCCGATCGGCAATTCCTGCCCGGTAAAATTCGGAGGCACTTCGAATGCTGTCGCGAAAACCGTCGTTTCGGTCGGTCCATAGGCATTTGTGAGCTTGCAGCCTGGAAAGCGGTCGAGAAAACGGCGCGCATGAACTGCCGATCCGACGTCGCCGCCGAACAGGACATGGCGAAGCTGCGGCAGGTCGCCGTCCGCATGATCGGCAAACACGTTGAAGAGCCCTGTCGTCAGGAACATGATGCTGACGCCGGTTTCGCGTATGAGGTTGCAGAGCCGAGCGACGGAGAAGCTAGTGTCCGGCATGCCGACAAGCTTGCTGCCGTTGAGCAATGCCCCCCAGATCTCCAGGGTCGCGGCGTCGAAGGCGATCGTTGCGGTGTGCAGGACCACATCATCCGGCCGAAATTCGACATAGGTCTGATCCAGGACGACGCGGGCGATACTGCGATGTGCGATCGCGGTGCCTTTCGGGCGGCCGGTCGAACCGGAGGTGTACATGACATAGGCCACATCATCGCCGCCGATCTTGACGGAAGGCCGCGGCTGGGGCGGACGGATGGTCATTTCCGCAATGATGGCGCTCGCCTCGATGACGCGGCCGCGCATGCTGGGAACGATGCTGATCTTGTCGCCATAGGCCGAATCGACAAAGACCACCTTCGGCTCGCATTCGCCGATGACGTGATCGAGGTGCTCGATCGGAAAAGCAGGATCGAGGGGGAGATAGGCGCCGCCGGCCTTGAGAATGGCGAGCTTGCAGACGATGGCATTGAGGCTGCGCGGCAGGAACAGGCCGACGATGTCGGCCTTGCGGATACCGAGTTTTACGAGATAGGCCGCCAATGAGTCGGAGAGCCGGTCAAGTTCGCGGTAGCTGAGTGCCGAATCGCCGAAAACGACAGCGGTGGCGTGCGGCGCAGCCAGGGCCTGTTCATGCACCATGTCATAAAGGTTGCGGTCTCGGTCGTAATGCATGATTACAGGAGAATTGGCTTTCTCTTCAGAATCGAAGTCGATCATCGCTGTGCTCCGGGCTACGTTTGCTGCCTGCGACGGCACGATATCTGTGCCTTATCGTCGCCTGCAGAATTTCACGCTGCCGGAAAATCACCAGTTGATCATTGGGATGACTGCCCTCCTCAACGAAAGTCTTAAGCCTTAGCCGACGTAGACATTTCGTCGGAGGAGGCCGCCGAGGCGGCCGCGAGCTGGCCAAAAGCATTACGGGTGAAGAAGATTGGGCGGGTCGTGCGAACGCACCCCGCCTCAAAAGGAAGTTTCTTTATTTCCGCTCATATCAAGGAGTGCAGACTACGGGCGCCTCTGCAGAGAGAATGCACCAAGGCCAGGCGCCTATTTGAATTGATAGGCCCTGACATAGTCGACAAACATGAAGCAGGGATCCGGGGCGACCATTTTGGTGACGCTGTCGACGATGCCCAGATTCAAAAGAATATACATCGGCTGGCGATGTTCCGGCAGGACTTTGGTCTTCCAAACGAATTTGCCGTCGAAATACATGCGTATGAAATCGGTATCGATCTTTACGCCGTAGGTATGCATGTCCGTCGGGCTTGTCGTTTCATAGACATTGATGCGCGAAAAATCGGACTCATGCTTGCCGCCGCGGTGCCAGACATGCACGGTAGAGGAATAGGCGCCCGGCTTGTCGCCATAGTATTCGACGACATCGATTTCGGCCGTGGATTTCGAGCGGTCCTTGCCGATCAGCCAGAAGGCCGGCCAGACGCCGGGGCCGTCCGGCAAGCGAGCGCGCATTTCGAAATAGCCGTATTCCTGTGAAAAGCCATTGCCCTTCGCATCGACCGAAGCGAGCAGACCGGAGCGCCACTCGCCCTTGCCGTCGCGCGCCGCCGTGATGCGCAACATGCCGTCTTCCGTCTTGAAGGGGAAATCGCCCTTGGGGTCGGTAAAGCGCGCGCCGCCGAAATCGCCGTTCCAGGGTGTGTGCGCGATCCAGCGGGTGCCCGGCCCCCAGGGTGAGACGCTGAGGCTGTCGAAATTATCCTCGAAGGTCAGCGTCATATTGCTGATGTCGAGCGCGTCTCCCGTGTCGCCCGCTTGCGCGGCAAGATCGCTGCCGAGCAATGCAAGCGTGGCGCCAAAGCCTGCACGCAGAAATCCGCGGCGGCCGATCGACCATGGTCGTCTATGTTTGAACAAGTGATCCATACTCTGACGCTAACGCGGCGGCGCCTATCCGGTACAGAACCCATTTCGGTTTATGCGGTACCCCAAAGGGCTTAAGCGCGGCGGAAATACAAGCCAGCCGGCGCCGTGATAGTTTTTGTCCTGATGAAATAGACGATATTTCGGAGCGGACGGCATATGAATTTCATGGGTTTACTAACGTTTGTCGTCGGCGTGGCCATGCTGGCTGCGCCCGTTCGATGGTCGTTTACCGTCATGATCCTGTCTACGGTGTTTGGCGCGGCTGCCGCCTTCAGCGTGCCGGGCCTTGGCGGCGCGTCGGTTCTGGTGCCGAGCCTTTTTCTGCTGTTCTTCGGCGTGCGCTTGTTCCTGGCCTATGGCGAAGGACCGCTTTTTGCTGCCTTGGCGCCGCCGCGTCCCGGTTTCTGCCTTCTGGTGCTGACCCTCTTCGGCTTGGCAACAGCCGTCTTTTTCCCGCGGCTGTTCCAGGGCATGACGGAGACGATGACCGTCGAGCGGGCGGTAGGCGGGCGCAACTTCATTTCGCTGGTGCCGCTGAAGTTTTCGTCAAATAATATCACCCAATCCGTCTATGCGATTGGTGGCCTCGTCTGCTTTGCGGCGACTTTCGCTTTCATTCGCAAAGGCGGCACTCCCACCAATCTGATCAATGGAATGCTGGTGGTTGCCAGCGTCAATCTCGGCTTCGCCCTTGCTGACATTATTACTTATTTCAGTCACACGGAATTCCTTCTCGGTTTCGTGCGAACCGCCAACTATGCGCTGCTGACCAATGCCGAGAAAGGTGGACTGAAGCGGATCTCGGGGACATTTCCTGAAGCGTCGGCCTTTGCGGATTTCACGCTCGTGCTTTTTGCAATGACGGCCAGTCTATGGCTAAGCGGCATCAGATCCCGCGCCACCGGCATTATCGCCGGCCTGCTTCTGGTGGCCCTGATCCTCTCGACATCGGCAACAGCCCTCGTCGGCCTTGGCCTGGTCTTGCCGGTGCTTTGCCTGCAATCTTTCCTGGCTTCGCGCAACGAACCAGGCACCGGACGCCCTGTGATGATCGTCGCCATCATGGCGGCAATGCCGCTTGTCATTCTCTTCGTCCTGATCGCCATGCCCGATCTTGCCAACGGCTTGCACGACTTCCTCGACGAGATGCTGTTCTCGAAAGCCGACAGCCAGTCCGGTCGCGAACGCTTCATGTGGAATTCCATGGCCTATCAGACATTCATCGACACCCAAGGCTTCGGCGCGGGACTGGGCAGCGCGCGTGCATCGAGCTTCGGCCTCGTGCTGCTTTCCAATCTCGGCATTCCCGGCGCGCTGATCTTTGCGCTCTTCGTGCTGCTGATCCTGAAAGCCGATACCCGGGCCAGGAACCTGCCATCCCGGGAAGCCGCGGCCGTTGCCCGGGCCGCCAAGGCCGGATTCATCACCGTGCTGGTGTCCGCGGCCACGTCAGGCACCGTCTATGATCTCGGATTGATGTTCTACATTCTCGCAGGCAGCGTCTCCGCCCTCACGGTCCCATCTCTGGTTCGCGCGCACGACGCGCCGGCGGCGCGCATGCGGCAAATTGGTATTGTCGGGAGATTGCCGTGAAGATTGTCGTATTCAACGTCAAATACAGCGAAAATCTTGGAGACGGTCTGCTGGCGCAATGCGTCGAGGCTGGGCTGACCAAGGAAGGCGGCCATATCGAGGTGGAGACGATCGATCTCGCCGGACGGGAAGGTTTCGGGACGAGCGGAGGAAGCGGCCGGCGTCAGCAGGCGCTGAAGGTGCTGCACCGGCTGCCCGCCTTCGCCCGACGCTGGGCCGTGGGCTATGTTCTCGGGCGCTCGCTGCGGAAACTACGCGGCCGATGGGATGCCAAGATCGCCGCTGCGGATGCGGTGGTGATTGGCGGCGGCAATCTCTTTCAAGATGACGATCTCAATTTTCCCCTGAAGGTCGGCACCGTGCTCGATAGCGTCCGGCGCCACAATCGGCCATTGGCGATCTATGCAGTCGGTGTCAGCGGCCATTGGTCCGCACCGGCGGCGCGCCTCTTTGGCCGGCTGAAGCAGACCAATCTCGTCCACCTCTCGGTGCGCGACAGCTTCGCCCAAGACAGTTGGCGCCGGCACTTTCCTAATGGGCCGGAAGCGACGGTCGTTCACGATCCAGGATTGCTCGCACGGACGCTCGTCAGTGATGATTACAGTCCAGCGTCGCCGAAGCGCCGGCCAATCATCGGCCTGTGCGTGACGGAGCCGGTCATTCTGCAACGGCATGCCAGCCAGAAGGCCTCTGCCATTCCGCTGCAGGACATCGCCGAATATCGGGATCTCATTCGACTGTTGGTGCAGGATGGATATCGCGTGTGCTTGTTCTGCAACGGCGCCAGCGAGGACCAGATCTTCGCCCAACGAATAATGGACGAGGTCCTGATGCACCGTCTCGCCCTATCCGGCGCGCTGCAGCTCGCCCCGCGTCCACGCGCGCCGGAAGAGCTGATTCGGATCCTGCGGTCGGCCAATGTCATCCTTGCCCATCGGCTGCATGCCTGTATCGCCGCCTATTCCCTGGGGATTCCTCATGTCGGGCTGGGCTGGGACAAGAAGGTCGAGGGCTTCTTCCGATCGGTTGGCCGGCAGTCCTACTTCCTCAACGGCAGCGGGACGTCGGCATCTGATATTGCTCGATTGTTAAGGGCGGCCGATTCGGAAGGAATCGAATCGCACCACCATCGGGTGATTATGGCCGAGGCAGAAGCTGGAATTGCCGATATGCGTCGGAATCTCACCCGGAGGGATCAGAATATCGCCGCCGAGATGTCGTCCGTAATACGAAATGATCATCGCGCGGCGGCATCGAATTAATACCAAGAAATTCCGGGGTAATTACCATGTATAATGAGCGATGTTAGATGCTTTAATCATATGACAGGCAAATTAATCGCCGTGTGATTTCGAAGAGAATTCACATAAGCAATATAGACTACGAGCCACGCCGAAAGTTGCGTGCTATATACTTGCCATACGTAACGTGATATACCTTCAAGGGACAGGTTATTGAGAACCTTCCCGATATGGTATTTGGTTCGGGGGCACGTATGACAACGCAGGTTTCCATAGGGCGTCTACAACAGGCCGTGAGTCCTGATCTATATCGTCAGAAATCAGAACTGACGGGCGGCATTCCGCGCACATATGCTCCCGGTGAAACCATCTACGATTATGACGACGATACGCCGCGTCTTCTTTTTCTCGTCAGCGGATGGGCGGTTTCCAGCAAGATGCTGCCAAACGGCACGCGCATCGTCATCGAGTTTGCGCTCCGTGGTGACATGATCTCCACTCCTTCGGTAGAACTGGCGCGCGAGACGGTACAGGCTCTCTCCAAAGTCACCGTCATGGAATTCCCGGATTTCACCTCCCATACAACCCTGGACGTTTCTTCGCGACTCTATCGCATCGTACTCACCGAGATGATGCGGCGGCAGGCGCGCATGTCCGAGCGGCTCGCCAATATCGGCCGCCGTGACGCTCTGGAGCGCACTGGCCACCTGCTGCTCGAGCTGGCGACCCGGCTTGGTCCGTCGCGGCTAAAGCCGAACTTCGATGGTTTCGAATGCCCGCTGACGCAAGCCGATATCGGCGATGCCGTCGGCCTGTCGACGGTACATATCAACCGCGTCCTCAGGGATATGAGGTTGGGCGGACTTTTGTCGTTCCGCAATGGCATCGTCGAATTTCTCGACCGCCACAAGCTCGCGGAACTCGTCGATTTCGACGAATCCTATTTCACGCCGCATATGATTTAAAGTCCGGCGCGAGCGCGCTCGCGTTATTTCAAGTCGATAACAATCGTGAGGCGAATATTTTTAGACTTTATTAACATATGTTAATGTCCGACTAAATAGAATCAGCGATTATCCTTCTTGTGATCAGGTAAGTTACATTTCAAGGACAGGAGGAATGCTATGAGTCAACACGAAATTTATCGGTTTGGTTCGGTATATCTATTCAGTTACTTTGAAATAATACCTACTCATATGGATTCTGAAGAATAGAGGCCAAGTGTGGAGTAAGGAGTAACGGCCATGGACAGGCAGTCTTTAGCGAATGAGAAATTTGGGACAGAAACAGCAACCCGTCTTATTTCAGTCCGCGCGTCGGATTCATTGCGGGCTTTCACCGCGGCAGGCGCGGTAAGCACCGACGAATGCGAGGACTATCTTCTCCTAATCGATGCCCGAGCTTTGGACAGGGAATGCCTGTCCCGGAGCCTGACGGAATATGACGAAAGCATGAATATCGTCACCGTCGGATCATTCGAGGAATGGCAGAAGCGCCGTATGCAGAGCGAACCGTCCGCAATTCTTTTCATGATCGGCGGACGCAAGGTTTCGGATGCAGACGTCTGCGATAAGATCTCCGCCCTTGCGGAGAGGTTCAAGGCAAGCCCCGTTATTGTCGGGGCTGAGAGCGACGAACTTGCGCAACTTCTCAAAGCGCTGGAATGCGGCGCTCGCGGTTACATCCCGACCAGCGTCGGAATCAATGTCGCCGCCGAAGCCGTAGCGCTCGCCCGTGCAGGCGGCGTGTTCGTGCCGGCCAGCAGCATTCTCGCTGCCAAGGAGGTCATCGCCTCTGTAACCAGCGGAACACGCTGCGCCGACAGTCTGTTTACGCCGCGTGAAGTCGTCGTCGCCGAAGCTCTTCGGCGCGGCAAGGCCAACAAGATCATCGCCTATGAAATGGACCTTTGCGAAAGCACGGTCAAAGTACATATCCGCAATATCATGAAGAAACTGAATGCGACGAACCGGACGGAAGTCGCCTACAAGATCAGGGAATTCGTGAGATAGTATCAGCTTCGTGCCAACAAGCTTCGCCGGTGCCGTTTAAACGCGGCGCTGGCGAAATACTTTTTAACCTCGAATATTCGGAACGCTTGAACCTGCAGCCTCGCTTGCATTCTGCGGAATGGATTGCAGCAGCGTCTGTCGCGCCGAGGCAAGATGGGTACGGCAAGCCCTGTCGATCCGCTCCGGATCGCGGGATTGCAACGCCTCGATATAATCGAGATGTTCGGTGATGGCGCGCGCATTGCGCTCTCGGGCGAAGGCCTTGTTCCACTGATAGTGATAGTGAAAAACGATGGCGATCGCGTCGTAGAAATCGGCGATGAAGCGGTTGTTCGAGGCGCGATGGATGAGAAGGTGAAAGCGCTCGTCGAGCTGCGAGAAATCGCGATAACGCGCCTCGAAATCCTCTTGCAAGTCATAGTGTTCCTGCTTGATGGCCGCCAGAGCGGCCCAGGCCGGATGCCCTGCCGGCAGGCGCCCGAACTCGGCAGCCGAATGCAGCTCGAACATTTCGCGCACCTCGGCAAGCTCCAGAGCGAATTCGCTGGTAAACCCCTTCAAGATCCAATGACTGTTCGGCCGCTTTTCGATCAGACCGAAGCGGCTGAAGCGGATGAGGAATTCGCGCACGACAGACGTTCCCGTGCCGATTTCGCGCGCCAGTTCCAATTCGTTGATCTGCATTCCGGGCTGCGCTTCGTCGGAGAGGATGCGCAGCATGAAGCTGCGTTCGATGATGTCGTGCAGCGAATTGGTCTCTTCTTCCGGAAAGAAATCGGCTTCGGTCGGCTGACGCAGCACGGTTTTTTGCCGCTTGTTCCAGCGGATGATGCCAGCGTCACTTAGACGCAGCAGAATGGCGCGCGCCGTGCTGCGGCTAATGCCAAGTTCGGCAGCGATTTCAGGCTCGGTCGGCAAGGCGGCGTCCAGCTTCAGTCCGGCGACATAGCGATTATACGCATCCTTGAAGAGCGTGTTTTGTCTCGCCATTTTCCCCCTCTTTTATAGTCGGCGGCCCCACGTCGACGACGATGTCAGACCCATGCTCGAGTGGCAGTCAAATTCGGGAATGCCGCCGGATGCGCCGCGATTGTGTCCTCTCCTGTCGCGCCCGACCTCCTCCCAGGTTGGTGAGCGATTTCCTCGTTGACACCAAAATGTTTATTGTAGATAAAAAACAAAATCAATCGGCAATGGTCCCCAAGCCAATGCCGAAAAACAAGATTGTTCAGGGAGAGGACATTGAACAGCCAACCTTGGATCCTTCTGTCGGAAGGCGACAATGTTGCGGTGGCGACGGCGGCGATTGCGGCTGGCGCTACGGTCGCCAATGGGATTTTGACACGCGACAAGATCGATCCCGGCCATAAGTTCGCCATTCAAGACATCGCCATCGGCATGCCCGTCGTGAAATACGGCCAGGCAATTGGCCGCACGACGGCCGAGGTCAAGGCTGGCGATCATGTCCATAGCCATAACCTGCACTTCGAAAATGATCGCCTTGCGGCGACCGCCAATGCGGCGCCGGAAGCAGCAACTGAGGCCGACAAGGCTCGGACGTTCATGGGCTTTCGCCGTGCCGACGGCCGGGCGGCAACGCGCAACTATATCGGCATCATTGCCAGCGTGAACTGTTCCACAACGGTTTGCCGCGCCATTTCAGAAGAGGCAAACCGGACACTCCTGCCCCATTATGACGGCATCGATGGTTTCGTGCCGATCGTCCACGACCAGGGTTGTGGCATGAGTTCGACCGGCGACGGCATGCAGACGCTGCATCGCACGCTTGCCGGCTACACCCGTCATGTGAATTTCGGCGGCGTGCTGATGATCGGCCTCGGCTGCGAGGTCAACCAGCTCACGCTTTATGGCCAGAGCGGCGCTGGCGCCAGCAAGCGGCATTTCAACATTCAGGATGCCGGCGGCTCGCGCCGCGCCGTGGCGCTTGCCATGGGTGTCCTGAAGGAGATCGCTGAGGAAGTCGGTCAGGCTCGCCGCGAGCCCATCTCGATCAGCGAGATCATCGTCGGCCTGCAATGCGGCGGCTCCGATGGTTTCTCTGGCATCACCGCCAATCCGGCGCTGGGTGCCGCGGCCGATTTGCTGGCGGCTGCGGGCGGCACGGCAATCCTGTCGGAGACCTCGGAAATCTACGGTGCGGAGCATTTGCTGCGCAGCCGCGCGGTCAGCGACGCGGTCGCCGCCAAACTCGATGCGAAAATCGACTGGTGGGAAAAATATGTCGCCATGCACGGCGCCTCGCTCGACAACAACCCCTCACCCGGCAACAAGCGCGGCGGGCTTACGACCATTCTGGAAAAGTCGCTCGGCGCTGTCGCCAAAGGCGGGCGCTCGCCGCTAACCGCCGTCTACAGCTACGCCGAACGGGTAACGGACCACGGGCTCGTCTTTATGGACACGCCCGGTTATGATCCAGTTTCGGCAACCGGCCAGGTGGCAGGCGGAGCGAATATGATCGCCTTCACGACAGGTCGCGGCAGTTGTTTTGGCTCTCGCCCAGCGCCTTCGTTCAAGCTGTCGAGCAATTCGGCGCTTTACCGATCTATGGAAGAGGACATGGATATCGATTGCGGTACCATAGCCACTGGCGAGGCGACGATATCGGGCAAAGGCCGCGAGATCTTCGAACTGATCATCGAGATTGCGTCGGGCAAGAAGACGAAAAGCGAAACCTTCGGCTATGGCGACAACGAGTTCGTTCCCTGGCACCTCGGAGCGACGCTTTAAATAGGTAATGCATGCCATCACAAGGGAGAGGTGATGAAGAGGAGAAGAATCGGCAGGACAAGCCTGGAGGTCACCGAATTCAGTTTCGGGGCCGCAGCGCTCGGCGGTCTTTACCGCACCTGCCCACGTGACCAGGCCATGAACACCCTGCAGGCGGCGTGGGATAGCGGTATCCGCTATTTCGATGTTGCGCCTTGGTACGGCTTCGGTCTCGGTGAACGCCGCGTCGGCGATTTCCTGCGCGACCAGCCGGAAGACAGCTATGTCCTTTCGACCAAGGTCGGACGGCTGATGCGGCCGGTTGCGAGCGACAAGGTGCCGAACTATGGCTATGTCGACCCCCTGCCCTTCGATGCGGATTACGATTATTCCTATGACGGTATCATGCGGTCGGTCGACTTCAGCTATGCCCGCCTCGGCCTCAACCGCATCGACATTCTCTACGTCCACGATATTGGCGGCTACACCCACGGCAAGGCGCTGAATGAACATCACCTCGGCCAGCTCCTGGGCTCTGGGCTGAAGGCATTGGAGGAGCTGAAGTCCTCGGGCGCGATCAAGGCTTATGGCCTCGGCGTCAATGAGGTACCGATCTGCCTCGACGTCATGCGTGAGGCGGACATCGACTGTATCCTGCTCGCTGGCCGCTATACCCTACTCGACCGTTCGGCGGTGGCTGAGCTGCTGCCGCTCTGCGAGAGGAAAGGCACGTCGCTTGTGGTTGGCGGCGTCTTCAATTCCGGCATTCTTGCGACCGGCCCCGTGCCCGGCGCGCATTTCGATTATCTTCCGGCGACAACGGACGTTTTGGCCCAGGTCAAGGCGATGGAAGATATCGCCCAGCGCCATGGCCTGCCGCTTGCCGCACCGGCAATCCAGTTTCCGCTTCGCCATCCGTCCGTGGCTTCGGTGCTGATCGGCACAGCGAAACCGGAAAGTCTCATCCGCAATATGCAGCTCGTGGCGCCTGAGCTTCCGGCCAGCCTCTATGCGGAATTCGAAGGATTGACCCTGGTCGCGCCACCCTTGGGAGACGAAGCTGTCCGGGTTTGAAAAAGAATAAGGAGCTATCGGGCCGCCGCGAGAGGCGGCTCCGAGGAGGAGGAAAGCCTGTTTTGGCGTGGATGGTACCGCGTGGTCCCGAAAAATATGAGGATTGCGCAACAAACATCTCCGCGATGCGTGAGCCCGTCAGGGCTCACGATACCGAGCCGCAAGCGTTCAACGGCCGGTGTGCAGGAGCAGAGCGCGTTGAGAGGAGAAATCAATGAACATCGCCAAATCCCTTCTGTCCCGCCGCACTTTTGCCGGTCTTGCCGGCGCGGCGATCATTGCCGTCGCCATGCCGGTGCAATCCTTTGCGGCCGATGTGACCATCCCGATCATCGTCAAGGATACGACATCCTTCTACTGGCAGATCGTTCTTGCCGGCGCTCGCCAGGCGGGCAAGGATCTTGGCGTCAAGGTGCCGGAACTCGGCGCCCAGTCGGAATCCGACATCAACGGTCAGATCAGCATTCTCGAAAACGCCGTTGCCGGCAAACCGGCCGCCGTCGTGATCGCGCCAACCGAACGCAAAGCACTCGGCAAGCCGGTGGATGAGGCCGCGAAGTCCGTGCCAGTGGTCGGTATCGACTCGGCGGCCGATTCCAAAGCCTTCGTATCCTTCCTGACCACCGACAATACGGCCGGCGGACGCATCGCCGCTGACGGTCTTGCCGCAGCGATCAAGGGTATGACCGGCAAGGAAGAAGGCGAAGTCGCCATCATCACCAGCTTGCCGGGTGTCGGCTCACTCGATCAGCGCCGCCAGGGCTTTCTGGACGAGATCAAGAGCAAGTATCCTGGCCTGAAGGTCGTCGCCGATAAATATGCCGACGGTCAGGCCACGACCGGCCTCAACATCATGACCGACCTGATCACGGCCAATCCGAAGCTTGTCGGCGTCTTCGCCTCGAACCTGATCATGGCGCAGGGCGTCGGCCAAGCGATTGCCGAAAACAAGCTCGGCGACAAGATCAAGGTCATCGGCTTCGACAATGACGACAAGACGGTCGGCTTCCTGAAGTCCGGCGTTCTCGCCGGCCTCGTCGTCCAGGACCCCTATCGCATGGGTTATGACGGTATCAAGACGGCGCTCGCCGCCTCCAAGAAGGAAAAGGTCGAGGCTAATGTCGACACCGGCGCAAACCTCGTGACCAAGGCGAATATGAGCGATCCAAAGATCGACGCCCTGATCAATCCGAAGGTCAAGTAACGAGCTGAGGGCCGCGCCTGGGAGGCCGGGCGCGGCCTGTTTTCATTCCAGCTTCGTTTGCGGAGACGAACGGAGCGAGTGATCGGTTAAGGGAGGAGAGCCATGACGAACCTCGAAGAGATCAGTCATCGACACGATGACAATATCCGGACGGAAGCAAACCGCGTTCCGGCGGGTTCGCCCATCCTCGAACTCAGGGGGCTGCAGAAGCGCTATGGCTATGTCGAGGCGCTGAAGCCCGCGACGATCACCTTTCTGGCGGGCGAAATCCACGCCATCGTCGGTGAAAACGGCGCCGGCAAGTCGACACTTATCAAACTCCTGACCGGTGTCATCACCAGGACGGCGGGTGAAATATTCTGGTGCGGTCATCCGGTCGGACTTTCCAATCCGAACGAGGCGATCGCCCGCGGCATCAATGCCGTGCATCAGGAGGTGGTGCTCTGCCCCCATCTGACCGTCGCGGCCAATCTTTTTCTCGGCGACGAGGTCAATCGCTTGGGGCTGATGCGCAAGAAGCAGATGGAGAAGCTGGCGCAGACCGTGCTTGACGATCTTGGCTTTGGCCTGCCGGCAGCCGCGCTGCTAAGCTCGCTCACCATCGGCCAGCAGCAGCTCGTAGCCACCGCCCGCGCCGCAATGCGCGGTACCCAATTCCTGATCTTCGACGAGCCGACGGCTTACCTCACCCGAAAAGAATCCGCGCAGCTCTTCAAGCTGATCCGCCGCCTGCAGGCCGAGGGCGTCACCATTGTCTATATCAGCCACCGCATGGAAGAGGTCTTCGAATTGGCAGACCGTGTCTCGGTCCTGCGTGACGGCACCCATGTCGGCACGCGCGCGGTCGGCGAGACCAACGAGGACGAATTGATCAAGCTGATGATCAACCGCTCGATCGAGCAGATCTATCATAAGGAAGAGATTCCGATCGGCGAGACCATCCTGGAAACCCGCGGTCTCTCCGGCCCCGGCTTTGAAAATGTCTCCCTGAGCGTCCGGGCCGGCGAGATCGTCGGGCTCTATGGCTTGATCGGCGCCGGCCGCAGCGAATTCGCGCTTGGGCTTTACGGCCGTCAGCCACTGTCTGCGGGCGAGATCTACTGGCAGGGCCGGAAGGTCGATATTCGCAGCGAGCGGGATGCCATGGACCTCGGCATTGCGCTCGCGCCGGAAAGCCGCCGCGATCAGGGGCTTTGCCTCAACCTGCCGATCGGACTCAACATCAACCTGCCGGTGTTTAAGCGACTGAGCCAGGGGCCAATCATCAACAATAGCAGCGAAGCGGCCAATGCCGATCGGCAGATACGCGATCTCAGCATCAAGACGCCGAGCCGGCGGGTTCTCGTTTCGGCCATGTCCGGCGGCAACCAGCAGAAGGTCGTCATTGGCAAGTGGCTCAGCCACGGCGCCAAGCTCTTCATTTTCGATGAGCCGACCGTGGGCGTCGATGTCGGCACCAAGGCGGAGATCTACCGGTTGTTCGCCAAGCTCTTGCGGGGTGGCGCGGGCATCATCGTCATCTCGTCCTACCTACCGGAAGTCTACGAGCTCGCCGACCAGCTCCACGTCTTCCGCCGCGGCCAGCTCGTCGCCAGCCATGATTTTCACGCTGCCACGCATGAGGAAGTCCTCGGCGAGGCAATCGGCGTCTGAACGACACATAAGATAAGGATAGAAAGAGGGAGAACAACAATGGCCGCAAATACTACAGAAGGCCCCACCGTCGCACCGCGGCGCAAGATGAATATCCTCTTCAGCTTGACGCTGATCCTTCTTCTACTTGCTCTTTGGGTCGTCCTGGGCTTTTGGACAGACAAATTCTGGACGCCGCTCAACATCACCAACCTGATGCGTCAGGGCTCGATGACGGCGATCCTGGCCCTCGGCCAGACCTTCGTCATCATCACGGCGGGCATCGACCTATCCGTCGGCGCCATTGTCGGCTTCTGCACCGTTATCATCGCCTGGCTGCTGCAGGCCGGATTTCCGGTTTCCGCCGCCATTCTCATTACGCTGGCTTTCGGCGTGCTGATCGGCGCATTCCACGCCTTCGGCATCGTGCGCATGGGCCTGCCGCCGTTCATCATCACGCTGGCGACATTGACGTCCCTGCGCGGCATCGGCCTGCTCATCACCAACGGCTCGACGATCAATATCGTCAACGACGATTTCACCAATTTCGCCGTCGCGGATTTCTTGGGGATTCCGAGCCTGTTCTGGATGGTGATCCTCGTGGCGATACCGGCTTTCATCTTCCTGCATCTCAGCCGCTGGGGCCGCTATCTCTTCGCCGTCGGTTCGAACCGCGAAGCCGCGCGTCTCTCCGGCGTCAACGTCACCTGGATGATCTACCTCGCCTATATTCTGTCAGGCACCTGCGCCGCTTTCGTCGGTGTCCTGCTCGCCTCGCGCATCGCCATCGGCAATGCGACGCAGGCGGATGGCTGGGAATTGCAGGCAATCGCCTCTTCGGTCATCGGCGGCACCAGCCTTTTCGGCGCCGTCGGCTCCGTCTACGGCCCACTGATCGGCGCCTTCATCCTCGCCACCATCAACAACGGCGCCAACCTGCTGAACCTGAATTCCTTCTGGCAGCGCATCATCACCGGCGTGCTGATTATCGTGATCGTCTATTTCGATCAGTTGCGGCGGCGGCGTCTCTAGGGACCATCGAAATCGAATGATGATGTCGGCGGGCCGAAATGGCTCGCCGATTTGCATGGCATCGTATGACCGACCGTTCCGAAGGAACAATGACTGGCCTCACCCGGGCGAGCAACGGATGGGCTGCAGCCTCTTCGGCCCCGCGACATCTAAGGATCTGCACCGCCAGCGAATGACATCCGGCATCAGATCGCAACCAAGGCTTGATGATGTCACGCCGGCGATGGGCGTGACCTTTGCCAGCTCAAGTTCCTCAACAGGTTGCGGAGCGGCTTTTCGACCGCTTCGTAGGCGCAGATGCCGAGTAAGGTACCCGAGATGACGCCGAGGAACGTCGCGACGTCGTAGGGCATCTGCGTGGACGCAACCATTTTGATGACCACCGAGATCGCCAGCGTGTGCCAGAGATAGATCGAATAGGAGCTGTTGCCGAGATAGGTGAGCAGCGGAATATTTGGCAGCTTACCGCTTCTCTCTAGCGATACCACGCCAAGCACGAGCGCCACGGCGAGCGGTGCGCAGGTCACTTCATTGAAGTCGAGGCCGATAAGCTCGATGGCGGCAAAACCCGACAAGGCGGCGATCGCCAAGGCAAGGCCAAGGCCGGCGCCGGGTGTTCTCCCCGCTAGCCACAGCCGCCCAAGGACTGCACCGGCGACGAACTCCAGGATGATTGGCTGCGTATAGGTGATAAACAGGGAGGATTGCGGATTGAAAATGTTGCCGGCGAGGAAGATGGCGAGGAAGATGGCGGCCATGCTGGCAAGCTGCAGACGGCGCGGCAACAGCAAGGTCGCGGCGAAGATGACGTAGAAGAACATCTCGAAATTCAACGTCCATCCCTGCACGAGAACCGGCCAGATCTCTCCATTGCTCGGCGAGCGCACGGGGATGAAGAACAGCGAGCCTAAGACATGCCCGGCCGTCAGCTTCATATTCGGAAACAGGCCGGCAAGCCCACCCGCGATCATGATGCTGGTGACGATCCAGTAAGACGGGGCGATGCGCTGCAAGCGATCGAGCAGGAAACGCAATGGCGTCACCGGCCGGCGCTCGCTCATCGTCCACATGATGAAACCGCTGATGACGAAAAAGACGTCGACGCCAGCCGCTCCAATGCGGAAATGGCTGCCGGTGCGCTCTGCGGCGTGGAACAGGACCACGGCGAGAGCGGCAAAGCCGCGCAGATATTGAATGCCGTAGAGGGTCTTCATCTGCTGATCCGCGGCTCCCAATTCATCGATGGCGTAAACTCCATCCGATCGTCGGGAATGAGCGGGGCGGCCTTCGGCGCCCGCGTCTTCATCGTCAGCTTGCCCGCGGTGAAGTAAAACAGGAATGAGCCGACATGGTATGGATTGAGAATGTCGATCTCGACGAAGGCGCGGATCAGAAGCAGCGTCGCAACGCCGAGCAGAACATAGGATTCATCATTTCTGATGTCGCTCAGGAACCGCTTGATATGGCCGATGACGGCGGTGAGCAGGATCGCGATGAGCAGGCAGACGCCGATCAGGCCGGTCTCTACGGTCGTTTCGATGAAGGTGTTGTGGAAATGGAAGCCAGCGCGAGAGGCGATGTAGAATTCGTCCCACAAGCGCTCCGGCTCTGAAAAGCCCTGTACCCAATAGGCTTGGTAGCCGACGCCGAAGAAGGGATGCTGCCAGATTGCTTCGATGCCCTGTTGCCACAAATAGGTGCGACCCGTCAGCGTCGAGTCCTTGCCGAAGGCACCGAGGACGAGGTCAACGCCACCGAAATTGACACCGGCTACAGCGACCGCCAAACCGGTTACGGCCAAAACGACAAAGAGCCTCTTCCGCTGCCGAGGCGACAGGAACAGGATGCCCCGCATGCCGATACTGAGCACGACGACCAAGCCTGTGGTCAAAACCGAGGTCGCCGATTGCGAGGCGAGCAGGCAATAGGCGGACAGCAGGCCGGCAATGCCACCGCCCAGCAGCCAGATGCGGCGCTCGCCGAGGATGAAGACGGCGGCGAAGGCGAAATAAATGCCGAGCGAGGCGTAGAAGCCGAGCTGGTTCTTCGAGTCGAAGGCGCCGACGAAGCTGTAGGTGCCGTCGAGCGGGTCATAGGCGTAATAGCCGAAGAGGATCGAATAGAGCAGCACGAGGCCCACGCCGGCAATCCCGCCGCGTGTGAGAGTGCGAATATCCAGCGTGCGCATGGCGATCAATGCGCAGATGATGTGCGTCATGTACTGGATCGCAGCGCGTGCCGTAATGGATGGCACGGCAGACCAGAAGATCGACAGGCAGGTAAACACGCCGAAGGCGAAGAGCCAGAGCTGCTTTTGATAGTTGCCGAGCGTGCTGCGATAGCCGATCAGGACCAGCGGAAACCAAAGGCCATAATAGGCAAGAATGGAGGCCTGCCCGAAGCGGGAGGAATAAGCGAAGACGAAGAAAGAGAGCGCAACCGCCACCATACCGTAGGTGGCGTTGCTCCCTGGACGAATAAAGGTCGATTTCGCGATCTGCATCGACCCTCCTTAACGCATGGCAAGACCGGCGCTAACCTTGATGAGGTCGCCAGGCAGGACCTGGGTGTTCTCATCAGCCGGAATTTCCTTCGGCTGCCCGTTATCATCCCGCACGATGGCATAGACGATATTGACGCTATGCCCGTTGGCATCGAGATTGCTGGCATCGGCCGATTGCGCGACCGCTTCCTGCATCAATGCCTGGCTGGTGGAGAGCTTGAGTTGCAGTGTTTCCAATTGGGTATCGGTGTCCTGCAAATCCTGCGCGAGCGAATTTTGCCAGTCGTTGCGCAGCGTATTTTCATCCTGGTCGGCCTTGCTGATGCTCTGCTTGGCATTCAGCGATGCCGTGTCGGTATCCAGCAGGTTGGTCTCCACGTCGGAGGCGCGCTGTTCGGCCGAAATCCTGCGGGAGGCAAGTTCCAACCCTCTTTCGGCCAGACTTTCGACCTTGTCGCGGTCCGCCTTGGCCAGGTCAAGCTGGCGGCTTAGCGTATCGGTCTTCTTCCCCAGCGCCTCGACTTCGCTTTGCAGCAGCACCTTCAAATCAGCCAGCGCCTGCAACTGCGTCTTCATGCGCTCGCCGCGTGTTTTCATGAGAGCTTCTTCGCTGGCGAGCAGGTCGGCCGATTGTGGTAATTTCTGCAGCTCCGGCGGAACATCGATCTGATCTTTGCCGGCGACTTCTGCCAGCAGACGCGCCTTGCGGATCAACAGGCGTCCACGCTCGGCCATGAGGACGACGGCATCGCCCTTGGCATTGATGTAGTCCCGGGCAAAGCGCTGGCCGGCATCAGCGCGGTGCAGGCCGCCGCCAAGACTGACCGCCTTAAGGACAGTGAGGTTGGGCACGAAAGGATATTGGCCCGGATTCTGAACCTCGCCGGTGAGATAGATGGGCCGGAACTGCGAAAGCTCTACGGAAGCCGAGGGGCGATCGCGCAGGCCGAATTGTTTTTGCAGCCCGACGCCGATCGCTTCGGCGATTTCGTCCGTCGTCTTGCCGCTGGCCGGCATATCACCGATGAAGGGGATGGAAACCGAGCCGGAGGGGCCGACGGTGTAATCACCCGATATCATCGACCAATCGCGGACCGAGCCCTCCGCCGTCTGCCATTCGGCAACACGAATGTGCAGCTTGTCCATGACTCCCAGGTGATATCCGGGAAGATTATCGGCACTGGCATTACCCGACAGCATGCAGAGGCTGAGAAGCATAAGAGCTGTGCAACGAAAAGGTGTAGCCGTGCCAACGGACTTACCAGGAGACTGAATTTCAATCATGCAGGATCTTTCCTGTTATTGGATGCAGCCCGCACTTGCGGGAAAACCGCAGGCGCTTCCCTGCGGTATCTGCGTTCGCCATCAGTAGCTGCCACGCGATAGGCAGACCGCGGGAATGGTTTTGGCGATGATGACCACGTCGCTGCTCAGAGACCAGTTCTTGACGTAGTGGGTGTCGAAGGCAACACGGCTGGCATAGGACACGTCGTTACGACCGCTCACCTGCCAGAGGCCTGTCAGGCCCGGGCGGGATTGGAGGTAGTAGATCGCTGCGTGTTCGTAGAGCTCCAGTTCGTCTTCGACGACAGGACGCGGGCCGACGACGCTCATTTCACCGCGAATGATATTGATAAGCTGCGGCAGCTCGTCGAGGCTGAGTTTGCGAAGCACCGCGCCGACAAGGGTGACGCGGGGGTCGTCCTGCAGTTTGCGTGTTGCACGCCATTCTTCCATTGCTCTGGGATTGGCCTGCAGATAGGCCTTCAGAACCTTGTCGCCATCGACGACCATGGTACGGAACTTCAGGCAACGGAAGGTCTTGCCGTTGTGTCCGATGCGGCGATGTCCGTAAAAAACGGGACCCCGATCCGAAAGCTTTACCAGGAGCATAAGCATAAGGAAGATGGGGCTGATGAAAATCAGCGCCGTTAATGCAGTGGTGACGTCGAACGTCCTCTTCAAGAATCCACCTGTTGGCGGAAAGACGTCACGTTCCGGAGCGCTGAAAAAAGCCGATGTGGCCGATCTCGTCGCAGACTTCATAGAGATGACTCCATTCATGTTGGCGAATTGGTCGGAAATGTCTCGGTCGCCTAGTTAGGGCTATGCAGTGAGGAGTGTAGGTGGCGATTATGATTTTTTAAGCCAAATTTTTGTGGCAACGCGGAATCGGGGTCGGGTTTTACCCCCGATGCATTAGATTTCTTAAGTTTAGACATTCCTTATATAATATTTATACTAAAGAATGTATTGTATAGACGGCTAAAAAATGCGCATCTTACGTTACGGATGGCGATGGGAGAGAATGTTAACGGCTATAGCGCGGATTTGTTCATCCGGTCTTGTTGGAATAGGCTTTGCTCACTCTTGAGCGTTCATGCGCAATCTTGATTTTTCACCGAAAATATTGCGTTGCAACACCATATTGCGGCGCACATATTGCCGGTCGCGACGGCCGAACTTTGTAATAAAAGTTGATTGAATTGATTAAATTCTGGCTCGGCCGCGTCCGATCACTAAGGTCATTAAAATTGTATATATTTACAAACTGGACAACTTTAATAAGAAATATGGAGAAAGAGAAAACATATGGGCTGCAATTGCACGTATTATGGAGGAGTAGTTTTAACAGGTGATGCGCTAAAGTCGTATTCGTTCAAAATCGTAAACGGACCGCAGTCATTTAGTTGAATCTAAAAGATTCATTAAATATATTTGGCTTGTGGGTCTTATTAAGGGAGGCAAGGCCTTGATCGCTCTTTTCCTGATGACTGTGTGCGCGAGGTAACGCCATGTATGCGCCACGCGTTTTCATCAGCATGCTCGGCGCCCTGGCGGTATTTGCCATCGCGACCTACTTCCTGACGCATTCTTTTTCGACCACGTTGGTCGAAACGGTAATTTGCGCCGTGCTACTGCAGATCGGTTACTTTATTGGCATCCTCTTCCTCGTATGGAAGGAGCGGACTGCGCGACAGGCATTGCTGCGTCAAAACACGGCTGCCACATCGTTGCGTGATGACGAAAAGGTCACCGGCCTACACGCTTCAAATCTCAATCGCTCCGAACGCTTCAACCCCTGAGGTCGCCGCCAGCGCATCTTTTGACGGTGACGTGCTTGCCTATGGCTGATGTCGTCCTAAGTCTCCCGCGGAATAATGGAGGCTGATGTGACTGACAGTGCCGAAAACAATGTCTGTGTAATTATTGCCGCGAAGAATGCCAGCGACACCATTGGCCTTGCCGTCGCTTCTGCACTTCGCGAGCCCGAAGTGGCAGAAGTCGTTGTTATCGACGATGGCTCGATAGATGGCACCGCCGCCTCCGCCGGCCTCGCTGACGACGGCAGCGGGCGTCTGATCATCCATGAATTCGAGAAAAATCGCGGCCCAGCGGCAGCACGCAACCATGCGATCGAGGTTTCGCGCGCTCCCCTGATCAGCATCCTCGATGCCGACGATTTCTTTTTTCCAGGGCGGTTCAAGCCGTTGCTCGCAAACGACGATTGGGATTTCGTCGCCGACAACATCGCTTTCGTCAATGCCGATACGGTTCCCGATGCGATTACAATGCTCGATCATTTCGATCCGAAGCCGCGTTTTCTCGATCTGGTCGCCTTTGTCGAAGGCAACATTTCCAAGCGCGGCGTCCGGCGCGGCGAGATCGGCTTCCTGAAGCCGTTGATGCGCCGATCGTTTTTGGATGCTCATGGCCTGCGCTACAACGAAGCCCTGCGTCTCGGTGAGGACTACGATCTCTATGTACGGGCGCTTGCAAAGGCTGCACGCTACAAGGTCATCCATAGCTGCGGCTATGGCGCAGTGGTGCGCAGCAACTCCCTGAGCGGCCAGCATCGCACCGAGGATCTGCATCGGCTTTACCAAGCCGATCGGGCGATCCTGTCAGCCGGCGGGCTTTCCCCGGCCGACGCAGCCGCCATCCGCCGCCATGAGCAGCATGTTCGCAGCCGCTATGAGCTGCGGCGCTTTCTCGATATCAAGGGACAATCGGGCCTGGCAGCGGCCGCCTCTTACGCATTGGGCAAGCCCACCGCCATTCCGGCCATTGCCGGCGGCATTCTTGCCGACAAAACGGAACGTTTCCGGAAGGGCGGCGGGGTGCCGATCGCGCATTCGGGAACGAACGGCCTGCGCTATCTGCTGCAGGCCGCTCCTGAATAATGCTTCTCGCTATCAGAAGTAGTCGCGGCGCACGCCTTCGATAACGTCGAAGAGGCGTTGCTTTCGGCTGGCAAGGGCGGAGTCGGCGCTCAATTGCGGCTTCGCCTTGCTGGCCTGCCAAAGCGCGAGCGCCGAGGGCACAGCAAGTGCCTGCTTCGCCATCACTCTGAGGCGGGTCTGTTCGGGATCGGCAAGGACCACCGTTCCCCCATGCCGGTGCTTCTCCAGCTCTTCGGTGGCGTGCTCGTCCCGTTCGAAACCGACGCCCCAGAACCGGGCACCCTTGGCAATCGCTTCCGCGCGGGTGGAAACCGGAATGTGTTTTGGCGCATATGTGACGCCGAGCGAGCGAGCCCAGTCGTTCCACTTGAAGCTATTGATCGCCCGTGACGTACTGACGGCGATCCACGGTACCCGGAAGGCATCGGCCAGGATCGCGCCATGCATGGACTCGGCGACAATCAGCTCGGAGGTCGCAATCTCGCGGATCACGGCCTTGGCCTCGCCGCGGGGGTCGAGATAGGAGAGGCCGACGGTCTTGCAGATCTCCGGCCATAGGCCCGCTGCCGCCGACTCCCAATGCGGGACGAAGGTGCGGCGATTGCTTTTCGGCAGGTTTTTGAATTCCGGCATTTCGGTCACCATCACAGCGGGATCGATGACGCCCATGTCCTGCGGAAGGCCTACCTTTTCCGCCGTCAGCGGGCCGCGAACGCTGCGGATATCCCACTTGGTCCTGTCGCTCATGTCGGGAAGCGAGCCGTAGCCGAAGCCGCTGCCAATCACGAGCTTGTGGCCGTCGAGCGGCAGGATCAGGGTGTTGAGTACGGTTCCGACACCGACCAGCAGTGTTTCTTTATGAACGTCGCGCAGGCCGGGAAGCAGGAAATCCCAGAGCCAGAGATTGAGATCGTCACCGAAATTACCATGGGTGGATTCCCAGTGGAACGGCTTCATGCAGGTCTCCTTGGTGATTTAGATAATAGCTGAACATACGTTGGCTCTTCAGTAACAGGTATGGACAGCTTTGCTGCAGGTGCGAAAACTAGGGCGCCAACTTGCCCGCGGCAAGCTGCACCGCACTTTGCAATATTGCCGGGTCTTTCCACGCCCATTGCGCCAGTAGCCCAAGTTGCGGCAAACGCTTGCGCCGCAACTGCCGCGCCTGGCTCCACAGCGCCTGTTTGCGGGCGCGGTTTTTATAGGCGCGAATGGCCGCTATATCCTGCGGCCGGCGCAAGAACCGCTGTTCCAGCGTATTAAGCGCGGTCCAGGTGTTGAATTGCTGCCGGAGGAATTGCGGTGAATCATTATCAATGCTGTGAAAGATATTCATGCCTTCGCCACGCAGCGCGCCGGTATCTTCACACAACAACACGCGTTTGGCCGCAAGGATGCAGTCGCAGAAGAACAACACATCCTCTGCCGCCAGCCGCAATGCGGCCTCGAAACGGATTTTCTCGAACAGTGGTCGGCCGATCACCATGCAGGAGAGATGCAGAAAGCTCCAATCTTTCAGCATGACGCTGGCGATATCAGGAACTTCGATAAGCGACGGCGTTTGGGAGAGACGGGTGGCATTCACTGATTTTGCCAGTTCCGCCATGCTGAAATGGTAGGAGAATTCCTCGCCGCCATGGATCGAGTCCCAATAACAATCAGCATCGTACCGCGTCAGGGCCTCGAAGGCGTTGCTGAGATGTTGCGGCGCCCATTCGTCGTCGGAATCCAGGAAGGCGACAAAACGGCTTGAAGCCGGCACGTTGTCGAGGCCGGTATTGCGTGCGCCACCCGGTCCCGCATTGGCCTGACGGATAACCGTAATTCGCGCCCGCTCTTCTTCGCTAAGCGCCTGAAGCTCATTTTCTGCCGGAAGCGGCGATTCATCGTCGACAATGAGGATATCGAAATCCTGAAACACCTGCTTGGATATCGATGTCAATGCACGCTGCAAAATACCTGTCTGCCTCTGGTAGAAGGGGATAACAATCGTGATCGACGCCATTTTCGAGCCTTTACGGTTTTCAATAAAGAGTTTGTGGCCCCTTTTCACAGGGACCGCCATGCGCTTTTCGACACTCTCCATCGCTGAATTTTCAGCCGGTCCCGAAAGACAGGATGTCGCCGTGGCCTCAACAGTTAGTGCCCGATCTGTTCCGAACAATGACGGAGAGTGCGTTTTATCGAGAACGAGAGCATTTGCCATCGTCGACATCGTAACCTTCGTCGGCTCAAGCAGAAGGTCGAAAACGAAATCGCAACCCATAAGTGAGTGATCTTATTCGCATTTTCTCAATAAGCTTGCATCATCGCCCTATTTTGATCACGATTGATCGTGCGATCTGCGGCAATGCAAAAAAAATCCTCGGCCGGTGGAAAAAAATTTGGTGCTGCCGCAGCGTGTAATTCCACGCTATCGCGTTAACATTATACCACTCTTAAAATCGTTTTAAACCAACCACTTCCATAGGTATTAATCCGATTGAATTAGATGTTTCTTCATCTCTTTCATCGCGCCAGGACACGTCTGCGAGGCCATATATCCCGGTTTTTTGCTGCAGTGCCATATTTCCTTTCGCCAGATCGCCCTAGCTTACGTCTGCGGGCTCTAGTCTGCTCTGGTTGAAACGGCTGCAAGGGGGGAGCGGTCCGAAAAAGGGGTGACAGCTATCGTGAATGTGACTGCCAACGTGTCTTCGCGGATCAATCTCATGCGCATCGTGCTCATCTCGGGCATCGTATTTGTACATATCCCGTTTGATACGGATTCCAGCCCATTCAACGGCGCCTATGGCCTCTTTGATTGGCTTCGGGTCTTCCTGCGCGACAGCCTGTTTCGCGTGGGCGTTCCCTGCTTGAGCGCCATTTCCGGCTATCTGCTTTTCCGCCACGGCGCGGCCTCGCTGGACTACGGCAAGACCGTCCGCCGCAAGACAAGGACCGTTCTCCTGCCATTTCTGCTATGGAACAGCGCCTTTTTTCTTTTTGTGCTGATCCTGCAGGCCAGCGGTATCGGCGATGGCTATCTGCCGGATCTGACGAATGCCAGCCCGCGCACCCTCGCTACACTTCTGTTTGCCACCGAAGGCGCGCCGATTGATTTGCCCCTCTATTTTCTGCGCGATCTCTTCGTTTGCATCCTGCTCTCGCCGTTGCTGGCGATGCTGATCCGCCACTACCCGCTGCCGACGCTGGTATTTCTGCTGATGCTTGCGGCGTTGCCGGTACCGCTTGGCATCGTGCTCAGGAACTCCATCCTCTTCAGCTTCAGTTTCGGCATCTATCTCAGCCTTTATCGCATCGATCTAACCATCATCGACCGATACGCGGCCCCCATCGGCGCAGCCTTTCTCGCACTCGCGATTTTGTGGGCGACAGTGGCTTATTTGACCGCGCCGGAACCGCCAGTGTGGCTGGAATTCAGCCGGGATATGATGGTGCTCGCCGGTATTCCAGGCTTCTGGGCGCTGTCGGCAATCCTGATCAAGAGCAAGGTTGGTCAGCAATTGGCGGAAACCGGCGGCTTGAGCTTCTGGATCTTCTGCGCCCATCACCCGCTGCTGTTGAGCCTCTGGATTCTGTGGAACCGAACCGGCGTGGATCTCTATCCCGTCTTCTACCTGCTGGCCGCCGCCATCACCCTGACGGTGCTGCCTTTGACCAACGGCATGGCGCGCAACGCCCTGCCCTCTTTCTACAATCTACTGACCGGCAGCCGCATGCGGCCGCGTGTCGAAGCCCTGGCCGATGGCCGGCGGGCAACCTCCGAGTAAAGGTGACACATGACGAAACCGATCTTCCATTCCCGGGGACTTAACCTTGTTGCATTCGCAGTCTTGAGCGTCGGTCTCATCCCTTGCGCAGTTTCCGCGCAGGAGGATCAGCCGAACGGCAAGTCTTTCGTCGACAATTTCGACCGGATCGACAGCGGCCGGTGGTTCGTTTCGGATGGCTGGAACAACGGCCCGCACCAGAACTGCACCTGGTCCAAGAAGGAGGTCAGTGTCGAGGGCGGCATGCTGCAGCTTCAATTCACGCAGGCCAAGACCGGCCAACGGGACTATGCCTGCGGCGAGATCCAGACGACCAAGACCTATGGCTACGGCACCTATGAGGCGCGTTATCGCACCGCGACCGGCTCCGGCCTTAATTCGGCTTTCTTCACCTATATAGGTCCGACCGACAAGAAACCGCACGACGAGATCGATTTCGAAGTGCTCGGCAAGAACCTCGGACAGGTTCAGGTCAATCAATATATTGGCGCCAAAGGCGGCAATGAGAAACTCGTCCCGGTCGCCGGCGGCGCCGATCAAGGCTTCAACGATTACGCCTTCGTCTGGGAAAAGGATCGGCTCCGCTACTACCTGAACGGCAAGCTCGTCCAGGAGGTAACCGATCCGTCGAAGATCCCAACGCATGCGCAGAAGATCTTCTTCAGCCTTTGGGGCACAGACACGTTGAGCGGCTGGATGGGCAAGTTCGCCTATGGCGGTGGGCCGGCGACCATGCAGATCGATCGCGTTGCCTTCACGGCAGCGGGCGATAAGTGCCAGTTCCCGGAATCGGTCGCCTGCAAGATCAACTGAAACATTCCGGCTGCGAAGCGGATTTCGCAGCCGGAGCAATGAACGTGGTGCAACACGAACGAAACGAGGCGCCTGGCATCCGGCCGGGTACGAGAGCGGAAGTTTTCATGCTGCATATTCTCTATTTCGTCCACGATCTCGCCGATCCCGCCGTCCGCAGGCGGGTGCTGATGCTGCAGGCGGGTGGGGCGAAAGTAACGCTGGCAGGCTTTCGGCGCGATGACAACGCGTTGGCTGCCGTGCACGGTGTCGAACCGATCGAACTCGGGCGGACGCGTGATGCGCAGTTCGCACAGCGTATCGCTGCCGTTGCCAAGTCTGCTCTGCAACTGCGCGGATTGCTGCGTTCGATTGAAAAGCCAGACGTGATCATCGGCCGCAATCTTGAAATGCTGGCCGTGGCCAATCGCGCCAAGTCGATCTTCGGCGGCGATATGCCCGTTGTCTACGAGTGCCTCGATATTCACCGGCTGCTGCTGCGCAAGGACGTCTTTGGCGGCGCCCTTCGTGGCATCGAGCGCCATTTCGGCGCGGATGCGGCGCTGCTGCTGACCAGTTCGCCGGCCTTTGTCGAGCATTATTTCCGCTCTCGCTCGGGCCTCGACCTGCCGATCCTCCTTCTCGAGAACAAAGTCCTGGCGATCGAGGGTATCGGGGCTGAAATTACCGTTGCGCCGCGATTGCCAGCCGCCAACGAGCCCTGGAAGATCGGCTGGTTCGGTGCGCTTCGGTGTCGCAAATCACTGGAAATGCTTGCTGAATTTTCACGTCAGATGGAAGGCCGCTTCGAGATCGTCTTGCGTGGCCGGCCGGCCTATTCCGAGTTCAGTGATTTCGATGGCTTCGTGCGCGATGCGCCCTTCATGCGCTTCGGTGGCCCATACAAAAATCCCGAGGATCTCGCGGCGATCTATGGCGAGGTGCAATTCTCCTGGGCTATCGACTTCTTCGAAGAAGGACTGAATTCCAGTTGGCTATTGCCGAACCGTCTCTATGAAGGCGGCCTGCATGGCGCCGTGCCGATCGCCTTCAATGGCACTGAAACCGCACGGTTCCTGGCAAACCGAAAAATTGGGCTGACGCTCGAAAAGGCGGATGCTGCGCACCTTGTCGCCCTCCTGGGCGACATAAATAAGGAGCGCTACCTCGCCGCTTTCAACGCCTTGGCCGCGCAGGACCGCAGGCAATGGATGACCGACCGCGCCGAATGCCAAGGATTGGTGCAGCGGCTGGCCTCCCTTACCCGCGCCAGTGGCCAAACCGCCGAATTAAAAGCCCTCCCACAAATGCATCGCAATAGAGGTGGATTGCAATGAAGACCGGAATTCCCATGGATATGCGTTGCTTAATCGTTATTCCCTGCCTCAATGAGGAGAAGCATATCGAGCCGCTGATTGCCAAGCTCGGTAGTGCTCTGGACGAACTTGATGCCCGGATCGTGGTTGCCGATGGTGGTAGCACGGATAGAACGCGCGACATCGTCAAGGAGATCGCCGCGACCGATCCGCGCATTCTCCTGCTCGACAACCCGAAGCGGCTGCAAAGTGCTGCGATCAATCTCGCCATCGAAACCTTTGGCCGCGACTACGACTATTTCATTCGCATCGACGCCCATGGCGATTATCCCAGCGACTACTGCCAGATCCTCGCGCAGGAGGCGCAGGCGACTGGGGCGGATTCGGTTGTCGTCGCCATGCGTACCATGGGCTTTAGCGCTTTCCAGAAGGCGACGGCGGTGGCGCAGAATTCCAAGCTCGGCAATGGCGGCTCCAAGCACCGCGAAGGCGCCAAGGGGCATTGGGCCGATCACGGTCACCATGCGCTGATGCGCATCTCTGCCTTCCGCGCCGTCGGCGGCTATGACGAAGCCTTCAGCCACAATGAGGATGCCGAGCTCGACTATCGCCTACGGAAGGCCGGTTATCGCATCTGGCTCACCGACAAGACGGCAATGACCTATTATCCGCGCTCCAGCGTTCCGACGCTTTTCCGACAGTATCTCGGCTATGGCCGCGGCCGTGCGCGCAATATCCTCAAGCATCGCAGCATGCCGAGCGTCCGCCAGATGCTGCCGCTGGCCGTGGTGCCGATCTTCGTCGGCGCGTTTCTGGCGATCCTCAGTTGGATTGCGGTCGTTCCCATCAGCCTTTGGGCTTTTGCATGCGTAGCCTATGGCTTCTGGATCGCGCTCGGCGAGCGCAATCCGTACGGACCTCTCGCCGCCGTCTCGGCCATGGTCATGCATTTTGCCTGGTCGATGGGTTTCTGGATGGAAGTCTTCAGCTTCCGTGCACGCAAGGTGGTGTCATGACGCGGAACCCGGAGCGCCGATCCGTGAGGATCGATATCGCTGTCTGCACCTATCGCCGCGCCGAACTGGACCAGACGCTGTTGTCGCTGGCGGTCTTGACCGTTCCTGTGGACGTTACTGTCCGTATCATCGTTGCCGACAATGACGTGATGCCAAGTGCGCGCGACCGCGTCGAAGCCATGCGTTCGGCGGTGCCTTTCGAGATTGCCTATGTGCATTGCCCCGCTTCGAACATTTCGATCGCCCGCAACGCCTGCCTCGAGCATGCGACCGGCGATTTCGTGGCCTTCATCGACGACGACGAGACCGCATCAGAGGATTGGCTGGCTGAATTACTGGTGACCGCGGATACCACCGGAGCCGACGCGGTGCTCGGCCCCGTCAGCGCCGTCTATCCGAACGGTGCGCCGGGCTGGATGCGGCGCGGCGATTTCCATTCGACATTGCCGGTCTGGGTCTCCGGCGATATCCGCACGGGCTATACCTGCAATGTCCTGCTGCGGCGCAACGCGCCGTCGCTTGCCGGCCGCCGCTTCAACATCGCGCTGGGGCGCAGCGGTGGCGAGGATACGGAATATTTCGCCCACATGCACAGGGCGGGCGGAAAGATCGCCTTTGCAGAGGACGCCATGGTCTACGAACCCGTGCCGAACGGGCGGGCGACGGTTGCCTGGCTCACGAAGCGGCGGTTCCGTATGGGGCAGACGCATGGGCGGATGCTGCTGGAGACGTCGGCCGGCCTTGGCCGGTGGAAGGCAATTGCGATGGCCGGCGCCAAATCCGGCTATTGCTTTGCCGTCGCCGCGCTTCTCGCCGCTTTTCCCGTGCAGCGCCACCGCTACGGCCTGCGCGGTATCATGCACGCAGGCGTCGTCAGCGGCCTGTTCGGTGTCCGCGAAATCGAACAATACGGAAATTTGGAGAAAGCACCGCAATGACGGATTTCATCCCTGATGTCAGTTTCGTCATCGCAGCCTACAACGCCGAGGACACCCTGGAGCGCGCCATTGACAGCGCGTTGGCGCAGGGTGCCGTCAGCATGGAGGTGATCGTCGTCGACGATTGTTCCAGCGACAATACCCCGACGATTGCCGGCAACCACCCCGATCCGCGCGTTCGGCTCGTTGCCATGCCCCGTAACGGCGGTCCCGCCGCGGCACGCAATGCCGGCCTTGACGCCGCTCGCGGCCGTTGGGTTGCCGTGCTTGATTCCGACGATGCGCTACGCCCGGACCGCATGGCACGGCTGATTGCACGGGCCGAAAAGGCCGAGGCCCAGATCGTCGTCGACAATCTCGATGTTATCAGGGGAGCGGATGAGGCGGCGGGCACGATGTTTCCGGAAGCCGTACTCGCGCGTCTGCCGGTTCTGACGCTGCAGAAATTCATCATGTCGAACATGATTTTCCGCTCCGAGCATAATTTCGGCTACATGAAGCCCGTCTTCGAGCGCGCCTTTCTCGAGAAGCACCACCTGCGCTTCGACGAGGCCCTCAGGATCGGCGAGGACTATATTTTTCTCGCCTCCGCATTGGCTAAAGGCGGCGTCTGCGCTGTCGAACCGACGGCCGGTTATCTCTATTACATTCGCGAAGGTTCGATCTCGCGCGTGCTGAAGCGGCAAGATGTCGAGGCGATGATTGCCGCCGACCAGAAGTTTTTCTCTACACATCCTTTCGGTGCCGCCGCTCTGGCCGCCCAACGGCGACGGACGCGCAACCTGAAAGAAACACTATCCTTCCTAATGCTTGTCGACAGCATCAAGGACGGTTCCTTACCGAACGCGCTGAAAATTGCCTGCTGCAATCCGGGCGCGGTTCGTCATTTGCGCATGCCGATCGCGGCCCGTCTTCGTCGTCTTGCCGCCCTTCTTCGGGGCAACGGCGAGACAACCGTCCTGCAGGGCGGCGGCGAAGTCGCGTCGGCGTCCCCGATCTCCCCCTCCCTCCCCAGTTTGGGCGCAGGCCCTCACTCTAACAAAGGATAGAGCTATGGACCCTAAGCATCGTGTGAGAAAAGCAATCATCCCAGTTGCTGGCAACGGAACCCGTTTCCTGCCGGCCACCAAGGCGATGCCCAAGGAAATGTTGACAATTGTCGATCGTCCGGTGGTGCAATATGCCGTCGACGAGGCCATCGAGGCCGGCATAGAGCACATCGTCTTCGTCACCAGCCGCAACAAATCGGCAATCGAGGATCATTTCGACGATACGCCGGAGCTGATCTCCTCGCTGCATAGAGCGGGCAAGACAAAGCAGGTTTCCGAACTGGAGCGTCTTCTGCCGCGGGCCGGCTCGGTCAGCTTTACCCGCCAGCAGGCGCCGCTCGGCCTCGGCCATGCCGTATGGTGCGCTCGGGACCTGATCGGCAATGAGCCGTTTGCGCTGCTGCTGCCCGATATGGTCTGCCATGGCCTGCGCGGCTGCATGGCCGGGCTGATGGAACTCTATGACGAAGTCGGCGGCAATATCGTCGCGGTCGAGGAATGTGCGCCGGAAGAGACCTCGAAATACGGCATTATCGGCCGTGGAGCGCCGGTTCGCCACGGCTTCGGTGTGACCAAAATGGTTGAGAAACCGCATCCGTCGGAGGCGCCTTCTAACTTTTACCTCAATGGGCGCTATATTCTCCAGCCTGAGATCTTCGACATCCTGGCGCGGCAGGAACGCGGCGCTGGCAACGAGATCCAGCTAACCGACGGCATGCTGCGCCTGTCTCAAACACAGGACTTCCATGCCCAGGCTTATAGCGGACGGACTTTCGATTGCGGATCGAAGCAAGGCTTTATCGAGGCGAACGTCGCCTTCGCGCTGGCACGCGCGGACATCGGCGGTCTCGTTTACGACTCGATCCGAAGCTTGGTTCTCTCGCACGAAGCGCAGATGACCGCAGCTTAAGCCGCTTCACACTTTCGCCTGCGGCCTCGATGGCCGCAGGCCATTGCCGCTATTCATTTAGGCTTCTCCGACAAGGTGGTCGCCATGCATCAGAAGAATTTCACCTTCCACAGCGCTCTTCCAAAGGAGGAGCAGGATGGTTTCATTGACCTAGACCGGCTGATGGCGGTCATCACCCGTCGCATCCGCACCATCCTCGCCGGTGTGGTCATCTTCGTCGCACTGGCGGTCGCTTATCTGCTGACCGCACCTTCGACCTATACGTCAGCGACACAGATATTGCTCGACGAAACCATGACCAAATATGCGGAGGACCAGCCGCCGCAGGCCAGCAGCCAGCAGGCCGATATGGAGATCGCCAGCGCTGTCGAAATCCTGAAATCCAACGAGATGGCCTTGCGCGTCGTCGATGCGGCAGGCCTCGTCAACAATGACGCGATCCTCAATCCGCCGCAGTCGCCGGTAGCGCTGATCAAATCCGGCGTGAAGCTGATTGCCAGCGCCTTTAAACCGGCGAAGCCGCCGCTAACTGCCGAAGAGGCGCGCGAGGCGCAACGTCAGCAAATCGCCGCGACATTGCAGGACGCTCTCAAGGTGGAGCGCGTCACCCGCAGTTCCGTCGTCTCCGTATCCTTCGGCTCGACCGATCAGCAATTGGCCGCCAAGGTCACTGCGGCCTATGCCGACGCCTATCTGACGGATCAGCTCAACGCCAATTTCGATGCAACCGAGCGGGCATCCGTCTGGCTGCAGGAGCGGCTGAACGACCTGCGCGAGCGTTCGCAACAGGCTTCGCTCGATGTCGAAAAATATAAGGCCGAGAACGGTCTGACCTCGACCGGCGGCGAACTGATGTCGGAACAGCAGATTTCCGATCTCAACAAGCAACTGATCATCGCTCAGGCCGATACCGCCAGCGCCTCGGCGCGCTATTATCAATATAAATCGATCATCGATCAGGGACCGGACAATGCGGTGAAAAACGCGACGATCTCGTCCAGTCAGACCGACAATAGCGTATTGCAGGATCTGAAGACGCGTTATCTCAATGTGCAGAAGCGCGAGCAGGACGTGACGCAGAATTTCGGCGCCAGTCATCCCCAAGCCGTGGCGCTGAAGGCGGAGCGCGAAGACATCACGCGGCAGATTTACCAGGAACTGCAGCAACTGACGGCGAGCTACAAGAATGAATTCGACGTAGCACAATCGCGTGCGGTGTCGCTGCGCAACAGCATCGAAGGCGTGGTCGGCAAGAACTCCGAGGCCAATAAATCCCTCGTGCAATTGAATGCGCTGAACCAGAAAGCGACAGCGCTGAAGACGCTCTACGAATCCTATCTCAGCCGTTATGAGGAGGCATCGCAGCAACGCTCCTTCCCGATCGCCAAGGCCCGCGTCATCTCCGCCGCCGGTGTGCCATCCGCGCCGTCAAGCCCGAAAAAGACGCTCGTCCTGGCACTTTCGATCGTGCTCGGCTTGATGGCCGGCGGTGCCTTTGCCGCGCTGCAGGAATTCCGCGACCGGTACTTCCGGGTCGAAGCCGATGTGCGCGCAGCGCTCGGCCTCAAATTCCTGGGCTATTTGCCGCTGCTCGGCCAACAGACATTCGACAAGAAGAAAAAGAAGGGTCGCAGGCTCAAAGTCGGGCCGGCAACGGCCGAGGATGCCGAGACCGGTGTCGCTTTCGAACGGATCATGCGTGTCTCGGTCGAGGCCCCGCGCTCGATATTCGCCGAAACCCTGCGCAACGCCAAGCTTGCCAGCGATGTCATGCTGCAAGGACGGGCTGACCGCGTGATCGGCGTTGTCTCGGCATTGCCCGGCGAAGGCAAGTCGACGACGGCCGCCAATTTTGCCGCGCTGCTCGCGAGCAGCGGCAAACGCACGCTGCTGATCGATGCCGACTTGCGCAATCCCGGTTTGAGCCGGATGCTGAAATCACCGCCGCAGACCGGCCTCATCGAGGCGGCTCTCGGCGAAATTCCCTGGGCAAGTGCCGTCAGGGTCGATCCACGCACCAAGCTTGCTATTCTGCCGGTGGTTCTACGCGATCATCTGCTGCATACCAGCGAGCTCCTGTCTTCTCAGGGCATGCTGAACCTGATGGAAAGCGCGCGGAAGATGTTCGACTACATCGTCGTCGACCTTGCGCCGCTGGGCCCGGTCATCGACGCCAAGGCATTCGCGCCGCAGGTGGACGCCTTCCTCTTTGTTGCCGAGTGGGGCGCGACGCCGACCAATCTCGTCAGGGATTTGCTGGAACAGGAGCCGCAGATCAATTCGCGTGTTCTCGGCGTCATCCTCAACAAGACGGATATGTCGGAACTGTCTCGCTATAGCGACTTCGGTGGCACGGAGCGCTACCGGCAGAAATACACCAGCTACTACACCGAGGAACAACCGAAGGCAGAAATCGACGCCTAGAGCAATTCTAGGAATTGTGCGAACCGGTTTTCCGTCCGGAATGCGTAAAAACAAAGTGACAAAGTGAAGGCGATTCCGTGAAACGCTGAACCGTTCTCCCCTACGCTTTCAACGTCCTGGCACCGGCGCGTGCCAGGACGTGTTCGCGCCAAATCGTGAAGATGCCCGCGGCCACGACGATGATGGCGCCAACGATCGTACTGGTATTGAGAGTTTCCCCGAAGATCGATACGGCGATGATCGCCGAGAAGACGAGCTGCAGATAAGTGAGCGGCTGGATCACCACCGCGTCGAGAAGGTCATAGGCGCGAATGAGAAAATAGTGGCTCGACATGCCCGTGAGGCAGAGCACACCCAGGAAAGCCCAGTCATACGGCACAACCGGTGCCCAGAAGAACGGTCCGATGCAGCTCATGGCAACGGCGCCGACGACGCCGGTGTAAAGAAAGCTCGTCATCGCGGAATCGTCCCGGCTGACATAGCGGGTGAGAACGACATACAGCGAAAACAACAGGGCACCGGCAAGCGGCAGCAGGAAACGAATGTCGAAAAAGCCGCTTTCCGGCTTCAGGATCAGCAGCACGCCGACGAAGCCGATGCAGATTGCCAGCCAGCGCCGCCAACCGACCCTTTCGCCAAGGATCGGCACGGACAATAACGCGACCATCAATGGTCCGGACGAGAAGATCGCCTGCGAACGGGCAAGGCCGACGATGACGAAGGACGAGATGGCGACCACGATCTGCGCGGCTAGCAGCAGCCCTCGGGTGATCTGCAGGCGCGGCCGTTTGGTGCGGATGGCGACACGCAATCCGCCGGGTGAGCGCGATGCCAACGCCACGGCAAAAAGCATGAAGGCCCAGTAGCGGATCATCGCCACGAAGAGCGGCGGATAGGCACTCACCAGATGTTTTGAGATGCCGTCCTGTATGGCGAATATGCTGATCGCCAACAGCGTGAAGACATAACCGGCAGTATTGGATTTCATTTCGGCTCGAAGGAAGGATGGTATGCGGCCCCGGAAGCGCCGGCCAAACCGACGCTGCCGATCACAATAGGCCATTCGATCCTTCGATCATAGGCTCCCGCATCTGCCTTACTACACGAAATGTGTCGATCAGCTTTTTTGCGTGCTTTCGACAAAGGCGGCGAAACCCTCGACGAAGGCGGCGAGGTTCTGCTTCACTTTCTCGTCGACGATTTGACCTTCCGCATCGAACACGCTGCCGGCGCGAGACACCATCAGCCGACCGCCGAACCAGGGATTGGCGCCGAGCGTGCGCAGAACGGGCAGCCAGGCAGTCTGGCTAAGGATCGTGCCGAAATTGCCGGGCGAGGCGCCGAGAACGGCGACGGGTTTTGCCCGGAAGACGCGGGGAATATCGCTGGGCGGCCTGCTCATCCAGTCGATCGCGTTCTTGAAAACGCCGGGAAGCGAATTGTTGTATTCCGGCGTGAACAGGATCAGGCCGTCGGAGGCTGCGGCCAGCTCCTTGAGCTCGCTCACCTTTTCCGGAATACCTTCGGCCTCGACATCGGCGTCATAAAGCGGAATGCCATGGATCGTCCCGGCGATGAGTTCAACGCCCGGCGGCGCGAGCGCGACAGCGGCGTGCAGCAGTGCCGTATTGAATGAGCCCTTGCGAAGGCTGCCCGATATGCCGAGAATTTTCATCGTGTCCCCCATAAGAATTGGATGGGGAGAGATTTATAGCTCGATACCATTCGTCAAGGACCGATGGTCATGTGAATGCGGATAGCCCAAGTCGAATATCGCCTGCCCCTCATATATCGATGAAAACGGCACCGTTTTCGACCTTGACGGGATAGGTTTTGAGGTTGACGCAGACGGGGGCGCCCTTGGCCTCGCCGGTGCGGTAGTCGAAGCGGCCGTTGTGCTTGGGACATTCGATGATGTTGTCCATCACCAGCCCGTCGGCAAGATGGACCTGCTCGTGCGTGCACAGGCCGTCGGTGGCAAAATAGTCGTCTTCCGGGCTGCGATAGATCGCGAAGGTTTTGCCGCCATGGTCGAAGCGCATGACGTCCTCCTCGTCGATCGCATCCGCCGCGCAGACCTTAATCCAGTTGCCGCTCATTCCTGCCTCCCTGTATGTGCCGTTGTATATGCCGTTCTGGCTGCGGTTGTTGCCTGCGGTTATTGTGCCGCTTCGGCCAGCCCGGTGTGGAATTCCTCGCGATAGGGCCGCGCCGTCGGCGGCAGGTCGCGCTTCAGGAAATAATCCTCGTTGCGCAACTGCCGCAGGAAGGCCGGGATCATCTCGCGGTAGCCCGACCAGATCGACGGATTGGGCCGCGGCAGATCGTGTTTGATCATCGCATGCAGCTTCGGCAGCGCATGATAGGGCACCATCGGGAACATGTGGTGTTCGACATGATAGTTCATGTTCCAATAGATGAAGCGGCTTACCGGGTTCATCAGCACCGTGCGGCTGTTCAGCCGGTGGTCGATGACATTGTCGGCCAAGCCGCCATGCTGCAACAGGCCGGTCAGCACATGATGCCAGGCGCCGTAGAGCCGCGGCAGGCCGATCAGCACCAGCGGCAGGACAGAGCCCATGGCAATAGCGGCGGCGATGGTGGCGATATAGATGAGGCTCCAGATGCGGGCGATGCGGATCGCCTTCGGCTGCTCCATCTCGGGAATGAAGGTTTTCTCCGTGGCGCTGATGATGCCGCAGGCATTGCGGACCATGTCGAGCATCGCATAGAAGACATCGACGATGCCGAAGAAGTTCAGGACCAGGCGCACGAGATCCGGCGGCCGCATGACGGCGATCTCCGGATCGCGGCCGACGATGACGGTGTCGGTGTGATGGCGGGTATGGCTCCAGCGCCAGGTCACCGGATTGCGCATGATCATGAAGCAGGCGATCTCATAGACCGCATCGTTCATCCAGCGGGTCTTGAACGCCGTGCCATGGCCGCATTCGTGCCAGCGGCTATCAGAGGCCGAACCGTAAAGCACGCCGTAAGCCAGGAAGAAGGGTACACAAAGCCAGGAACCCCAGAAAAAGATGCCGAGGCCGGCGAGGATCGCCATGCTGCCGAGCCAGATGATCGTGTCGCGGATGGCGGCTGCATCGGAGCGCTGCATCAGCGCCTTCATCTCCTTGCGGGCAATCTCGGTATGATACCACTCCGCCGCCGCCAATCCGGTTTCGACCGCCTGCCGGCCGCTTGGGCCAAGCAGGCTGTAATCACGCTTTCCTGTCTCGCTCATTCCTGCCTCCCGCGTCGCAAACCAGCGCGCCGCACCTGATGACGGGAATGATAGGTCGAGTTTTTGCTTGCCTCAATGCAACGATGATGGAATCTATCATATTCCATCAATCCTCCATCTCATTCATGATGGAATACATCAGGACCATCCATGCGCAGACCAACCATCGCTGATCTCGCTAGAGCGTGATGGAGAGCGGCTGCGCCCAATGAGCAGCGGATCAGACATTTTTCCTTTTGAGGCCTCCTACTTGGGAAATATTCGAATGATAGAATTCTATCATTCAGACCGAAAATTCTTCCACGAAGAAGAACCAAAGCGCTCCTTCGCCCAAAAATCACCTGACCCCAAAAAGTCCGCGATTTTTTTGGGAACCTTTTTCTCTCAACTCTATCCAATGGCTAGTTCCGACACGAGACCAACGGACGAAGGACGGCACTGTGTCCAATGTCCGCTCCGGATTAACAACGAACGGGAGACAAATCATGTTCAAGCACATTCTGACCGCGACATTCCTGGTCGGCTTCGCCAGCACCGCAGCAATCGCCGCAGATGCGAAAATCTCCGATCCACAAATCGCCCATATCGCCTACACCGCCGGACAGATCGACGTCACGGCTGCCGAGCAGGCGGTGAAAAAAAGCAAGAATCCGGAGGTGGTCGAATTCGCCAAGACTATGGAGCGCGACCACAAATCCGTTAACGAGCAGGCGCTGGCGCTGGTCAAGAAACTCAAGGTCACGCCTGAGGACAATGACGTCAGCAAGTCGCTGAGTGCCCAAGCCAGCAAGGAACTGGCCAAGCTCGGCAAGTTGGACGGCAAGGCCTTCGACAAGGCCTATATCGACAATGAAGTGGCCTATCACAAGGCGGTCAACGACGCGCTTTCCAAGCAACTGATCCCATCGGCAAAGAATGCCGAACTCAAGTCACTGTTGGAGACCGGCCTTACACTCTTCCAGGAACATCAAACGCATGCGGAACATCTTGCCGCGGCGATGAAATGAACCGGCGATGGGCGCGATGAATACAAAGCGTCTATCGGTGATTGTCGTGGGGTTGCTGCTCATGACGGTCAGCACGGTGACGAAGTCGGCCGAATATCAAATCGCCATCGCGAATATGAAATTCGGCCTGCCGCCGGCCACGTTGCACGTCGGCGACGTGATCGTCTGGCGTAACGATGATATATTCCGCCACACGGCCACCGCGCGCGATGCCAGCTTCGACATCGACCTGCCGGCCAAGTCGCAAAAGAAAATGACCATCGAACGCACCGGCGACGTGAAATTTTACTGCCGCTTTCATCCGATGATGATCGGGGAACTGAATGTACAGCCGTAGGGAGAGAGAGGAGCCACGATGACTGCCGTCTCCGCCGCAGCCAAGCGACAACGGCCGGATCCTTCCACCTATTCGGAAGCCGAACTCATCGCTCGCGCCAAGGCTGGCGATGAGGATGCCATCCGGATCATTGTCCAGCGCAACAACCAGCGCTTGTTTCGAACGGCGCGCGCCATCGTCGGCAACGATGCGGAAGCGGAGGATGTTGTCCAGGCAACCTATGTGCAAGCGTTTATCAACCTCGCCGCCTTCCGCGGCAGTTCCAGCCTATCGACCTGGCTGACGAGGATTGCGCTCAACGAAGCATTCGCTCGCGTGCAGCGACGACGCGACTTTACCGGGCTTGAGGAGATCGACATGCAGAACAAGGCGTCAGGCGGCGGTTTGTTGCACTTCCCCTCCTCGCTCGCGCCAGCCGATCCCGAGGCTGAATTGGCGCGAAATCAGACGAGGCGTCTGCTGGAACATGCGGTGGATGCCCTGCCCGCCGAGTTCCGCACCGTCTTCATTCTGCGCGACGTGGAAGGCTTCAGCACGGAGGAAACGGCGTTCCTCCTCAACATCAAACCGGAGACCACCAAGACCCGGCTGCACCGTGCCCGCAAGATGATGCGGCTTTCGATAGAAAAGCAGTTTTCCGGAGCATTTTCCGCCCTCTTTCCCTTCGATGGTGCCCGCTGCGCCGATATGGCCGACCGGGTGATTACAGCGCTGCGCACAATACACGCGGGGAAAAGGGATTCCTCGATACCATCGCAGTAGAAGGGGTCGTATCAGGACTTGGGTGTCGCATGCTGCCTGCCGAGAAATGTCATTTCCTCGTGCTTCACCCTGTTCTCGTCATCGAGAATCGCACGCCACATGCGGTTGCCTAGTCGCAAGGAAAGGCGCTTCGTTCCCGCGTGATCTTCCGTGCCCACCTCCACGGAAGAGGTGACGGAGCCGCGCTGCATGTAGCGGCGAAATTCTGCAAGCGAGAGACCAAACCGAGCGGCGATTTCCGAAGAATCGACAATAAAATCCCCATTTTGCGCGCGCTCGACGAACATTGCTTCACCCCTTCCGCAGATATACACGCTCATATATCAAACCAAAATGGAGAACGACCACCGGCGGGAGAATCGTTCCCGCCTCCGATCAAACGCTTTGGCGTCTACGGCGTTCGCACCTTTGCGGAAAACGCAAATCTCGGCACGATGGAGACAAGCTGGGCCGACAAAAGCGATATCACCGAAATCAGCACCAAAAAGCCTCCGATGTAGATCCACGGCGACATGTGATCGCTGTGGACGAAGTGCTCATATATTTCGGTAAAGCCCCTGTGACACATATAGATCGGATAGGAGAGATAGCCGAGAAATATGCCAATCGGCTGAATCTTCTCCGGAATTTCCAGATATGTGCCGGCAAGGACGATAAGCGGCGAAATGACGATGCAGAAGAGCAGAGCGAATTTCAGCGAATAGGTCGGCAGAAACAGCAGAGCGAAAATCGAGACGATCGGCAGAAGCGCAAAATAGGTTGTGACGGGACGCCTGTCTTTCTGAAGCCTGAATATGATCATGCCGACGACGAAGGAGAAAAACACGCGAGCCAGTCCACCGTCGACCGATCGCCATTCCCAGCCAAGGTCGAGGGAGCGGTGCAAGGCGACGGATGCGAGCAGACAGCCAAGTGATGCCGCCGCGACAATAGCTAGATGTTTCGTTCTCATCCTGAAAAGCATCAGGGCAAATACCAGATTGACGAGCAGCTCCCAGAACAGCGACCACGCAGGCCCGTTCAAAGGGTATAACGGCCACAAATCCGTTGCGGATCTCGTCAGAAAGCTCGGAGACGGCAGCATGAATGCGGTCGAAATCAAGCTTGCGAGCAAATCGCCGACACTGTCGGTCGACCAATTCCAATGGGCCAGCAATTGCACAAGTCCATAGAAGGTTCCGAGTATGAACAACGGATAGAGGCGCGCGTAGCGGGCTTTCATAAAGGCCGCCAGCGGCATACCGCTGGCGAGCTTTTCGCTATATGCCCTTGCAATGACGAAGCCGCTCAGAACGAAAAAGAAGTCGACCGCGACATAGGCCAAAGGCGCATAAGGTCGTTGAAGGTGATAGACAACGACCGCAAATGCCGCGAGCCCCCGCATCGCGTCGAGCGATGCATATCGATGGCTTGTCCGACCCGCCTGAAGCGAGCGTCCCTGCGGTGGGAGAGGGATCGACCTAAGGTCTTCTCCCGTCGCTGAACTATCGGATGCTTTCACAACTGATCACCATTTCACGTTGTTGGCGCTGGCAGCACCGAAAAATTCGTTGCGCAGGCCGCGATCGAGCGGACGAACCCGCGTGAGATTGCGAAGAAGTTGGCGAGGGCGCCGAAGCGCGCGGGTATTGAAAAAATAGGTCGACAGCAGACTGGCGGACTTGCTGTGCGCACCGCTATGCCCAACCCGGTAAATGGCGCCGCGAAACGGCAGCGCCTCGAGGGGCGTGCCGCGCTCGGCCAATATGTTTGCGATACGCACATGACTGCCCAGCATCGACTTCACATAGTCGATATCGGCAACCTCAAGTGTCGCCGGAAGGTCGTAGAGACGCGATTGCACGATCAACGATGTGCCGCAGTAATTCGCGAAATCATCGTAATGCATGATCAACCGGCCGCCTTCGTTCCAGAGGTAGCCCTTGTCGATCTTCCAGCCGTTCGTATCCGGGTGCTGCGCAACGTAGCTGACGATATTGGTGCTGACGAAATCGTCATCGTCTACGATCATGAAAAACCGCGAATCCCGGGCTGAAAGCATACCGCTCAGCACGCGGCGGCCCTTGTCCAGGCGGAACGCGTCGTAGACCCTTTCTCTATCCGCGCTATCCAAATCGTGGAGCTGGTTCGGGGGAAACGTAACGCGTTCGACTGAAAATTGCGGCGGCAGATCGGGAAGGTCCGCACCCTCATTCGCGACGATAACGGCGCTCCAATCGGGGTTCGATTGACCGGCAATCGACGCCACGGTTTGGGACAACCGTTCTTTCAGCGCCGGCCAATCCTTGGCATTGTCCTGGTGTCGAACCGGAATGATGAACGTAACGAGTGACATAATTCCCTCTTTTGCGATCGCATCGGCCCTGCATCCGACAGGGACATTGGAATAAACAATCGATTTCGATGCTCGGCCGCTGAGCCGAACGAAAGTTAGCGCCGCCGGAGCATTGTCTTTGCCAGGAAAAGAGCTCTCTCCCGGCAAAGGATGAAGATCAGGCTCGTATAGACGATCGCGCCGACGGATATTTCGATCGCCAGGCGCGAGGCCGGGCTCCAGTCCTGCAGCAATGCCGAAGCGCCGAGCACGGCGGCAAGCATTCCGACATAGGCAGCTATCGGCCTAACGAACTGGGCGAAATAAGCTCCGACGCTGAGTGCAATCAAGCGCGAAACCATCCAGAGCGTTACCGGCCAAAGAAGCAGCACTTCGAGCATCAGCGCGAAGACGATGGTGGTCACGCCATATGGGTAAAGCAGCAGCACGGTGATGATCGTGACGATGTTTCGCACGAGCTGGTAGTAGAACCACCAGTCCGACTTGCCCTGGCTGGTAATCAAGGATGCCTGGACAACGCCGATGCCGCTCATCAATCCGATGACGCAGAAAAACCGCACCGGCCAGATCGCAGCCGCCCAGTGTTGCCCGAAGATCAACGGAATGGCGTCGTCGGCCACGGCGGCAAGACCCATGAAGGCCGGAAATGACACCAGCGAGCAGCCAAACGTTGCCATGAGGAATGCCTCACGGACCTTATTCTGATCATGCTGCAGCGACGACAGGAGAACGTGCGTGACCGAGGTCAGGCCGCCGGCAACGACATTGTTGATCATTTCGAAAAGCCGCCGGGCGAAATTATAGATGCCGAGCGCGGCCGGACTGACGAGCGTGCCTATGATGAGCTGATCGAGGCTCATGGACTGGAGGAAGCGATTGCCGGACGCAAAGACGCCGTAATGCAGGAGCTCGCGAAGACTGCTCCACTTGATCCGCACACCCGGCAGCCATCCCGCGCCCCAGAAGGCGGCTATGCATCCGGCGGCAGGTGCGGCGATCTGCGCGATCGCCAGTGCCCAGAGGCCGAAGCCGGCGAAAATCAAGGCCAGGCATACGAGGCCCGATACGACCGTGGCGATCGCCGTGCGGACGGCGGCGAGATGAAAGGACATCGTGCGGCCGATAAGGGCATTGGGAACGATGATCATCATGTCGAAGAAAATCTTCAAGCCGATAATCATCAGCAAGCCGACGATTTCGTCATGCCCCAGGGCATGGGCAATGTAGGAGGATCCCGCGAAAAGCACGAGGTAAAGGATCGCCGCCGACGCGAACGACAGCCAGAACACGGTATCGAGGTGGCTTTGGCGAATGGTCTTCTGCTGGATCAACGCTTCGCCGAACGCGGTCGGCCCAAGGCCGGCGGCAAAGCTCACGATGCTGAAGGCAAGCGCCACAAGACCAAAGTCCTGCGGCAGCAGATATCTCGACGTGACAATGAAAACGAGGCTGTTCAGCGCCGTCGGTATCAGCGTATCCAACGCCGACCAGAACGCCCCTTTCAGCGCCGCGCCGGATCGGTTCTCGCTCAAGTGTTCGAAGACGATCTCGTCCGACTCGAGAATCGCGCTTCCCGTTTCCCAGGAAGGCGGCGACCTCAAGCTTTCATCCGATTCATTAGCGATGTTACAACTCCATCTGGTTCCCGCCGAAGCAGCCGTGCAAGGTCACGAAATCGAAGGCTGGGGCTCAAATGGCGCCGAAATCGAAATGGTCAAGCGCCCGTCTTGCGCAGCGCAATGCATTTCATATCTTTTTTGCTGCAGCGCACAGTTAGTGACGGCGCTGAGCAATGATATTGCCCTCACGTTTCGTTATTGGCTGATCGCTTGGACATAAATGTGACGGCTATACCCAGAGGCATTGGCAGCCATGACGTGCCTCAAGCGTCGGCCAGCGCCGCCGCGTTGTTGTTTGACAAAAGCCGCGCCATGGCACTCAGAAGATCCGTCTGCGATATCAGGCCAAGGACACGGCGGTCGGTGTCCACGATAATCACCGCATGCGTGCGCCCGTCGGTCAGAACAGGCAACAGCGATAGTGCAGGATCGGCTGCGTCCGCCACGGCCGGCTTCGATATCGCGCCCGCGATGCTATCGATGCTGTCAGACAATTCACGCAGGCCAATCGTACCGATCAAGCGGCCTTCCCGATCCTTTACCGGCAGTGTGCGGATGTTGTGCTTCAACAGAAGATGCCGGGCATGATCCGGCTCGGTGCCCTCGCTGATGGCGATGACGTCGCGTGACATGATGTCGGCGCAGCTTATGTTGCCGTGCGACCGCACCGCTGCCTGCAATTCGACTTGCCGCAGCAGGCGGCTAAGATCGGCCCGATCGATATCGAAGGTCTCATCGAGCGCGGCCAGAGCGGCATCGACGTCTTCTTCGCGGAAGCCTACACGCAGGACCGACGGCAGGTCACGCGTCTGATGGGTGTTCTCCGCCGGCATTGCGACAACATGCGGATAGTTGCGCTTGGAAAACCTGTGAAACAGCAGGCCGAGGCCGACCAGTATGCAGGAATTCAGGGCCACGGGGATGAACGGAAAGAAGAAACCCCAACTTGCAACGACCGGGCCGCCGAGAACGGCGGTCAGAGCTGCCGCGCCGCCGGGTGGATGGAGGCATCGGGTGAAAGACATCGCGCCGATCGCAAGTGAGACGCCGACCCCGATTGCGATAATCGGATCATGAATGAAATAGCCTGCAATGATGCCCATCATGGCGGAAATGGTGTTGCCGCCGATAATCGACCAGGGCTGGGCAAGCGGACTGGACGGGACCGCGAAAAGAAGCACCGCCGATGCGCCCATCGGTGCGACGATGAGCGGTAGATGGGGTCCTTGCCCGAAGAGATAGCCGCTGATGACGCCGGTAAGGCCGATACCGATCAAGGCCCCAAGGCAAGCCATCAATCGTTCATGCAGGGTTGCCCCAGCGAGGATTGGCGAAAACAAGCGGAAACGGCTCGGCCCCACCTTGGGGGAGTCTGGATGCTGCATGATGAAACCAGTTTAGGAAAGATTGTTTGTGAGTGGGTGGAGGCGCCGTTTAGTTTGTTACCAGCCGCGGATCCCGGCTCTTGGCCGCGCTGAGGACTTCGTGAAACGCTTTGAAGGCGGTTGGCCGATCATTCCTGCGATAGATGAGGATCGTGTCGATGGCTCCCAGTTGATGAGTTGGGGAACTCGTCGGCCAGTGCATGAGATCGAGAACCGATTTCGGCATGACACCTGCCGCGCTCCCGGTTGCCACGCTTGCCAGGATCGCGTGGTAGGAGCCAAGCTCTCTCGTCTGCAAGCCACTCGATTTTCGCGCCCAGCTTTCGGCAATCCTTCGATAGGTGCATCCAGGTTCGAGAGCAGCAAGCGATCCGACCCGCAAGTCGGCGGCGGATTGAATGGGCGGATGCCCGGACGGCAATACGAGCAATAGATCCTCGACAAAGACAGGTTCTACTTCAAGGCTCTCAAGCTCGGCATCAAAATCCGCATCTTCGTCAAGCATCGTTTTCGGCGGGCGGGCGATCAGCGCACAGTCCAATACGTCACCAAGAACGTCCCGGGTGAGATCGCGCGATGCACCCAATGTCAGATGAAGCGACACATCGGGCCACATCCGGTTGAATTGGGTCAGCGCTGCCGGCAACCGGCTTGCCGCCGTGCTTTCCATCGTTCCGACACGCAGCGTGCCGGAAGGCTGCAGGGGCCTGACGGCCTGTCTCGCTTCCAGCGCCAAGGCGGCGAGGCGATTGGCATAGACCAGAAATGTCTCGCCTTCTCGCGTCAAAGTCATCTTTTTGCCGTCGCGGCTGAAGAGCAGGACGCCGAGATCATCCTCCAACTGCTGAATTCGGGTCGTCACATTCGACGGCGCGCGGCCGACGGCTTTGGCCGCCTTGGTCACGCTGCGGTCGCAAGCGACGGCGAGGAATATCTCGATCGATGAAAGGTCCAAAAAGATCTCGATTCAGGAATTAAATTACCATATCGTTCCCTATATAAAAATCATTGCCGCTGCTCAAGCGGGTTTTCGCCTCGAACCGTCAAGCGGGAGAGATTCAAAGAGCGGATGACAAAATCAGATCGATCGGAGATGGACGAGGAAACCCATGAATACGCGTCGCCTGCGTGTATGCTGCACGAAGTCGATCCCGCCTATAGTGGTATTTCGCCCGCCTTTGCCACGGACTCAGAGGTCTTTGCCTGGCGAAAGCCGGAACGGCAGAAGTTGATCGATGAGCGCAAGGCCTTACCGGTGGCGCAGCGCAAGGACTATACGCGCGCCATCGCGAGCCATCTTGACCGGATTGTCACTAAGGTCTCCGGTAAACACATAAGCCTGTTTTGGCCGTTCCTCGGAGAACCCGATCTCCGAGGATGGATGGCCGCCTTGACTGCCCGTGGCGCCATTTGCCTGCTGCCCGTGGTCGTCGCCAAAGCCGAACCATTGATATTCCGGTCGTGGAAAATGGGTGACCGGCTTGAACGTGGCGTTTGGAATATCCCGGTGCCTGAGGAAGGTGCGCAAGCCGTTCCGGACATCGTCATAGCGCCCCTCGTCGGCTTCGATGCTGAATGCTTCCGGCTTGGTTATGGCGGCGGCTTTTTCGACAGAACACTGGCTAGTTTCGACCGCAAGCCCTTTACCATCGGCGTCGGCTTCGAGTCCCAGAAGATCGCCACCATTCATCCCCTTGCTCACGACATTCCCATGGATGTGGTCGTCACGCAAACCGAGTTGCGATACCGCTGAGCTCTCAGGCCTTAGCCGCAATGTCCAACTTGAATGCCGAAGAGAACGGCAAATCGACTTCCAAACAGGCAGCCAACCTTGTCGGCGTCCCGACTTGCCCTTGCGAAATCGCAGTTTCTCACCTTTGGCACATGGATTGCTTCTCTATGATCGACATCAGAAGAGACGATATTTCATGTGGCATGTTCTCCCCTCCTTGCTTCTAAGCATTTCTCTCGGGCTGAGCTGGAACAGGTTCCTGCTCACCTTCACAAGCCGAAGCGAGCCTCTTCAAAACCAGATGCCGGTAACGATGGTCGCCGCGGCCGTCTGCCTGTCCGCCCTCGCACTGTCCGTTGCCGACAAAGGGTTGCTGCTAGGGGGAATGATCGTTCTGCTCGGCCTGGCCCTTGCGACCATCAGCAAGGGCCTCGCCCATCCCGTCATCATTGTGGGACTTTCGGCCGCCAGCCTTGCCGCCTATCTGCAGTTCACGGTTCACGCTCTTTAGCGGCCGCCAGTGCTTTCGCGCTGAATGAACAAAGAGCATGAGCTCGCGTTAATGGCGTAAGAGAGTCCGGTACGGAAGCAAAGCGCCGTGGGAAAAACATTCAAAGTTGGCGATCATGTGAGCTGGAACTCCGAAGCGGGCCATGTCAGCGGCACGATCACCAAAATTCACACCCGCGATTTCGATTATAAAGGCCATACGCATCGCGCTTCGGCCGACGATCCGCAGTACGAAATCAAGAGCGACAAGACCGCCCATATTGCAGCGCATAAGGGGAGCGCGCTTCAGAAGATCCAATGAGCCAGCGGAGCTCGCGCCAGCATGGCTTCCTCGTCAGCCTAGAGACCGTGCTGACGTCCCGCTGCCATAAGGCTGAGGATCGTCTTCCGATGCGGCCGCGGTGACTTGCGAGGCGCCTGACGTTATCTGCTGAAGCAATCACCAGAATTTCACGCCGATACCGACGACAACGGCGTTCTGCTTCAGATCGACGTTCACGCCGTTGATATCCTTATCGCCGAAGTCGGTGTAGCGGTATTCCAAGCGTCCGAAGACCCGATTGGTGAAGGCATAATCAACGCCGGCGCCAACCGTCCAGCCGTTGAAGGTTTTGGTGTCTTTGCTGCCCGTGTCGACAAACCCACGCGTCGCTTCCCAGCCGCCTGTCGCATAGATCAGAGCGCGATCGAAAGCATAGCCGAGGCGGGCGCGGACCGAACCATCAATGTCCGTCCCAACATCGATGCCGGGTGCGATAGTATCTTTGTTCCAGTTATAATTGAGGTCGCCTTCGAGGCCGAGCACAACATTATTCTCAAATTGCCAATTGTAGCCGATGAAGCCACCGACGAGGCCGCCGCTCAGATCTTCAGACGCGCGTGCGCCGGGAATGCTGAAATCTCCATTGACCCAATTGCCGCCGCCGCGAATACCGGCATATGCACCCGCCCAAGTGAAACCTGCCGGAGTTTCGACGACAGGCGCTTCCGGCGCCTGGGTTACAACATCCGCGGCCGACGCCGCACTGAATCCAACGATACTGGCAATCGCGGTGGAGATGAGCAGCTTATGCATCGGTGTATCCTCGGTTGTTGTTATGGGTCGGGATATAGGTCGGCACCGTTCAAAGGCTGTCGTAAAACTATCACGTTTTGACCTGGAAGCCTATTTTCGCTTCAGGATTTGACGGATCGCGTCCATTACGAGCGCTCTTCCGCACTGTCCTTTCGGCTTTGCCGCGCCTGTTCATGAAGAGAAGCCAAGCTCCCGTTGCAGCCCAGTCGCCAATCCGTTATACAGCCGACGTCGGAAAAGGCAGACTTGGTCTGGTAAGCCCAAGTCCTTTCGGTAACGAAAGCTCTGGTCTTTGGCTTCGTGCACGAGATCCCCACGACGAACATCGGACGCCGCCCGGGCGCCCAATCGTTCGTCCGTGTGGTACTCAAAATCGAGGAACGCTCCGGTCGAACATCGACACAGGAGTACTTCATGCCCAGCCACCACCCGATCCCCTATGATGTTGTGATTGCCGGAGCCGGCCCTGTCGGCTTGTTCCTCGCCTGCGAGTTGCGGTTGTTCGATCTTTCAGTGCTGGTGCTGGAGCAGGCCGAGGATCCACGCTCCCCCTTGAAGCGCCTGCCGTTCGGCATGCGCGGCCTTTCGGCCCCCATCATCGAAGGCTTCCACCGTCGCGGCCTTTTGGACGCCGTCGTCGCGGCGCAGCGCGAGAACGATATCTTGGGCGCAACGCGATCAGCCGCCCACTGGATGCAACAGCCGCGCCGGCCGGCCGGCCATTTCGCCGGCATCCAGTTCTACTATGACAACATCGACACATCGCAGTGGCCATATCGTCTGCTGAGCCCTGCCGGGACCAGCATGATGGTGGACACGGAGTCGCTCGAAAATGTCCTCGCCGCTCGGGCCGGCGCGATGGGTGTCGAGATCCGGCGCGGCTTCGGCGTCGAGACGTTCGATCAAGTGGACGAAGACGTGACCGTCCGCGCCGGCGGCGAGACCATCCTCGGACGCTGGCTTGTTGGATGTGATGGCGGCCGCAGCACTGTGCGCAAAGCTGGCGGCTTCGACTTTGTCGGTACGGATCCCGAGTTCACCGGCTATTCGGCCGAAGTCGAGTTGGCTGATCCGGACAAGCTTCGACCGGGCCGTACCTACACGCCAACGGGCATGTATAACTACGCGCCGCCAGGAACGATCGCGATGGTCGATTTCGACGGTGGCGCTTTCCATCGAACCCAGCCGATCACGCTTGACCATGTGCAGGCGGTATTGCGCCGTGTCTCCGGCGCCGAGGTCACAGTGACGGCCCTCGGGCTCGCTACGACCTGGACGGACCGCGCCTATCAAGCGACCACCTATCGAAAAGGACGAGTGCTGCTCGCCGGCGACGCCGCGCACATCCACTCGCCATTGGGTGGCCAAGGGCTCAATCTCGGGCTTGGCGACGCGATGAACCTTGGCTGGAAACTTGCTGCCATCATCCGCGGCGATGCCCCGACCGATCTGCTTGACAGCTACTGGCGTGAACGGCATCCAGTCGGAGCTCAGGTCCTCGACTGGTCGCGCGCCCAGGTCGCGCTCATGCGGCCGACCCAGAGTTCGCGCGCGCTCGAAGCCATCATCCGCGACCTCATCGACACGCACGACGGCGCGACATACTTCGCCGAGCGGGTGTGGGGCGTTTCACTCCGCTACGACCTTGCAAGCCTCCACCCGCTGATCGGCCGCAGCGTACCCGATTTCGAGTTGACCGACGGGACAACGCTCGGAGAACTTCTCAGGAAGGGGCAAGGCATCCTGCTGGACTTTGACCTGCGCTCTCCCCTGCGCGCGCTTGCAAGCCGCTGGCGTGGGCGGATAACTTATATCGCAAGTGATGTCAGGGATCGGCTGGGGTTAAGCGCTGTGCTCGTGCGCCCGGACGGCGTCGTCGCCTGGGCGGCTGACGCTGCCCCTAACCTTGAGCAGGCTGCTGAGGCCGCGTCGCGGTGGTTCAGCGAAGTCTCCTCATAGGTACCGCATTAAGTCCGTGATCGTATCAATCAAACGGAGCGGGCGCTCAAAACCGCCGCGCGATGTTGCGACGGCGTCTGCCCAAATGTGCGCTTGAATGTCCTCGTGAACTGCGACGTGTTTTCAAATCCGACATCCAGCGCGATCTCGATGAGAGGCGCCTTCGACCGGGCAAGAATCGACTTCGCCCGCTCCATGCGAACCCGGTTGTATGCCTTGGCAGGAGACATTCCCGTCTTTTCGATGAAAATTCTCTCCAGTTGCCGCCGTGACAGTCCAACCTTGGCAGCCAACTTGGGAATCGGCAGGCTGCCATCGACGAACTGTTCCATTGCGATCATTGCCGCCTTCACGCGGGCATCGTCATAGTCTTCGTACAGCGGACGACGGGGCTGGATGTCCGCGGTGGTTCGGGCCTTCTCGATCTGCAGGACCTCCAGCGCATTTCGCTCCGCGTCACGGCTGATGTATTTCCTGACCAGCAATGCCGCCAAGTCGGCGGCGCTGCTGCCGCCTGCGCACGATCCTCGCTGGCGATCGAGATTGAACAGTCGGTCGGAGCGGACCTTGAGCTCGGGGAAGCGCTCTCGAAACTTCTCGTAATGCAGCCAGCTTACACAGGATTCGTGCCGTTTCATGAGGCCCGCCGCAGCAAGAATGAATGACCCGGTGCACACGCCGATCAGTGGCACCTTCTTGGCGTCCGCCTGCTTGAGATATGCAATTGTCTCCTGGTCGACGGGGTTTTCGACGGTCAGAAGGCCGCCGACGACCGCGATGTAGTCGAACCGCGAGGGATCAACGAGATCCGACGTCGGAGCGACCTGGACGCCACAGCTCGAGGCTATGAGGTGCCTCGTGCTTCCAATCACCTGCCAGTCCGCAAGAACCCTTCCGGAACGATCCTGTTTGTCGCTTGCAAGCCGCAACGTATCCACGAAGAGCGCGAAGGCGGACAAAGTGAACGACCGCGCCAAGATGAACCCCACCTTGAGACGGCTGGCGGACGTGACGACGTCATCTTCCGGCCGATATTTCTCAAGCATCTCTTTATCTCCCTGCCGCTTCCAAAGACCGCAAAGACCTATTTTATCGGATCTGGAAGCCGTGCGCGAGTGGATCGCGTTCATCGACAAAAATCGTGTTGTGGCCGATGACGCGTGCCCAGCCTCCGATGCTCGGAAGGATGCCTTTATAAGCTCCGATACTAACCTCGGCTTCGAGCCGGCCTTCGAAGATGGTTCCGATCAAGCTTTCATGACGGTATGTCGATCCGACAGCCAGACGTCCCTTTGCATGCAATTGCGCCATCCGCGCTGATGTGCCGGTGCCGCCCGGCGACCGATCGATGGCCTTTTCACCATAAAACACCGCGCAACGGCCATCGGAGGCATCGTTGACCGGACGATCGCACCATATCGCATGGTGAACGCCACGAATGCGGGCATCATCCGGATGGATCGGATCACATATGCCGGCGAGAGCGGTCCTGAGCTTCTGACTGCAACCGACGATATCGGCCGCAGTCATGCCGTCGAGACCGCTCCAGTTTTCTTGCGGCTCCACCACCGCGTAGTAGTTGCCGCCATAGGCAATATCGACACGCAGACGTCCCATGCCAGGCACATTCACCTCAACATCCGCTGCGTGGAGATAACTCGGCACATTGAAGAGCCGGACGGAATCGACATGATCTCCGCTCGTCTCGAACGTGACATCCACCCTTCCAGCGGGGGTTTCTATCGAGAGCTTCCCGGGCTCGCGCGGCTGAACCAGACCTTCCTCGATCGCAGCGGTAACAAGCCCGATGGTGCCTGCCCCGCACATCGGCAGGCAACCGCTGACCTCGATGAACAGGACCGCTATGTCGCAATCATCGCGGTAGGCCGGATATATGATCGCGCCGGACATGATGTCGTGCCCCCTCGGCTCGAACATCAGCGCCTTGCGAACCCAATCATGATCCCGAAGAAATATCTCTCGCCGCTCGCCCATCGGTGCGTGCGGCAGAAGCGGACCGCCGCCTGCGACCAGCCGCACGGGATTTCCGCAGGTGTGCGCATCGATGCAGAAAAAGCTGTTTCTCATCGTGGGTGTCCTTGATGTCATTTCGACACTGGAAGCTTGTCACGGTCCAGCAGACCGCGGGACAGCCTGTCGAGGAGCAGCGCGACCGCCACGATTGCCAAACCAGCCCTGAGACCCAGACCCATCTCCATGCGTGTCAGACCGCGCGTGACCTCCGCGCCGAGGCCACCTGCGCCGACCAGACCGGCCAAGACCACCATCGCCAGAGAGAGAAGAATGCACTGATTGAGGCCGACCAGAAGGGTCCGCTTTGCCAAAGGAATTTCAATCTTCCAAAGGATGGCACGGGGATGCGCACCGATGGCACTGCCGAGCTCCTTGAACTCCCTCGGCACCTGGTTGAATGCGAGCGTGGTCAACCGGAGCATCGGCGGAATGCCATAGACAATGGTGGCTATGATTGCCGGCACCCGCCCAAGGCTGAAGATCATCACGGCCGGAATGAGGTAGACCCACGGCGGAACGGTCTGCATCACGTCCAGTATCGGTCGCACCGTCGCTTGCAGGGCCTTATAGCGGGAGCAGAGAACACCGATCGGAAACGCGATGAGAACGGATATCAGGACGGCGACTGTCACCAAGGCAACGGTCTGCATGGACGCCGTCCAGAGTCCGACGAGAAGGCAAAACCCAAGGCAAAGGCCCGACAGGATCGCGGCGCGGAGCCCCACGGCCACAAATGCCAGAACGACAACGATCGCGATCAGCGCATAGGACGGCACGAAGAGCAGAGCCGCCTCGATCCCTGAAAGGACTGCCTCGATGATAGTGCTGATCGCCGCGAACAGCGGATGAAGGTTGGTGTTCAGCCAGTCGACCGCCGGGGCAAGGAAGGCGCCTGGTGAAAACTGCAGGATCGAAGGGCTCATGGCTTCCTCCCCGTACCGAAGCTTGCGGCGCTCTGGGTGATCCGGTCAATCACCATCGTCAGAACCACGATGGCAATCGCACCGTTAATGGATGTTGCGATATCGAGCGTGCGGATCGCACCGTAGATCGTCTCCCCCAGCCCGCCGGAGCCGACGATACCCGCGATGACGACCATCCCGAATGCCATCATAAGGCTCTGGTTGATACCGGCCATGATGCTCGGAAGAGCAAACGGCAAGCGGATCTTGAAGAACATCTGGCTCGGCCTGATGCCGCTCGCCTCGCCGAGTTCGATGAACTCCTTCGGCGTCATCCGGATACCCAGCGACGTCAGTCTGATGGCCGGCGGCATCGCAACTACGATCGTGGCGATCAGCGCCGTCGCCGGCCCGTAGCCGAGCAGCGCGATCGCCGGCAGCAGGTAGATATATGGCGGAAGCGTCTGGATCAAATCGAGGCCGGGCTCCATGAAGCGATCCAGCGCGGTGAAGAACCCGGCGGCGATGCCGATCGGAATTCCAAGCGCTAGCGCGAGTACGGTCGCGGTGAGCACCAGAGCCAGAGTGCTCATCGTTTCCGGCCAAAGCCCCATGGAAAAGCAGAGGGCAAGCGCAACGCCGCTGAGCACGGCAAACCAGATATTGACCAGCCGCCAGCCGATAAGGGCGACGACAAGAGCAACCACATAGAATGGTGGGAGCTCGAGAAGCCATAGGATTGCACCGTAGAGCCCTTCGAGAACCCATCGAACATTGTCGAAAAGGGACTCGCCATTGTCGCTCACCCAGCCGAGGGCGGAGTCCGTCCATTCGTCAAAAACATCGGTAAAGCCTGAACTTTCCATGTCGCTGAACTCCAGTTAGGTGTCACGCCGCGGCGAGATTGCTGGTGGACGTTCCCTTGACGCCCATCAACAAGCTTCGCGGTGTGACGACGCCGATCACCTGACCATTGTCCACGACAGCAATGGCGTCGCGGTTCGACTGCATCGTCAATGTGATGAGCTCGTCGATATCGGCGTCCGGTGTCGTGCGTGCCAACGAAGAAATGTCGGAATTCGGCTGACTCTGCTGGAACTCGGCGACGCTGCGCATGACGGAATGCGCCTTGATCAGATGAAGGCGCGATATCCCGGCAACGAATTCTGCGACGTAGTCGTCAGCGGGATTGAGGATGATCTCCTCGGCGGTGCCGGTCTGGATGATCACGCCATCCTTCATGATTGCGATGCGGTCGCCGATCCGGATGGCCTCGTCGAGATCGTGGGTAATGAAGACAGCGGACTTCCCGAGAGCTTTGGTAAGCTGCCGGAATTCGTCCTGAAGCTGCCGCCGGATCAGAGGATCCAGCGCGCTGAACGGCTCGTCCATGAGAATGATTTCCGGATCGGCAGCTAGCGCGCGAGCAAGGCCGACGCGTTGCTGCATGCCGCCGGAAAGTTCCTGAGGATAGCGGTTCGTCCAATCAGCAAGGCCGACCTTCTCCAAGGCCGCGCGTGCCGTCTCGTTTCGCTCGGACTTTGGAATTCCCTGCACCTCGAGGCCGAAGGCCGCATTCTCCAGGACCGTCTTGTGCGGCAAGAGTGCGACGCTCTGAAAGACCATTCCGATATGCCGGGCGCGCATCTGCCGCAGATCGACGGGAGATAAGGCGGCTAGGTCGCGTCCCTTGACCAGAACCTTTCCGGCGCTGGGCGTGATCAGCTTGTTGAGGAGACGGATCAGCGTCGACTTACCGCTGCCCGACAGGCCCATGATGCAGAAGATTTCGCCGCGCCGAACCTCGATGCTCGCATCGGACACGCCGACGACACAGTTGAACTCCTGCAGGACCTGCTTTTTCCCGAGACCGCGCTCTCCGATGGACTTCATCGCGGCGGCGGACTTGTCTCCGAAGACTTTCCAGACGGATTGGCAGTCAATCAGAACTTCATTGGTATCGACATTTGTTTTCATAGCGATCCCCTTTGAGCCAATTGGTGCTGGCTTCTCTCGTTGGGCTTCAGGATGGCCGCCCGGCGAGCCGGACGGCCAGGATACGATTAGTTTTTCTTGATGTTTTCCCAGCGCTTGATCAGGTCGGCATGGGCCCCGATCCAATCCTGGACGGCCTGATCCATGGTCTTGCCATCGCTGACGGCGCCGTTCATCGCCGTGATATCAGCAAGCGGAACATAGACGCTGGCGATGACTTCGCGAGCATGTGGATTGTCAGCCGAAAAACCCTTCTTGCCGATCCAGTAGTAGCTCTGCGGAGGCGGGAACACGCCCTTCGGATCCTTGAGGAACTTGACCGGATACTTCTGCATCATCCAAGACGGTTCCCAGATCGTAACGGCAATCCATTCCTTGCGATCAATGGCCGATTTCAGAGCAGCGGTCATAGCTGCCGTGCTGCCTTCCACGAGTTGCAGCTTAAGACCGTATTCTTTGACGGCATTGGCCGCGTCACGCATCAGGCCCGAGCCCGGCTCGATGCCGACGATCTTGCCGCCGAACTTGTCGGCATTGTCGTTCAGCTGGTCCGTAGAGTCGATCGGAACGTAGTTGGGGACGGCGATGGCTTGGTAAAGGCCGTGGGAAACCGGCGAGATTTTCTCCAGACGGTTCTTGTTCTTGTCCCAATAGTCCTGAGCAACATAATCGGTCTGAGATGCAAGGATCTGAATGTCACCCTTGCTCAAGGCAGCGTAGGCGATACCCCATTCCGAAAAGGGCAGAACCTTGACCGTATAGCCCGAATCTTCGAGGACCTTTTTGGTGATGCCCGTGATAGGGGTCAGATCCTCCCAGGACATGGTGCCGATGGTGATGGTCTTTTCTTCAGCATGAGCAGGAAACATGCTCATTCCGATCATCGCAGCGGCGCAAAGCGCCTTCCACAAAGCCTTCATTGTTTTTACTCCTAGTTCTCGTTCCCATTCTTCTGAAGATCTGCGCTTGGCTCGATCCTCATTATTGCGCGGCGAGGGATCATCCCTCGCGGCCTGCACGCAACTCCTGCAGCCGGATGACCGAGTTCACGCCGAGCCACGCGATCGGCTCGGGCGGCAACTTGCTCGGCTCCGGTTGATTTCTGTATTGTTCGAGTTCAGGGCTACCCGCCCCTGTCGCCAGATCGGCAGCCATCATCCCCGCGAGTGTGCTCTTGACGGTGCCGAGGCCATTTTCGCAGCAGGCAGAAAAGAGCCCTTCTTCGACCTCACCAAATGCTGGCACATGGTTCCGGCTGAGGCACAGCGCACCGGCCCAGCTATATTCCAGGGGCAAGCCTTTCAGTCCGGGGAAACGGGCATCGAATGACCGGCGCTGCTCGGCAGCTATGCCGGCGACACGCCTATCCGACACCTGGAGGCTTGGATCGTATGTGAACCTCGTCCTTATGACGATACGGGACAGGCCGTTTGTGGTGATCTTGCGTACGGTCGCGCCCATGGGATCTGCGGGCAGAAGCGCCCAGCGGTCCGCTCCGGTAACACCGCCATATTCGTTCTGTGAGAAGGCGGTTGTCATCGATGCGTAGGTAAAGATGTGCATCAAGCGGCGGCGAAAGTGGCCGAAGCTTTCGATGTGGCCGTTCACACCCAGAATGACCTTCGGCGCAGACACGGATCCGCGGTTTGACTTGGCCTTCCAGAACCTGCCTTCGCGCGAAAGCTCCAGCACCGGTGAATGCTCGTAAAGATCGATTTTTGATCGCAGTCCGCGCGCCAAGCCGCGGATATATTCCGCCGGCTGGATCAGCACGGCCCCTGGGGTATAGAGCCCTCCTCGATAATAGTGCGAGCCGGTCATTTCCCGCATCTGATCGGCATCGAGAACGCGATAACCTTCGCCGATCTTCTCGAGGGACTTTCTGTAATTCTCGTTGAGCCCCAGCCCCCTGTCCGACGCAGCGGCGTTCGTCTTGCCCGATGGATCGAATGTTTCCTTGGACAGGCCATACTCGGCCGCAACATCCGCGGCGAACGCGATTGCCAAGCGGTTCTGTCTGATCTCGTCCTTGGTGGACTGCTCGTCGGCAACCGAGTACTCGCCGGACGAGAGATTATGCGGCACATCGATCATGAAGCCGGAATTTCGTCCGGCCGGTCCTTTTGCGAGTTCACGAGCCTCAAGAATGACGATCTTGTCCTGCGGCCGCGATTGCGAGAGGCGCCGGGCCGCGGATAGCCCGGCGAATCCTGCGCCGATGATCAGCCAGTCCGCAGTAATGTCGTGGTCAAGCGCCGTCACGGGATAGGCGCGTTCGCTAATCGCCTCCCATCCCGAAACGCCGGTATCAATCGGTAGGCGCTTGATCACATGCCGGGTCATCGGATGGTCTCGTCGACGGAGCGATCGGAGATGTCGATCCAGATGGTCTTGAGTTCGCAATAGTTGTCGTGTGCGAAGATCGACTTGTCGCGGCCGCCGAAGCCGGATTCCTTGTAGCCGCCGAACGGGGTCGTCGCGTCGCCTTCGCCGAAGCAGTTGACCGTGACGAGGCCGGCCCGGATGTCGCGCGACAGGCGGATCGCATGCTTCAGGCTGCCGGTATAGACCGATGCCGTCAGGCCATAATTGGTGTCGTTGGCAAGGGCGACCGCCTCGGCCAGCGTGTTGAAGGTCGTCACCGACAGGATCGGCCCGAAGATTTCTTCCTTGAACAGCCGGCTGGAGGAGGTGACGCCGTCGACCACCGTCGGCTCGACGAAGATGCCGCCAT